>NC_020891.1:2400000-3063596 GCF_000355695.1 Clavibacter nebraskensis NCPPB 2581 | reverse complement strand
GTTTCCCCATCTGCCGTCACCAGGCTCGGTCCCACGGCTGGTGCCGGGGCCGCCACGCGGTGCGCGGACTGCTGTCGACGCTGGAAGGGCGTCGCGATCGTGCGTGCGGCGTCCGTCCCCGGAGGCTCCGAGGGTGCGGACCATCCGGGTACCGCGACCGCGGACAGCATAGTTACTCACAGGGTTATCCACCCTGTGTGCGAACGGGCCGTCAGCACGGCGCGGGCGATCCCCGACGCGTCGCGGCCACGCCACACGGTAGCCACTGTCGGAGATCAGGACAAATCGACCCTATCGACGGCGGCATGTCGATACCGGCCGATGGCCGATCTGTGTGGATAATCACGATCCCGCTCACGGGTTTGACCGCAGGCCGCCCGGCCCGTAGATTTAGGCAGTTGACCCAGCCCCTCGAGGCTGCCCCATCTTCCCAGCCGCACTCGTCGGCCCTGTGGACCAACCTGAGTGGAGACTCACCGTGAGCAAGCGCACCTTCCAGCCGAACAACCGCAAGAAGGCCAAGAAGCACGGCTTCCGCCTTCGCATGCGCACCCGCGCGGGTCGTGCGATCCTCGCCGCCCGCCGTGGCAAGGGACGCACCGAGCTCTCCGCGTAGCACGTGCTCGCTCGGCGGAACCGCGTGACGAGCGGTGCGGACTACCGCACCATAGTCAGACGGGGCCGCCGGACGACGACCGGCACGGCGGTCGTGTCGGCACTCGCCGGACCGGCCGATGCCCCGACCCGATTCGGGTTCATCGTGTCGAAGAAGGTCGGCAACGCCGTCACCCGGAACCTGGTCCGCAGGCGACTCAAGGCCCTGTCGGCGGAGCTCCTGCACACCCTGCCTCCGGGCATATCCATCGTGATCCGCGTACTGCCAGGCATGGAGCGGACACCGTGGGATACCCTGCAGGAGGAGATGGCGTCAGCCGTGACGCGGGCCGTGAGGACGATATGAAGAGGGCACTGACCTCCGTCGTCCTGGCGCCTCGGAACGCCGCCATCGCCGTGATCGGCCTCTACCGCCGGGTGGTCTCCCCTCTGTACGGGGATGTCTGCAGGTACTACCCGTCCTGCTCCGCGTACGGCCTCGAGGCGGTCCAGGAGCACGGGCTCGTCCACGGCGGCCTCCTCGCCGCATGGCGCGTGTGCCGGTGCCACCCCTGGGCGGAGGGCGGCATCGACGACGTCCCCGCTCGCCGGGTCCAGCAGTACCGACGCACGAGGCTCGGATTCGTCGTCGCACCCAGCCACGGAAAGGGCTAACGACCACCTCATGGACTTCCTCGGAACGATCCTGTGGCCGATCAAGTGGGTCATCGAACTCATCCTGGTCGGCTTCCACACGCTCTGGACGACGCTCGGGCTGGATCCCGACAACGGCGCCACCTGGGTGCTGTCGATCGTGGGCCTGGTGCTCGTGGTCCGCGCCGCGCTCATCCCGATCTTCGTGCGGCAGATCAAGAACCAGCGCCGCATGATGGAGGTCGCGCCGCAGCTGAAGAAGATCCAGGACAAGTACAAGGGCAAGCGCGACCAGTTCTCCCGCGAGGCGATGTCCCGCGAGACGATGGCCCTGTACAAGGACACGGGGACCAACCCGCTCAGCAGCTGCCTCCCTCTGCTCCTGCAGATGCCGATCTTCTTCTCGCTCTACTCGGTGCTCCACCGTGCTGCCGTCGAGGAGCTCCCGGGCATCGGCCTGTTGAACGCCCAGCTCTCCCGGTCCTTCGGCGAGTCCTCGTTCCTCGGTGCTCCTCTGCAGTCCGCCATCTCCACGGCCAACGGCAACGTGACCGTCATCGTCATCGCGACCACCATGGTCATCCTCATGAGCGCGTCGCAGTTCATCACGCAGCTGCAGATCATGGCCAAGAACATGTCCGAGGAGACGAAGGCCAGCCCGATGTTCAAGCAGCAGCGCATCCTGCTGTACATCCTCCCGCTGGTGTTCGCGGTGTCCGGCATCGCCTTCCCGCTCGGCGTGATGTTCTACTGGCTGGTCTCGAACTTCTGGACGATGGGTCAGCAGTTCCTCGTCATCCGCAACATGCCGACTCCGGGTAGCGAGGCGGCGCGTGCGCGCGAAGCCCGCCTGGCCCGGAAGGGCAAGCTGGTGGCTCCGGAGGCGTCGGCCGAGTCGTCGACCATCGTCGTGGAGGAGCGCAAGCCGGCCCAGCGTCAGCAGCCGGTGAGCAAGAACCGCGCCAAGAAGCAGGCGGGATCCAAGAGCCGATGACCGACGTGACGAGTGACATCGATCAGGACGGCGTCTCCCTTCCCGCGGACGAGGTCGAGGCCACGTCCGTCGGCGTCGACGAAGGGGACATCGCGGCGGACTACATCGAGGAACTCCTCGACATCTGCGACCTCGACGGCGACATCGACATCGATCAGCGTGGCGGCCGCGCATACGTTTCGGTCGATGCTGCGGACTCCGAGGACCTGCGCTTGCTGTCGAAGCCCGAGACTGTCACCGCGCTTCAGGAGCTCACCCGCCTGGCGGTCCAGAACAAGACGGGTGTCTTCAGCCGTCTGATTCTGGACGTCGGCGGATCACGCGACGCACGGCAGGTGGAGCTCGCCCAGCTGGTCGATCGGGCCATCGAGCGCATCTCCGCTGGATCCGCCACGGCCTCGCTTCCTCCCATGTCGTCATATGAGCGGAAGCTCGTGCACGACATCGTGGCCGAGCGAGGTTACACGTCCGAGTCCGAAGGCGAGGGACGTGACCGGCATACGGTGATCACGAAGGCGTGAGAGCAGGCGCGTGAGAGGCCCGGTCCTTCGACCGGGCCTTTCGTGCACCCGGCGACGGTCGTGGTGGATCTCGGATTGAGTACGGTCGTGTTACCAAGCGGCAGCCACAGCGGCAACAGATGTAGATCGAGCGTCGTCCCACTACCTGAGATCGCGCCGCCGCGCTAGGGCATCGGAAGGCGGTGTGTCTTGGCTGGTTGACTGCTCGACCGTTCGGCTCGTCTGCCGCCTGAGTCCGCCTTCGTCCTGACGGAGAGTGGGAGCAGATGTTTCACGTGAAACGCGTTCATTCGGGCGTGCCGTGTGCGGACGCGCATGCGCGACCCGAATGATGATCGCAGCCCGCTACGGTGCGTCTGATCCCGTAACGTCGTTTCACGTGAAACGTGCCAAGGCTCGGGCACAACCAGGGGCCACAGGTCGAGGGATGTCGAGCGACTCGGTGATCGACGCTAAACTCGCACGGGCGGTAGATCGTGACCATTATTAGGTCAATTGAGTCACGTGATGGCGCCTGACGGGCTCGGTTGGGCCACCGATCACAGGATGGACATGCGATGCCCGAACACACGACCGTCGAACCGGAACCGCAGGTCGCCGAGTCGCTGTTCGGTGACCGCATGCCCGTCGCACGGGAATTCGCTTCTCAGCTCGGGAGCAGGGGAGAGGAGCTGGGGCTCATCGGTCCGCTCGAGCCTCCACGGCTGTGGACTCGTCACATCATCAATTCGGTGCTGGTCGCCCCGCTCCTGGCACCGGGCTTGGTCGGCGACATCGGCACGGGCGCTGGACTCCCGGGGCTGGTTATCGCCATAGCCCGTCCCGACGTGGACTTCGTGCTGATCGAACCGATGGAGCGTCGAGTGGCGTGGCTCGAGGAGCAGGTAGCCCATCTCGAGTTGCAGAACGTGCAGGTTCGTCGGGCCCGCGCCGAGGACGTGGCGACCGAGTACAGCTTGGATCAGGTGACGGCTCGAGCGGTCAGTGCCTTCTCCAAGTTGATTCCACTGACGGTGCCCCTCGTGAAGACGGGAGGCGAGTTGGTGCTGATGAAGGGGGCGAATGCGGAGCGCGAGGTCGAAGCCGCAAGCAAGGCCATTCGCAAATACCACCTCGAGGACATCGACGTCATCACACTCGGTTCCGGCCAGGTAGACGAGGTGACGCGTGTGATCCGGGCACGGGTCGCGTGATGTCTCAATGCGTTCCTTCCAAGGAAAATTGCTGATGGTGAGTGCTTTAGCTGCGGGGAGCGATCCAATCGGAGACAGGATGTTCCACGTGAAACATGGCCTGCAGTCTCGGACCGCGCCCACAGGATGTCGTGGATGGAGTGATACGAATGGATGACGACTTCAGTCCCATCGCTCGAGAGCTCTCGGAGACCAGTCGCCGGCGGAAGGCGCTGGCCGGCTTGATCCTCCCGCGCCCTCATCGAACCCGCGTCTTCACGATCGCGAACCAGAAGGGCGGTGTCGGAAAGACCACGACGACCGTCAATCTCGCTGCAGCACTCGCGAAGTCAGGTTCGCGCACTCTCGTCGTGGACCTGGATCCGCAGGGCAACGCCTCGACGGCATTGGGTGCAGACCGGTCCAGCGAGCTGACGAGCGTCTACGACGTGCTCGTCAACGAGGTCCCCGTCGAGGACGCTGTGCAGCGAAGTCCCGAGTTCGACACGCTCTTCTGCGTTCCCGCCACCATCCACCTCGCAGGTGCGGAGATCGAGCTCGTCAGCCTCCCGAAGCGAGAACGCCGTCTACGGAAGGCGCTGGATGCATTCCTCGCGTCGGAATACGGCCGTGAATTCGACTACGTGCTGATCGACTGCCCGCCATCGCTGGGGCTGCTCACGATCAATGCGTTCAGCGCGGCCAGAGAGGTGCTGATCCCGATTCAGTGCGAGTACTACGCCCTCGAAGGTCTCAGTCAGCTGCTCTCCAACATCGAGCTGATCTCGCAGCACCTGAACCCGGATCTACAGATGTCCACCATCCTGCTGACCATGTACGACGGACGAACGAACCTGGCCCAGCAGGTCGCGGCGGAGGTACGCGAGCACTTCCCCCAGCAGACGCTCACGACGCTCATCCCGCGGTCCGTCCGCATCAGCGAGGCGCCCAGCTACGGGCAGAGCGTCATCAGCTTCGACCCCAACTCACCCGGCGCGCTCTCCTACCTGGAGGCAGCAGCCGAGATCGCACACCGAGGAGCCCCGAAGTAATGGCAACCAAGAGAACCGGCCTGGGTCGCGGCATCGGCGCGCTCATCCCCACGTCTGACGAGCGCAGCCGCCCCGTGGACGTCTTCTTCCCCGACAGCGTCGGTGCAGGCGCGCCCAGCGGCGTGCACGGGGATCCGCCGGAGACCCGGAAGGGCGCGGGCGAGCCGGAGCTCGTCGCTGTCCCCGGAGCGCGCCTCGCCAACCTCGACCCCGCGGACATCACCCCCAACGCGCAGCAGCCGCGAACGGACTTCCGGCCGGACGAACTACAGGAGCTCGTCGTGTCGATCCGGGAGTACGGGGTCCTGCAGCCGATCGTCGTGCGTCCGCTGGGCGCCGACGTCGATGGTCGTGCGCGATACGAGCTCGTCATGGGGGAGCGCCGCCTGCGCGCCACCAAGGAGCTCGGGCTGGACACCATCCCCGCTGTCATCAAGGACACCGCGGATGAGTCCATGCTCCGGGACGCGCTGCTCGAGAACCTGCACCGCTCCGAGCTGAACCCGCTCGAGGAGGCGAGCGCCTACCAGCAGCTGCTCGCCGACTTCGCGATCACGCAGGACGAGCTCGCGCAGCGGCTGGGGCGGTCGCGGCCGCAGATCACCAACACGATCCGCCTGCTGCGCCTGCCTGAGGACGTGCAGCATCGTGTCGCCGCCGGAGTCCTGTCGGCAGGTCATGCGCGCGCCATCCTGTCATCCGGCGACGAGGAGGCCATGCGGCACCTCGCGGACAAGATTGTCAACGAGGACCTGTCCGTGAGAGCGGCGGAGGCTGCCGCGCAGCGAGGGCAGAGGACCACAACGCCGCGCAAGAGCGCGACGTCGGCCCGCAACGCCCACCTGGACGAGACGGCCCAGCGCATCGGCGACCACCTCAACACGCGGGTTCGGGTGACGATGTCGGCGCAGAAGGGTCAGATCGTCATCGACTTCGCGACGATGGGGGATCTGACGCGCATCGCCCAGGAGATGGGTGTGCCGGACGCCGACGCGAGTTGACGCCGTCGGGCTGCGACCGCGCGGTTCGCGTCCCCAGTCGATCAGGTGGTGATCCGGCGCTGATCCGTCAGCGGTCGACGGACGGTTCCCGAGCAGCCTCGGCCAGCCGGCGGTAGAGGTCGCCCACCTCGACGCCCGCGGCCGCGAGGCCCTGCGGGAGCAACGACGTCTCGGTCAGGCCGGGGATCACGTTCACCTCGATGAACCAGGGATCGCCAGCCGCGTCGATGATGATGTCCACCCGCGACATCTGCCCGATCCCGAGCGCACGGTGGATGTCGACGGCCGTCGCGGACGCGGCGGAGGACGCGTCGGGGGAGATGCGCGCGGGGGTGAAGAAGCGCGTCAGGCCCGCGTTGTACCGAGCCTCGTAGCCGTACACGCCCGACGTGGGCACGATCTCCGTCGCCGGCAGGGCCTCGGGCCCGTCACCCGTGTCGAGGACGCCGATCGCGACCTCGGTGCCCACCACGAGCTGCTCGATCAGGGCGACGTCGCCGTAGGTGTAGGCGTCCACCATGGCCCGCGGCAGCGCGTCGGCGTCGCTCACGATGGTGACGCCCTGCGCCGAGCCGCCACGCGCCGGCTTGACGGCGTAGGGGGCGGGCACGGACTCGGCGACGAGGCGCAGGACGGCGGCCGCACCGAGCTCGCGGAACGTGTCCTTGGGGAGGGTCACGGATCGCGGTGTGCGGATGTCGGCGGACTCCGCGATCGCCTTCGCGGTCGGCTTGTCCCACGCGAGCCGGGCGGACCGTGCGGAGGAGCCGACGTAGGGGACGCCGGCGAGCTCGAGGAGTCCGAGGAGCGCGCCGTCCTCGCCGCTCGCCCCGTGGAGGACCGGCCAGACGACGGCCGGAGGGGTGTCGCGGAGGAAGTCGAGGAGGGTGGCGTCGGGATCGCGGAGGGAGACCTGTACGCCCGCGGCACGCAGGGCGTCCGCGACGCGGCGACCGCTGCGGAGGGACACATCCCGCTCGTGGGAGATGCCGCCTGCCAGGACGAGGACGGAGAGGGGCTCGTGTGCGGTCATGATGCTCTGTCCGGTTTCGGTCGGTGTTCGTGGACGCGGAGGGTCAGTCGAGGTCCGGCGGCGGGGTGACGACGGATGTCGTGGGACGCGACGCGAGCGTGCCCGTGCCGGAGAAGGTCGTGAGCAGGTCCATCTCGTCGTCGATCACGCCCGCCATCCGCCGGACGCCCTCGCGGATGCGCTCCGGCGTCGGGTAACAGAACGACAGGCGGATGGCGTCGCGACCGCGGCCGTCGGCGTAGAAGGCCGTGCCGGGCGTGTAGGCGACGAGCGCGGTGACGGCGCGGGGGAGCATCTGCTTGGAATCGAGCTGCTCCGGGAGCTTGAGCCAGACGTAGAAGCCGCCGTTGGGGACGGTCCAGGACAGGCTGGGCAGGTGCTCTTGGAGCGCGGAGAGCGTGGCGTCGCGCCGCTCGCGGTACACGCCGCGGAAGGTGTCGATCTGACCCTTCCAATCGGATGCGTGCAGGTACTCCGAGATGATGAGCTGGCTGAAGGAGCTGGGGGAGAGAACGGCGGACTCCTGCGCGAGGATCAGCTTCTCGCGGATGGCGTGGGGCGCCAGGGCCCAGCCGACACGGAAGCCGGGGGCGAGCGTCTTGGAGAAGGAGCCGAGGTAGATGACGCCCTCGTCGTCGAGGCTGCGCAGGGCGTCCGGTGCCGGGCGGTCGAACCAAAGGAGGCCGTAGGGGTTGTCCTCGAGCACGAGGATGTCGTTCGAGCGGCAGATCTCGAGGATCTCCGGGCGGCGCGCGGCGGACATGGTGACCCCGGCCGGGTTGTGGAAGTTGGGGACCGTGTAGAGGAACTTGATGGTGCGTCCCTCGCCGCGGATCCGCGCGATGGCCTCGCGCAACGCCTCGGGGACGAGGCCGTCGTCGTCCATCACGACGTGCTCGACGACCGCCTGGTAGCTGCGGAACACGCCGATGGCCCCGACGTAGCTGGGCGCCTCGGCGAGGATCACGTCACCCGGGTCGATGAAGAGCTTCGTGACGAGGTCGAGCGCCTGCTGCGAGCCCGTGGTGGTGACGATGTCGTCGACGCTGCCGCGGATCCCCTCGAGGGCCATGATCTCGAGGATGTCCTCGCGCAGCTCCGGGGTGCCCTGGCCGCCGCCGTACTGGAGCGCCACGGGGCCGCGCTCGCGCATGACCTTCTCCATGGCCGTGACGATGAGCTCCTGCGGGAGGGCGGAGACGAACGGCATGCCGCCGGCGAGCGAGACGACCTCGGGTCGGCTGGCCACGGCGAAGAGGGCGCGGACCTCGGAGGCGCTGAGGCCGGAGGTCCTCTCCGCGTAGTGGGGGAACCAGGGGTCGAGGTTGGTGCCCGCGGATTCGCGGGGGCTGCCTGCAGGTGTCACGTCACGTCTCTCACTGTCCGATTGCCGTCCAGCCTAACGGGCGGCGGCCCGGGATCCCGGTGCTCGGCCGGACGACGGAGGGCCCGGCACCTCGCGGTGCCGGGCCCTCCGGTCGTGCTCGTCGCCGGTGCGGCGGGAGCGGGTGCTACTTGAGGAAGTCGGCGAACTCCTGCTCGAGGGCCGGCTTCGGCTTGGCGCCGATGACGGTCTTGACGACCTCGCCCTTCTGGAAGACCTTCATGGCCGGGATCGACGTGATCTTGTACTTCATGGCGATCTCGGGGTTGTCGTCCACGTCGATCTTGACGAGCTCGATGCCGGGGTTCTCGGCGGCGATCTGGTCGAGGACGGGGGAGACGGCCTTGCACGGGCCGCACCAGGGCGCCCAGAAGTCGACGATGACGGTCTTCTCGGCGTCGAGGACGTCGGCCTGGAAGCTGGCGTCGGTGACGTCGCGGGAGTGGGACATGAGTGCTCCTTCGTGTGGTTCTGCGGGTCCGGGTGGTTCCCGGATCCTCCGGTGAGGGTGGGCGCTGCGTCGCGCCGGGGACTACGGTCGCTCGGCGCCGACGAGCTCGCCGTCGGGATCCACCGCGCTTCCGGCGGCCGGCGCACCGTGGCCCGCGGGGCCGTCCGGTCCGTCGGTGGCGGCGTCGAGCAGGGCGTCAGGAAGGGACGCGAGGAAGTGCTCCGCGTCGAGCGCCGCGACCGTCCCCGACGCCGCGGCCGTGACGGCCTGGCGGTAGGTGGGGTCGATCACGTCGCCGGCGGCGAACACGCCCGGCAGGTTCGTGCGCGAGGAGCGGCCGTCGACGGCGATGGTGCCCTCCGTGGTGAGCTCCAGCTGCTGGTGGAAGAGGTGCGTGCGCGGATCGTTGCCGATGGCGACGAAGAGGCCCTCGAGCGCGAGCGGGCGCTGCTCGCCCGTGACGGTGTCCTGGAGGACGACGCCCTCGACCTTCTCGCCGCCCGTGATGTCGACCACCTGCGCGTTCCAGATGAACTCGATCTTCGGGTTCTCGAACGCGCGCTCCTGCATGATCTTGGAGGCGCGCAGCGAGTCCTTGCGGTGGATCACGTAGACCTTCTCCGCGAAGCGGGTGAGGAAGGTGGCCTCCTCCATGGCGCTGTCGCCGCCGCCGACGACCGCGATGGTCTTCTGGCGGAAGAAGAAGCCGTCGCACGTGGCGCACCAGGAGACGCCGTGTCCGCTGAAGCGGTCCTCCGCGGGGAGGCCGAGCTTGCGGTACGCGGATCCCGTCGCGGCGATGACCGCGAGGGCCTCGTGGACGTCGCCGTTGCCGAGGGTGACGCGCTTGACGTCGCCCGTCAGCTCGACCGACGTGACGTCGTCGAGGACGACCTCGGTGCCGAAGCGCTCGGCCTGCGCCTGCATCGCCATCATGAGGTCGGGGCCCTGGATGCCGTCGGTGAAGCCCGGGTAGTTTTCGACCTCGGTGGTGTTCATGAGCTCGCCGCCGGCCTCGACCGAGCTCGCGATGAGGAGGGGCGTGAGGTTGGCGCGCGCGGCGTAGATGGCGGCCGTGTATCCCGCGGGACCGGAACCGATGATGATGATCTGACGCACGACGGCTTCTCCTCCACTGCTCGGCGGGGCGCCTTCCCGGCGCCCGCTCACCTCTGCAACAGACCCACGGTAGCGGCTATTCCTGCGGCTCCACCGGGCGGGGTCGTGTGCGCGGACAGGCCTCGACGGGGGTCGGACGTGCGGCGGCGTGAGGGGTCAGCGGCGGCGGATGCGGCGCATGACGGGGCCCGCGAGCTGCTGCAGCTCGGAGGAGCGCATGGCGGCCAGCGCGGCGAGGTAGACGGCCGTCATGACGGCGGCCAGCGTGATCCCGACGAGGAGCGCCTGGCCCTTCGACGCGACGCCGACTCCCTCGAACGCGCCGCCGGAGGCGAGGGTGAGCAGCGCGTTGCCGACGAGCGCGGTCGGCACCGCGGCCACGACGAAGCGGACGGCGCCGCGGAGGATGCGGCGGCCGTCGATGCGGCCGATGCGCCGGCGGAGGAGCACCGCGGCCAGCACGGCCTGCCCGGTGACCGTGACGGTCTGCAGCACGGCGAGCCCCACGCCGATCAGCTCGACGGGCTGCTGGGAGATGACCAGGGCGCCGACGATGAACAGCACGACCTGCGCGCACTGGATGAGGAACGGCGTGCGCGTGTCCGAGAGCGCGTAGAAGGCGCGCTGCAGCACGAACAGGGTGCTGAACGCAGGCAGCCCGAGGATGAAGGCGATGAGGACGACGCCATAGCCGCGGACCTCGCCGATGTCGCCCGACACCATCACGCGCGCCACGGGTCCGGCGAGCACGGCGATCAGCGCGGTGGACAGCACGGTCATGAGGCCGACGAGCCGGACGGCGGAGGAGAGGTCCGCCCGCATGCTGTCGTGGTCGCCCTCGCCCGCGTGCGTGCTCATGCGCGTGAAGTAGGCGGTGGCGATGGAGACCGCGAAGATCGAGTGCGGCAGCATGAAGAACAGCCACGCGTTCAGGAGGATCGTGCTCGACGGGCTGTCCGAGGTGGCCGCGATGTTCGCGACGTTCGACTGCGCGATGCCGGCCAGCTGCGTGACGACGAGCATGCCGAAGGTCCAGCCCGCGAGGCGGCCCGCCGTGCCGAGGCCCACGCCCCGCCACGCGAAGTCGAAGCGGAAGCGGAGGCCGACACGGCGCCAGAAGACGAAGAGGATGAGCGCCTGGGCGACGACGCCGAGGGTGGCGGATCCGGCCAGCACGACGATCTTGTCGAGGCTCCAGTCGTCGACCGGGCGGCTGCCGGATCCGAACATCGCCTGGAAGACGAGCAGGCCGGCGATGGCGACCACGTTGTTGAGGACCGGTGCCCACGTGAACGGGCCGAAGGACCCGCGCGCGTTCAGCACCTCGCCGAGCACGGCGTAGAGCCCGTAGAAGAGGATCTGCGGGAGGCACCAGTACGCGAACGCGACGACGAGCGCGAAGACGTCCGGCGGCAGCGTGGCGGCGTAGAGGCGCGAGACGACGGGAGCCCCGACGGTCGCGAGGAGCGTGACGCCGCCGAGCACGACGATCGCGATGGTCACGAGCTTGTTGATGTACCCGGCGCCGCCGTCCGCGTGCTTCGCGGCGCGCACGACCTGCGGCACCAGGACGGCGTTGAGGACGCCGCCCGCGATGATCACGTAGAGGTTGTTGGGCAGCTGGTTCGCGTTGGAGAACGCGTTGGAGCTGCCGAGGGTCGCACCGATGGTCTGCAGCAGCACGATGGCCTTGACGAAGCCGAGGATGCGCGAGACGAACGTGCCCGAGGCGAGGAGGGCCGACGCGCGGCCGATGCCGCCTCCGCGCGGGGCGGGCGCGGCCGTCACGAGGCGACCGCGGCAGGGGGGCGTGGCGCGAACCGGTCAGTCATCGATCTCCTCGGGCAGGCCGGCGAGCTGCCGGGCGCGGGCGCGGCGGCGCTTGCGGATGCTGCGGAACAGGCCGAAGCCGAATAGGAGGGCGACCGCGGCGACGAACAGCGTCGTCACGACGGCCTCGAAGCCGGCGCGGATGAAGAGCTCGACGGGCGCGCTCTCGCCAATCTGGACGGAGCCGTCCTCGGTCGTCAGCCGCGCGGTGACCACGACGTCGCCGTTCGAGATGGCGGTGATGGGCGGTCGGGCCGAAGCGCTGCCGTGCGCGGGGACCGTGACGAGCGCGGAGTCGTCGACGCGGATCCGCCCGCTGCCCGCGACGATCGAGAGCCGTACCGCGACGGGTTGGTCGAGCGCGTTGCTGACGTTGATCAAGAGGCTCGTCGTGTCGCTGATGACGGTGTTCTGGCGGGTGGTGATGGCCACGGAGTCCAGCAGCGCGTGGGCCTGGGCGCTGTAACCGTCCTGGACGGTCACAGCCCCATCCGCGTCGTCGCGCCACCGGTTCGCGAGCGTGGCGAGGAGGAGCATCCGCTGCTGGCCGGTGATGAGCTCGGGACGCTCGACCGCCTTCGCGAACGCGTCGACCTGGGCCTCGAGCGACATCGCGTCGGCGACCCGCTGGACCCGGGTGGCGTCCTCCGGGTGGTCGACGACCTGGAGGGGGACGGGCGCGGTCGCGAAGGCCGCGCCCAGCTGCGCGGTGTCGCTGAAGGGGAGCCCCTGGATCGCGTCGAGCAGCTGTCCCAGGCGGCCGCCGGAGGCCGCCCAGCCGCGCTCCAGGCCCGCGACGACGACATGGCCGTCGGCCGCGCGCGCATCGGCCGCGAGGGTCGCCGAGAGCTCGGCCAGCGTGATCCCGAACGCCTTGTCCGTCTCCGCGGAGAGCGCGCGGTCGACGAGGGCGGAGACCCGCGCGTCGGTCACGAGCACGGTCGTGTCGCCGATCCTCCCGGTGGCGCCGACTGACCCGGAGCCCGTGGACTGCACGTCGCCGCTCGCGAGGATCGCGGTCGTGGTGCCGCTGGCGGCCAGCACCCCGAGGTCGCCGGACGTGATGGTGCCCGCGGCCGGCCAGGAGACGCCGGAGATCGTGTAGTCCCAGGCGGTCAGGTCGGCGAGGCTCGGGACGGGGGAGAGCGCCGGAGCGGTGGGCGTGGGGCTCGGCTCGGGACTGGACGAGGGGGCGGGCGTCTCGGCCGGTGCGGAGGTCGCGGCTCCCGCGACGGCGGATCCGCCGGCCGTGCCGCTCGCGGCGGGGGACTCCGTGGCCGTGGGGGTCGCGCTGGGCGTCGAGCTCGGCGCGGGAGTCGAGCCCGGCGCGGCGAACCGGCTCGCCCGCACGGCGTAGGTGGTGTCCGTGGGCGCGAGGAGCGTCGCGGCACCGGCCTGCGCCTGCACGGCGACGTCGGCGTCCGCCCAGGCCAGCGCGAAGGTCTCGTTCGGCAGCTCGCGGAGGCGCTGCAGCCACTCGACGGCGGACGTGGGAGCGTCGGCGCCGAGGATCCGGATGGACGCGATGATCCGGGGGTCGATGCCCACCGCGACGGGCCGCCCGGAGATCGCGTCCAGCTGGCGCGTCAGCGTGCCGCTCGCCGAGGTGTAGGTCGCGAGGGCCTCGGCGTCGATGAAGTCGGAGGCGCTCGGCGGCACGGTGAGCGGCATGACGGCCACGACGGGCGTGGGGGCCGGATCCGCTCCCGGACTCCAGACGACGGCCCCGCGCCCGGTCGCGACGTCCTCGCCGCCCGCCTCGAGCTCGGCCGTCAGCCCGCGCGGGCCGAAGCCGCCGCGGCTGCCCTGCAGCGCCACGGTCGCCGACGGCACCGTGATGCCCACGTCGACCGTTCCCCCTGCGGGCACCACGGGGGTGTCGGTGCGGCCGATGCGCGGGCCCGTCCGCGTGTTCTGGTCGGTGGACGCCGTGTTGAGCCAGCCGTCGATCTTGGCGCGGGTGTCGAGGACGGTGCGGTTGAGGTCGAGGTCGATGCGCCCGGCCGGGACCGCGGCGTCCGTGGCGTTGACCACGGAGACGGTGACGGCGAGGTCCTCGCCGGGGGTGAGGATCCCCTCGGCCGCGGGCGTGACGGTGAGCGTCACGCCGTCGGTGGCCGCGTGCGCCGGGGTCGACGGACCCGCGACCGTCCCGGCGGCGAGCGTCCCGGCGGCGACCGTGACGCATACGAGGGTGGAGATCGTGCGTCGGGCGGATCGCCGGATCGACCGGAGTGCTCTGTCCGTGCGGGTGGGGCCGGCGTCGTGTCGAGGCGCGGCGTGCATCTGGCGATTCTAAATGGCTGGCCCCGCACGGCCTGTGTGCCCTCGCCGTGGACGCCGACGCCGGTCGCCGCCCGCCGTAGACTGTCCGACCATGCACAGCGTCGCACAGGCCCTCGAGCGTCTCCGCGAGCTGGCCGCATCGCCCCCGGTCGCCGTGCTCGCCCGCGCCTTCCACGAGGCGGGCCACGAGCTCGCCCTCGTCGGCGGACCGGTCCGCGACTCCTTCCTTGGCCGAGCCGCGACCGACCTCGACCTCACCACAGACGCCCGCCCGGATCGCATCCTCGAGATCGTGAAGCCCGTCGCCGACGCCCACTGGGACATCGGCCGCGCGTTCGGCACCATCGGCGCGCGCGTGAAGGGGGAGCAGGTCGAGATCACGACCTACCGCACCGACCAGTACGACGGCGTCTCCCGCAAGCCCGAGGTCGAGTTCGGCTCCTCGCTCGAGGAGGACCTCGTGCGCCGCGACTTCACGGTCAACGCGCTTGCCGTGCGCCTGCCCCAGGTGGTCCTGGTGGATCCGTCCGGCGGCATCGACGACCTCCTCGCCCAGCTGCTCCGCACGCCCGTCGCCCCGGAGGTCTCGTTCGGCGACGACCCGCTCCGCATGATGCGCGCCGTCCGCTTCGCCTCGCAGCTCGGCTTCCGCCTCGACGACGGTGCGCTCGCCGCCATCCGCGACATGGCACCGCGGATCCTCGACATCTCCGTCGAGCGCGTGAGCGACGAGCTCTCCAAGCTGCTGCGCACGCCCGAGCCGCGCGCGGGCCTCGACCTGCTCGTGGAGGGCGGCCTCGCCGAGCACGTGCTGCCCGAGCTCCCCGCGATGAAGCTCGAGGCCGACGAGCACCACCGCCACAAGGACGTCTACCAGCACTCCCTCCAGGTGCTCGACCAGGCGATCGACCACGAGCGCTCCCGCCACCCCGGCAAGGCGCCGGACCTCGTGCTCCGGCTGGCCGCGCTCCTCCACGACATCGGCAAGCCGTCCACGCGTCGCCTCGAGCCCGGCGGGGTCGTGACCTTCCATCACCATGACGTCGTCGGATCCAAGATGGCCAAGCGCCGACTCCGCGCCCTCCGCTTCGACAACGACACCATCGCGTCCGTCGCGCGCCTCATCGAGCTGCACCTCCGCTTCTTCGGCTACACCGAGGGCGGCTGGACCGACTCGGCCGTCCGCCGCTACGTGCGCGACGCCGGCCCCGAGCTCGAGCGCCTGCACATGCTCACGCGCGCCGACGTCACCACGCAGAACCGCCGCAAGGCCGACCGCCTCGGATTCGCCTACGACGACCTCGAGACCCGGATCGCCGAGCTCGCCGAGCAGGAGGAGATGGCGGCCGTGCGCCCCGACCTCGACGGCGAGGCGATCATGCGCATCCTCGACGTGCCGCCGGGCCCGGTCGTGGGCCGCGCCTACCGATTCCTCCTCGAGCTGCGACTCGACGAAGGCCCCCTCCCGGAGGACGAGGCCGAGCGTCGCCTCGTCGCGTGGTGGGCCGCCGAGCAGGCCTGATCCGCGTCAGCGCGGCCCTCGGCCTGGTGCGACTCCTCCCCATCCGGTAGTCTTGCGAGGTTGTCCGCCCGGCAACGGGATTCCCCGGCCCCGCGCGGACAGATGCACATACCCTCCTGTCGCAGATCGTCTGCGACCGTTCAAGTCCGAAGGAGGTGGGTTAGTGACGCATCAGTACGAACTCATGGTGATCCTCGATCCCGAGATCGATGAGCGCACCGTCGCTCCCAGTCTCGACAAGTTCCTCAACGTCATCCGCACCAGCGGTGGCACCGTCGACTCCGTCGACGTCTGGGGCCGTCGTCGACTGGCGTACGAGATCAACAAGAAGAACGAGGGCATCTACGCCGTCGTCCAGCTCACCGCCACGAGCGAGGCCACGCAGGAGCTCGACCGCCAGCTGGGTCTGAGCGAGGCCGTCATGCGCACCAAGGTGCTGCGTGCCGAGGAGGCCATGGCCATGGTCGCGTCCGCTCGCAAGCTCGCCGACGAGAAGGCCGCCCGCAAGGCAGCCGCCACGTCCAAGGCCGCAGACGCCGCGCCTCAGGCGCCCGCCACGGACGCCGCTCCGGCGACGCCCGGCAAGCCGGCGGCGCAGGCCGCTTCCAGCGAGAAGACCGGGGAGTAGTCGATGGCCGGCGAAACCATCATCACGGTCGTGGGCAACCTCACCAGTGATCCGGAGCTGCGATACACGCAGAACGGGCTGGCGGTAGCCAACTTCACCATCGCCTCCACGCCGAGGTCCTTCGACCGCGCGAGCAACGACTGGAAGGACGGCGACGCCCTCTTCCTCCGTGCGAGCGTGTGGCGCGAGTTCGCCGAGCACGTGGCGTCCTCGCTCACCAAGGGCTCGCGTGTCGTCGCGACCGGCCGCCTCAAGCAGCGGTCCTATGAGACGAAGGAGGGCGAGAAGCGCACCTCCATCGAGCTCGAGGTCGACGAGATCGGCCCCTCGCTCCGCTACGCGACCGCTCAGGTCACGCGCGCGGCCGGCGGCGGCGGCAACGGCGGCGGAGGCAACTCCGGCGGCGGTGGCCGTGGCCAGTTCGGTGGCGGACAGCCCCAGCAGCAGGTGGCCGAGGAGCCGTGGGGCACCCCCGCGAGCTCCGGCGGCAACTCCGGCGGCGGCGACGGCGGCTGGTCCAACCCCGGCAACTTCAACGACGAGACGCCCTTCTAGGGCTCGTCGCACTACGTACGAAAGACAGGAAGAATCATGGCTGGAAAGAGCAGCGGCGACCGCCGCAAGCCTCTCCGCGGAGCCAAGGGCGGCAAGAACGCCGCCCCGGCGAAGTCCATCCGCGTCGGCGTCATCGACTACAAGGATGTCGCCACCCTCCGCAAGTTCATCTCCGAGCGGGGAAAGATCCGCGCTCGTCGCATCACCGGTGTCTCGGTGCAGGAGCAGCGCCTCATCGCGCGCGCAGTCAAGAACGCGCGTGAGATGGCACTTCTCCCCTACGCCGGCTCCGGCCGTTAAGGGGTAATGGAATGTCGAAAGTGATCCTCACGACCGAGGTCTCCGGCCTCGGTTCCCCCGGCGACGTCGTCGAGGTCAAGAACGGGTTCTCCCGCAACTACCTCGTCCCCCAGGGCTTCGCGGTCATCTGGAGCCGTGGCGGCGAGAAGCAGATCGAGCAGATCAAGGCCGCGCGTGCCGCTCGCGAGCACGCGACCATCGAGGAGGCGCAGGACCTCAAGAGCCGCCTCGAGGCCAAGATCGTCAAGCTGACCGTCAAGGCCGGCCAGGGCGGACGCCTCTTCGGCTCCGTCAAGACGTCCGACATCGCCAAGGCGGTCGAGGAGTCCGGCATCGGCCAGGTCGACAAGCGCAAGATCGAGATCCCCAACGCCATCAAGGCCACGGGGAACCACGAGGCCACGATCCGGCTCCGTGACGACATCGTCGCCACGATCAGCCTGCAGGTCGTCGCCGCGAAGTAACGCAACACGAGATCGATGGCGGTGGGCTCATGGAGCCCACCGCCATCGGCGGTTAACCAGCCGGTCAGAGGGCCCTGGATCCCCAGTCCCATCCACAGGCGGACCCCTAGCAGACGAACCCTCAAGCCCTGGTGCAGACTAGTTTTCCCACACTGGTGGGTGAGAACTCCATCCCAGGTCAGGTGCGTATTCCGGTCCGAAAAAAGTCAGTAGTGCACAGGCTTGTCCCCAGCTAGTCCACACGATCCCCGGCGTTTCGCCCACTTTGTCCACAGTCTCGTCCACAGGGGCATTTGGTGCTGGTGTGACCGGATCCATATCGTGGGGCAGCGCCCGTCGAACGGGTCGCGGAGGACCCGTGAGCGGTCCGGCCGACGTCATCCGAGCGGTGTCGGAGGTCCGAGCTAGAACGGTCGTGCGGGCGCATCCGCCCAGCCGACCGAGGGGAGCCGCACGTGTCCATCGCCCATCTGGGTCTCGCCAGCGAACGGGACGAGCGCGACAAGCGCGCCGGTCACGAGCGCACGCCGCCGCACGACCTCCTCGCCGAGCAGAGCGCCATCGGCGGCATGCTCCTCAGCAAGGACGCAGTCGCGGACGCGGTCGAGCAGGTGCGGGCGATCGACTTCTACATCCCGAAGCACGAGATCATCTTCGACGCGATCCTGTCGCTCTACTCGCACGGCGAGCCGACGGACGTCATCGCGGTCACGGACGAGCTCACGAAGCTCGGCGAGCTGAGCCGGGCGGGCGGGGCGGACTACCTCCACACGCTCACGAGCGTCGTGCCCACGGCCGCCAACGCGGGCTTCTACGCGTCCATCGTCGCCGAGAAGGCCGTCCTGCGGCGCCTGGTCGAGGCCGGCACCCGCATCGTGCAGATGGGCTACGCCAGCGAGGGCGAGGTCGTCGACCTCGTCAACAACGCGCAGGCCGAGATCTACGGCGTCACGGGCGGCGTGGAGGCCGAGGACTACGTGCCGCTGACGGACGCGGTCACGGTCGCCATCGACGAGATCGAGGCCGCGAAGGGCAAGGACGGCCAGATGACCGGCGTGCCCACGGGCTTCGCCGACCTCGACGCGCTCACCAACGGCCTGCACCCGGGCCAGCTCATCATCGTCGCCGCGCGTCCTGCGCTCGGCAAGTCGACGCTGGCGCTCGACTTCGCGCGCGCCGCGAGCATCAAGTACGACATGCCGTCGATCTTCTTCAGCCTCGAGATGGGGCGCAGCGAGATCGCGATGCGCCTCCTCTCCGCGGAGGCCTCCGTGCCGCTGCAGAGCATGCGCAAGGGCACGGTGGACGCGCGGGACTGGACGACCATCGCGCAGACCCGCGGCCGCATCAACGACGCGCCCCTCTACATCGACGACAGCCCGAACATGACGCTCGTCGAGATCCGCGCCAAGTGCCGCCGGCTCAAGCAGAAGGTCGGGCTGAAGCTCGTCGTCATCGACTACCTGCAGCTCATGACGAGCGGCAAGAAGGTCGAGTCGCGCCAGCAGGAGGTGTCGGAGTTCTCGCGGGCGCTCAAGCTCATGGCGAAGGAGCTGCAGGTGCCGGTCATCGCGCTGTCGCAGCTCAACCGAGGCCCCGAGCAGCGTGCCGACAAGATGCCGGCCATCTCCGACCTCCGCGAGTCCGGGTCGCTCGAGCAGGACGCCGACATGGTCATCCTGCTGCACCGCGAGAGCGCGTACGAGAAGGACAACCCGCGGGCGGGCGAGGCCGACTTCATCGTCGCCAAGCACCGCAACGGGCCGACGGGCACCATCACGGTCGGCTTCCACGGGCACTTCTCGCGCTTCGCGGACATGCCCGCGGGCGGGTAGCCGACCTCGGACCCGTCGAGGGGGACGGGCGTCCGTCACCGGTCACGAGTCACGGGCCGCCGACGGGCGAGGACGAAATCCGGACGCACCCGATGGCGTGCGCTTCAGGGTGCGAAGTAGAGGTGGGCGTGGGCAGCGCAACCGGGGTTGAAGGCGGCGCCGCAGCTCGGGCAGGAGTCCGCCGCCAGGTACTCGGGCACGGACATGGTGGTGCGGCATACGCCGCAGAGCGCGGCCGGCAGGTGGTGTTCGGCGCGGGGGATCACCGCGAGCGGGTGGTCGGCGACGGCCGCGTGGCAGAGGTGGCACGGGTACCAGGCGTCGCAGCAGGGAGCACGGAGGGCGACGACGTCGAGCGCGGATCCGTAGTGCACGCAGCGGGTCTCGGCGTCGATCGCCGGGCCGCGGACGACCCCCGCATCGGCGTCCGTGGTCGTCTCCCGGAGGATCGCAGCGGACTCGACGGCCGATACGTGGACGGGAGCGGCATTGCGGGCCAGGCTGTGACCGGCCGAGGGGGTCACGACCAGTTCTCCCGGATCCAGGGGCACCGACCCGTGACCGGGTGAGGGGGTCACGCGCGCGTCCGCGGCATCAGGCGTCGGGGAGGGCCGTCGCGGCGTCGACGAGGGTGAGCTCGGGGCTGTCACGCTGGATCGCCTTGAGTCGCCACGGGGTGGTGATCAGGGTGATGTGCGTGCCGTCGGACCGCACGAGCACCTCGACGCCGGTGGTCTTGGCGAGGGCCGGAGCGGAGGCCGCGTCGGTGATCCGCGCGACCTGGTACTCGAGCGGCTCCATGCGCAGCGGCGCGCGGAACTCGTTCGTCATGCGCTCGACGACGACCTCGAACTGCATGGGGCCGACCGCGCCGAGGACGGGCGCCTGGTCGCCGCGGAGGTCGGAGCGCATCACCTGGATGACGCCCTCGTGGTCGAGCTGCTCGATGCCCTTGCGGAACTGCTTGTGGGTGCTCGTGTCCTTGGAGCGCACGACGCGGAAGAGCTCCGGCGCGAACTGCGGGAGGCGCGGGAAGGTGACGGGGGAGCCGTCGAAGAGCGTGTCGCCCACGCGGATGTTGGACGCGTTCACGAGGCCGACGACGTCGCCCGGGTAGGCGTCGTCGACGGTGGAGCGCTCGCGCCCGAAGAGCTGCTGCGCGTACTTCGTGACGAAGGGGCGGCCGGTCTGGGCGTGCGTGACCGTCATGCCGCGGTGGAAGACGCCCGAGCAGATCCGCATGAACGCGAGGCGGTCGCGGTGCGCGGTGTTCATGCCCGACTGCACCTTGAAGACGAAGCCGGAGAAGTCCTCCTCGACGGGGCGCGTGCGGTCCTGCTCGTCGGGACGCGGCTGCGCGGCCGGGGCGATGGCGTCGAGCGCGTCGAGGATGTGGGTCACGCCGAAGTTGAGGACCGCGGCCGCGAAGAGGACGGGCGTGGTCCGGCGGGCGAGGAACGACTCCTCGTCGTGGTCCTGGCCCTCCTCGTGCAGGAGATCGCTCTCCTCGACCGCGTTCGTCCAGGCGGATCCGGCCGCGGCCAGCGCCTCGTCGGGCGACATGCGCGTCTCCGGGGCGATGCTCGCGCCGCCCGCGGTGCGCGTGAAGTGCACGCACTCGCCGCTCGAACGGTCGACCACGCCGAAGAACGCGCCGGACTCGCCGACGGGCCACGTGAGGGGGGTGGGCAGGAGGCCCGTGCGCTCCTTGATCTCGTCCATGAGGTCGAGCGGCTCGCGGCCCGGACGGTCCCACTTGTTGATGACGGTGATGATCGGGATGCGGCGCTGGCGACACACCTCGAACAGCTTCATGGTCTGGGTCTCGAGGCCGCGGGAGGCGTCGACGAGCATGATCGCGGCGTCCACCGCGGAGAGCACGCGGTAGGTGTCCTCGGAGAAGTCGGCGTGGCCGGGGGTGTCGACGACGTTCATGACGGTGTCGCGGTGGGTGAACTGGATCGCCGCCGAGCTCACCGAGATGCCGCGCTCCTTCTCCATGTCCATCCAGTCGGAGACCGTGGACTTGCGGCCCTGCTTGCCGTGCACCGCACCGGCGGACCCGATGGCGTGCGCGTGCAGCAGCAGCGCCTCGGTGAGCGTGGACTTGCCCGCGTCGGGGTGGGAGATGACGGCGAAGGTGCGACGGCGGGACGCCTCGCGCAGCACGGTGGAGGCGGAGGCCGAGGCGGGCGCGCGGGGAGGGGTGATGGTCGACACCTCCCCATGGTACGAGGCCGTCGCGTGAGGGTCCGCGCCGGGGCGCGTGCGCGGCCTCCGGGTCAGCGCGCGCGGAGGCGGTCGAGGAACTCGTCGGCCATCGCGAGGTGCTCGGCGAGGCGGCGGCGGCGCTCCTCGGCGTCGGCGACGAAGGCGGCGAGATCCGCCCGCAGGGAGGCGGTGTCGTCGTCGGGGCCGGCGGCGTCGAGGGCGTCGGAGACCTCGAGCAGGCGCATCATCTCCTCGAGCGAAAAGCCGAGCGGCTTCATCCGGCGGATGAGGAGGAGGCGCTCCAGGTCCTCGTCGGTGTAGAGGCGGAAGCCGCCGTCGGAGCGGCCGGACGGGCGCAGGAGGCCGGTCTCGTCGTAGTGGCGGAGCGTGCGGTGCGACAGGCCGGTGCGCTCGGCGAGCTCGCCGATCTGCATGGTCGCGGGGCCGGCGGGTCGCATCATGCGGGCCTCCAGAGGGGCTCTCCCCGGGCAGGGGGAGGTGGTCGGGTTGCGGACGGGCGACCGCATCCCCCCATTCTCCCGGATCGGGGGCCCGTCGCACCGCCCCCGTCCGGGCGGCGTCGCGATCCGGACGGGCGTCGCGCCAGGGGCTCGGCGCGGCACCCGCTCGTAGGATCGGCGCATGAGGATCGCGTTCGTCTCGCTGCACACGTCGCCGATCCAGAAGCCCAGCACCGGCGACGCCGGCGGGCTCAATGTCTACCTGCTGGAGCTCGCGCGGAGCCTCGGGCGGCAGGGGCACGAGGTGCGGCTGATCACGCGCGCGACGGATCCGGCCGACCCGGCGGTGCTGCCCGTCGCGCCGGGCGTCGAGCTGCTCGCGCTGCGGGCGGGACCGGCGGGGCCGCTCGCGAAGGAGGAGCTGCCCGGGATCACGGACGCGTTCGCGGACGCGCTCGCCGCGTTGCCGCCGGCGGACGTCGTGCACGCGCACTACTGGCTGTCGGCCGTCGCGGCGCTGCCGGTCGCCCGCGCGTGGGGCGTGCCGCACGTGCTGACGCTGCACTCGGTCTCCGCGGGCAAGAACCGCCGGCTCGTGGCGGGGGACACCCCGGAACCGGCGTCGCGGCTCGCGGACGAGGGGCGGCTGGTGCGCGCGTCGGACCTCGTGGTCGCGTCGGCGGAGTCGGAGAAGCGGCTGCTCGTGGAGGCGTACGACGCGGATCCCGCGGACGTGCACGTCGTGGCGCCGGGTGTGGAGGAGTCGTTCCTGCGGGAGCCGTCGGGCCGCGACGGCGGCGGGCGGGTGCGGATCGTGCTGCTCGGGCGGATCCAGCCGCTCAAGGGGCAGGACGTGGCTCTGCGGGCCCTCGCCCTCATGGATCCCGCGACCCGGCCCCTGCTCGTGATCGCCGGCGGGGTCTCGCCCGGCCGGAACGCGTACGTGGCGAGCCTGCACGCGCTCGTGCGCTCGCTCGGCCTCGAGGACGACGTGGTCTTCGCGGGCGCGCTCGACCGGGCGGCGACCGCGCGGACGCTCGCTGGTGCACACCTCGCGCTCATGCCGTCGGCCGCGGAGACCTACGGGCTCGTGGCGGTCGAGGCCGCGGCGTGCGGCACGCCCGTCGTCGCGTCGCGGACGGAGGGGCTCGTCGACTCGGTGCGGGAGGGCGTGAGCGGTGTGTTCGTGGCCTCGCGGGATCCCGCCGACTGGGCCCGGGCCATCCGCGACCTGCTCGCCGACCGGCCCGCGCTCGCGCGGCTCTCGGCCTCGGCGCGGGCCCACGCGGCCGGGCGCACCTGGGACGTCGCGGCGGCGGACGTGGCGGAGGAGTACCGGGCGCTGCGGGAGCGGGCGGCGGGTGCCGGTGGACGCGCTGAGCCGGTGGCGGGCTCGCGGGACTGAGCCGGGGCGGCCGCCTCAGCCCGTCCACGCGCGTCCACGGGCCACGTCCTCCGCGGCGCGCTCGAGCCAGGTGACGGCGTCCGCGCGCGCGGCGTCCCCGGATCCGGCGAGGTCGGTGAGGGAGCGCGCGGCCGCGAACCCGTCGGTGGGGGCGGCCACGGAGCCCGCGACGAGGATCGCCGCGGTCGCGTGCGCCCGGGCGAGGTCGAGCACGTGCGAGGCGACCTTGCCCGTCCGGGACTGCGCGTCGAAGCGTCCCTCGCCGGTGATCACGACGTCGGCGCCCGAGACGAGGCCGGCCAGTCCGATCGCGTCGGCCACGCCGGCGGATCCGGATCCCACCACGGCACCCCACGCGACGAGGCCCGCCGCCGTGCCGCCCGCCGCACCCGCACCCGCGGTGGCCGGATCCACGCCGAGCAGGCCGGCGAGGTGCGCGAGGCCGGCGTCGAGCGCGCGGACGTCCGCCGGCGTCGCGCCCTTCTGCGGACCGTAGACGGCGGCGGCGCCCGCGGGCCCGGTGAGGGGAGCGCGGACGTCGCCGAGGATCCAGGCGCCGCCCGCCGGGAGCGCCCGGAGCCCGGAGAGGTCCAGCGACGCGATGCCCGCGAGCGCGCCGCCGCCGTCGCCGGCCGGGGAGCCGTCGGCGTGGATCGCCCGCGCGCCCAGCTCCCGCAGCGCGCCGACGCCGCCGTCCGTCGAGGAGCTGCCGCCGAGCGCGAGCAGCAGGCGCGGGACGCCGGCATCCAGCGCCGCGCGGATCGCCTGGCCGAAGCCGCGGGTGTGGGCGGTGAGCGGGCGGAGCGGATCTAGCAGCGTGATCCCGCTCGTCGACGCGACCTCCACGACGCCCGTGCCGTCGGGCAGGTGGAGCCAGTGCGCGTCGACCGGCCGGTCGTCGGGTCCGGTGACGCGGACGGGCATGCGCCGCGCCCCCGGGACGGCCGCGTCGAGCACGTCGAGCGTGCCCTGACCGCCGTCGGCCATGGGCGCGATCACCACCTCGTCGTCGGGTCGGGCGCGGAGCCAGCCGCGACGGAGGGCCCGGGCGGCCTGGACGGCGGTCGCGGATCCGGTGAGCGAGTCGGGCGACACGACGACGCGCAGCGGGCGGGGAGCGGCGGTGCTCATGGCGCCAGTCTGCCGGACGGGGTCGCGCACGGTCATGGGGGCGGGGCCCGCCGGGACCGCGCGGAGCCGGATCAGTCGGGCGCGACACCTGCCCGGTGCGCGAGCAGCGCCGCGCCCACCAGCCCGGCGTCGTTGCCCCGGCTCGCCGCGATGATCTCGGTGTCGAGGTGCAGGAAGCCGGAGAAGCGCCCGAACTCGTGCGCCGCCGCGCCGCCTACCACGATGAGGTCGGGCGACATGATCGACTCGAGGTGCCGGTAGTACAGCTCCAGCCGCGCCGCCCACTCCTCGAAGGTCAGCCCCTCGCGTCGCACCGCGGAGAACGCGGCCTGCATCTCGTAGTCGCCGCCGTCGATGTGGACGTGGCCGAGCTCGCTGTTCGGGATCAGCGTGCCGTCGTGCAGCAGCGCCGTGCCGATGCCGGTGCCGAGCGTCGTGAGGATCACGAGGCCGCCGCGGCCCTGCAGCACGCCGTACTCGAGCTCCGCCACCCCGGCGGCGTCGGCGTCGTTGACGGTGAGCACGTCGATCCCGCTGCGCTCGCGGATGGCGGTGCGCGCGTCCATGCCGAGCCAGCGGTCGGAGATGTGGGCGGAGGAGCGCACGATCCCGTCCCGCACGATGCCAGGGACGCCGACGCCCACGGGCAGGTCCTCCTCGGGCGTCAGCGCCAGCACGATCTCGGCGATCACGTCCGCGATGTCCTCGGGCTCGCCGCCGACGGGCTTCGCCACGGTCATGCGCTCGGTGAGCCGGATCCCCGTGGTGGTGTCGACGATGCCCGCCTTGAGCGTCGTGCCGCCGATGTCGATGCCGAGCGCGAGCCGGTCGCGACGGGCGAGGGCCTCCGCGGCGCCCTCGGGGGCGGCGACGACGGCGCGGTCGACGGGGATGAACCCGCCTGCCGTCCGGCCGCTCTCGGGGGCGGGCCGCGGCGCGGTCTCGGGCTGGGGCACGGCGGGGCCTCTCGGTTGCGGGTTGCGGGTTGCGGGGCGCGGGTGCGCGTCGCGCGGAGCGGCGGATCGGGCGGGCCCGACGCGCGGATCCCGGGCCGGCGGCCGCGGGGCCGTCGCGCCTCAGAACGCCCGGTTCGCGTAGACGATCCCGCAGGCCACGCCCACGGCGCAGACGACCGCGAGCCCGACGACCGCACCGGTCGCCGCGGCGGCCAGACGGGGGAGGGGACTCGTCACGCGTCGAGCCTAGGCCAGCCCGGCGGGACCGTCACCGCGGCGTCCGGCCGAGCATCCGCCCAGGAACCCACCGAGTAGGCTGGCCCGGATGGAGAGAGAGGCTGCCGTGTCCGAGGACGAGCTGACGTTCCGGGCGGCGTACTGGCCCGTGCTCCTCCTGCGCGCACTGCCCGCCCTCGCGCTCGGCGCGTTCATCACCTTCTCGAGCGACCACTCGCCGGCCCTCGGCCTCGTGGCGTTCGGCGTCTTCGCGATCCTCTCCGGCCTGATCACCACGGTCCTCGGCGCGCGCGCCCTCCGCGGTCCCGCCGCCCGGCTCCGCATGAGCGCCGTCGCCCAGGGCGCGATCACGGTCGTGGCCGGCGTCGCCGCGCTGCTCGCCCGCGGCGGCGGCGTGCTCGTCCTCCTCTACGTCGTGAGCATCTGGGCCGTCGTCACCGGGTTCCTGGAGCTCGTCGCCGGCCTGCGCTCCCGCGGCCGTGTGCCGGGCGCCACCGACGCGATCACCGCCGGCGCGCTCACCGTGGTGCTCGCCGTCGCCTTCCTCCTGGTGCCGCCGGACCTCGTCGTCCAGTACGGCGGGGTCGAGCAGCGCGAGGGCCAGCTCACCGCGCCCGTCGTGGCCGTCGGCCTCCTGGGCGCCTACGCGGCGATCGTCGGGGTCTTCCTGGTCATCGCCGCCCTGAGCATGAAATGGGGCACCTCCACGCCCACCGCGACCTCCGCGGCGGCAGCCCCCACGACCACCGAGAGCGCGAGCTGACCGTGACTTCTGACATCCGCAAGGACCGCATGCGCCCCGCCGAGCTGCTCGGCATCGCGGCGGCGCTCGCCGCGTTCGTCGGCCTCATCGTGGCGCTCAGCACGCGGCCGGGCGACGCGCAGTCGTGGACGGTCGTGATCGTGTTCACGGGAGTCGCCTTCATCGGCGCCCTCGTGATGCTCGCCATGCTCGCCCTGTCGTTCAAGCCGAACCGCGACGAGCTGCTGGACATGGACGAGCAGGACCACCCGGACCGGCCCACCCGCCACTGAGACGCCGGGATCCGCCCCGGCTCGATCTCCCCGCTGAGCCCCGCCGGGATCCCCGCCCCGACGGGGATCCCGATGCCCGGCCTCAGAGGATGTGGTCGACCAGCTCCGACGCGAGCCCCGCGTACCCGGCGGGGGTCAGCTCGAGGAGCCGTGCCTTGGCGGCATCGCCGATGTCGAGCCCGGAGACGAACGACCGCATCTCGTCGCGTCCGACGCGCTTGCCGCGCGTGAGCTCCTTGAGCACCGCGTACGGGTCGCTGATGGAGCTGCGCCCGGCGACGATCTCCGCCCGGATGACCGTCTGGATCGCCTCGCCGAGGATCTCCCAGTTCGCGTCGAGGTCGGCCGCGAGCAGCGCCCGGTCGACGTCGATCTCGAGGAGTCCGCGCCCGATGTTGTCGAGCGCCAGCAGCGAGTGGCCGAGCGCGACGCCGACGTTGCGCTGCGTCGTCGAGTCGGTGAGGTCGCGCTGCAGCCGCGAGGTGACGAGCGTCGACGCGAGCGAGTCGAGCAGCGCGTCCGACAGCTCGAGGTTCGCCTCGGCGTTCTCGAACCGGATGGGGTTGATCTTGTGCGGCATGGTCGACGACCCGGTGGCGCCCGCCTGCGGGATCTGACGGAAGTACCCCATGGAGATGTAGGTCCACACGTCGGTGCAGAGGTTGTGCAGCACCCGGTTGACGTGCGCGATGCGCGTGTAGAGCTCGGCCTGCCAGTCGTGCGACTCGATCTGCGTGGTGAGCGGGTTCCACATGAGGCCGAGCGACGTGACGAACGCGCGGGACTCGGCCGGCCAGTCGACGTCGGCGTCGGCCGCGAGGTGCGCCGCGAACGTGCCCGTGGCGCCGCTGAACTTGCCGAGCACCTCGACGTCCTCCACGTCGGCCCGCAGGCGCTCGAGCCGGTGCACGAACACCGCGAGCTCCTTGCCGAGCGTGCTGGGCGTGGCCGGCTGACCGTGCGTGCGCGACAGCATGGCGTCGTCGCGGAAGAGGAGGGCCCGCTCGCGCAGCGCGCCGATGACGGAGACGAGCTTCGGCAGCCACACCTCGCGCACGGCCCGGTCGATGACGAGCGCGTAGGAGAGGTTGTTGATGTCCTCGCTGGTGCACGCGAAGTGGGTGAGCTCGGCGACGTGACCGAGGCCGAGCTCCTCCAGGCGGTCGCGCACGAAGTACTCGACGGCCTTCACGTCGTGCCGGGTGACGGCCTCGACGCGGGCGAGCGCGTCGATCTGCTCCTGCCCGAAGCCCGCGACGACCTCGCGCAGCGCCGCCTTCTGCGCGTCCGTGAACGGCGAGGAGGAGAGGAGCGACCGGTCGGTGAGGTGGATGAGCCACTCGATCTCGACGTGGATGCGCGCCCGGTTGAGGCCTGCCTCCGAGAGGTGCTCGCCGAGCTCGGTGACGACGGGGGCGTAGCGGCCGTCGAGGGGGCTCAGCACCTGCGGGGGCAACGGGCTCATGCGGGGGGATCTCCTAGCTGGGGGGACGGATGCCGGGCTCCACCTGCGCGAGGAGGGCCCGGGCGGCTCGGTCTATCATCCCAAGAACCCGATCGAACATCGCCGCATCCGTGTAGTAGGGGTCGGGCACGTCCCGCAGGTGGGCCTGTGGAGGATCGAACGACAGCAGCAGGTGGATCTTCGCCCGGTCCGCCTCCGTCCGGGCCCACTGGCGCAGCGTCCGCTCCTGGCCGCGGTCGAAGACGACCACCAGGTCGAGGTCGGGGAGCGTGTCCGGGTCGAACTGCTTGGCGCGGTGCGCGGATCCCGACAGGCCGTGGCGCTCGAGCGCCGCGAGCGTGCGCGCGTCCGCCTGCTCGCCCACGTGCCAGTCGCCCGTGCCGGCGCTCGTCACGGAAACGCGATCCGCGTGCCCGGCGCGCTGCACGAGGTCGCGGAAGACGACCTCCGCCATCGGGGAGCGGCAGATGTTGCCGGTGCAGACGAAGGCGATCCGGAAGACGGGTGGGGCCGTCGGGTCCGGAGTGTCGGGGGCTCCCATGCGCTCATTCTGTCGGCTGCGGTCCCTCCCCACACTCTCGGATCCCTCCTCCGTCCCCCGGATGCGGCGTCCGGCGGCCCGCAGTCCCCGCCGCAGCGCACGATGCGGGCCGACGGGAGAGGACGGGACGCGATGCGGGAAGAGCCGGGCGGATGGGGTGCGGGCGGGGGCGATCCGCTCGGAGGCACGGGGAGGGAGGGCGGCAGCACGCCCGGCCAGCTCCGCGCCGAGGCGCTGACGCGCGCTCATGCGCTCGCCGTCGTCGCCGACGCGGTGGCGGAGACGCACCGCGGCATCGTCTCCTGCCGGGACGACCCGTCCTGGTCCGGACGCGCGCACGACGCCTTCATCCGCGCCCTCGACGACCTCGCCGGCCGGGTGGCGCTCGCCGGCACCCTCCTCCACGACGCGCATCCCCCCGCCGGCTCGGTGCCCGGCTGCGCCGGAGCGCACGCGTGACCGCGGCGGTCGCGGGGCTCACCGTCACCGAGGGAGGCGGCACCGCGGTCGAGACGGACGCCCTCACGCGCATCGCCGCGCGGCTCGACGACGAGGCCGGGCGGCTCGACGACCATGCCCGTGCGCTCGCCCTGCCGCCGCTGGTCGCCACGATCGCGGGAGACCACGATGCGAGCCTCGACGCCCCGCGCGGTCTCCTGTCGTCCGCCGCCCACGACGCGCGGGCGCTCGCCGCCGACCTGCGTCGGGTCGCCGCCGAGTACGCGGACGGCGAGCGGGACGTCGACCGCTGCGTCCGCTCCGTGGCGGGCGACGGTGCGACGGCTGCCGCCCGCCCGTCCCCGGGTGGCCTCGGCGACCAGCTCGTCCGCGTGGGGACGGACGGGTTCCGGCTGCTGGGCGTGGGCGTCATGCTCGCCCTCCATCCCGACGGGCTCGGCCGGATCATGCTCCCCGGCGTCCTGCGGGACGCCGTCTCGGACGTCGCGGCGTCGGCCACGCGCCTCCTTCCGCCGCGCCCCGCGGGGGACGACGGCGTGCGGGAGGCCGCCGCGGGCCTCCTCGCCGCGCTGGGCGCCGTCGGCATCCTGCGTGACGCGCCCGCGACCGTCCGCGCCCGCCGCGACGCCCTCCGCCCGGCGCCGTCGACCCTGGCGGACCTCGCCGACCGGATCCCCGACCCGGTCCCCGGCGCCCCGCAGATGCGCGTCGAGGAGTACCGGGCGCCGGACGGACGCCGCCGCTTCGTCGCCTACCTCGGCGGCATGGTGACCCTGGATCCGCGCACCGGCCGCGAGGACTTCGATCCGGCCTCGGCGGCCGCCGCGCTCGCCACCGAGGGCGGATCCGCCGTCCATGCGGCCGAGACGGCGCTCCGCGAGGCCGGCGCGACCGCGGAGGACGAGGTCTACGTCGTCGGCTACTCGATGGGCGGGATCCTCGCGCGATCCGTGGGCGACGCCCCCGGCTTCCACGTGACCCACGAGCTCACGTTCGGCTCCCCGGTCGGGCAGCTGCCGATCCGCCAGGGGATCGACGGCGTCGCGGTGGAGCACACGGACGATCCCGTCCCCGCGCTCGGGGGCGGGCGCCCGTCCGACGGCGACGCGGGCGACGACGTCGTGGTGCGCGCCCCGGCGTTCGGGCCGACCGCATCGGCGGGTCTACTCGACGCGCACCAGCTGGGCACGTATCGGACGACGGCGACCGAGATGGACGCCTCACGTTCCCCGCTCCTGGAGCGGGCGCGGGACGAGCTCCACGGGTTCCTCCACGGGGCGACGCCGGTCGCGTCCCACCTCTACCGGGCGGAGCGGGCCCCGCTCCCACCGCCCGGCGGATCGGGCGGTGGGATGTGACGCGCGGGTCAGGCCCTCGCGGTCACCGGGCGGAGCACGAGACCCACCAGCCAGCTGAAGAACGCCATGAGGAGGGCGCCGAGCACGCCCCACCAGAAGCCCTCGACCGTGAGGCCGAAGCCCAGCGCGTCGGAGATGGCGGCCACCAGGAGGAAGAGCAGCCCGTTGACGATGAGCGCGATGAGGCCGAGCGTGAGGATGTAGAGGGGGAAGGCCACGATGCGGACGGCGGTGCCGATCACGCCGTTCACGACGCCGAAGATCGCGCCGAGCAGCAGGTACGTGAGCACGGTGGCCGTGGTGTCGCCCGGTTCGTAGGCGGTCACGACGGTGCCGGAGACGATGAGCGTGGTGAGCCAGAGCGCGACGGCGTTGACGACCACGCGGACGAGGAATCGGGGCATGCGCCGATCCTCGCAGACGCCGCCCTCGCGGACCATGGGCCGCGCGGCGGCCCGCCCGTAGAATCGCCCGGTGATCCCCGAACCCGCGCCCCTCGACGATGCCGCACCCGTCCGGCTCCGTCCCGCCATCGCCGCCATGGTCGCGTACCGCCAGGGCAAGCCGGCCGGCGAGGACGACTTCAAGCTCTCCAGCAACGAGAATCCGTTCGATCCGCTGCCCTCGGTGCTCGCCCGTATCGACCAGGTGCGCGATGTGAACCGCTATCCCGACGCGGGCGCGACCCTGCTGCGCACCGCGCTCGCCGACCGCTTCGGCGTCACGGTCGACCACGTCCACGCCGGCGCCGGATCCGTGGCGATCCTCTCGCAGCTCATCACCGCGGCCGCGGGCCCCGGCGACGAGGTCGTCCACGCCTGGCGCTCCTTCGAGGCGTACCCCACCCTCATCACCGTCGCGGGGGCCACGGGCGTGCCGGTGCCGAACCTGCCCGACCACGCGCACGACATCGACGGCATGATCTCCGCGCTCACCGACCGCACGCGCGTCGTCATCGTCTGCACCCCGAACAACCCCACGGGCACGCTGGTCAGCGAGGCCGACCTCGAGCGCCTGCTCGCCGCCGTCCCGCGCGACGTGCTCGTGCTCCTCGACGAGGCGTACGGCGAGTTCGTCGGACCGGAGCATGCCCTCGACGGCATGCGCCTCCTCGCCGACCACCCGAACCTCGTCGTCCTCCGCACATTCTCGAAGGCGTACGGGCTGGCCGGCCTCCGCATCGGCTACGCCGTGGGCCACCCGCGCATCCTCGACGCCGCCCGCTCCGCCGCCATCCCGCTCTCCGTCACCGGCCACGCGCAGCATGCGGCGCTCGCGTCGCTCGAGCACGAGGACGAGCTCCTGGAGCGCGTGGCCGTGCTCGCCCGCGACCGCGACGAGGCCTGGCGCGCGCTCACCGAACAGGGCTGGGCAGTGCCGCGACCGCACGGCAACTTCGTCTGGCTGGCCACGGGCGCCGAGACCGCGGAGGTCGAGGCGCAGCTCGCCGCGGCGGGGCTTGTCGTCCGGGCCTTCGCGTCGGAGGGGATCCGCGTCACCATCGGCGAACCCGCCTCTGTCCGGAAGCTACTGAACGCCTCGGCGGGAATTGTCCGGGGGCTGCCGGAGGGCCACCCGGCGCGCCGGTAGGTTGGGACGATGCCGGAAAGCGATGTGACGGTCCAGCTCCTGACCCCCGCGGGCGAGCTCGCACCGAGCGACTCCGCCGAGGAGTTCCTCCCGTACTTCGAGCGACTCACGGAGGACGACCACAGCGGCTTCCTCCGCGACATGCGCCTCACGCGGGCGTTCGACCTCGAGGCCACGAACCTCCAGCGCCAGGGCCATCTCGGCCTCTGGGCTCCGAGCACGGGGCAGGAGGCGGCGCAGGTCGGATCCGGCCGGGCCACGCGCCCGCAGGACCACGTGTTCCCCGCCTACCGCGAGCACGGCGTCGCCCTCATCCGCGGCATCGACCCCGTCGACATCGTGCGGCTCATGCGCGGCGTCACCCACGGCGGCTGGGATCCGGCGGCGGGCAACTTCCACCTCTACACGCTGGTCATCGGCTCGCAGGCGCTGCACGCCACGGGCTACGCGATGGGCGTCGCGTTCGACGGCGACGTCGCCACCGGGGATCCCGACCGCGACACCGCCGTCATCGCCTACTACGGCGACGGCGCCACCAGCCAGGGCGACGTGAGCGAGGCGTTCGTCTTCGCGGCGAGCTTCCAGACCCCGCAGGTCTTCTTCCTCCAGAACAACCACTGGGCGATCTCGGTGCCGGTCTCCACGCAGTCGCGCACCCCTCTCTACCTCCGCTCGCGCGGCTTCGGCGTGCCGAGCACGCAGGTCGACGGCAACGACGTCTTCGCGAGCTACGCCGTCACGGCCAAGCACCTCGATGACGCGCGCAACGGCGACGGGCCCTCCTTCATCGAGGCGCTCACCTACCGCGTCGGCGCGCACACCTCGAGCGACGACCCCACGAAGTACCGCACCGACGACGAGCTGCAGGGCTGGGTCGCGAAGGACCCCATCGCCCGGCTCGAGGCGTACCTCCGCAACCAGGGCGCGCCGCAGTCGCTCTTCGACGGCATCGACGAGGAGGCCAAGGACCTCGCCGCCGACGTCCGCCGCCGCACCATCGAGCTCACGAGCCCCGCGCTGCCCGGCATCTTCGATCACGTCTACTCGGAGCCGCACCCCGTCACGACGGAGCAGCGCGAGTGGCTCGAGCGCTACGAGGCTTCCCTGGAGGGGAACCGATGACCGACACCATCGACCGCGCCGCGACCCCCGCGGGATCCGACGACGCCGCGACGAGCGGCACGGGCGCCCCCGCCGGCATCGAGAGCATGCCCATGGCGAAGGCGCTCAACGCCGGCCTCCGCCGCGCGCTCGAGGAGGACGAGAAGGTCCTGCTCATGGGCGAGGACATCGGCCCGCTCGGCGGCGTCTTCCGCATCACCGAGCACCTGCAGCGCGACTTCGGCGCCCGCCGCGTCATCGACACCCCGCTCGCCGAGTCCGGCATCGTCGGCACGGCCATCGGCCTGGCGATGCGCGGCTACCGGCCCGTGTGCGAGATCCAGTTCGACGGGTTCATCTACCCGGCCTTCGACCAGATCACGAGCCAGCTCGCCAAGATCACCAACCGGCACGAGGGCGCCATGCGCATGCCCGTGGTGATCCGCGTGCCGTACGGCGGCCACATCGGCGCCATCGAGCACCACCAGGAGAGCCCCGAGGCGTACTTCGCGCACACCCCCGGCCTCCGCGTCGTCAGCCCGAGCACCCCGCACGACGCCTACTGGATGATCCAGGAGGCCATCAAGAGCGACGACCCGGTCATGTTCTTCGAGCCCAAGGCCCGCTACCGGCCGAAGGGCGAGGTCGACTTCTCGGCTCCCGGAATCGGCCTGCACGAGAGCCGCGTGGTCCGCTCCGGCACCGACGTCACGCTCGTCGGCCACGGCGCCATGGTCGCGATGCTGCTGCAGGCCGCCGAGCTCGCGGCGGAGGAGGGCACGAGCGTCGAGGTCGTCGACCTGCGCTCGCTGTCGCCCGTCGACTACGGCCCCATCCTCGAGTCGGTGCAGCGCACCGGCCGCCTGGTCGTCGCGCAGGAGGCGCCCGGCCATGTGTCCGTCGGCTCCGAGATCGCGGCCACCGTCACCGAGCGCGCGTTCTACTCGCTCGAGGCGCCGGTGATCCGCGTCTCCGGCTTCGACGCCCCGTTCCCACCCGCGAAGCTCGAGACGCTGTACCTCCCGGATGCCGACCGCATCCTCGAGGCCGTCGACCGCTCGCTCGCCTACTAGACGCCGCACCCGTCACGACGCCCGCCGCCCGCGCGGCAGAAGAAGAGGACCGCACGATGGCTGATTCCGAGTTCACCCTGCCCGACGTGGGCGAGGGCCTCATCGACGCCGAGATCGTCTCGTGGCGCGTGCAGCCGGGCGACCAGGTGGCGCTCAACCAGGTGATCGTCGAGATCGAGACGGCGAAGTCGCTCGTGGAGCTGCCGAGCCCGTTCGAGGGCACGGTCTCCGGGCTGCTCGTGCAGGAGGGGCAGACGGTCGAGGTCGGCACGCCCATCATCGCGATCGCGCAGGGCTCGCCGAGCGTGTCCGCGCCGGCCGAGACGCCGGCCCAGATGGCGCTGCCGGGCGAGACGGTGATCGAGGACGACACCGCCATCGAGAACCGCGAGCCGGCGCCCGCGCCCGCCGCGGAGGAGACCTCGGGCGCCGTGCTCGTGGGCTACGGCACGGTCGGCAAGGTCGCGAGCCGGCGCCGTCGCACCGAGCCGGGCGACGCCGCTCCCGCCGCCCGCCATGCCGCGCGTCCGGGCGCCCCGGCCGGAGCGCCCGCCGCCCGCGCCCCGCGTCCCGCCTCGGTCCCCGCCGCCTCGGCCGTGCCGATCATCGCCAAGCCCCCCATCCGCAAGCTCGCGAAGGACCTCGAGGTCGACCTGGCCGAGGTCGAGGCCACCGGTCTCGTCGGCGAGATCACGCGCGAGGACGTCATCCGCACGGCGCAGCAGGCGAGCGTCTTCAAGAACATCGAGACGCCCGAGTGGCCGGACGCGCGCGAGGAGCGGATCCCCGTGAAGGGCGTCCGCAAGGTCATCGCCTCCGCCATGGTGCAGAGCGCGTTCCAGGCGCCGCACGTGAGCCTGTTCGTCGACGTCGACGCGACCCGCACGATGGAGTTCGTCAAGCGCCTCAAGGCGTCCACCGACTTCGCGGGCGTCAAGGTCTCGCCGCTGCTGATCATGGCGAAGGCGATGATCTGGGCCGTGCGCCGGAACCCCACGGTGAACTCCTCGTGGACCGACCAGGAGATCATCGTCCGCCACTACGTGAACCTCGGCGTGGCCGCCGCGACCCCGCGCGGGCTCGTGGTGCCGAACGTCAAGGAGGCGCAGGCCATGTCGCTGCTGGAGCTCGCCCGCGCGCTCGAGCAGCTCACGCTCACGGCACGCGACGGCAAGACGACCCCGGCGGACATGGGCCAGGGGACCATCACGATCACCAACATCGGCGTCTTCGGCATGGACACCGGCACGCCGATCCTCAACCCGGGCGAGGTCGCGATCGTCGCGCTCGGCACCATCAAGCAGAAGCCGTGGGTCGTCGACGGCGAGGTGCGCCCCCGCTTCGTCACGACCATCGGCGCGAGCTTCGACCACCGGGTGGTCGACGGCGACGTCGCGAGCCGCTTCCTGGCCGACGTCGCGAGCATCATCGAGGAGCCGGCGCTGCTCCTGGAGTGACGGAACCGTCCTCCACAGCGAGGGCGTGGTGGTACTGATACCGGTTATCAATACCGTATGGTCGGATCCATGAACCGTCGCCCCCTCACCGCCCTGCTCGCCGTCTCGCTCCTCGCCGTCCCCCTCGCGGGCTGCGCCTCCGGATCCGGGGCGCCCTCCGACGACGCGTCGGCGTCCTCATCCGGCGGAGGCACGCTCGAGGTCGTCGCCTCGACCGACGTCTACGGCGACATCGCGCAGCAGATCGGCGGCGACGACGTCAAGGTGACGTCGATCATCGACAGCCCGGACAAGGACCCGCACGAGTACCAGGCCACCTCGCGCGACCAGCTGGCGCTCTCCACGGCCGACGTCGTGATCCAGAACGGCGGCGGATACGACGACTTCGTCGACACCATGATCAAGGCGTTGCCCGGCGGGAAGAGCCCGGTCCTCCTCAACGCGGCCGACATCTCGGGCTACGACCAGAAGCCGGCCGAGGGCGAGTTCAACGAGCACGTCTGGTACGACATGCCCACGATGAAGAAGCTGGCCGAGGAGATCGAGCAGGCGTTCTCGAAGGCGGACAGCGCCGGCGCCGCGACGTTCGAGGCCAACGAGCAGGCCTTCACGGCGAAGCTCGACGCGATCGCCGACGCCGAGGCCGCCGCGAAGCCGGCCGGCACCGGCAAGGGCGTCGCGATCACCGAGCCCGTGCCGCTGTACATGACGAGCGCCATGGGCCTCGAGAACCGCACGCCGGACGAGTTCAGCGAGGCCGTCGAGGAGGGCACCGATGTGCCGGCCGACGTGCTGAAGGAGACGCTCGCGCTCTTCTCCGAGAAGAAGGTCGCGGCGCTCGTCTACAACTCGCAGACCACGGGCGCGACGACCGACCAGGTCGTCGCCGCCGCGAAGGCCGCCGGCGTCCCCGTCGTGCCGGTCACGGAGACCCTGCCCGCCGACCTGCCCGCGGGCAGCGGGTACGTTGAGTGGATGACCGAGAACGTCGACGCCGTGGCCTCCGCGATCCGGGGATCGTGACCGGCGCACCCGTCCTGAGCCTGCGGGACGCGACGCTCGCGTTCGGTGCGCGCACCCTCTGGAGCGGGCTCGACCTCGACGTGGTGCCCGGCGAGTTCGTCGCGGTGCTGGGCCCGAACGGATCCGGCAAGACCAGCTTCCTCAAGTCCGTCCTCGGCGCCCAGCGCCTCACGTCGGGGGAGATGCGCTTCCTCGACGAGCCGGTGCGCCGCGGCGCGCGGCGCATCGGCTACATCCCGCAGCAGAAGCTCATCACCGCGGCGACGCCCGTGCGCGCGCGCGACCTCGTCGGCTTCGGCGTCACCGGCCACCGCTGGGGGTTGCCGATCAGCCGGCGCGCCGAGCGCGCCCGGGTCGACGAGCTGCTCGACGCGGTCGGCGCCACGTCCTACGCGGACGCCCCGGTCGCGACGCTCTCGGGCGGCGAGCAGCAGCGGCTGCGCGTGGCCCAGGCCCTGGCGTCGGATCCGCGGCTCCTCCTCTGCGACGAGCCGCTCCTCAGCCTCGACCTGGGGCACCAGCGCGTCGTCAGCGAGCTCATCGACCGGCACCGCAGGGAGACCGACGCGGCGGTCGTGTTCGTCACCCACGACGTCAACCCCGTGCTGGACATGGTCGACCGCGTCCTCTACCTCGTGGGCGGTCGGTTCCGCATCGGCACGCCCGACGAGGTCCTCGACTCCGAAGTGCTGAGCTCGCTCTACGGCACGCCCGTCGACGTGGTGCGCGTGCGCGGCCGCGTCGTCGTGGTGGGCGCCACCGACGACCCGCAGGGGCACCACTCGCACGACGACGACGAGCACGACGAGCACGGCGACCACGGGACGCACGGCCTGCACGAGGCCGGTCCCGCCGACGGGAGGGCCGCGTGATCCACCTGCTCGCGGACGCGGGCGACGTCTGGTCGCGCCTGTTCGACTTCTCCGACTACGGCGCGCTCGTCGCGCTGCTGCGGAACAGCATCATCGCGGGCGCCGTGCTCGGCGTCGTCGGCGGCCTCATCGGCGTCTTCGTCATGACGCGGGACCTCGCCTTCGCGGTGCACGGCGTGAGCGAGCTCTCGTTCGCGGGCGCCGCGGCGGCGCTGCTGCTCGGCCTCAACGTCGTCGGCGGGTCCCTCGTCGGCTCGCTCGTCGCCGCCATCGCCATCGGCGTGCTCGGCACGCGCGCGAAGGACCGCAACTCGATCATCGCCGTCATCATGCCGTTCGGCCTCGGCCTCGGGATCCTCTTCCTCGCCCTCTACGACGGCCGCGCGAGCAACAAGTTCGGCCTGCTCACGGGCCAGATCGTCTCGGTCGACAACCCGCAGCTCGGCTACCTCGTCGCGATCAGCGCCGTCGTCATCCTCGGCCTCGCGGTCGTCTGGCGGCCGCTGATGTTCGCGAGCGTCGATCCCGACGTGGCCGCCGCCCGGGGCGTGCCCGTGCGGCTGCTCTCCATCGTGTTCATGATCCTGCTCGGGCTGGGCACGGCGGTCTCCATCCAGATCGTCGGCGCGCTGCTCGTGCTCTCGCTGCTCGTCACGCCTGCGGCCGCCGCGATGCGCGTCTCGTCGACGCCGCGGGTGGTCGTGTCGCTCAGCGTGCTGTTCGCGCTCGCCAGCATCGTCGGCGGCATCATGCTCGCGCTCGGCAGCAGCATCCCCATCAGCCCGTACGTCACGACCATCTCGTTCGCCATCTACCTCGTCTGCCGCGGCGTCGACGCCCTCCGGGCGCGCAGCGGCACGTCGGGCGGGACGCGTACCCTGGCGGAGCGGGGAGGATCGCCCGCCGGGAGGGCACGGGCATGAAGCGGAACACCTGGCAGCGCGAGGCCGTCCGGCAGGCGCTGGACGCATCGACCGAGTTCGTGAGCGCGCAGCGGCTGCACGCGCGGCTGCACGAGGCCGGATCCCCCATCGGCCTCGCCACCGTCTACCGCGCGCTCGGCGACCTCGCCGCCGAGGGCGACGCGGACTCGCTGCAGTCGCCCGACGGCGAGGCGCTCTACCGCACGTGCGCCACAGGCGGCCACCACCACCACCTCATCTGCCGTGTCTGTGGGAAGACCGTCGAGATCGCGGCCGACGAGGTCGAGTCGTGGGCGCACGACGTCGCCGCGGGCAACGGCTTCACCGCGCCGAGCCACGTGGTCGACGTGTTCGGACTCTGCGCCGAGTGCACGCGCCGCGCGGCCGAGGCGGCGGGCGGGCCGGTCGCCAGCACCTCCGAGGCCCCCGCATCCGCATGATCCCGGGCCCTCGGCTTGCGCCCGGGCGTGTCGTCGCGTAGCCTCGATCCTTGGCCGAGCGGCTCATCCGCTCGCATGTGCGCCCGCTGCCCCTCCTGAGGGACAGAGCCCCCTCTCTCGAGAACAGGGGACGGGCGTGCCGACAAGAAATCTTGGGTAGGGCGGTCTCGCCCTACGGTACCTACGGAGGAAACCATGGCAGCAACCTGCCAGGTGACCGGCGCCGTTCCCGGCTTCGGACACAACATCTCGCACTCGCACCGGCGCACCAAGCGCCGCTTCGACCCGAACGTGCAGAAGAAGACGTATTACGTCCCCTCGCTGCGTCGCAACGTCAAGCTCACGCTGTCCGCGAAGGGCATCAAGGTCATCGACGCCCGCGGCATCGAGTCCGTCGTCAAGGACCTCCTCGGTCGTGGGGTGAAGATCTAATGGCCAAGCAGCAGGACGTCCGTCCGATCATCAAGCTCCGTTCGACGGCTGGCACCGGGTACACGTACGTGACCCGCAAGAACCGCCGCAACAACCCCGACCGCCTCGTGCTGAAGAAGTACGACCCGGTCGTCCGCAAGCACGTCGACTTCCGCGAGGAGCGCTAACCATGGCCAAGAAGAGCAAGATCGCCCGCAACGAGCAGCGCAAGGTCATCGTCGAGCGGTACGCCGCGAAGCGCCTCGAGCTGAAGAAGGCCCTCGTGGACCCGAACGGCACCGACGAGAGCCGCGAGGCGGCCCGCGCCGGCATCCAGCGCCTCCCGCGCGACGCCTCGCCCGTCCGCGTCCGCCAGCGCGACGGCATCGACGGGCGCCCCCGCGGCAACCTGTCGAAGTTCGGCATCTCCCGCGTGCGCTTCCGGGACATGGCCCACCGCGGCGAGCTTCCGGGCATCACCAAGTCCAGCTGGTAGGTTCCAAGCGGCCGTACGGCCGATCGGACCGCTGATGGCCTCTTCGGCTCGCACGGTCCGCTGACGTAGACAGACACCATCCATCACACGGCCGCTCGCGAAGAACGGCACCAGGTCCGAGGAGGACACCCATGGCTGACAAGTCACTCAACCGCACCGAGCTCGTTGCCGCCGTCGCCGCGGAGTCGGGTCAGAGCCAGGCCGCCGTCAACGGCGTCCTGGACGCGCTCTTCTCCACCGTCGCGACCAACGTCGCCGACGGCGTGAAGGTCACGATCCCGGGCTGGGTCGCGTTCGAGCAGACGGCTCGCGCCGCGCGCACGGGCCGCAACCCGCAGACGGGCGAGCCCCTCGAGATCAAGGCGTCCAAGGGCGTCAAGGTCTCCGCCGGCAGCAAGCTCAAGGCCGCCGTCAAGTAGTCCTCCTCACCACACGCCCAGCGGGGGCGCCGACTCCGGTCGGCGCCCCCGCTGTCGCGTTCCCGGGCGGCGCTCCGACGGCCAGCCGGCCGTCAGCGGGCCCGAGTTAGGCTGATCCCCTCATGCCCAGACTCCTCCGCGTCGCGGGGCCCGCCGCCCTCGTCATCGTCGCGTTCCTCTCGCTGCTGGCCGCGCTCGCCATCGGCGGAGGCGCCGCCCCGCAGCTGCTCGAGGACGCGGGTCCCGTGGTCCGCTACGGCTTGCCCGCCGCGAAGATGATGGTCAACCTCTCGGCGGCCACGGCCATCGGCGCGCTGCTGCTCGCCGCGTTCGCCCTGTCGCGGCAGCGCCCCGAGTACGGCCGCGCGCTCGACATCGCCGCCGCGGGCGCCGCGCTCTGGACGGTCGCCTCGGCGATCACCGCGTTCTTCACCTTCCTCAGCGTCTCGGGCACGCCCTTCTCCTTCAGCTCCGAGTTCGGGACCAGCCTCGGCCTGGTGCTCACACAGATCTCCGTGGGCCAGGCGTGGCTCGCGACCACGCTGATCGCCGCGACCGTCACGGTGCTGTGCTTCGCGGTCCGCAACCACACCGCCATCGCGTTCGTGCTCGTCATCGCGGTCGGCGGCCTGGTGCCCATGGCGCAGCAGGGCCACGCGGGCGGCACCGAGGGCCACGACGCCGCGGTCAACGCGCTCGGCCTGCACCTCGTGTTCGCCGCCGTCTGGCTCGGCGGGCTCCTCACGATGGTGCTGCTGCGGTCGAAGCTCGACGGCGACCGGCTCGTTCCGGTGCTGCGCCGCTACTCGGCGGTCGCGCTCGTGTGCTTCGTGGTCGTCGCGGCCTCCGGGTACGTGAGCGCGGAGATCCGCGTCGGCACGCTCGACCGGCTGCTGACCGCGTACGGGCTGCTCGTGCTGATCAAGGTGGCGGCGCTGCTCGCGCTCGGACTCTTCGGCGCCGCGTACCGGCGCGTGCTCATCGGGCGGCTCGAGGAGCGCGGATCCGCGGCGCGCGGCCCGTTCTGGTGGCTCGTGACCGCGGAGCTCGCGTTCATGGGCGTGGCGTCCGGCGTGGCCGCCGCGCTCGCCCGCACGGCGCCGCCCGTGAGCCAGGTCGTCGCGACGCAGCTGCCGGATCCGACGCCCGCGCAGATCCTCACCGGCGAGCCCCTGCCGCCCGAGCTCACGCCCATGCGCTACCTGACGGAGTGGAACTTCGACCTGCTCTGGATCCTGCTCTGCGCCTTCGGGATCTTCTTCTACCTGGCCGGCGTGCACCGCCTCCGCACGCGCGGCGACGCGTGGCCCATCCATCGCTCGATCCTCTGGGTCGCCGGCATGATCGGCCTCTTCTACATCACCAACGGCGGCGTGAACGTCTACCAGAAGTACCTCTTCAGCTCGCACATGCTGGCGCACATGGTGCTCGCCATGGTCATCCCGCTGTTGCTCGTGCCGGGCGCGCCAGTGACGCTCGCGATGCGGGCCATCCGCAAGCGGCAGGACGGCAGCCGCGGCGGCCGCGAGTGGATCCTCATGGCCGTGCACTCCCGCTTCGCGTCGTTCGTGGGCCACCCGATCGTGGCGGCCGTGCTGTTCGCCGGCTCGCTGCTCGTCTTCTACTACTCGCCGCTGTTCAGCTGGGCCACGACCGACCACATCGGGCACCAGTGGATGATCGTGCACTTCCTCATCGTCGGGTACCTCTTCACGCAGAACCTCATCGGCGTCGACCCGATGAAGGTGCGCATCGCGTACCCGATGCGCCTGCTGCTGCTGCTCGCGACCATGGCGTTCCACGCGTTCTTCGGCCTCTCGCTCATGACCGGCACCGGGCTGCTGCTCGCGGACTGGTTCGGCGCGATGGGCCGGCCGTGGGGCGAGTCGGCGCTGGCCGACCAGCAGGCCGGGGGCGGCATCGCGTGGAGCATCGGCGAGATCCCCACGGTGATCCTCGCGATCGTCACGGCCATCATGTGGAGCAAGAGCGACAAGCGGGACTCCGTCCGGTATGACCGCAAGGCCGACCGCGACGGCGACGCGGAGCTCCAGGCGTACAACCGCAACCTCGAGGCGCTGCAGGCGTCCGGGCGGCGCTAGCCGGCGTCGTCCGCCCGCGTCGTCCTCCGGGCGGCGCGGGTCAGTCGTGCGGGCGCAGCCGGTGGCGGCGGGCGGCCACGAGCACCGCGACGCCCGCCATCAGCTCCCACGCGGTGACCGTGTAGACGGATCCGCGCTCCCAGACGCCGTCGATCGTGGATCCGCCGAGCGCCTCGAGCAGGGCGAGCGCGATGAGGCCGACCACGCCCAGCGCGACGCTCGCGACGCGGACGGCGCGCGCGACGCCGATGCGGCCGGAGCCGAGGCCCGCCACGATCGAGGCGGCGTTGCCCGCGATGATCGCCATGCCGGCCCCGACCACGTGCATCCAGCCGATGCCGCTGGCCGCGCTCGAGGCGCTGCCGTGGATGAGGCCGACCACCGTGATCCCCGCCGCGTGCACGGCGGCGAGGACGAGGAAGGCGCGGCGGGGGCCGGCGCGGAGGGCGCGGGTCACGATCACGGCGGCCGCGAGGTAGAGGACGCCCTGGAGGATGAAGCCCGCGTTCATCACCGCGTGCAGCGGCGAGTCGATGGCGCGGCCCTGGAACACGGCGACGTCCGGCACGCCGAGGTCGCTGATGTAGTTGGCGGAGTAGCTGTAACCGGGGAAGGCGGACGCGGCGATCGCCTCCGTGCCGACGTAGACGGCGGCGGCGGCGGCGGCGACCCAGGCGATGCCGGCGGCGGTGGGGATCAGCGGGCGGTGCGGGCTCATGGGGCTCCTTCGGGGACGCACGCGGCGCCGGGTCTCGTCCGTGGCGGACGCGTCCATCCTCTCCGCACCGAGATGCCATTGACACGGCAAAGCACTTTGCGTTACAAAGTAGCGAGGGCGCGAGCCCGGCGGGCGAAGGTCGCCCGCGGAGAGGCACGGATGGACCAGGCGGCGCTCACGCACGACAGGAAGGTCGACGACGACGGGCCCGCGCCCGACCCGCGGGAGATGCACGCGCTCATGGAGGACCAGCGCCGGGTCGCGGTCGACGCGCAGATGTCGTTCGTCTGGGTGATGGAGGTCTGCTGGGGCGTCGCGTGGATCCTCGGATACACGGCCCTCTGGCTCATCGACGGGTCGGACGCGGTGAGCCTGCCGCTGCCGGTCGCCGTCGGCATCTTCGCGGGGCTGATCGTGCTGTCGAGCATCGTGAGCATCGTGCTCGGGATCCGCAACGCCCCGGGGGTGGAGAGCTCGCCCGAGTCGGCCTGGCAGGGGCGCGTCTACGGGATCAGCTGGTCGGTGGCGATGGTCTCGGTCTACGTGCTCGGCATCGGCCTGGCAGTCAACGACGCCCCCACCCGCCTGCTGTCGATCTTCTACACGTCGGGCTTCTCGTTCGTCGCCGGCCTCATGCTGCTGTCGACGGCCGCGCTCTTCCGCTCGCGGTCGTCGCTGCTGCTCGGATCCATCCTCGTGGTCGCCGCGCTCGTGGCGCCCTTCGCGGGCTACCCCGGCAACTACATCGTGATGGCGGTCGTCGGCGGAGGGGCGTACCTCGTGACGGGGATCGCGGCCGCCCTCCTCGCCGGTCGCACGCGCCGGTCGCTGCGAGCCCGCCTTGGCTGACCTCGACCCGGTGATCCACGCGCAGGCCCGGCTGCGGATCGTGGCGGCCCTCGCGACGCTGGACGCGGGGGAGGCGCTGTCGTTCCCCCGGCTGCAGGAGATCCTCGACATGACGGCCGGCAACCTGTCGACGCACCTGCGGAAGCTCGAGGATCCCGGCTACGTCGAGGTGCGGAAGACGCACGAGGGCCGGCAGCCCGTGACCTACCTGGCGCTGACCACCGTCGGGCGGCGCGCGTTCGAGGACTACAGGCGGGCCCTCACGGCGATGCTCGACACGTAGCCGCCGACACGTCGCCGCCGGGACGTCGCCGCCGGGACGTCGCCGCCGGGACGACGAGGGCCCGCCGCGCTCGGTGCGCGACGGGCCCTCGGGACGTGGATGCGGATCAGGACGTGGCGGTCTCCAGCAGCGGCACGAGCTGGTCGAGCGCGTAGCCGGTGGAGAGCGTGGTGCCGATCGAGTACGCCGACGAGACGTCGCCGTCGAGGACGATGGAGTGGCCGGCCGCGACCGCGGGGATCGCCTGCCACAGCGGGTCGTCGGTGATGACGGACTTGTCGATGAAGATCGGGAACGCCACGATCACGTCGGCGTCCAGGAGGTCGAGCTGCTCGGAGGAGACGTCGACCGAGAACCCGCCGGCGTTCGCGGGGATCCCCGCGATGGTCGGGCTCTGCTCGAAGCCGAGCTTCTCGAGGAACGCGACGCGCTCGCTGCCCTCGACGTAGGCTCCCCAGCCCTCGCTGGTCTTGGTCGCGGCCGTGACCGTCTTGCCCTTCCAGTCCGGGTGCGCGGCCGCGACCTGCTCGAAGCGCTGGTCGACCGCGTCGAGGAGGGCGTCGCCCTGGTCCTCGCGGCCGAGGGCCTCGGCGACCATGTCGACCTGGTCGTCCATGTCGGTGAGGTAGCTGTCGGCGCTCTCGGGCACGCCGATGGTGGGGGCGATCTGCGACAGGCGGTCGTAGCGGGTCTGGTCGCCGGAGCCCTTGGTGTCGAGGATCAGGTCGGGCTTGAGCGCCGCGATCGCCTCGTAGGAGGGCTCGAGGGTCTCGATGATCTGCGGCTTCTGCGTGTAGAGGCCCTGCGCCCACGGGCCGACGCCGTCCGCGTCGGCGCCGAAGCCGAGCCAGTCGGACGCGCCGACGGGCTGGACGCCGAGCGCGAGCGCGGTCTCCGCGTCGCCCCAGCCGAGGGCGACGACGCGCTTCGGCTCGCTCGGCACGGTGACGTCGCCGAACTTGGTGTCGACCGTGACGGGGAAGGCGCCGGTCGCGGATCCGGACGCGGGCGGGGCCGAGGCGCCCGGGTCGGACGAGGCGGTGCATCCGGTGAGGGCGAGCGTCGCGACGGTGAGCGCGACGAGGGCGGAGCCGGTGGTGGGGAACCTCATGGTGCAGGGCCTCTCGGGTGTGGGGTGACGGGCCGGTGTGGATCCCATCAGGCAAGGGCAGCCTAACCTAAGGGCACGCTAGGCTGACCGGGCCATGTCGCTCCGGGTCCTCGCGCGCGCCTCCGCCCCCGACGCCCCCGAGGGCCGGGCGCGGAGCGGGCTGTCGCGCTCGGCGGGCCTCGTGCTCGCGCTCGGCGTGCTCGTGCTGGCGGCGCTCGCGAGCATCGCGATCGGCTCCCGCGACATCCCCGTCGGCGCCGTCGTCGACGCGCTCGCGGGTCGCCCGCGCGACCCGGCCGAGCTCGTCGTGATCCTCGACCTCCGCGTCCCGCGCACCCTCGTCGGCCTCGCCGCAGGCCTCGCGCTCGGGGTCGCGGGCGCGCTCATCCAGGCCGTCACGCGGAACTCGCTGGCGGATCCCGGCATCCTCGGCGTCACCGCGGGCTCGGCCTTCGCGGTCGCCATCGCCACGGGCGTCCTCGGCGTGACCGCCGTGAGCGGTTACCTCTGGTTCGCCTTCGCGGGGGCGCTCGTGGCCGCCGTCGTGGTCTACGTCGTGGGGTCCGCGGGGCGCGGCGGCGGGGATCCGGTGCGCCTCACGCTCGCCGGCGTCGCCCTCGGAGCCGTGCTCGCGGGGATCACGTCGGCGCTGCTGCTGGCCGACCCGCGGGGCTTCAGCGCGATGCGCGCGTGGGAGTCGGGCTCGCTGCAGGACCGCGGCTGGGACGCCCTCGTGCCGGTCGCGCCCTTCCTCGCGGCGGGCGTGCTGCTCGCCGCGCTCATCGCCCGGAGCCTCGACGCGGTCGCGCTCGGCGACGACCTGGCGCGCTCCCTCGGCGCGAACGTGGTCGTGGTGCGGGCCGTGGCCGTGGTCGCCGTGACGCTGCTCGCGGGCGGGGCGACGGCGATGGCCGGGCCGATCGCGTTCGTCGGGCTGATGATCCCGCACATCGCCCGCTGGATCGTGGGCCCCGACCAGCGCTGGATCCTCGCGTACACGATCGTGCTCGCGCCCGTGCTGCTGCTCGCGGCCGACATCGTGGGCCGCATCGTGCTGCGGCCGGCCGAGCTGCCCGCCGGGATCGTGACCGCGGTGCTCGGCGCACCCGTGCTGATCCTGCTCGTCCGCCGGCAGAGGGCGTCGGGGCTGTGAGCGCGCCCGCCCGCGCCGCCCGTCGCCCGGATCCCCGCCTCCCCGCCGCCGCCCGCACTGCGCGGATGGCAGGCACCGTGCGCCTGCCCGTCGTGGGCATCCGGCTGCGGCGGCGCGAGGCGCTCGTGGGCGCGGCGCTCGCCGTCGCGATCGTGGTCCTCGCGCTCGTGGCGCTCGGCACCGGCGACTTCCCGCTCACCGTGCCCGAGGTGATCCGCGCGATGGCGCTCCCCGACGGCTCGTTCGCCTCGACCATCGTCCTCGAGTGGCGCCTCCCGCGCGTGCTGGCCGCGCTCGCGTTCGGCGCCGCGCTCGGCGTCGCGGGCGCCGTGTTCCAGTCGCTCACGCGCAACCCGCTCGGCTCGCCCGACATCATCGGCTTCTCGACGGGCTCCTACACGGGCGCGCTCATCGTCACCACGCTCGCCGGCGCGGCGTTCCTGCCCACGGCCGTCGGCGCGCTCGCGGGCGGGCTCGGCACGGCGCTCGTCGTCTACCTGCTCGCGTACCGCGGCGGCGTGCAGGGCTTCCGGCTGATCATCACGGGCATCGCCGTCACGGCCGTGCTGCACGGGGTCAACACCTTCCTGCTGCTGAAGGCGGGCACCGAGGTCGCGATGGCCGCATCGATCTGGGGCGCCGGATCCCTCGCCCTCGTCGGCTGGGACCGCGCCCTGCCCGCGCTCGTCGCCCTCCTCGTGCTCGCGCCCGCGATCCTGCTGCTCTCCGCGCCGCTCCGGCAGCTCGAGCTGGGCGACGACGCCGCGCGCGCCCACGGCGTGCGGGCCGAGCCGACGCGCCTGGCGCTGCTGATCCTCGGGGTCGCCCTCACCGCGGTGGTGACTGCCGCCGCCGGGCCCATCGCGTTCGTCGCGCTCGCCGCCCCGCAGATCGCCCGACGCCTCACGCGGAGCGCCGGCCTGCCGCTCGTGCCGGCCGCGCTCACGGGCGGCCTGCTGCTGCTCGCCGCCGACCCTGCCGCCCAGCACGCGCTGCCGGGGACCGTGCCCGTGGGCATCGTCACGGTCGTCGTGGGCGGCGCCTACCTCATCGCCCTGCTCATCCGCGAGGCGTCCCGCCGTGCCTGACGCCGCCCCCGACCCGATGGGAGGTCCATCCGTGGACGACACCGCCACCACCGCGCCCGCGACCACCGCCCCGCGCCTCCGCGCCGAGGGCGTCACGCTCTCCTACGACCGGCGGGTGATCTCCGAGCAGCTCGACGTCGCCGTGCCCGACCGCTCGTTCACCGTGATCGTCGGCCCGAACGCGTGCGGGAAGTCGACGCTGCTCCGCGCGCTCTCGCGCCTGCTCGCGCCGACCGCGGGCGGCGTGCTCCTCGACGACCGACCGCTCGGCTCCTACCGCGCGAAGGAGGTCGCGCGCATCGTCGGCCTCCTGCCGCAGAGCGCCATCGCGCCCGACGGGATCACGGTGGCCGACCTCGTGGCGCGCGGCCGGTTCCCGCACCAGAACCTCATCCGCCAGTGGACGCCGACCGACGAGGACGCCGTGCAGCAGGCGATGGCCGCCACGGGGGTCGCCGACCTCGCCGCGCGCCACGTCGACGAGCTCTCCGGCGGCCAGCGCCAGCGCGTGTGGGTCGCGATGGCGCTCGCGCAGCAGACGCCCGTGCTGCTGCTCGACGAGCCGACGACGTTCCTCGACATCGCCCATCAGATCGAGCTGCTCGACCTCCTCGCCGACCTGCACCGCGACGGCAGCACCATCGTCGCGGTGCTGCACGACCTCAACCACGCCGCGCGCTACGCCGATCACCTCATCGTGATGAAGGACGGCCGCGTCGTCTCCTCGGGTGCCCCGCGCGACATCGTCACGGCGGAGCTGGTGGAGGAGGTCTTCGGGCTGCCGTGCCTCGTGATCGACGACCCGGTCTCGCACACCCCGCTGATCGTGCCGCGCGGCGGCCGCTGGACCTGAGGCCGGCGATCCGGCCGGCCGGATCAGGCGGCGGCTGCCGGCTGCGCGATCGACACCATCCAGTCGATCCCGTACCGGTCGGTGCACATCCCGAAGCGCTCGCCCCACGGCGCCAGCTCGAGCGGCAGCACGACCGTGCCGTCAGCCGTGAGCGCGTCCCACCAGCCGTCGAGCACGGCCGCGTCGTCGCCCGAGAGGGAGAGCGTGATGGCGGATCCGCTCGGTACGCCCATCGAGGCCGGGGTGTCCGACGCCATGAGCACGAAGCCCGCGCCGGAGTCCAACCGGCCGTGCATGACCTTGTCGGCCTCCGCGGGATCCGGGCTCATGCCCTGCTCGCCGAAGGTCGTCATCGCGAGCTCGCCGCCGAACACCCCCTGGTAGAAGCGGAGCGCGTCGGCCGCCTGGTCGCGGAAGGACAGGTACGGGGTCATGATCGCGGACATGCGGGCGCTCCTCGGGTGACGGATCCCCGCGGTCGCACGGACCCTGTTGCGTCCTGATCCTGGCCCTGCCGCTCCCGCGCCGCACCGTGACGCGGGGGGAGGGTGGCGGGAGCGGCTACAGCCCCTGGATCCGCACGCCCGACGTCTCGTCCACTCTCACGCGCCAGCTCACGCTGAACGGCACGTCCTCGTCGAGGTCCTTAACGCTGCCGTCGTAGAGGGAGCGGACGGGGACCTCGATGTGCGCGGTGCCGACGGTCGACGGCACCACCCAGTCGAGGTCGGCGGGGTCGTCGCTCGCGGGCTGCAGCGTGACCTGCGGCATGGCCGTCATGCTCCACACGGGCGGCGCGGTGATCCGGTCGCGGATCGTCTTCCCGAACGGGCAGCCCGACGGGTACAGCACCGACTGCGTCGTGCACTCCGTGAGGTACGCCTCGACCTCGGACCGCACGGACGCGACGAGGTCGTCGGTCGGCTCGGCGTCGACGCGCGCCGGCACGACGCTGCCCGGCTCGGTGACCGCCACCTCGGCGTCCTCCGCCTGGAGGTACTGGGACGCGTGGTCGAGCGCGAGGGACGCGGGCGCGAGCACGAGGTAGGTGGATCCGGCGCCCGCGGCCGTCTCGCCGCCGGGCGTCGCGGAGACGGGCAGCCCGTTGGCCGTGAAGGTGGACGCGTGCCGGAGCTCGAGGTCGATCGCCGCGACCGGGCTCGTCGCGAACTCCCACCGGGCGAAGAGGCCGAGGGCCGCGGGGGTCTCGCGCACACGGAACTCGGTGGATCCGGGCCCCGACGGCAGCGTGTACGAGTACGTGACCGCGCGTTCGCCGCCGCCCGCGGGCTCGTCGGACACGAGCTCGACGTCGGCGAGGCCGGGCAGCGCGCGGGCGTCCAGGAGGGCGCGGCTGCCGTCGTCCGGCAGGGCGACGCCGGGGGTGGAGAGCGCGTCGCGGCTGTCCTCGCGGGCGAGCGCGTCGAGGTAGGAGCGCACGAAGCCGTGGGCGCTGAAGGTGCCCTGGTTGAGCGCGGCGACGGTGCCGAGGAACGCTCCGACGAGGAGCGCCGCGAGGAGGGACCAGACGACGACGGCCCGACGCAGCTCGCCGCGCGCGTCGACGGCGGGGCTCGGCATGCGGATCATCCTACGGGCGGGGGATCCGCGCCTCCGCGCCGCGGTGCCGGGGTAGATTCGAGTGCGCATCCGCGCCGCGCCGCCGCCGTCGATCCGCGCTGCATCCACCCCCGACCCGCCAGGAGCCCCGCGTGAGCACGGTCCCCCTCTCCCCGGAGCAGGCCGCGGTCTTCCAGGCCATCGAGGGGACGCGCGACCACATCTTCGTCACGGGCCGCGCCGGCACCGGCAAGTCGACCCTCCTCACGCACCTGTCGTGGAACACCGAGAAGCAGATCGTGATCTGCGCGCCCACGGGCGTCGCGGCCCTCAACGTGGGCGGGCAGACCATCCACTCGCTGTTCAAGCTGCCCATCGGGGTGATCGCCGACGAGGAGATCGAGCAGACGGGCGAGCTGCGGAAGCTCCTCAACACCATCGACACGCTCGTCATCGACGAGGTCTCCATGGTCAACGCGGATCTGGTGGACGCCGTCGACCGCAGCCTCCGGCAGGCGCGCCACAAGAAGGACGTGCCGTTCGGCGGCGTGCAGGTGGTGCTCTTCGGGGATCCGTACCAGCTGGCCCCCGTGCCGGGCGACGGCGACGAGCGCGCCTACTTCGCCGACCGCTACCGCTCCATGTGGTTCTTCGACGCGAAGGTGTGGGAGGAGGCGCAGCTGCGGATCTACGAGCTCACCGAGATCCACCGGCAGCACGAGGAGGCGTTCAAGGAGATGCTGAACGCCGTGCGCCATGGTCGCGTCACGGCCGAGATCGCGGGCGTGCTCAACGCGGCGGGCGCCCGGCCGGCTCCCACCGACGGCGCCATCACGCTCGCCACCCGCAACGACACCGTCAACCGGATCAACGCCGAGGCCCTCAAGCGCCTGCCCGGCCGCTCTCTCACCGCCACCGCCGACGTCACGGGCGACTTCGGCGGCCGCACCTACCCGGCCGACGAGAAGCTCGACCTCAAGATCGGCGCGCAGGTGATGTTCCTCCGCAACGACGTCGACCAGCGCTGGGTGAACGGATCCGTCGGCGTCGTGACGCGCATCGACACGAACGTGTACGTCGAGCTCGACGGCGTCGTGCACGAGGTCGAGCCCGTCACGTGGGAGAAGCACAAGTACTCGTACTCGCCCACCACCAAGCAGCTGCGGCGCGACGTCGTGGCCGACTTCACGCAGTTCCCGCTGCGTCTCGCGTGGGCGGTCACCATCCACAAGTCGCAGGGCAAGACGTACGACCGGGCGATCGTCGACCTCGGCGCGCGCGTCTTCAGCCCCGGTCAGACGTACGTGGCGCTCAGCCGGATCACCGACATCGGCGGCCTGTACCTCACGCGTCCGCTGCGCCCCGGCGACATCATCGTCGACGAGAACGTGCGGCGGTTCATGAGCGAGGCCACCCGGATCCGCGTGACGCCGGCGGTCGCGCCCGCGAGCTGACCCGCCTGTCCGACGGCGTGCGCGCCGGCTCAGTGGCCGGAGTGCTCGCCCTGGATGCCGTCGAGGTCGATCGTGCTGTGCTGGCCGTGCGGCACGGCGAACTCGCCGGCGCGCGTGAGCGAGAGGGCCGGCGTGACGAGGCCCGCGACGACGAAGGCGCCGACGAGCACGCCCACGAGGTAGCGGCCGCCGGTGCGCTCGGGCTCGGCGGCGGCGGACGGGGTGGCGGTGGTCGCGGCGGCCAGCGTGGTCGCCACGGCGGCGGGCGACGCGGGGGCGGAGGCGAGCGGGGCGCCGGATCCGACGAGCGTGGCGTCGGCCGGGAACGTCGCCTCGACCGCCGTGCACACGGCCTGGGCCTCGGACTCGGCGCGGGAGCGGAGGTGGCGGCCGACGACCGCGGCGACCACGAGGTCGAGCAGGGTCGCGGCGAGCATGGGGATGGCGGGCAGGTCGCTCGTGATGCCGGGGGCGGACATGACGACCGCGGCCGTGACGAGGAGCGCCCAGCCGGCGACCGGGACGAGCGTGCCGAGGGCGGCCCAGCGAGGGACCGGCAGGCGGTCGGAGCGGAGGACCGCGATGGCCCACGCGCCCTCGGCGAGGCCGATGAGGAGCAGGGCCACCATGGCCGCGGGCGGGGATCCCGCGCCGACGGCGAGGTGGATGAGCGCGGCGCCCAGGGCGGCGAGGGCCAGCCAGTGGCGGATGAGCAGTGACACGTGCTGGTCCCTTCGTCGTCCCGGGCGCCGCGGGTGGTGCGGTGCTGCGTGCTGTCGTGCTGTCGTGCTGCCTAGGCGGCGCGGGCGGCGCGGTTGCGGACGCCCTTCTCGGCGCCGAGGCCCACGATCAGCAGCACGACGGCGCTGCCGACGTGCAGGAAGTGGTCCGCGGTGTTGAGCGCGAGGATGTTGAAGTCGGTGTTCACGAGGAAGAAGCCGACGATGCCGAGGGCGAGGTACGCGAATCCGATGGTGGAGTTCACGGCCTTGGCCGACGCGACGCTGGAGAGGCCGCCGATGAGGAGGGCCGCGCCGATGAGGAGGTGCGCCACGTTGTGGAACGGGTTCACCATGAAGATCCCGAGCAGCAGGCCGCCGTCGGAGGAGAAGAAGCCCCCGCTCTGCGGCGGGAACAGGAAGCCGAGAAGGCCGACGAGGACGTAGACGGCGCCGAAGACGGTGCCGAGCAGGCGGTTCGGGGACGAGCTCATGATGGTGCCTCCACTGGTAGGGAAGAGCCGGGGATCTCCCAGGCTCCCTACATTCGTACCGCCTAATCGACCGGATTGGTGCCTAAGCCGCACTGATCGGTCACTGGTCTCCGAGATGTTCGACGAGGAACGTCTCAGTACGGCGGTAGGCGAGGGCCGCCGCGTCGGGATCGAAGCGGTCGCGGAGGCTCGCGTTCGGGAACACGGGGGTCGTGCCCGGGTAGGTGTGCGCGGTGACCGGGGTGCCGTGCTCGCGGAGCCGGCCGATGAAGGCCTCGGGCCGCTGGTCGTCGATCCACTCGTCGTGCTCGGCGAGGTGGAGGAGCACCGGGCACGGGATGACGCCGTGCTCCTGGGGGCCGAGGCTCGCGCAGTGGGCGACGACCGCGTCGGCCCCACCGTCCTGCGCCTCGAGGAGCGCGAGCCAGCCGCCGGGCGCGAAGCCGACGAGGCCCACGCGCCGGGATCCGCGGACCCGCGCCGAGTCGATGCCGTCGCGGATCGTGCCGAGGGCGTACCCCACGTCGAGCTCGGCGGCGAGCCCCGCCGCGAGGCCGTCGTCGAGGGTGGCACGGCCGTCGTAGAGGTCGGGGACGAGCACGTGGAAGCCCGCGCGGGCGAGCGCGAGCGCGTACTGGTCGAGCCAGGGGAGGCGGCCGTGGTCGTCGTGGACGAGCACGACCACGGGGCGGCCGGGTCCGCCGAACTCGAGCGTGACGCCGGGGTGCGGCAGGTCGACGATCTCGGGCATGGGGAGAACCTATCGTCGGGCCCGCGCGCGCCGCGCCGTGGAGGAGGATCGTCGCATGGGATACCGCCACCGCCTCGCCGCGGCCACGACCGCCATCGCCCTCGCCGCCGCGCTCGCCGGCTGCTCGACCCCGCCGCGCACCCCCGAGGACGCCGCCAGCTCCAGCGCCGACGCGGCCGCCCCCTCCGAGACGGAGTCGCAGGGGTGGAACCGGGCCGACCTCTCCTTCGCCGAGGAGATGGGCGACCACGCCGCCGGATCCGTCGAGCTCGCCGTGGCCGCGCTCCAGGTGCGCGACCTGCCGCCGGGGGCGGAGGAGCTGGCCGTGCAGATCCGCGACGAGCAGGGCCCGCAGGCGCGCACGCTCGCGGAGCTCGCCGAGGAGTGGTCGGGCGAGGAGGGCGGATCCGGCGCCACCGGCACCGAGGACCGCGACGAGGCCGGCGGCGTGTCGGCCAGCAGCGGATCCGAGGACGGCAGCGCCGGCGGCACCGCGAGCGACGCCGCGTCCGAGGCCGACATCGAGGCCATGAGCGACGCCGCGTTCGACTCCGAGCTGCAGGTGCTCAAGCAGGCGACCGGCGCGGATGCCGCCCGGCTGTTCCTGCAGGGAATGATCGCCCGGCACCAGGCCGCGATCGCGCTGGCCGACGGCGAAGCGCAGCTCGGCACCTCGACCGAGGCGCTCGACCTCGCGGGCGCCATGGCGGCATCGCAGGGCGACCAGCTCACGAAGATGCGCGCGCTGCTGGAGTCGTACGGGAGCTGATCCCCGGTGCACGAGCGAGGGCCCGGCGCGGATCGCGTCGGGCCCTCGTGTCGTGTCGTGTCGCGCGGTGCGCCGGTCCGGCCTCAGGCGGCCGGCCGCAGGAACGCGGCGGCCGCGGCGGCGAGGTGCCCCGGGTCGTCGGCGCCGCACAGCTCGCGGGCCGAGTGCATCGAGAGCAGCGGGATGCCGACGTCGACCGTGCGGATCCCGAGGCGCGTGGCCGTGATGGGGCCGATGGTCGACCCGCACGGCACCGCGTTGCTGGACACGAACTCCTGGAACGGCACGCCGGCGCGCTCGCAGGCCAGCGCCCACTCGCGGGCGCCGACGCCGTCGGTCGCGTAGCGCTGGTTCGCGTTGATCTTCAGCAGCGGGCCGCCGTTCGGCACCGGCCGGTTCGCCGGGTCGTGGCGGTCCGGGTAGTTGGGGTGCACGGCGTGGCCGGCGTCCGCGGAGAGGCACCAGGAGGAGGCGAACGCGCGGCGGCGCTCCTCCGAGGAGGCGCCGAGCCCGGCGGAGATGCGGCCGAGGACGTCCTCGAGGATCGGGCCGGCGGCGCCCGACGCGGTCGCGGATCCGACCTCCTCGTGGTCGAAGGCGGCGAGCACCGCGATGGGCGCCTCCGGGTCGTCGTCCGCGGTGGCCGCGAGCTCGAGGAGCGCCGCGAGGCCCGCGTGCACGGAGCTGAGGTTGTCCATGCGGCCGGCGGCGAAGAGCTCCCCGTCGAAGCCGAGGGATCCGGGCGCCTGCGTGTCCGCGACGCCCACGTCGTAGCCGAGCACGTCGTCGGCCGCCACTCCGGCGAGGCCGGCCAGGTGGCCGAGCACGTCGGCGTCGGCGGGGGAGCCCGTGCCGAGGATCGGGCTCATGTAGCGCTGCGGATCCAGTCGCAGGCCGTCGGTGTTGACGCCGCGGTCGAGGTGCACGGCCAGCTGCGGGAAGCGCAGCAGCGGGCCGGTGCGGACGAGGTGGCGGCGGCCGTCGCGCGTGACGAGGCGGCCGGCGAGCTCGAGGTCGCGGTCGAGCCAGGAGTTGAGGAGCGGGCCGCCGTAGACCTCGACGCCGGCCTGCACCCAGCCGTCGGATCCGATCGTGGGCTTCGGCTTGAGCGTGAAGCCGGGGGAGTCGGTGTGGGTACCGAGCACGCGGAAGGGCGTGGTCGCGTGCGCGCCGGCGGACTGGATCCACGCGAGGAGCGCGCCGTCGCGCACGATGAACCGGCGGCCGGCGTCGGTGGGCCAGGCGTCGCGCTCGTCGAGGCGCGCGAAGCCCGCGGCCTCGAGCTGGCGGGCGCCCTCCTCCGCGGCGTGGAACGAGGAGGGGGAGGCCTGGATGAACCGGCCGAGGTCGGCGAGGTGCGCGCGGCGGTCCGCGGGCATCAGTAGCCGCTCGATCCGAGCGCGCCGTTCTCCGGCGTCTGCACGGGGCCGGCGAGCACGACCGCGCTGCCCGAGACGCCGAGGCGTGTGGCCCCCGCCTTGATCATCTGCACGGCGGTCTCGTACGTGCGGATGCCGCCGGACGCCTTGACGCCGGCCTTCCCGTCGACCGTGCGGCTCATCAGCTCGACCGCGTGGACGGTGGCCCCGCCGGTCGGGTGGAAGCCCGTGGAGGTCTTCACGAAGTCGGCGCCGGCGGCGACGGCCGCCTGGCAGACGGCGACGATCTGATCGTCGTCGAGCGCGGCGGACTCGATGATCACCTTGAGCGCGGCCGGGGCGGGCACGGCCTCGCGCACGGCGCGGATGTCGGCCTCGACGTCGGCGAAGCGGCCCTCGCGGGCGGCGCCCACGTCGATCACCATGTCGACCTCGTCGGCGCCCTGGCAGATCGAGAGCGCGGCCTCGGCGGCCTTGACCTCGCTGTGGTGCTTGCCGCTCGGGAAGCCGCAGACGACGGCGACCTTGAGGTCGGATCCCGCGGGCAGCTCCAGCGGGAGCATCGAGGGCGAGACGCACACCGAGTACGTGCCGAGCTCCACGGCCTCGGCGACGAGCGCGGCGACCTCGTCGCGCGTGGCCTCGGGCTTCAGGAGCGTGTGGTCGATGATGCGGGCGATCGCGGCCGTGTCGGTCGCGGGCGTGGACGGGCTGGTGCTCATGCGGGGATCCTCACGTCGTGCGGGACCTCGATCCTACGGCGGGGGTCCGGATCGGCCCGGCCGGACGAGGGGCAGCCGCTGAGGATCCACGCCGGTAGCGTCTATGCGTGATCTCCGACGGCACGACCACCGCGCTCGTGTCCGTGGCCCTCGGGGCCCTCGCCGTCGGGATGGTGCTGCAGGTGATCGGCGCGATCAAGGGAGCCCGCGAGCACGGCTGGGGCCGGGCGAGGCTCTTCGCCCAGCCCGCCCTGCCGTGGACGCTCGCGTCCTCCGGTGCGCTCGCGGTCAGCGTCCTCTGCTGCCTGCCGATCGTGTGGAGCTAGCGGAGCGCGACGGCTCCGCGGATCAGGAGTAGTCGGCGCCCGGGATGCCCGCCGGCCGGTAGACGTAGCCGTCCGCGTCGGAGTCGAGCTCCCACACGACCTCCTCCTCGCTGAGCGAGGTGGCGCGGACGAAGCTCTTCACGGGCTCGCCGTTGAGGAGCTCGACCTCGGTCTCCTCCGTGCCATCGGGGCCGACCAGCTGTGCGGTGTACGTGGAATCAGTCATGTCCCGACCCTACGACCGTCGGCGCGCGGCGACCGGGCCGGCCGGATCCGCACGGCCGGTACCCAGCCCGGCGACGGGACGAGCGCGCGGCGCGGGCGGCCCACCGAGTGGCGTGCCGCCCGCGCTGTGCGCGGCGGGTCACTCGGGCGTGACGGCGTCCTTCACGGCGCTCGCCGCCTTCTTCAGCATGCCCGGCTCCTTCGGCGGGATGGTGCCGTGGAGGAGCGGGTTGCCGACGGGCGGCGGCGGCATCGGCACCGAGGAGGTCGGGCCGTCGTGGTACGTGAACGTGCCCTTGCCGTCGGGCGCGGGGCCGGACGCCCACGAGCCCTCGGCCGCGGCGGGCCCGTCCGAGAAGTTGAGGTACTGGTACGAGACGTCCCGGTCCTCGAGCTCGACGGGGAAGTCGCTCGGAACGGGCAGGTTCTCGGTGCCCTCGGCCTGCAGCTCGGCGATCGCGGCGACCCACTGGTTCTGGTGCATGGTGTCGCGCGCGAGTAGGAAGGACAGGAGGTCCTTCACGCCGTGGTCGTCGGTCATGTGGTAGAGCCGGGCGACCTGGAGACGGCCCTGCATCTCGGCGTTCGCGTTGGCGTGGAAGTCGGCGAGGAGGTTGCCGCTCGCCGTGATGAAGGATCCCTGCCACGGGTTCCCGTTGCTGTCGACGGGGCGCGCGCCGGCGCCCGCGACGATGGCGTGCTGGATGTCGCCGCCGCCGATGACGGCCGCGAGGGTCGGGTCCTTCATCGCGTCCTCGGTCGCCTCGACGGGCGCGGTCTCGAGCAGCTTCGCGATCATGATGGCGAGCATCTCGACGTGGCCGAACTCCTCCGCGCCGATGCCGTAAAGCATGTCGCGGTACTTGCCGGGGAGCTTCGAGTTCCAGGACTGGAAGCCGTACTGCATGGCGACGGAGATCTCGCCGTACTGGCCGCCGAGCACCTCCTGGAGGTGACGGGCGTAGATGGGATCGGGCTTGTCGGGGGTGGCGCTGTGCTGGAGCTCCTGCTTGTGGAAGAACATCGAGGCCCTTTCGTCGTCGTCGCGGTCCGGAGCGATCGCGGATCTGCGTCCACCGTTCGCCGGGCCCAGGGGAGCGCCTACCCCCTTGACAGACGGCGGCGGGTCGCCTCGGGCGCGTCGGGGGCGCCGGATCCGCGCTCGTCGCCGCCCCCTCCCCAGCCGTGGCCCATTACCACATGCGGACCTGCCTTCCGGACGACGCGATCCCGAGCGGCAACGCTGGCATAGTGGGTGGGCACGGCCGAAGCTCAGCGCCGCTCTCAGGCCCCCTCTCCGTCGGCGCGGGGCCCGAGAGCTCACGCGGGGAGGGGGACACGGGATCGATCATGGGCACGTTCAAGTACGACTCGACGCTGACGGCGGAGTTCGACGACCGCCTGCTCGCGCACCTGCAGCTCGTCATCGGCGCGAAGCTGCGCCGCGGGGAGAACTTCTACTTCTCCTGGCGCGACGACGTGGAGGTGGGCGACGGGCGCACGACCATCTGGATGCACAACTCGCTGCCGCTGGTGTTCAAGTACCACGGCAGCCGCGTGCCGCCTATCAACCGCAAGTGGGTGGATGCGCTCATGACCACGGCCAACAGCCCCGGCGGCCTGCTCATCATGCGGGAGCCCACGGAGGACGAGCCGCGCGACGACACGCGCTGACCCTCACCGCATCCGCATCACCCTGCCCATAGGCGGGGTCGATCGCGTGTGTCAACCCCCACGGTCCCATTGGGGCGGCGTCCGCGCGGCTGGCATCGTGGGGGCGGGTCGCGCGGGGGCGTGATCCAGGAGAGGGACGCGATGCATGACACGGGCACCGACGACATGGGTGACCTGGTCCAGTCCTCCGCGAGCGAGTCCCTCCCCGAGCGCCGCACGGGTCCCGGGCGCAGCCCGACCGAGCAGGCGCGCTTCGTGGCCGGCTACTTCGGCTGGTCCATCACGGGCGACGCCATCCGCGGCGCCGACGAGGCCGTCGCCCCTTACATCGAGGACCTCGCGGTCGCGCTCGCCGAGCTCGGCTGGATCTCCGCCACCGGCATCCGCTGGGACCTCCTCCCCTACGGCGAGCACGAGGCCGCCGAGGCGCTCCGCGAGGTGCAACGCGCCCACGGCTGGGAGGTCTGAGGCGCGTCGTTCCCGCGCGTCCGCCGGGAGTCACGACGGGGGACTGGTGCATTTCCCCGACTGGGGAGCACACTGTGCGCACGAGGCCGACGCGGGCTCGGGCGCTTGAGGGTTGTCGAGAGTCCTCCTATGCAGTCCGGACCGTCATCACCGGCCTTCAGATCCGCCCCGGTCCGGTCGTGTCGTGGACGACCGACTCCCCGGGGCGGATCGTCTGCGCGGCCCACGTCCCCGCGCTCGCAGCTTCCGGATCGCCGCGCCCGGATATCCCCGCTCCCTGGACGCGGCCTGACCTTCGCTTGGCGGACAGCCCGCGAGGGCGTTGGCTGGACGAGCGCGCGTCCCACGAGGATCCGCGCCCGAGAACGAAGGAGCACCATGAAGGCACTCACCTGGCAGGGCATCCACGACGTCGAGGTCAAGGAGGTCGCCGACCCCGTGATCGAGCAGGACACCGACGCGGTGATCCGGATCACGTCGACCGCGATCTGCGGATCCGACCTCCACCTCTACGAGGTCTTCGGACCGTTCCTCGAGAAGGACGACGTGCTCGGGCACGAGAACATGGGCGTCGTCGAGCAGGTCGGCAGCGCCGTCACGAAGCTCAAGGTCGGCGACCGCGTCGTCGTCCCGTTCGTCATCGCCTGTCACGACTGCTTCATGTGCGACAAGGGCCTCTTCACGCAGTGCGAGACCACGCAGGTGAAGTCGCAGGGCAGCGGCGCCGCGCTCTACGGCTTCAGCGAGATGTACGGGTCCATCCCCGGCGGCCAGGCCGAGCGCCTCCGCATGCCGCTCGCCGACGTCAACGCGATCGTCGTGAACAGCGAGCTCCCCGACGAGCGCTACCTCTTCCTCAGCGACATCCTCCCCACCGCCTGGCAGGGCGTGCAGTACGCGAACGTGCCCGAGGGCGGCACGCTCGGCGTCATGGGCCTCGGCCCGGTCGGCCAGTTCGCCTCGCGCATCGGCAAGCACCTCGGCTACCGCGTGATCGCGGTGGACCCGGTCCCCGAGCGCCGCGCGATGGCCGAGCGCCACGGCATCGAGACCCTCGACCTCACCGACGACGTCGCCGACAAGCTGCGCGAGATGGTCGACGGCCGCGGGCCGGACGCCATGGTCGAGGCCGTCGGCATGGAGGCGCACGGCAGCCCCGCCGCCTCGTTCGCGCAGAAGGCCGCGGGCCTGCTGCCCGACGGCATCGCGAAGAAGGTCATGGACGTCGCGAGCGTCGACCGCCTCGCGGCCCTACACACGGCGTTCGACGCGGTCCGCCGCGGCGGCACCGTCTCCATCTCCGGCGTCTACGGCGGCGAGGCCGACCCGCTGCCCATGAAGTCGCTCTTCGACAAGCAGATCGCGATCCGCATGGGCCAGTGCAACGTCCAGCACTGGATCCAGGACCTGCTGCCCCTCGTCGAGGACCCGTCCGACCCGCTCGGCGTCCTCGACCTCGTCACGCACTCCGTGCCGCTCAGCGAGGCCGCGCACATGTACGAGATCTTCCAGAAGAAGGAGGACGGCTGCATCAAGGTGGTGCTCAAGCCGTAGCCTCCGGCTCGAACGACGACGGCCGCGTCCCGAGGGGGCGCGGCCGTCGTCGTGCGCGGGGCGTGTCGCCCGTATCGGAGGGTCGGGTCAGGCGGCGGTCGCCGAGGTGCGCACGGCGTCGAGCACCGCGCGGAGCTGCTCCACGACCTCGGCGTCGTCCGCCGGGTGCCGCTCGGCGAACCGGATGACCGACTCGGGGACGGCCATCTTCACGTCCTCGAGCACGTGCGCGCCGGCGATGCCGAGCGACTTGCGGGCCTCGTCCTGCGCCCACACGCCGCCGTACTGGCCGAAGGCGCTGCCGATCACGGCGGTCGGCTTCCCCGCGAGCGCGGAGGCACCGAACGGGCGGGAGGCCCAGTCGATGGCGTTCTTCAGCACCGCGGGCATCGTGCCGTTGTACTCGGGCGTGACCACGAGGAGCGCGTCCGCGGCGGCGATCGCGTCGCGGAAGGCCACGGCCTCGGCGGGCACGGATCCCTGGACGTCGATGTCCTCGTTGTACAAGGGGAGCCGGTCGAGGCCGGCATGGATGTCGAGGGTCACGCCGTCGGGGGCGTGGTGCACCGCCGCCTCGGCGATCTGCTGGTTGGTGGAGGCGGAGCGCAGGCTGCCGACGAGCACGAGGACGTGCGTCATGGTGTTCTCCTTCGGGGTCGTTCCGGTCGGGTCGTCTCCGTCGACGTGCCGCAGGGGAGGCGCGTGCCTCCTCATCGACCCTGACGACCGTGTTCTGACGGCTCCCGGACGGACGCCTCCGGTCGCCGGTCAGCGCGCGCCGATGTCCGTGAGGATCCCGTCCATCAGCTCCGCGAGGGCCACCGACTCCGCGTGCGGCATCTCCGCGCACTCGACGGCGCCCGCGCGGATCGCGTCGCGGGCCGCCCGGAACATGGGCACGTAGCCGCGGCCCTCGATCTCGTGCTCCTGCCGCTCGGGATCCCCGTCGGCGGGCACGACCGTGAGCGCGCGGGAGGCGAGGAAGAGCGGATCCACCTCGATGCGGCCGGCCGCGCCGCTGACGGTCGCGCCCGTGGGCAGCGCCGCGACGAGCGAGCAGGCGAGGGTTGCGTGGCGGCCGTCGGGCCAGCCGAGCAGGATCGCGACCTCGGTGTCGACGCCGCCGTCGATCACGGTGCCGACCGCGGAGACGGACGACGGGGCGCCGAACAGGCCGTGCGCGAAGGCGAGCGGGTACACGCCCATGTCGAGCAGCGTGCCGCCGCCGACCGCCGGGTCCCACAGGCGGCCCGTCCCCTCCTCCGTGACGAAGCCGAAGGCGACGGAGATGGCGCGCGGATCCCCGATGCGGCCGTCCGCGATGGCCCGGCGGACGGCGAGGTAGCCGGGGGAGAACGCCATCCAGAGCGCCTCGAGGAAGAGCAGGCCCTCGGCGCGGGCGAGGTCGACGAGGGCGCGGGTGTCGGCGGCCGTGGTGGTGGCGGGCTTCTCGCAGACGACGTGCTTGCCAGCGCGGAGGGCGGCCTCGGCCTGCGACCGGTGGAGGGTGTGCGGGGCGGCGACGTAGACGGCGTCCACCTCGGGGTCGGCGAGGAGCGCGTCGAGGGTGTCGTGGATCCGCGCGATGCCGTGCGCCTCGGCCAGCGCCGCGGAGCTGGCACGCGAGCGGGAGTGCACGGCGACGACGTCGACGCCGGGCACGAGGAGCATGTCGGGCACGACCGAGGTCGCGATGCCGGCGGCGCCGACCACGCCGAAGCGGATCGGGCGGGCGTCGTCCCCGTCGTGCGTGCGGGCGGGGGCGGGCGGCATCGTCGTCGACATGGATCGAGCCTAGGCGGGCGGGTGGGCGGCGACCCGGCGGATCAGCCGGCGGCCCGGAGGGTCAGCTGCCCGGCGGGTCAGTGGCCGCTGAGCAGGGCGAGCATCTCGTCGTGGCGGCTGTCGCGCTCGGCGAAGCGGAGGCCGTGCACGTCCTGCACGAGGATCTCCTCGTCCTCCGGGCGCGCCTGCAGGATGCCCATCACCTCGTCGAGGAAGTCCTCGAGCGGCATCGCGTCGCCCGCGTCCTGCTGGCCGGGCATGAGCGCGGTCTGCACCTTGGGCGGCACCAGCTCGACCACCTCGACGGACGTGCCGGCGAGCTGCGCGCGGAGGCTCTGCGTGTACGAGTGCACGGCCGCCTTCGTGGCGGAGTAGGTGGGCGTGGCCGGCAGCGGCACGAACGCGAGGCCGGACGAGACGGTCATGAGCGTCGCCTCGTCGCTCGCGAGGAGGCCGGGCAGGAACGCGTCCACCGTGCGGATCGTGCCGAGGAGGTTCGTCGTGACGATGGCCTCGGCGGCGGCCTGGTGCGCGGGATCGCGGAGGTCCTCCGCCTGCATGATGCCGGCCATCGTGATCACGACGTCGAGGTCGGGGTGGCTGGCGGCGAGCTCGTCGCGCGCGGCCGTGATGGACGCGGGGTCGGCGACGTCGAGCACGACCGAGGACATGCCGTCGTGCTGCGCGGTGATCTCGTCGAGCAGCTCGCTGCGCCGGCCCGCGATGACGACGCGGTTGCCCGCGGCGTGGAACCGCTCGGCGAGCCCGCGGCCGATGCCGGACGTGCTGCCGGTGATGAGGACGGTGCGGCCGGTGATCTTCATGGTGCTCCTTCGCCGCGGTGGCGCGCGGCTGTCGGGTTCGGGTGCGTGGGTCGAGTGTGGCCCGTCGGCTGGGCGACGGGGGCGGGCGCGCGGGGGAGCGCGGAGGATCCAGCGGGAGTTCATGTGGGGAGGGGCCTACGGCTCGAAAGGGGGCACCTGGCGGCCGGTCGGGTGACGCCGGGCCGATACGTTCGAGGGATGAGCGGACGCGGCACGGACCAGGCACGTCGGACGGGCGATCGCCAGGACACGGGCGGTCTCGGTGCCCGCATCGCCCTACTCGCCCTACTCGCCCTCCTGGTCGTGCTGCTCCTCGGGCTCGGCACGCTCTACGGCTACGGCCTCTACGAGGCGGCGGTCGTGTCCGACGCGGATGCCGTCGCGATCCTCCCGCAGCTCATCGCCGGCCTCCTGGCGCTCGCCTTCGCGCCGTCGCTCGGCCTCCTGGAGCTGCAGTGGTCGCGTGACGCCGTGGACGCAGATGGCACGCGCCGCCGTCCGGCGCGGGTGCTCGTGTGGCTGGGGATCACCGCGCTCGCCGTCGTCGTGCACGCGGTCGCGTCGCTGGTCGGCGGGGTCTCCCCGCTCGTCGTGCTCGGCTTCGCGGTGGCCGCGGTCGCCACGGCCGCGACCAGCTGGATCCTCGTGCAGCGCGCGCAGGCCGCCGCGGTCCGGCGGCTGGGCGCGCGACTCGCCGACGACGCCCCCACCCTCTCCATCGACCTCGACTGGACCGAGGACACGGCCCGACGCAAGTGGCGTCTCATCGGCCTGGTGTTCGTGCTCGCGCTCGTCGTCACCCTCGGCGGGACGCTGCTGCTCGACCGGTTCGAGCCGCAGGACACCGTCCAGGCGTTCGCGCTCGTGCTCCAGTTCTCGCTGCTCGCGCCGGCGCTCACGTGCCTGTTCGTCTCGGTCGGGGCGCAGCTGTCGGGATCCTCCATCACAGCGGGTCTTTCGAAGGAGGACCGGAAGGCGGTCGCGCAGCGCGCCGCGGGCAAGGGCCCAGAGCTGGAGCCGGAGCTCGAGTGGCGCGCCGCCCGGCTCGCCGTCTACAGCTGCACGCTGCAGCCGTTCCAGCTGGGGCAGTCGGCGATGCTGCTGGTCGGGATCTTCGTCCCCACCGTCCTCCGCGGAGACATCGACGGGTGGCTCCTCGTCCTCTTCCTCGCTGCGCTCCTCACGTTGGCCGGCACCGTGCCGTTCGCGTTCGTGCAGCACCGCCGCATGTCTCGGTACGCGGCCACCGTCGGCGACCTCCCGCGCTCGCACGCGCCCGTGCCCGCCTCACCCGACACCTCGACCCATCTCGCCTGACCCCCTGTCGTCGGCCGCCGCTACCGTCGACCCATGCCCGAGGGTGACTCCGTCTTCGTCCTCGCCGCGCGCCTCCGCACGCAGGTCGGCGGGGCGCTCATCGCCGACGGGGAGCTCCGGTCCGGCGCGCGGGCGGGTGCGCGGCTCGGCGGCCGGCGGATCACCGGGTTCGACACGCACGGCAAGCACCTGCTCATGCGGCTCGACGACGGCACCACGCTCCACACGCACCTGCGCATGCAGGGGTCGTGGACGGTCACCGGGCCGGGCAAGCGGGTACCCGAGCGGATCCAGCACCAGGTGCGCGTGCGCCTCCGCCTCGACGACGGCCGCACCCTGTGGGGCATCGACCTGCCCGTGGTCGAGCTGATCCCCACCCGCGACGAGCGCGCGGCCATCGGCCACCTCGGGCCCGACCCGCTGCGCGACGACTGGGATCCGGCGCTCGCCGTCTCCCGCCTCGCGGCCCGTCCCGGCGACGCGATCCGCGCTGCCCTCCTCGACCAGCGCCCGATGGCGGGCCTCGGCAACCTCTGGGTCAACGAGGTCGGCTTCCTGCGCGGCGTGCACCCGGCGACCCGCGTCCGCGACGTGGATCTCCCGCCCCTCGTCGACCTCGCCGCCCGCTCGCTCCAGCACTCGGCGACGGTGCCCGCGGCGTACCAGATCACGACGGGCGATCCCCGCCGCGGCCGCACGCACTGGGTGGTCGGCCGCGCGGGCCGGCCGTGCCTGCGCTGCGGGACGATGGTGCTCGGCGTCGACGATCCCGGGAGCCCGAGCGAGCGCGGCCGGCGGGCGTGGTGGTGCCCGCGGTGCCAGCCGGCTGACCCGGATGCGCCATCCTCGCGGCCACGAGAATAGGGCCGCGATGGGATCGGAATCCCACCACGGCCCTATTTCCTCACTGTCGGGAAATGATGTCCCTCATTCTCCGATCAGCAGTACTTCTTCGTCCACGACGCACCCACGAGGGCCCCGAGGTCAGGATTCGCGTAGAGGGTCGTCTCGCCGGGCGAGACGCACATGGTGCGATTCGCGTAATAGTACCGGACGGTGATCTTCACCGGCTTCGACTTGCAGTTGTTGTACGTGGCCTTCTCATATCGGCCGTCCTCGCCGCCACCGAGGCTGCCGGTGGTGATCGGGAAGAACCCGCACGGCGTCGCCGCCTGCGCGGGAGCCGCGGCGACCAGCGATCCGCCGACCAGCATGCAGGCCAGCAGGGTCGAGGCCGCGAGCTTCCTCATGGTGCCCATGGGTCTCAGCAGGTCCCGGTCTTGACCGCGCCGGACACCTTGCTGCCGTTCTGGGTGAAGCCGAGACGCGTGTCCCCGGGCTTCACGCAGTACGACTTCTTCCCGGATCCGGTGCTCACGGAGATGCGCTGCTTGCCCTTGGTGCAGTTGCCGTAGTGCGCGACCTGGCGCGTGCCGCCGAACGGATCCACCGTGCCGACGAACGGCAGGTCGACGGACCACAGGGACTTGTAGTCCTCGTTCTCGACGCTGTACCCGCACACGTAGGCGCTCGCCGGAGCGGCGGTCGCGGTGTGCAGGACGGCCAGTCCCGTGAGTGCGAGCGCGGCCGCTGCGGCGCCCGTGAAGAACCGCATGCCACGGCTCGTCGAATTCTCTTCCATGCTTCCCCCGTCGTCATGAATGTCGGTGTCGAATACGCCCCCTGCGCATTCCCGTTTATTCGGATCGGCGTCAGCATTCCACGATCGTCGACGTGGAGTCAAGGCGCGGAAATGGCCGCTATGATGGCCCGGACCGTCGATGAACAGGGGATGATCCGATGATCGGAATGACCACGAGCAAGCGCTCGTCCGTGACGGCGGTGGCGAGCATCGTGCTCCTCCTCGTGGTCCTGGGCCTGCGTCGGCAGGAGATGCTCACGGACTCGGTCGCGGTCGTGCTGGCGCTCGTCCTCGGGCTCGCCTTCGCCGTCGCGACGACGCTCACGGGCGTGCGCGCCGCGCGTGCGGCGCGGGAGCGGACGGCCGCGGAGACCGCCTCGGCGGACGACCACCGCCTCCTCTGACGCCGAAGCGCGAGGACGCGAGCTGGAGCATCGTGCGACCGCCCGCGAGACTGGATGCATGACCTCCGACGACTTCGCCCGCTGATCCTCAAGGACGTCTCGCCGCGCGGGTGGGCCTTCGCCAGCACGCGCTCCTCGGCCAAGGGCGCGCAGCTCGCGGCGGCACCGGCGGCGGCGCTCGCGTCGACGTGGACCCCGGCGACTGGGCGCTGTGGCGCATCCGTCCCGTGCACGTGGAGTTCTGGCAGGGCTCGCCCGACCGGCGGCATGCGCGGATCCTGTTCGACCGCGTCGGCTAGACGTGGACCCGGCGCGGGGCCGCCGGCGAGGGCGCGGCCTAGGCCAGCGACGCAACCCCGAACACCGCCGTCGCGATCGCGAAGCCCATGACGCCGATGGTGGTCTCCATCACGGTCCAGGTCTTCAGGGTCGTCTTCACGTCCATCTCGAAGAAGCGGCCGACGAGCCAGAAGCCGGAGTCGTTCACGTGGCTCGCGACCACGGATCCGCCGGCCACCGCCACGACGAGCGCCGCGACCTGGAACGCGTTGAAGTCGCCCGCGAGGATCGCCGGGGAGACGAGGCCCGCGGCCGTGGTGAGCGCGACGGTCGCGGATCCCTGCGCGATGCGGAGGATCGCCGCGATGAGGAACCCCGCCAGGATGATCGGGATGCCGAGGTCGCCGAGCACGTCGGCGAGGGCGTCGCCGATGCCGCTGGTGCGGAGGACGCCGCCGAACATGCCGCCGGCGCCGGTGATGAGGATCACGGAGCAGACCGGGCCGAGCGCCGACTCGAGCGTCTTCTCGAGCGCGGTCTTGTCGATCCCTCGGCGGCGGCCGAGCACGAACGCCGCGAACAGCAGCGCGATGAGGAGCGCGACGGGCGTCTCGCCGAGGGTGCGGAGCACCTGGTACCAGGCCTGGTCGCTCGTGCCCTCGGGCAGGATCCCGCCGGTGGAGGCCGCGTTGAGGCCCGTGTTCAGGAAGATGAGGACGAGCGGCAGCAGCAGCACGCCGACGACGGTGCCGAACCTCGGCGGATTCGACTCGGCGTGCACGTCCGCCTCGCCCATGAGCGACGGGATCGGCAGCACGTACTTCTTGCCCACCCACAGTCCGAAGAGGTACGCGGTGACGTACCAGGTGGGGATCGCCGCGATGAGGCCGACGATGATCACGATGCCGACGTTCGCGCCGAAGAACTCGGATGCCGCGACGGGGCCGGGGTGCGGCGGCACGAAGATGTGCATGACCGAGAAGGCGCCGGCGGCGGGGAGGCCGTAGCGGAGCACGCCGCCGCCGAGGCGACGCGCCACCGAGAAGACGATGGGCAGCATCACGACGAGGCCGGCGTCGAAGAAGATCGGGAAGCCGAAGATTAGCGACGCGACCCCGAGCGCGAACGGGGCGCGCTTCTCGCCGAAGACGCGGATCAGGGTGTCGGCGAGCGTCTTCGCGCCGCCGCTGGTCTCGACCAGGCGGCCGAGCATCGCGCCGAGGCCCACGAGCAGCGCGACCGTGCCGAGCGTGGAGCCGAAGCTGCCGACGAGCACGGTCACGATCTGCGAGGTCGGGATCCCGGTGGCGAAGGCGGTGGCGAGGCTCACGAGGATCAGGGCGACGAACGCGTGGATGCGCAGCGTGATGATCAGGAGCAGCAGGACGGCGATGGCGCCCGCGGCGATCAGGAGGAGCGGACCCGCGGTGAGGGTCTGCGTCCAGTCTTCGATGGTCATGTTCTCTCCGTTGACGAACGTGCGGTGTGCGGTGTGGTGCGGGGTGGGATGCGGGCGCTAGCTGGCGACGAGGCCGAGCTCGTCGACGATGCGGGTCGTGACCTCGTCGGGCGTGCCCGTGTTCTCGAGCGCGAAGCCGCGCTCGTCGGCCTCGAGGGGTTCGAGCGTGCTGATCTGCGACGGCAGCAGCGAGGCCGGCATGAAGTGGCCGCTGCGGGTCTCCATGCGCTCGAGGATCAGGCCGGTGTCGGCGGACAGGTGCACGAAGCGCACGTCGCCCTCCGCGCCGTCGAGCAGGTCGCGGTAGGTGCGCTTGAGCGCCGAGCAGGTGACGACGGTGCTGCGGCCGGCGAGGGCCTCGCCGCCCATCCAGTCGCGCATGGCCTCGAGCCAGGGCCAGCGGTCGTCGTCGGTGAGCGGCGTGCCGGCGGACATCTTCGCGATGTTCGCCTCGGGGTGGAACTCGTCCGCCTCCGCGAAGGTCCAGCCGAGCCGCTCGGCGAGGGCGGTGGCGATCGTGGTCTTGCCGGATCCGGAGATCCCCATCACCACGACGTGGCGGGGCTGTGCGGCCATGCTGACTCCTTCGTCGACGCGGGCGGTGCCGTGTCGTCGGCCGCCGTCCGGCCAAAGGTAACACCATTGCGGAGAGTGCCGACGACCGCGCCGCGGACGGCGACCTATGCTCATCGAGGCGGCCGGCCGGCCGACGCGCACCCGGAGAGGACCATGACGACGCGGTCAGTCCCACCCTCGGCGCCCGCCGGCGCGGTCCCCGCCGCTACGGTGATGGCCACGCGGATCATCGAGGAGCTTGGCCGCGACATCGTCGACGGCCGTCTCGCCGAGGGCACCCGCCTCACCATCGAGGACCTCCAGCAGCGCTTCGGCGTCTCCCGCACGGTGGTGCGCGACTGCGTGCGCGTGCTCGAGGCGATGGCGTTGATCGTTCCGAAGCGCCGCGTGGGCCTCGTGGTGCAGGGCCCGGACCGCTGGAACGTCTACGACCCGCGCATCATCCGCTGGCGCCTCACCGGCCCCGGCCGCTCGGACCAGTTCCGCTCCCTCACCCAGCTGCGCCGCGCGGTCGAGCCGGTCGCGGCGTCGCTCGCTGCTCGCAATGCGACGGCTGCTCAGCGCACGCGCATCGCCGAGCTCGCGGTGGATCTCCGCCGCCTCGGCGAGGCCGGCGCCCTCGTCGACTTCCTCGCCGCCGACATCGAGTTCCACCACCTGATCCTCGAGGCCAGCGGCAACGACATGTTCTGCGCCCTCCGCGAGGTGATCACGGAGGTCCTCAGCGGCCGCACGCACCAGGGGCTGATGCCCCGGACGCCGAGGCCGCATGCGCTGGACACCCACGAGCAGGTGGCGCACGCGATCCGGGATGGGGATGCGGCGACGGCGGAGGCGGGGATGGCGTCGTTGTTGGCGGAGGTCAGCAGTGCGATCCGCTGACCAGAAGCTCAATGAGCATCACAAGCAGCGGCCGGCTCGATTCAGACACCCTGCTCGTAGCTGCCCGAGCCAGCGCTCTCCCGATACTTCTAGACACATGGTCAAACGATGAGGGCAATCCGCAAGGCCGCCCGCCAGCGGCGTTATTTCCCACTAAATTAAGCGATTGCTATTACCGCCGAAACAATAAATTACGTACCCTGAACTGGGGGCGGGCACGAGGTGTGCTAAGCAAATAGTCTCGCAGTACATCTACTTGTCGGCTCAGCCGTACCGGTAGGTGCTCAATCTTAAAGCTTGGTGGCCATCGGGCCTTGACGTACAGATCGGGTCATGCATGCTTACGTCAATAACTATCCGTAACGCGCACGCGTTTGGCCTGTCCGGGGAGGTGGTGATTGGTCCCCTACGAGAATTAACGTTTCTATTTGGCGGTAATGGCTCGGGGAAAACAACTATCAGTCGTGCACTCGCTTCCCCGGCAAGCTTTCCGGGGACCACGCTAACGTGGAGCTCGACAGCTAACGAACGACAAGTGTCTGTCTATAATCGCGACTATGTCGCAGACACGCTCCGACAATCTCGAAACTTGCCGGGAGTGTTCGTCCTTGGCGAGTCGAACGCGCAAGCACAAGAGCAAATTGACGCCCTTCTTGGTGCTGGAGACGCCGTTGGTTCGATCCAGAGAAAAAGGGCATCACTTCTAGCCTTTAATACAACTCATGAAGCTAAAGCCTCAGAATTGCGTTCTCAGCGTGAGGCTTTGCGGGATAAAGCTTGGTCACTTCGGTCCGCCGTGCCACCCGAGCTGTCTAAGATGTTCGTAGGACTAAACAACAGTAAAGATAAGTTCTTCGATCGCCTATTATTGGCCTTATCGGAATCATATGATGACATAGACACCTACGATATGTTAGCCGTGGAAGCCGCCGCCGTACTAGACGCCGAGGCCACGCCAATCACACCGTTGGCTTATCCAATGCGTCCCGCCTTTGAGGCCATGCCGGGATATGGTCTTTTGTCCTCTCCCGTAGTCGGAAGTCAAGATGTTAACTTGTCGGGACTAATCGGTCATCTTAAAAACGCCGACTGGGTCCAGCAGGGCATCCAATTCGTTGAGCACTCGAGCGACCGCTGCCCGTTCTGCCAGCAGCAACTGCCTCAAGGATTTATCGATGACATCGAGAACTACTTCAATCGTCGCTATACGTCTCAACTAGCGGACATAAAGTCACTGGATGCGCAAGTCCAAGCGTGGGAATCCGTTTGGAACGATTCGCTGTCCCGCCTCTCTCAGAGTGCGGAAGGTTGGAAATATATTGATCCTGAGGCGCTCGCCAAGGCTCATGTCAACTTCACGCGAATCGTTAAGGCGCTCGTAAGTGACATTGAGATGAAGCTACGTAACCCTTCCGCGGTTATACAGATTCAGGAGCCTGGAGACGCTTCTGAGGGCCTGGAGTGGGAACTTGACGCTACAAATACCAAAATCGGCGAGCATAACGCACGCCTAAAGAACGCAGCACTTACGCGTCGTGAACTATTAAGACGTTGCTGGATTACGTTCGCCCGCACTACGCTTGCCGCTGAGTCGGCACGTTACGAGGCCCTAGCACCTAGTCTGACTGTCGCGATACGAACGCTCAGCGAAAAGATCGCCGACGCCGCATCGTCGCTGGCCGCCGACGAGAAGCTTGTAGTAGAGCTGCAGAGTCATGAGACGTCTAGTAAACCAATAATTGCAAAGATTAATCGCCTGCTTACGTCCGCCGGTTTTAACAACTTTCACCTAATTGAAGCTCCCGGCCTCAAAAATGGTTATTCGTTAGCACGCGAATCTGGCGAGGTTGTTGTAGACACGCTTAGCGAAGGCGAGAGAACATTTGTCACCTTTTTGTACTACGTACACTCCCTCGAAGGCGCTGCCTTAGGCGCAGGCGAGCGAAGAGAGGTCGTAGCGGTAATAGACGATCCCATTTCAAGCCTGGATAGCGACGTGTTATATGCAGTCTCAACGCTAGTTAGGCGTCTGCTAAATAATGTGAACAATAGGAAAGCTCGGGTGAAGCAGGTCATCCTGCTCACCCACAATGCACACTTTCATAAAGAAGTGACTTATGTTGGTTCTTCTGATACGGCTGGAAGTCGGCAATTTGGAATCGTGCGTAAAAACGCAACCGGTCCCAGTATAATTGAGTTTATGGACAAAAATCCCATTAAGACGGCTTACGCGGCACTCTGGGACGAGGTGAAGCGCCTGAGCGCAGACGGAGTGGAATCTGCAACAGGGCTTCAGAACTACCTGCGGCGGATTCTCGAAACATACTTCAAGATCCTTGGTGGTGTCGATTACTCGAGAGTTGTCGGGGCGTTCAGTGGAGAGGAACAAGCCGCGTGTCGAGCGCTTCTGTCCTGGGCGAATGCTGGTTCTCATGCCATATTTGACGACATTGAGTACGAAACCTCGGCGTCGTCTGCAACCACGTACATGGGCATTTTCAAGAAAATTTTCACGGTACTCGAGCAAGAGGGGCACTACTCGATGATGATGGGCGAGTTGGAGCTACCGCCGCGTGCTTGATTCACTACCGTAATGTCACTGCTTTTGGGGCCGTCAGGTTGGTGCGTATGGTCGCGAAGCTGTTTACCACGCTCTACCACACGTGATCATTTGAAGTACCTGCAAAGGCATAATGTAACGACAGGGGCAACTTGCCGCAATGCGCTTAGAACTTAGGCTTAGCGATGCGAAGTGGCGCTGTTCTAGCGACAGCGCTTAGCCATTCTGAAGAGTGTTTCGTTTCGAATATATCTGGACTGGGAAGAACTGATGGAAATTCTGTATGTGGTTCAGCTCGATGCTACGCTCAAAGCTGGCGAGGCAGATGACTCGGCCTATGACATCCTCCTGCTTCATGTGAATCGGTGGATCACCGAAAAGACTGCCCAAGCGGAAGTGTTGCTCGATCTCAAGCGCGAAGGAGATTTCCAGCGATGGAATCTCGGCTTAGCCAGTTGGGAGGCTTTCAATCACGAAGGAGCTCGTGCACTGAGAGTTACGGTCAGGCAAGCCGATCAACCGAATGTCATTTTCGAGACTCGTGTGACCGTTGCTGAAATTGAAGGGAGGACCAGTATTCGGGTATCACTGGGACGTGAGGCGCTCGGGCCTGGTCTCACTCCCGCGGCAGCACCGGCGATAAAGCAGCCAACGCTTATTCTTAGCGTAGCCTCTGAAAAGTCGCTATCTATCACGGTGGAGGGAGCGTCGCAAGATGGGCGCTACCTCATAATTAAAAGCGAAGATGACGCCCAGGCGGTTTCTCAGGCGATAAGGAACGTGAAGAGAATCCCTGTTCTTTTAATTCACCCCCGGGTTCAAGCGGACTGGGATGCGGCGCGCACTGCTGCCAAGCGACTCGTCGGCTTGGTTCGAGTTGTAGTAGCCGGTTATCGCTATACACGTGCTATCTCTAACGAAGTACCTCTTGTGCAAGTGCCCTTTGGCGGAGCCGCCCTTGTCTGGTCTCGCATCGAGAGCCCGCCGCTTCTATTTACATCTGGCGACCTCGCGAGTCTCGGAGATGAGGGCTTGCGGGCGCAGCTTATGCGTCACCTAGCCGACCTCTCAGTGCGCTCGAGGGGTTCGGACCGCTTGTGGTCGACAATGCGGCAAATAGATGCAAACAGGCAGGTTGCAGATGCTGAAGAGCGTGTGTCTGTTGCGAAGGCCAAAGGAGATTCCGGGGAGTTGACGCAGGCTCTTCAGAGTCAGGTAGCGGGACTTCAAGCTAAGGCAGCTGAACTAGAGTCGCTTGCGCAATCTTATGCAGATGACGCCAAGGCTGCACAGGATGAACTTGCTGTCCGCGAACGCGAAGTCAATTCCTTCAGGTATAAAGCCGACGCACTTCAAGGCCAGATCTTAGCAATGAGCGCTGGTGGGGAGTCGTCCGTAGCTGAAAGTCTTGAAGATGCGCCTGTGCTTAGTCCGGGCGATGCGAGTGCTAGTTTTGATTTCTTGGAGCGAGTGTCGTCGGGTAAGATCGTCTTCACCCCGAACGCGAGGACTAGTTGGGCGAAGTGTGCGCTAGAGAACTACGAGCAGATGACTCAGGCCCTTGTTGCACTAAGTCGTCTTGCGATCACTCGTTTTGGTAGCGTAGGGCCGACCCCAAAACTGGATGCGCGCCTTGATGATTGGATTCAATCGAATTTTGGATTAACAGTCGCTTTTCACGACGGGGCGATAGAGACGCACAATAAGGCCGACGCCTTTTTTGTTTTTGAAGATGACGAATTCAGCAATGTCCCTCATGTCAAGGTTACGGATTCAGTTCCGTGGCCACGTGTCGCTCGCATACACTTCGACTTCGATAACAAGGGGAAGCGTATTGTCGTCAATCATGTCGGCAATAAGTTGTATCGGTAAGTCAAACAGGTGTAGTCCCGAGGGGATCCTGTCCGCGGAAATGGAGCGAGTGACGGGAATCGAACCCGCGCTATCAGCTTGGGAAGCTGAAGTTCTACCATTGAACTACACTCGCGCGCCCGGCCAGGAGCCGGGTCGAGACCACAGCCTAGCAAGAGTCCGGCCGGACGCCACCCCGCGCCGGTATGCTCCTGCCGTGCTCCTCTCCGACCGTGACATCACCGCCGAGCTCGACGCCGGACGAGTGGCCCTCGATCCGTACGACCCCGGGATGCTGCAGCCCGCGAGCATCGACGTGCGCATCGACCGCTTCTTCCGGCTGTTCGACAACCACAAGTACCCCTACATCGACCCCGCCGAGGACCAGCCCGAGCTGACGCGCCTCATCGAGTCGAAGCCGGGGGAGCCGTTCATCCTGCACCCGGGCGAGTTCGTCCTCGGATCCACGTTCGAGCTGGTCACGCTGCCCGACGACGTCGCCGCGCGCCTCGAGGGCAAGAGCTCGCTCGGGCGCCTCGGCCTCCTCACTCACTCCACCGCGGGCTTCATCGACCCCGGGTTCTCCGGCCACGTCACGCTCGAGCTGTCGAACGTGGCCACGCTGCCCATCAAGCTCTGGCCCGGGATGAAGATCGGCCAGCTCTGCTTCTTCCGCCTGTCGTCGCCCGCCGAGAAGCCCTACGGATCCGGCGAGTACGCCTCCCGCTACCAGGGCCAGCGCGGCCCCACGGCCTCCCGCTCCTACCTCAACTTCGTGCACACCGACGTGACGGTGACCGACGCGGGGCAGCCGGGGGAGTAGCCCGGCCGCTGCATCCGGCGGCGGTCAGCGCGGACGGGCCGCGGCGGCTGCATCGGCCGCCACCCGCACCGCATGCGTCGGCGCCCGCCCGAGCAGCGTCGCCAGATCCTCGCTCGTCCCGGCGAGGAACCCGTGCCGCACGGCCGTGTGGATCGACATGAGCATCGCGGGCTGGAACGGCTTGAGCCCTGCGTCCGCGTAGGACGCGCGCCGGGCGGCGAGGTCGAGGCGGTCGAGCGGCACTCCGACGCGATCGGCCACCTCCGCGGCCGTGATCGCCGGACCCACCAGGTCGTACTGCCGGCCCGCATGCGCCTCCGGAGCGCGGGCGATCACGGCCGCCGCCTCCGCGAGGTCCCCGCGTGCCACGGCCGCGAGCGCGCCGTCCCCGAACGCCCACTCCAGGCGGGGTCCGCGCCAGGTCAGCAGCGCCCCGAACAGCTCCGCGTACAGGCCGTTCCGCAGCACGGTCGACGGCACGCCGCTCCGGGCGAGTCGCCGCTCGGTCCAGCGGTGCGCGAGCGCGAAGGCGAGGTGATCCCCGTCCGCCGCCACGCTCGTGTAGATCACGTGCCCCACGCCGTCGCGCTCGGCCGCCGTGATCGCGGCGTCGTGCCGCGCGGTCACCACGTCGTCCTCGGCCTCGCCCGCTGAGACGAGCACCAGCGTGCCGACGCCGGCGAAGGAGATGGTCGTCGGGTCGTCGAGGTCGATGCGCCGCATCCCGTCGGCGCCGGAGCGGCTGCTGCCGATCGCGTCGGCCCCCGTCGCGCGGAGGTGCTGGAGGATGGCGGAGCCGAGCTGGCCCGTGGCGCCGGTGACGAGGATCATGGATCCACCTCTCGTGGTCGTGTCGGTGATGTCTCCGAGCGTGCTGCGACCCCCCGACCCCTCACAAGGAGGCACTCCCGTGTCACTCACGCACACCGCGGTGACCGCCGACCTCGAGCCGTGCGGCCGCGAGGACCACCCCGACTGCGGGATCCGCGACGTGCTCGACCGCGTCGGCGACACCTGGTCGGTGATGGTCGTCGTCGAGCTGGCGTCGGGGGAGCGGCGGTTCCGCGAGCTGCAGCGCGCCGTCGACGGGATCTCGCAGCGCATGCTGACGCTCACCCTCCGGCGGCTGGAGCGCGACGGCCTCGTGACCCGCACGGTCTTCCCGACCGTGCCCGCGCAGGTCTCCTACGCGCTCACGCCGTCGGGCAGCCGGCTCACGCACCTCGTGAAGGCCCTCGCCGACTGGGCGCTCGCGGAGCGCGCGGGCATCGCGGAGTCGCGCGAGCGGTACGACGCGGAGCACCCCGGGCACGCGATCCGCTGAGCGTCTCGCGCGTTAGACAGCTAGGCGCTCGGATCCCCCACCGCCGGCCCCGAGTAGTGGTGGTCGAACACGACGCTCGTGCGGGTCGACGCGACGGCCGGGTGCGCCGAGAGGTGCTTCAGGACGAAGTCGCGGAGGTGGTCGCTGTCGCGGACGGCGATGTGCACGATGAAGTCCTCGGATCCGCCGAGGAAGAAGAGCTGCACCACGTCGGCGAGCTCGCGCATCTCGTCGGCGAAGCGGGCCATCTCGTGGCGGGCGCCCGCGCGGATCGCGATGCTGATGAGCGCCTGGAGCCCCACGCCCACCGCGTCGGCGTCGATCGTGGCGGTGAAGCCCGTGATCACGCCGCGCTCCACGAGGCCGCGCACCCGGGTCACGCACGTCGACGGCGCGATGCCCGCCTGCTCGGCGAGACGGCTGTTCGGGGTGCGCGCGTCGGCCCGGAGGAGGGCAACGAGCTTCCGGTCGACCGCGTCGAGCGGCTCAGGTGTCCGCATTTCCTTCGTCGGCATCGCCCGACCGCCTCTCCGCACCGCAGGATCGCGCCGGATGAGGCGACCATGCCGACGATCCTACGGAGTTCACGCGTTCGAAACGCACGATGGCCAGCATGGGACCCGCCCTCCCGCATCGCTGCCGCCGGCCGCACCTCGCGGGGAGACGAGACGGAGCACGCGCATGAAGGTCGGGATCCCCACCGAGGTCAAGAACAACGAGAACCGGGTCGCCGCCACGCCCGCGGGCGTGCACGAGCTCGTGCGCCGCGGCCACGAGGTGCTCGTGCAGGAGGGCGCGGGGCTCGGATCCAGCATCACCGACGCCGACTACGTCGAGGCGGGCGCGACCATCGTCGCCACGGCCGACGAGGTGTGGGCCGCGGCGGATCTGCTGCTCAAGGTCAAGGAGCCCGTCGCGGAGGAGTACCCCCGCATGCGCCCGGGCCAGACCCTCTTCACCTACCTGCACCTCGCGGCGTCCCGGCCCTGCACGGATGCGCTCGTCGCCTCCGGCACCACGGCCATCGCCTACGAGACGGTGCAGCTCCCGAACCGGCAGCTGCCGCTGCTGCAGCCGATGAGCGAGGTCGCCGGCCGGCTCTCCACCCAGGTCGGCGCGTACCACCTGATGCGCGCGGCCGGCGGGCGCGGGATCCTCCTCGGCGGCGTGCCCGGCACCCCGAAGGCGCGCGTCGTCGTGATCGGCGGCGGCGTCGCGGGTGAGCACGCGGCGGCGAACGCGCTCGGCATGGGCGCCGACGTCACGATCATCGACCTCTCCATCCCCCGCCTCCGCGAGCTCGAGGCCCGCTTCGGCGGGCAGGTGCAGACGCGCGTCTCCTCCGCGTACGAGATCGCGGCGCAGCTGAAGGACGCCGACCTCGTGATCGGCTCGGTCCTCATCCCCGGCGCGCAGGCCCCGAAGCTCGTGACCGACGCGATGGTCGCGACCATGAAGAAGGGATCCGTGCTCGTCGACATCGCCATCGACCAGGGCGGCTGCTTCGAGGGATCCCGCCCCACCACGCACGACGACCCCACCTTCGACGTGCACGACAGCGTCTACTACTGCGTCGCCAACATGCCGGGCGCGGTGCCGGAGACCTCTACGCGCGCGCTCACGAACGCGACGCTGCCGTACGTGATCGCGCTCGCCGAGAAGGGGTGGAGGAAGGCCCTCGCGGAGGATCCCGCGCTCGCGCTCGGCCTCAACGTGCACGACGGGCACGTCACGAACTCGCACGTGGCCGCGGCGCTCGACATGCCGCTGACGCCGGTCGCGGACGTCCTGGTCTGACCCCACCCGGCCGGCCGTCGCGGGATCGTGGCCCCGCTGCGGCCGGATCCGCCCGCATCCCTGGCAGGGTCGGGGCATGACCTTCCGCTACGCCCCCGAGCCGACCGCGCCCCGCGACCGGAAGACGTCGAACGGCGTCGGGCTCGCGGCCCTCATCGTCGGGGTGGTGTCGCTCGTCGGCGCGGTCATCCCGCTCGTCGACTACGCGTCGGGATTCCTCGCGGTGGTCGGCATCGTGCTCGGGATCATCGGCCTGATCCTCAAGGATCGGCCCAAGGGCATGGCGCTCGGCGGCCTGATCCTGAGCACGATCGCGCTGATCCTCTCGATCGTGCTCGCGATCGTCTACACGGTGGGCATCGCCACGATCATCGGCGACGCCGTCGAGGAGTCCCGCTCGTCAACGAGCCCGGTGCCCCTGCCCGAGCCGCAGGGCGTCGAGACGCCGGACGCCGACGACGGCACCGTCGTCACCGAGCAGACGTCGAGCGGCGCGGACGCGCGCGCGGCCTGCGTCGTGACGGCCGCCGAGGTTCGCGCGGCCGCGGGCTAGAGACGGGCCCGGCGCGCATCGCGCCGGGCCCGCGTCACGCAGGGGCGAGGTCCCCGAACCCTCCCTCGTCGTCCGACCGGCACGTGGTGGTGAGCTGTACCCGTGCACCGTTCCCGGTGCGAGGTGCGGGGCTGACGTGTGCTCGGCTCTCGCCGGGTGCGCTGCCCTCCGCGCCACAGGGGATCAGGTTGCCCGCTGATCCGCCGGGGTGTGCCCGCTCCGGACGACTACCGACTCGCCCCTACGCCTCCTCGACCAGCTCCACCTCCCAGTTCGCGCGCTGGATCCTGGCGTCGAGCTCCCGGAGCTCGCGCCCCGTGTCGTCTGCCCGGTCGCGCACCTCGCGGATCGGCAGCGCCGAGATCTGCCGCAGCTCGCTCCGCATCTGCCGCGGCGCGTAGCCGACGCTGCTCCCGTCTGCCCGCCCGGAGGCGGCATCGGCCGCGGCCGTGAGGATCCCGTGCCGCGTCCGCAGCGCATCACGCCGGGCGAGCGCTGCCGTGAGGGGCGTGCCGTCGTCGAGGCCGGCGGCCGTGTTCGTGAGGTTGATCCGCGTGACGAGCGCCGCGAGCCGGTCCACCGTCTCGCCCGCCTCCGCGAGGAGCGCGGCGGCGTCCTCCGCGGGATCCTCGCCCTCCTGGTACCGCGCCGTCGCCTGGATCCTGCTCCGCAGCGACTCGATGCCCCTCTGCAGGTCGGACCGTTCCATCAGCGCCTCGGCGAGTCTCATGGATCCACCGTCTCATGGCTCTCGACGCCGGGTGGAGCCCGCGTCCAGCTCCCGTCCGCCGAGCGCTCCCGACCTGCGCTCCAGGCGGGTGCCCGCGGCCTGCGCGGCAACCCTCGCCGGGGGCGGCATCGGTCTCATATAAGAAAATGCGTCGAATCTGCATAAACTGATGCCGGAGGAAGCGATGGATGTGAGCACGGCATTGGGCGAGCTGGAAGCAGCGGGGTTGTCCCTCGTGCCGGAGAGCGCGATCGCATTCCGCTCGGCAGACGGGCGCCGAGTCCTCCGGGGAACGACTCGACGCGTCCCGACCCCGTCCGACATCCGCGACGACCTCGAGCAGCTGCATCCCGACGAGCGTGTCCTGTACGTCGTCGACCGCCTCACCCCGTCACTCCAGGCTGCCGCGATGCGGGATCCCCGACTCATCTTCCTGGACCTCTCGACCGGTGCCGCGTGGATGGACGCGCGTGAGCCGCACGCGGATCGACCCGATCGCCGTCCGGCGCCGAAGCGCGGCCGCCGCCCCTTCGGGCAGCTCGCCGTGGCCCGCGCGCTCCTCCTCGGGGGGCGCTTCCGGCGGCAGCAGGACCTCGCGGAATTGCTCGGTCTCACGCAATCCGCTGTGTCCCAGTCGCTCACACGTCTAGATGACGGCGTCATCCGGACGGCGAGGGGCTTCGAGGCGGGCGACCGGGCGCTGCTACTCCGCCTCGCTGACGAGGAATACCCGGGAGCCGGTGGCATCACGACCCACTGGTGGCACGACGGCGACCTCGAGACCCAGGCGCGGATGGTGCAGGGGCAGGACGGCGTCGTGCTGTCCGGTGATCTCGCCGCGCGACGCATCAGCGCATGGAGGAAGCCCGAGCGGGTCACCGCATATGCCCCGACCGGCCTCGACGCGGCGAGAGTCGGCTTCGCGCTCGCGGACGCCGCCGACCACACGCTCTCCATCACCGTCCCTGCGGACAGGACCCTCTTCGCGACAGCGCGCGCCTTCGGCGTCGAGCCGGGGTTCGCCGACCCCGTCATCACCGCGCATGATGTCGAGCGCACCGGAAGCACCGGCGACCAGCAGGAGGCGGCAGAGCGGATCCGCGCCCTGATCCTCCGCGGGGCATGGCACCCCGGAGGCGCCGGCTGGCACGGGGACGCGTGAGCGTGCCGACCGCCCACCTCGTCGCAGGCGGGCCGGAGGACGACGCGGCCTTCATCGCGCTCCGCGACCTCGCGAAGGTGCTGGAGGCGCATCCCGATGCACGCGTGGTCGGCGGCCACATGGTGGGACTCATCACCGCCGCCTTCCCGAGCCCGGGCTTCGTCGAGCGGAGGACAGGTGATGCGGATGCGGGCATCCCCGTCGAGCTCGCGGATGACGGCTCCGTGCACGCGGCGCTCATCGCAGCCGGCTATCGGGATGTCGCGGGGAACAGATACGTGCTCGGACAGGACGAACCGATGCCGACGATCGATCTCCTCGTCCCCACCCTGACCGGTCGGTTCTCCGATGCGCTCCACGGCGGCCGCCGGCTCGATGCGATGCCCGGTCTCCATCTCGCCGTCGCGTCCCCGCTGCATCTCGACGCGTCGCTCCTGCTCCAGGACGGGACGGAGCTGTCGACGTCGGTGGTCGTCCCCGGACTGGAGGCGGCCGTGGTGCTCAAAGCGTATGCGTGGCGTGGCCGGGGTGGGCAGACGGTGAAGGACGTCACCGACCTGTCGAACCTCCTCCACGTCCGCGAACGGCATGGGGACGCCGCCGGTCCATGGGCGCTCGGGCAGCCGGGCCTCATCGGCGCCCGCCGAGACGCCGCGCAGCACCTGCATGCCCTCGCGGACCGCCTCGCGGGCCGTTCGGCGCGCCAGCTCGCGATCGATCCACGTCGGCTGGCTGTCCTCATCCGACGGCACGTCGCGCGTCCGTGAGGATCGTCGTCGAGGTGCCGGAGCCCGCGTCCAGCTCCCGTCCGCCTGGCGGTCACCGCGCTCGTGGATGATGGTCGAGGATCCGCACGGGGCGGGCCGGGAGAGGAGCAGCCGTGAGCGCAGCGCTGGCATCGGACGAGCAGGGCACGACGCGGGGACTCGTCCTCGGCGGCGGAGGCGTCGCCGGCATCGCCTGGGAGACGGGCCTCCTCTCGGGCCTCATCGCGGCGGGCGTCGACCTGGGCGCGGCCGACACGGTCGTCGGCACCTCGGCCGGATCCGTCGTCGCGATCAACCTGCGCGCGGGCGCCATCGATGCCGCCTATGACGAGCACTTCGTCGACGTGGCGGGCATGGCCGAGCCGACCGGCAGCCGCGACCTCGCGCGCACGGTCGAGGTCATCGGCGAGGGCGTCGTGAGCACCGCGGGCGAGATCCCCACCCGCCAGAGGATCGGCGAGTTCGCGCTCGAGGAGTACGACCCCGAGGTGGACGACGCGGCGAGCGTCGAGCGCATCGGCCAGCTGCTGCCCATCCGCGACTGGCCCGAGCAGGACCTCCGCATCACCGCGGTCGACGCCGGCACGGGCCGCTTCACCGTCTTCGACAAGGACTCCGGCGCCGACCTCGTGCGGGCGTCCGCCGCGAGCTGCGCCGTGCCCGGCGTCTTCCCGCCCGTCACCATCGACGGCCGCCCCTACATGGACGGCGGCATGCGCTCCGGCACGAACGCCGACGTCGTCGCCGATTACGAGCGGATCCTCGTCATCGCGTGCGGCCCCGAGGCCCCGCAGAGCGGCATGGGCCCGACGCTGTCCGGCGTCGTGCAGCAGCTGCGCGGCCGGGCCGACGTGCTCGTGATCCAGGCCGACGCCGAGAGCACGGCCGCCTTCGGCGAGAACTCGCTCCTGCTCTCGACCCGGAAGGCCTCCGCCGAGGCGGGCCGTGCGCAGGCCGAGCGCGTCGCCGACGAGGTCCGCGCGTTCTGGGGCTGATCCCCGCCGCACCACGTCGAGGGGCCCGGCAGCGTTCGCGCTGCCGGGCCCCTCGACGTCGTGCGGGGTGCGGATCAGACGGCGGGCACCGCCGCCGCCTCCGCGAGCCCGACGTGGGCCGCGTGCTCCGGGTACAGCAGCGGCAGCTGGAGCGTGAGCCACGGGCTGAAGGCCCACGGCGTGTGGGCGACCGCGGGGATGAGCTCCTCGGGATCCACCCACTGGTACTCGCCGACCTCCTCGGGCCGCGGATTCACCGGCGTGGCCGCGACGGCGCGGAACACGGGGCAGATCTCGTTCTCGACGATGCCCGCGGCGTCGGTCGCGCGGTAGCGGAAGTCGGGCAGCACGAGCTCGACGGACGCGAGCGTGAGGCCCAGCTCCTGCTCGGCGCGGCGGTGCACGGCCTCGACCATGTCCTCGTCGGGCGCGGGGTGGCCGCAGAACGAGTTCGTCCAGACCCCCGGCCAGGTGAGCTTGCCGATCGCGCGGCGCGTGACGAGGATCCGCCCCTCCGCATCGAAGACGTGGCACGAGAACGCGAGGTGCAGCGCGGTGTCGCGGGTGTGGACCGTCGCCTTGGGCGCCGTCCCGATGGTCTCGCCGTCGTCGTCCAGGAGGACGACGAGCTCGGTGTGCTGTGGCATGCGCTCCCTGCTTTCCGTTACCCCCACGATGTTAGGTTTCATCCGTGGACGCCACCAACCTCGCTGCCGTCTCCACGACGAGGCAGGCCCATGTGAACGGCGTGCTGGACGCGTTCTTCGCGCGGTCGCTCGTGCGGGCCGAGGTCATGGGTTCCGAGTACGTGAAGCTGTGGCGCACGCTCGAGTCGAACACCGCCGGCGGCAAGCGCTTCCGGCCCCGCATGGTCATGGCCGCGTACGACGGCCTCGGCGGCCAGGACGTGCAGGCCGCGGCCCACGTCGGCGCCGCGTTCGAGATGCTCCACACCGCGCTCATCGTCCACGACGACGTCATCGACCGCGACTTCACCCGGCGCGGCGGCCCCAACGTCTCCGGCGCCTACCGCGACATCGCCACCACGCAGGGTCTGCCGCAGCCGCTCGCCGAGCATCGCGGCATGTCGGCCGCCGTCATCGCGGGTGATCTCGCGCTCGTGAACGCGTACCGCCTCATCGACGCGAGCGGCGTGCGCGACCTCACCCGGTCGCACCTCCTGGAGATCCTCGACGACGCCGTGTTCGCGTCGGCCGCGGGCGAGCTCATCGACGTCGAGTTCTCGCTCACCGCCGACGTGCCGAGCGTGGAAGAGATCCTCCGCATGGAGCGGCTCAAGACCGCCGTGTACTCGTTCGAGGCGCCGCTGCAGGCGGGCGCCGTGCTCGCGGGCGCGCGACCCGAGGTGGTCGCGGCGCTCGGCGACTTCGGCCGCGACATCGGCATCGCCTACCAGGTGGTCGACGACGTGCTCGGCGTCTTCGGCGACGAGCAGGAGACCGGCAAGACCAACCTCGGCGACCTGCGCGAGGGGAAGCGCACCGTGCTCATCGCGCACGCCGTCCGCTCGTCGGAGTGGGGCGAGATCAGCGCGCTCGTCGGCAAGGACGACCTCTCCCGCGGCGAGGCGGCGCTCGTCCGCTCGGTGCTGGAGAGCTCGGGCGCCCGGGCCTACGCCGAGGGCGTCGCGCGGGATCTCGCGGTCGCCGCCGTCGCGCGCCTCGACGACCCGGTCGTGCCGGAGGCGCTCCGCCGGGAGCTCGCGCCCGTCGCGGAGTCCGTGCTCGGGCGCATCCGATGACGCGTCGCCTGCCCGGCCGCCGGCCCGCCGCCCCCGAGGCGCCCACGGGCCTCGAGAAGTACGACCGCGTCGCGCAGGAGACGGCCTCCGTCGTCATCCGCCGCTACTCCACCTCCTTCGGGCTCGCGTCGCGCCTGCTCGGCGCCGACGTCCGCCAGCACATCGAGAACGTGTACGCGCTCGTGCGCGTGGCCGACGAGATCGTCGACGGCGCCGCGGCCGGTGCCGGAGTGGATCCCGCGCACGTCGAGGCCCTGCTGGATGCGCTGGAGCAGGAGACCGAGGACGCCATGCTCCGCGGCTACAGCACCAACCTCGTCGTGCACGCCTTCGCGATCACCGCCCGCCGCGCCGGCTTCGGCGCCGAGCTCACCGCGCCGTTCTTCGCCTCGATGCGCATGGACCTGCGGCGCATGGAGCACACGCCCGCCTCCTTCACCGAGTACGTCTACGGATCCGCCGAGGTCGTCGGCCTCATGTGCCTGCGCGCGTTCCTGGTCGGCCACGCGACCACGCGCCCCGAGCGGATCCGCTTCGAGGAGGGCGCCAAGCGCCTCGGCGCCGCGTTCCAGAAGGTCAACTTCCTGCGCGACCTCGCCGCCGACCACGGCGCGCTCGGCCGCAGCTACTTCCCCGGCGTCGACGTCGCGTCCTTCTCGGAGGCCGACAAGGAGCGCATCCTCGACGACATCGACCACGACCTCCGCATGTCCGGCGCCGTGATCCCGGACCTCCCGGCCTCCAGCCGCCGCGCCGTCGCGCTCGCGCAGGGTCTGTTCGCCGAGCTCGCCGTGCGCCTCCGCGACACCCCCGCGTCCGAGCTCGTGCGCACGCGCGTGCGGGTGCCGGATCCCGTCAAGGCCCGCATCGCTCTCGCCGCCGCCGCGGGCGCCGAGCCGTCCGGAGTCGACGGCCGCCTCGTGCGCCGCTCCCGCGGACCCCGCGCCGACGGCGTCCGCCCCACCCCCTCGTCCCGTCCCGTCCCCACCCAGCCTGCCCCGTCCGACCCCGAGCAGCAGGAGAGCGCCATGACCGCACCCACCGCCATCGTGATCGGCGGCGGGATCGCCGGCCTCGCCTCCGCGTCGCTCCTCGCCCGCGACGGCTACCGCGTCACCCTCGTCGAGGCCCACGACGAGGTCGGCGGCCGTGCCGGCTCCTGGGAGGAGGACGGCTTCCGCTTCGACCTCGGCCCCAGCTGGTACCTCATGCCCGAGGTGTTCGATCACTTCTTCCGTCTGTTGGGCACGAGCGCCGCCGAGCAGCTCGACCTCGTGCGCCTGCCCGGCTACCGCGTGCTCTTCGAGGGCGAGAGCGAGCCCATCGTCATCCGCGACTCGCGCGAGGCCAACCTCGACCTGTTCGAGAGCGTCGAGCCCGGATCCCGTCCCGCGATGACCCGCTACCTCGACTCCGCCAAGGACGTCTACGAGATGGCCAAGAAGCGCTTCCTCTACACGACCTTCGCCGACTACCGGCCGCTGCTGAAGCGCGACGTCGTCACCCGCACCGGCACGCTCGGGAAGCTGCTGCTCACGCCGCTCGAGACGCACGTGGCCCGCTACGTGAAGGACCGCCGCCTCCGCCAGATCCTCGGCTACCCGGCCGTCTTCCTCGGCTCCTCGCCGAAGCTCGCGCCGAGCATGTACCACCTGATGAGCCACCTCGACCTCGAGGACGGCGTGCTGTACCCGCAGGGCGGCCTCATCACGGTCATCGACGCGATCGAGCGGGTCGCGCGGGCCGAGGGCGTCGAGATCCGCACGGGTGCGCCCGTCTCGCGCATCCTCACCAAGCCGACGAAGGCCGGGAAGGCGCGGGCGCGCGGCGTGCAGGTCACCACCGACGCCGGCACCGAGACCCTCGAGGCCGACGTGGTCGTCTCCACCGCCGATCTCCACCACACGGAGACCGAGCTCATCCCCGAGGCGTTCCGCACCTACCCGCAGGCGTACTGGGACAAGGCCACCGCCGGACCCGGCGCCGTGCTCGTCTACCTCGGCGTGAAGGGTGGCCTGCCCGAGCTGCACCACCACACGCTGCTGTTCACGGAGGACTGGGACGAGAACTTCTCCCGCATCTTCCCGCCGAAGGGCGGCACGACCTCGGTGCCGGATCCCGCGAGCATCTACGTCTGCAAGCCCAGCGCCACCGACCCGTCGGTCGCGCCCGAGGGCCACGAGAACGTCTTCATCCTCGTCCCGATCCCCGCCGACCCGACCATCGGTCGCGGCGGCATCGGCGGCGCCGGGGACGCGCGGGTCGAGGAGATCGCCGACCGCGCCATCCAGCAGATCAGCGACTGGGCCGGCATCCCCGACCTCGCCGAGCGCATCGTCCTCCGCCGCACCTCGGGCCCCGGCGACTTCGCCGCCGACCTGCACTCGTGGAAGGGCACCATCCTCGGTCCCGCCCACACGCTCAGCCAGTCGGCCATGTTCCGCGCCGGGAACACGAGCAAGAAGGTCGACGGGCTGCACTACGCCGGCGGATCCACCATCCCCGGCATCGGCCTGCCCATGTGCCTGATCAGCGCGGAGATCCTCGTGAAGCGCCTCCGCGGCGACACGTCGACCGGCCCGGGCGCCGTGCCGCTCGTGCGCACGGTCGGCCGCCCGGTGGTCTGATGGGCCTCGTCTACCTCGTGCTGCTGCTCGTCTCGATCGGCTGCATGATGCTCGTCGACCGTCGCTGGCGCCTGTTCTTCTGGCGCGACCGCACGGCAGCGGCGCTCACGACCCTCATCGGCGTCGCCTTCTTCCTCGCGTGGGACGTCGCGGGCATCTCGCAGGGCATCTTCTTCCGCGGCGAGACGTCGTTCATGACGGGGATCCTCGTGGGCCCCGAGCTGCCCGTCGAGGAGGTCTTCTTCCTCACGCTGCTCTGCTACCTCACGATGAACCTCGTGAACGGGTTCAGCCGGCTCGCCGACCACCATGTCGCCCGGGCGAGGGAGCGCGCGAACCGATGAGCTACCTCCTGCTCGACCTGCTGTTCCTGATCCCCGTCGCCGTCGTCGGCTTCCTGTTCCGCCGGCTGCTGCTGCGCGAGGCGAACGCGGTCCCGTACGGATCCAGCCGCTTCGACTACCCCGAGTACTACTGGTACCGGCGGATGCCCGTCGCGATCCTGCTCGTGATGACGCTGATCTTCGACAACATCATGATCCAGGTCGGCCTCGTCGGGTACGACCGCGACAAGCTCGTCGGCCTCATCCTCGGCGTCGCGCCCATCGAGGACTTCGCCTACGCGGTCGCCGCGCTCGTGCTGCTGCCGGCGGTCTGGTACCTGCTGCGCCGCCGCCGCAGCGTCTCCGGCATCGAAGCGCATGAGTGACGTGCGCGCGCGACCGGGCGCCGCGGAGATGCTGCGCACCATCGCGCTGTCGTCCCGCCCGCTCTCGTGGGTGAACACGGCGTTCCCGTTCGCGGCCGCGTACCTCACGGTCACGCGCGAGCTCGACCTCACGGCGATCCTCGGCACCCTCTACTTCCTCATCCCCTACAACCTCGCGATGTACGGCATCAACGACGTCTTCGACTACGAGTCCGACATGCGGAACCCGCGGAAGGGCGGCGTGGAGGGCGCGGTGCTCGCGCGGGCCATGCACCGGCCGGTGCTGATCGCGGTGCTCGTCACGAACGTGCCGTTCCTCGTCTACCTCGTGGCCGTGGGATCCGCGGCCAGCGTCGCCGTGCTCGCCGTGAGCGTCTTCGCCGTGGTCGCGTACTCGCTGAAGGGCCTGCGCTTCAAGGAGCGCCCGGTGCTCGACTCGCTCACCTCGAGCACGCACTTCACGTCCCCCGCGGTCTACGGGATCGTGCTCGCGGGCGGCGCGTTCACGCCCGCGCTGGGGGCGATCCTCGCGGCCTTCTTCCTGTGGGGCGTCGCCTCGCACGCGTTCGGCGCCGTGCAGGACATCTTCGCCGACCGCGAGGGCGGCATCTCCTCCATCGCGACCGTGCTCGGCGGGGCCGTCACCGTGCGGATCGCCGTGCTCGCGTACGCCGCGGCCGGGGTCGCGATGCTCGTCACGGGGTTCCCCGGCGTGTTCGCGGCCCTGCTCGTGATCCCGTACATCCTCAGCACCGCGCCGTTCTGGTCGATCCGCGACGAGGACGCGGGAGCGGCGAACCGCGGCTGGCGCCGCTTCCTCGGCCTCAACTTCCTGTCCGGCTTCGTGGTGACGATGCTCCTCATCGCGTACTGGCTCACGAACGCCTGACGCCGCGCCCTCAGTAGTGCGTCGGCATCATGCCGGTGGCGAGCTCGCGGCGGCGTCGGGCGTGCTCGCCCGCGAAGGAGAGCAGCTCCATGTCGTGCTCGCGCATCCACGCGACGGCGGCCTCCAGCGTGACCGTGGTGGACACCCACACCCGGCGGCCGGAGTCGTCGACCGCGTCGGCGTAGACCTCGAAGACGGGATCCGCGCCGGCCGCGCGCACGGTGGGCACGACGTAGCCGAGGACGGGCTGCGACGCGACCTGCACGCGCCAGGCGCCCTGGTGGAAGCGGGCGTGCGGGTGGTGGACGAGGGGCTCGGGCTCGCGGGTCATCGGTGCTCCTGGTGATGGGACGGGGGCGCGAGCACCCGGCCGCGCTCGTGGACGACGATAGGCTGTGCGTCCGACACGGGGGTGGTCGGCGCATGGTCAGCGCATGATGGACGGACGCCCCACGAACCACGGGAGCCCATGTCACCGCCGATCCGCCTCCTTCACCAGACGGTCCGTCCCTTCGTGGCGGCCGGCCTGCGCGGCGGCATCCCGACCCCGCTGACCGCGGCCGTGCCCACGGACGCGCCCGTCGGCGTGGTGCCGGGTCCGGATCCCGACCGCGTCCTCGCGCTCGGCGGCATCGGCGGATCCGGCGTGGGCCTCCGCACGCACGCGGAGGGCGTCGCGGCGCAGTCGGCGCAGGCGCTCGCCGCGATCACGGGCCGCGGCGTCGAGTGGCGCACCGTCCCGCTCGCCGACCAGCACCTCACCGCCACGCAGGAGGCCGTGCGGCAGATCACCGAGCTGCACCGCTACGACGTCGTGCTCGTGATGCCCGGGGTCGCCGACGCGCTCGAGCTCGCGCGCATCACCCCGTGGGTCCACCGCCTCGAGGACCTGCTCGACCACCTCGTGGAGCAGACCGCCGACAACTCGATCGTGCTCGTCTCGGACGTGCCGCAAGTGTCGCAGTACGTGCAGGCGGGCGCGTTCGTGCGGGGCCTCTTCCGCGACCACGCCATGTACCTCTCGCAGCGCAAGGCCGAGGTCTGCGAGCGCTTCCCGCAGGTCACGTCGGTGAAGCTGCCGGATGCGGGTCCCGTCGACTTCGAGGGCGGCGAGTTCCGCTACGCCTCCATGTACCGCCGCTGGGGCGAGCACGTGGGGCGCGTCATCGCCGACCTGCAGGCGGGGCGCGGGTCGGCCTGAGCCGGCGGCGGATCCGCCCGCTCGCGTCCTAGCGCCCGCGCCGCTGGCCGCGCGGCGGGGGAGTGCGCTTGCCGCCGCCCTTCTGCGCCGGCTTCGACCCGCACTTCGCGCCCGCGGCGCCCGGCTTGCCCGCCGCCTTGCGGGCGGTCTTCTGCGCCGCGGTCGGCTTCCGGCGGTCGCGCTCGTCGTCGTCGCGCTGCGATCGGGAGCTTGCGGCGGTGCGCCCGCGGACGATGCCCACGAGCTCCTCGATGTCGGGGGAGGCGTCGCCCTCGCGCCAGGCCACGGCGATCCGCGTCTCGGGCAGGTCGTGCACGGGCACCGCGACGACGTCCTTGCGCGCGTGCAGCCGGCCGAGCGCGTGCGGCACGACCACGAAGCCGACGCCCGCGGCGACCAGCTCGACGGCCGCGGCCACGTCGTCGGGCATCGGGACGGGATCCGCGCCCGCCGTGCGCCCGGACCAGCTCGGCACCTGGTCGGCCGGCTGCAGGAGCAGGTCGTCGGCGAGGTCGGCGATCGCGATCGCGTCGGCCGTGGCGTGCGCGTGCTCCTTCGGCAGGATCGCGACCTGCACCTCGCCGTAGAGCGGCACGATCGTGAGGCCGCGCCCGTCGACGGGGAGGCGGAGGAACGCGACGTCCGCGGATCCGTCGACCAGGGCGGGGGCTGCGTCGGGCTCCGCGAGCGGCACGACCCGCAGCGGCACGTCGGCCACGCGCTCGTCCCAGGCGCGGGTCCACTTGGCGACGGTGACGCCGGGCACGATCGCGACCACGAGTCCCCGCGGCGGCGCGGCGGCCTCCTCGGCGAGGCGGGCGTCCTCGGCGGCGATGGCGGCCCGGGCCTCGACGAGCCGCTCCTCACCCGCGGGGCTGAGGCGCGTGGGGCCGTCGTCGCGCACGAACAGCTCGACGCCCCAGAGCGCCTCGAGGTCGAGGATCGACCGGCTGACGGCGATGCGCGAGACGTTGAGGGCCTTCGCGGCGCGGGCGAAGTGCAGCTCGTCGGCGACGGCGGCGAAGCGCCGGAGGGCGGTCGGGTCGGCGTCCACGGGAGTCCCCTCGATGGCCCGCTCGGTGGTGGCGCGCGGAGCGGCGGCGGGTCCGATCCAGGCTAGTGCAGGGCGCCCGGGGCCCCGACGGTACCCTGGGCTCATGACGAGCCCCGGATCCAGCCAGACGATGAAGGCCGCGACCGCGGCGAAGAAGCTGGGCGTGCACCTGCCGGCGACCCCCGTGGAGTTCCAGGAGTCGACCCCGTCCCGCGCCGAGCTCGCCGAGATGACCGCCAACCCGCCCGAGTGGCTCGCCACCCTGCTGCGCGACGGCCCGCACCCGCGGCAGGTCATCGCCGGCAAGCTCGGCGTCTCCATCGCCGGTCTCGCCCGCGGCGGCGTCGACGAGGCGCTCACCACCGCCCAGATCAAGGAGCTGCTGCAGGCCCCGCCCCAGTGGCTCGTGCAGGAGCGCGCGACGCAGGCCGAGGTGCGCGAGGAGCAGATCCGCGTGAAGAACCGCGACGCCGGCCGCGCCGCCATGGCCGCCGAGCGCGAGCGTCAGGAGGGCGCCGGCGGCGAGCGCCGCTGACCCGACCCGACCTCACCCGTCGGCCCTGAGCGGATGGTCCCGGGGATCCCGCCCCCGCGATCCCGGCCCCGCGTGAGACCCTGATGCGGTGACCCGCACGAACGAACCGGCCCACCGCCGCCACGCCGCCGATGCCGGATCCGCCGAGCCGGATCCCGCGGGCGCCCCGTCCTCGACCGCGCTCCCCGCGCCGATCACCGGATCCCGCGTGCCCGGCACGGTCGGCGCCGTCGTCGTCGCCGCACTCGTCACCGCCGTCTACGTGCTCTACTCGGCGCTCGAGTGGCGTCGCTTCACCGTGAAGTCGTGGGACCTCGGCATCTTCACGCAGCTCGCGCAGGACTACTCGCGCCTCCAGGCGCCTCTCGTCTCCATCAAGGGCGACGGCTTCAACCTCATGGGCGACCACTTCCACCCGATCCTCGTGCTGCTCGGCCCGGTGTACGCCGTCTTCCCGCACGCGTTCGCGCTGCTCGTGGTGCAGGCCGTCCTCATCGGGATCTCGGTGGTCGGCGTCGGCCGCCTGGCCGGCCGCGTGGCGGGCCGGTGGGGCGCGATCGTCGTGGCGGCCGCGTACGGGCTGAGCTGGGGCATCCAGGGCGCGGTCGCGTTCCAGTTCCACGAGATCGCGTTCGCCCTGCCGCTGCTGGCCTTCGCGCTCGACGCCGTGATCGCCCGCCGCGCGATGGCGGCCGCCGCGTGGGCCGTGCCGCTCGTGTTCGTGAAGGAGGACCTCGGCCTCACGGTCGCGGTGCTCGGCGCGATCATCGCCCTCACGATGGACCGCCGCGTCGGCGTCGCGCTCGCCGGCTGGGGCGTCGCCTGGTTCGTGCTCGCGACCACGGTGATCCTCCCGGCGTTCAACCGCGAGGCCCGCTGGGACTACGCGTCCAAGCTCGACGCGGGCGGCGCTCTCGCGGATCCCTTCGGCACCATCGCGGGGCTCTTCGTCGCGCCGAAGCTCGAGACGGTCGCCTTCCTGATCCTCGCGGGCGCGCTCATCGCGCTGCGCTCGCCGCTTCTCCTCCTCGTGGTGCCGACGCTCGCCTGGCGCTTCCTCTCGCCCACCGAGGCGTACTGGGGGCCCGGCTACCACTACGACGCCGTGCTCATGCCGATCGTGTTCGCCGCCGCCATCGACGGCGTCGTGCGCGCTCGCCGGGGCCGGCAGCGCTGGCTCGCCATGGCGTCGCGCGCGACCGTGCCGGTGCTCGCGATCGCGGCGATCGCCCTCTTCCTCCGCTCGCCCATGGCGGAGCTGACGAAGCCGGCCATCTGGCAGCCGTCGCCGCGGGCCGCGCAGGCGCAGGCCGCGCTCGACCAGGTGCCCGCGGGCGCGAGCGTGCTCAGCGACATCGGCCTCATGTCGTACCTCGTCGACGACCACGAGGTCTTCTGGCTCGGCAACCCGGGCAATCCGGCGCCGCAGTACGTCGTGATCGACACCCTCGGCGGCGGCCTCGGCCAGGGCGCCCTCAACGCCGACCAGTACGGCGAGGCGACGCAGGCGGGCACGACGTACGAGATCGTCTACGCCGACGCCGGGTACCAGGTGGCGCGGCGGGTCTCGTAGCCCGCTCGCCGGATCCGACGGACCCCGCACACGCCCCGCACGCGCGAAGGCCGGGCGCTCCCCCGAGCCGCCCGGTCTCCGCGTGCGCGTGCTCCCGGAGGAGCGCTCCCGATCAGATCGGGATCACCGCCGTGAGCACTCCCACGGCGAGCATCGTGAGCGACACGAGCACCGCGCGCCACAGGACCTTGCGGTGGTGGTCGCCGAGGTTCACGTCCGCGAGCGACACGAGCAGCAGGATCGCCGGTACCAGCGGGCTCTGCAGGTGCACGGGCTGCCCGGTGATGGACGCGCGCGCCATCTCGACGGGGTCGATGCCGTAGTTCGCCGCGCTCTCCGCGAGCACCGGGAGCATGCCGTAGTAGAACGCGTCGTTGCTCATGAAGAAGGTCATCGGGATGCTGAGCACGCCGGTGATCACCGCGAGGCCGGGGCCGAGGGCGTCCGGGATGATCGTGACGAGCCACGCGGACATCGCCGTGACCATGCCCGTGCCGTTCAGCACGCCGATGAGGACGCCCGCCGCGAGCACCATCGAGACCACGCCGACCACGCTGGGCGCGTGCGCCGCGATGCGCTCGCCCTGGCGCTTGAGGTCGCGGAAGTTGGCGATCAGCGCGATGGCCGCGCCGACCATGAAGACGTAGGCGAGGGGCAGCTGGTCGAGGATCAGCAGCGCGAGCACCACGATCGTGAGGCCGAGGTTGAACCAGATCATGCGCGGGCGCAGGGTCTCGCGGTCGGGGTCGAGCATCGTCGTGCCGAGCGTGGAGACGGGGGCCGTCTCGGCGCGGACGAGGGCCGGGGCCATGGTGATGAGGCCGCCGCGCGGGGTCGCGGGGGCGCCGCGACCGGCGCGCCACCAACCCGAGCCGCCCGTGGACCCGCCGGAGCCGGAGTCGCCCGTGCCGCCGACGGCGTCGAGCCCGCCCTCGGCGCGCGCCTCGCCGAGCGCGGCCAGGCGGCTGCGCTCGCGGAGGCCCATGGTCCAGGCGAAGATCATGACGAGCGCGATGCCCACGAGGAGCGACGGGATCATCGGCACGAAGATGTCGGTCGGCGAGACCTTGAGGGCCGCCGCCGCGCGGACGGTCGGGCCGCCCCACGGGACGATGTTGAGCGTGCCGTTGGCGAGGCCGGCCGTGCAGGTGAGGACCACCGGGCTCATCCCGAGCTTGCGGTAGATGGGCAGCATGGCCGCGGTGGTGACGATGAAGGTCGTGGATCCGTCGCCGTCGAGGGAGACCGCGGCCGCGAGGATCGCCGTGCCGAGCACGATCTTCGCCGGGTCGCCGCCCGCGAGCCGGAGGATGAGGCGCACCAGCGGGTCGAACAGGCCGACGTCGATCATGATGCCGAAGTAGATGATGGCGAACATCAGCAGCGCGGCCGTGGGAGCCAGGTCGCCGAGCGCCTCGATGACCATGTCGCCTAGCCCAAGGCCGGCGCCCGCGAAGAGGGCGAAGATCGTCGGCACGAGGATGAGGGCGACCATGGGCGTCAGCCGCTTGGTCATGATGAGCGCCATGAAGGTGAGGACCATGGCGAAGCCCAGGAATACCAGCACGCGTGACTCCTTCGTCGGTGGGCGGAACGCCCGGCTGAACACCAAACGCTAGGTGGGCGTCCGCGGTCCGTCGCGCTTGTGCCGCTTGATCGCGATAGTGCACGTAGACGACGTTCTGCGCATTATGCTCACCAGGTGGATCGAGCGACGGGGCGACGGCGGACGGGGCTCGACTTCGCGCGTCGCACGCTCGTCCTCCAGCTGCTCGTCGTGCTCGTGGTGGTGGGGATCGCGACGGTCGCGTACGGGGTGCTGAGCTCCTCCGAGAACCGCGAGGAGGCGCAGGCGACGGCGCTCGCGATCGCCCGGACGGCCGCCGAGGATCCCGCGCTCCGGGCCGCCGTGACGGCCGAGACCGCGGATCCCGGGGTCGCCACCGCGTCCGACCTCGCCGACGGGCCGGTGCAGCGGACGGCTGAGGCGGTGCGCGCGCGGACCGGCGCGCTGTTCGTCGTGGTCACCGACGACCGCGGGCTGCGGCTCGCGCACCCCGACCCGGCCGAGCTCGGGGAGCGCGTGAGCACGGATCCGACGGTCGCGCTCGCGGGGCGCGAGGAGGTGACGTGGGCCACCGGCACGCTCGGGGAGTCCGCGCGGGCGAAGGTGCCGGTGCGGGCGCTGGCGGATGCGTCCGCGGGCGGCGACGACGACGCGGGAGGCGGATCGGGCCGCGTCGTCGGCGAGGTCAGCGTCGGCTTCGCGGCGGCGACCGTGCGCGACTCCATCGGCGTCGACGTCGCGGCCATCGGGGTCGTCGCCCTGCTCGCGCTCGGCGTCGGGGCGGTGGCCAGCGGGATCCTCTCCCGGCGGCTCGCGCGCCTCACCCTCGGCCTCCAGCCGTCGGAGCTCGCCGGCCTCGTGCAGGACCAGGCGGCCGTGCTCTCCGGCGTCGGCGAGGGCGTGCTCGGCCTCGGTCCCGACGGGCGGGTGACCGTCTGCAACCCGCGGGCCGCCGAGCTGCTCGGCCTCGTGGATCCGGTCGGCCGCACGCTCGCGGACCTCGGCGTCGCGCCCGTGCTGCGGGACGCGGTCGCCGGCGCGCAGGCCGGTGCCGCCGCCGGATCCGCGTCGCTGCGCGCGGTGGTCGACGACCGACTGCTCTTCGTCGACGTCGCCCGCGTCGACCGCGACGGGCGCGACCTCGGCACGGTGATGGTGCTGCGCGACGAGACGGACATCGAGGCGATGAGCCGCCGCCTGACGGCCGTCACCGCGATGTCCACCGCGCTCCGCGTGCAGCGGCACGAGTTCGCGAACCGCCTCCACGTCGTGCGCGGCCTCGTCGCGACCGGCCGGGTGGACGAGGCCGACGGCTACCTAGCGGGCGTGCTCGAGCAGGGTCCCGTCGCGTTCCCGACGGTGGACGCGGGGCTCGTCGACGAGCCCTACCTGCAGGCGTTCCTCGGCGCGAAGGCGATGGAGGCGGAGGAGCGGGGCGTGGCCCTACGGGTCGGGCCCGGCACGCTCGTCCGTGGGTTCCTGGTGCGGCCCGAGGAGGTCACGACGGTCCTCGGCAACCTCGTCGACAACGCGGTGCAGGCGGCCGTCCGCGGATCCCGCGCCGACAGGTGGGTGGAGGTGGAGGCGCTCGACGACGGCGCGGACCTGCACCTCGCGGTGTCCGACTCGGGTGACGGGCTCGCCGCGTCCGACGCCGGCCGCGTGTTCCAGCGCCGGCCCGACGACGTGGGCGGGGCCGCGGAGGCCGTCGCGGCGGGCGGGGGAGCGGATCCCGCGCACGGCCTCGGCTTCGGCCTCCCGCTCGTGCGCGACATCGCCCGGCGCGACGGCGGCGACGTGTGGGTCGCCGACCCCGGCGGGCCGCCGCCTCGTGCTGAGAGCGGCGCGGTGCTCTGCGCGCGCCTCGCGGGCGTGGTCGAGCCGCCCGACGCGGATCCACCCGCCGACGACCCCCGCGACCACGACCACCCCGACCCCGACGGAGCCCCCGCATGACCGACGACCTCACGGTCCTCGTCGTCGACGACGACTTCCGCATCGCCCGCCTGCACGAGGGCATCGTGGAGCAGGCGCCCGGGTTCCGCGCCGTCGGCACCGCGGGCAGCGTGCGGGCGGCGCTCGCCGTGCTCGACACGTCCCGCCCCGACCTCGTGCTCCTCGACGCGTACCTGCCCGACGGCAGCGGCGTCGACCTCGTGCGGCGCATCGAGCCCGACGTGATCCTCATCACGGCCGCCGACGACCCCGCCACCGTCCGCCGTGCCCTCCGCGGCGGCGCCGTCTCCTACCTCGTGAAGCCGTTCGCGCCCGAGCTGCTCACCGCGCGCCTCGCGGCCTACGCGGCCTTCCGCGCCGGGCTCGCGAGCGATCGCCCGCTCGACCAGGCCGGCATCGACCGCGCCATCCACGCCCTCCGGCCCGGCCGCGTCTCCGCGCGCGAGCGCCCGGCGACCGAGCAGGCCGTGCTCGACGCCCTGTCCGCATCCGACGAGGAGCTCAGCGCCCCCGAGATCGCCGAGCGCGTCGGCATCTCCCGCGCCACCGCGCAGCGCTACCTCGGTGCGCTCGCCCGCGACCGCGTGGTCGACGTGCAGCTCAACTACGGATCCACGGGCCGCCCGGAGCACCGCTACCGGATCCTGCGGCCGCGGTAGACGCACGACGGTCCGGTGCCCGCGCGTGCGGGGCCGGGCCGGGCCGTCGGGGATCGGGAGCGCGGATCAGCTCCCGACGGCCACCGGCAGCGGCACCTCGTCGGCCGCGAGCTCCTCGCTCGTGGACCCGAGGACCTCGGCGACGGATGCGCGGATGATCGCGAGCCCCTCCTCGACCTGCTCGTCGGTGATGGTGAGCGCGGGCAGCACCTTCATGACGGTGCCGCCGGCGCCGCTCGTCTCCATGAGCATGCCGCGCTCGAACGCCGCCCGGCAGACCGCGCCGGCCAGGTCGCCCGAGGGGAACTCGATGCCGCGCGCGAGGCCGCGGCCGCGCACCTTGAGCGTCATCTCGGGCGCGGCCTCCGCGGCGATCTCGGTGAAGACCTCGTGGATCCGCTCGCCCTTGCGCAGCGTGGACGCCTCGAGCTCGCCGTCGGCCCAGTAGAGCCGCAGCGCCTCGGCACCCGTGAGGAACGCGGGCGCGATGCCGCGGAAGGTGCCGTTGTGCTCGCCCGGCTTCCACTGGTCGAGCTCGGGCTTGAGCAGCGTGAGCGCCATGGGCAGGCCGTAGCCGCCGATGGACTTGGAGAGCGTGACGATGTCGGGGACGATGCCCGACTCCTCGAAGCTGAAGAACCCGCCCGTGCGGCCGCAGCCCATCTGCACGTCGTCGACGATGAGCACGATGCCGTGGCGCGCGGTCAGGTCGCGCAGCTTCCGGAGCCACTCGGGCGTCGCGACGTTGATGCCGCCCTCGCCCTGCACGGTCTCGACGATGACGCCCGCCGGCGTGTCGAAGCCCGAGCCGGAGTCGTCGAGCAGCTTCTCGAAGTACGCGAGGCTGTCGGTCTCGCCGCCGAGGTAGTCGTCGAACGGCACCGCGACCGCGTGGTGCAGCGGGTGGCCGGCGCCGCCGCGCTTGAGCGCGTTGCCGGTGACCGCGAGCGCGCCCTCGGTCATGCCGTGGAACGAGTTGGTGAAGTGCACGATCGTGGTGCGGCCGGTGACCTTGCGCGCGAGCTTCAGCGCGGCCTCGACCGCGTTGGCGCCGCCCGGGCCGGGGAACATGATGCGGTAGTCGAGCCCACGCGGCTGGAGGATGACGTCCTGGAACGTCTGCAGGAAGTCGCGGCGGGCCTCCGTGAACATGTCGAGGGAGTGCGTGACACCGTCGCGGAGGATGTAGTCGACGAGCTTCTGCTTGAGCCCGGCGTTGTTGTGCCCGTAGTTGAGCGCGCCGGCGCCCGCGAAGAAGTCCAGGTAGCGGTCGCCGTCGGCCGTGAACATCTCGCTGCCCACCGCGCGGTCGAACACGACCGGCCAGCCGCGGCTGTAGCTCCGGACCTCGGACTCCATCTGCTCGAAGATCGTCATGCCGTGTCGCTCCTTGATGCTCATCGGCGACCTCGGTCGATCGCCGCACGTCGGGCGGGGCTCGTGGCTCCGGGCGACGGGGAAGGGCGCTGCGATGCGCAGCCCCTCCATCGTCGCACCTCCTCCCGACATCGCCGGAATCCCCCGCGCGGGGGAACTCTGTAGGGTCGCGGCATGGCCGCATCCGGGGACGTCGACCCGCTCCGGGCCCCGGGCACCGCGACCCTCGAGGTCGACGGCCGGACCATGCGGCACCGCGTCACCGGATCCGGGGATCCGCTCCTCCTCCTGCACGGCATCGGACGCAGCCTCGAGGACTGGGACGAGCAGCACGCCCGTCTCTCCGCGGGCCACGCGCTGCACAGCGTCGACCTGCCGGGGTTCGGCTGGTCGGATCCCGTCCCCGGCCCCACCACGCTCGAGTCGCTCGCCGACGCGCTGCCCGCGTACCTCGACGCGGCGGGCGTCGCGGGACCCGTGACCGTGGTCGGCAACTCGCTCGGCGGCGCGGTCGCGATGACCCTCGCGATCCGGCACCCGGATCGCGTGCGCGCCCTCGTGCTCGCGGACAGCGCGGGCTTCGGCCGGCAGGTCACGGCGGGCCTGCGGATGCTCGCCTTCGACCCGCTCGCGACGCTCCTCATGCGCCCGACGCCCGGCAACTCCCGGCGATCGACCCGCGCCATCTTCCACGACCCCGCGCTCACGACCGACGCGCGCGTGCGGCACGCGCAGGAGCTCTCGGCCCGGCCGGCCCACGCGGCCACGATGCTCGACATCGCGCGCGACCTCGGCACGGTCCGCGGCGTGAGCTCCCGCTGGCGCCGCCCGCTCGTGGAGGGTGTCCGGGAGTCGGGCCTGCCGGTGCTCGCCGTGTGGGGCGACCGCGACCGGATCCTCCCGCCCGCGCACCTCGCAGCCGTCGCGCGCGAGCTGCCCGACGCGCGCACGCGCCTCATCCCGGACTGCGGCCACATGCCGCAGATCGAGCGGCCCGACCTCTTCGCGGGCCTGGTCGAGGACTTCCTCGCGGGCCTCTGATCCGGCCGCCCCGCGCTGGGGAGCGTCCGCGCGGGGCGCCGGCGGGCGACCTATCGTGGCCCCATCGCGCGGGACCTCCTCGCCCCGATCCTCGGAAGGGCGTCCCATGGGCTTGTCCTCGCACCGCATCCGCACGCTGCTGGTCGACGGCCTGCTCGTCGCGGCGGTCCTCGCGTCCGTGGTCACCCTCGCCGCGGCGCCCCCGGGTGCCGCATCCGTCTCGTCGGCGGGCGACGCGGGATCCGTCGTGCACGGCGACCGGCTCACCGTCGCGGAGCCGGTCGCACCGGCGACCACGTGCGCCACCGTCCCGGCCGCGGTCGCGATGGCCGAGCGGCAGGGGTCGGCGGCCGACGAGGCGCACGCCCCCGACACCGCGCGCATCCAGGCCGCCCTCGACGGGTGCGCGGGATCCGGCGGCGCCGTCGTCCTCGCGGCGTCGGCCACCACGGCCGCGTTCCTCAGCGCGCCGATCACCGTGCGCGCGGGCGAGGTGCTGGTCCTCGATCCCTCCGTCGTGCTGCACGCCTCCCGCGCGGCCGCGGACTACCAGGTGGCGGGGCGCGCGACGTGCGGCACCGTCGCCGGCGCGGGCGACGGCTGCCGGCCCTTCATCACCCTGTCGTCGCACTCCGGGCTCGAGTCGAGCACGGCGACCGGCCTCGGCCAGGGGCGGGTCGACGGCCGGGGCGACCTCCCGATCTTCGGCGGGACCCGGAGCTGGTGGCAGGTCGCCGCGGACGCCAAGCAGGGCGGCCACCAGAACGTGCCCCGGCTCGTGGCGGCGACGCGGGCCGACGACGTGACGCTGCACGACGTGGACCTCGTCGACTCGCCCGGCACGCACGTGTCCTTCGACCACGGCGACGGCCTCACCGTCTGGGGCGTCGTGATCCGGACGCCGGCGGGTGCCCGCAACACGGACGGCATCGACCCGGCCGGCGCCACCGACGTGACCATCGCTCGGTCGTGGATCAGCGCCGGTGACGACGGGATCGCCGTCAAGGCGGGCACCGCGGCGTCGGCGCACATCAGCGTCCTCGACGACCACCTCTTCGGCACGCACGGCGTCGCGATCGGCAGCGAGACGCAGGCCGGGGTGAGCGACGTGCTCGTGGCCCGCGTCACCGTGAGCGGACGGGACGCCTTCGGGACGCTGAGCGTCGCGGCCGGGGGGATCCGCATCAAGGGCTCCGCCACATCCGGCGGCCTCGTGCGGGACGTCGAGTACCGCGACGTGTGCGTCGACGAGGTGAAGAACCCCCTGGCGTTCGATCCCCGCTACGCGACGGCGGTCGGCACCTCGATCCCGACCATGACGGGCATCGTGGTGGACGGCTTCCGCGCGACCCGGTCGCTGCACCTCGCGTCGTCCGAGCTCGACGGGTACGACGCGGCGCACCCGCTGGGCCTCGCGCTCCGCCGGACCGCGGTCGACGCGGCGCCGGTCGAGATGGCCGCCGCCGACATCACGACCGCGGGCGCGGCCTTCGGGGGCGTGCCGCTCGCATCCACCGCGTCGGACGTGCGGGTGACCGCGGGGCCGGATGCCGGGGATCCGCCGACGTGCGCGTTCCCGGCTTTCCCGGACCTCTGACGGGACGCGCCTGGCGAGGCCTACGAGCGGGCGTCGTCCTCGGCGTCGTCGGCGTCATCCGCGTCGGTGGCGGGAGCGCTCGCCTCGGCCGCCGCGGCCGCGTGCCGGCCGGCCGGGGAGAGCACCTGCTCGTGGCGGGCGGCGAGGGCCTCGAGGCCGTCGTGCGCGGCGACGCGGACGGAGGTGTCGGGATCCGTCAGCGCGCGGCGGATGACCTCCTCGTCGGCAGGTCCCCCGACGGCGCCGAGCGCGCGGAGGGCGGCGCCGCGGACGCGGGCGTTCTCGTCGGTGACGAGCACCGTGAGCGCGCGCACGAGCGGCAGCTGCCGGGTTGCGACGACCTTCGCGCACGCCTCGCGCACGCGCCAGGCGCGGTTCGTGAGGTTCTTCTCGACGACCTTCGCGGCCTCGGGGGTCCAGGCGTAGAGGAGCGCGCGGGCGCCCCACGCCTCGGGCCAGTAGAGGGGAGGGGCGCCGTTGAGGATCCCGCGGGCGTGCCGTCCGCCGACCAGCAGCAGGAAGTCGTCGCCCTCGTACAGCCCGTCCAGCAGGCCCATCGCCCGCAGGGCGACCTCCCGCTCGCTCGTGCGCGACACCGCGTCGCTCATGCGCGTCGCGAGGGAGTCCTCGCGACGGCGGGGGTCATCTCCGTCAGCCATGCGGACAACCGTATCGGCTGCGGCCGGCGCGGCCCGCCGCCCACCGCCCTGCAGAGGCGGGTGGTGGATCACCCGGCCTGCGTGTTGAAGAGCAGCCCCAGCAGGTAGGTGGCCCCGGCCGCGCCGAACCCGATGAGCAGCTGGCGTCCCGCGCGGCGCAGCGGCGGGCCGCCGGAGAGGAGGCCGGTGACCGCGCCCGTGATCGACAGCGCGATCGCGACGAGCACGCACGCGACCGCGAGCGCCGCGAGGCCCTGGAGGCCGACGAGGTACGGGAGCACGGGGATCACGGCGCCGGACGCGAAGAAGCAGAAGCTGGAGATGGCCGCGCCCCACGCGGTGCCGACGCTCTCGTGGTCGTCCTCCGACGCGGCGACGCCCGCGATGGTGACCGGGATCGGCCGGGTCTCGGCCGCGAGGTCGCGCAGCACCTCGTCGGCGTGCGCGAGCGCCTCCTCCTCGGTCATGCCGCGGGCGCGGTAGACGAGGGCGAGCTCGTTGGCGTCGACGTCGAGGTGGGGGAGCGCGTCGTGCGTGCCCGGATCCGGGGCCGAGGCCTCGAGCAGCTCGCGCTGGGAGCGCACCGACACGAACTCGCCCGCGCCCATGGAGAGCGCGCCGGCGAGGAGGCCCGCGAGGCCCGTGGCGAGGATCACCGCGTTCGGCACGCCCGTGGCCGTGATGCCGAGCACGAGCGCGAGGTTGCTGACCAGCCCGTCGTTCGCGCCGAAGACGGCGGCGCGGAAGGTGCCCGAGAGGCGCATGCGGCCGCGGGTGGCGAGGCCGCGGACGACCTCCTCGTGCACGCGCTCGTCGGCGGCCATCGCGTTGGTGGCGTCCGCGTCGTCCGCGTACGGCGAGCGGCTCTCGGCGCGCTGGGCGAGCGCGAGCACGAAGACGGATCCGAAGCGGCGGGCGAGCAGGCCGAGGATCCGGGTGCGGATGTCGCCGCGCACGGGCTTGCCGACGCGGTCGCCGAGCAGCTCGATCCAGTGGTCGGCGTGGCGACCCTCGGCCTCGGCGAGGGCGAGCAGGATCTCGCGCTCCTCGCCCGTGCGGCGGCCGGCGAGGTCGCGGTAGACGGCGGCCTCGGCGCGCTCGTCGGCGAGGTACTGCCGCCAGCGGCGCACCTGGGCGGGCGTCGGATCGGGCGTGCGGGCAGGGGGCATGGCGGTCATGGGTCCTCCGGTCGGGCGACGGCCGGGAACCCCAGGGGTCTCCGGCCGACGCGACGGCGCGTCGCGCGCCTGTCGTTCGTCTGGCCGAAGGTCTCGTCCGCCCGCCTCGCTCGTGCTCCGTGGCGGGTGATGCACCGGGCCCGGGGGCCAGCATGTCGACGCATCGCCGTCCGGCTCGAAGGCCGGGGGGACTACTCCCCTTCGAGAGGAGACCCTAGCGCACGGCCCCGGGCGCCCCGGGCCGGCTCAGGCCGGCGGCAGCAGCACGATGACCAGCGGCAGCACGGGGAGCGCGCACGCCACCGCGCACAGCAGGCGCAGCGCGACCCGGTGCCCGCCGCGGGGGTGGCGCATGCGGTCGACGCGGAGGGTGGAGAGGCCGCCGTCCGGATCCAGCTTGCGGAGCGCCGCGGCGACCGTGTCCGGCCCGGTGACGCGGGCGGCGTGGTCGTCGGCGATGAACTCGATGGCGATGGTGGTGGAGAGCGCGAGGCGCTGGCTCGCGGGGAGGGCCGGGAGGATCGCGCGCGAGACCTGGGCGATCCGCACCGCGAGCGCGTGCCGCTGTTCCAGGTGCGCGGTCTCGTGCTCGAGCACGGCCGCGAGCTCGTCGTCGTCGAGGCGGGCGCGCGCCTCGGTGGTGAGGAGGATCACGCCGGTGGCGGGGGAGAGCGCGGCGAGCGGCACGTCGGACTCCACGATCCGCGCGTCGCGCCCCGCCACCCGGTACGGCCGCGACGCGAGCAGCAGCGTCGCCACCTCGCCCGCGCGCTCCCGGGCCGCGCGCACCACCCGTCCGCCCTCCTCCACGATCCGGAAGAGCAGCACGCCGAGCACGCCCGCGGCCACGTAGGCCAGGGGGATGGCGGCGAGGGGCGCCGTGTCCGCGTCCTGCTGCGGGCCGGCTCCCGCCTGCATCGCCATGCCCTGGTGGATGAGGAGCCCGAGCCCGGATCCGAGGCTCAGCACCGCGGTGACGAGGAACCCGTGCCACGCGGCGAGCATGGCCACGGGCCGCTGGGCGACGAGCGGCAGGCGGCCGAGGAGGAGCGGCGCCAGGAGCGTGACGGTGACGTAGCACTCGAGCAGCAGCACCGCGCGGACCGTGTCGCTCACTGGTCGCGCTCCGATCGGGTGGTGTGGTGATGCAGGGGAGCCGGTGGCGCGGGGTGCGGGGACGGCGGGTCTAGATGGTCTCGGGGAGCGCCTTCGCGTTGTCGATGACCTGGCTCAGCACGGTCTTGAGGCCCTCGAGCTGCTCCTCCGTCATGGAGAGGCGGTCGCGGATCTGCTGCGGGATGGCGACGGCCTTCTCGCGGAGCTCGCGGCCCTGGTCGGTGAGGCCGATCTCCAGCACGCGCTCGTCCGTGGCCCGGCGCACGCGCCACACGTGGCCCATGGCCTCCAGCCGCTTGAGGAGCGGGGAGAGCGTGGCGCTGTCGAGCTGGAGCTCGTGGCTCAGGTCCTTGACCGAGCGCGGCCCGCGGGCCCAGAGCGCGAGGAGCACGAGGTACTGGGGGTGGGTGAGCCCCAGCGGGTCGAGGATGGGTCGGTAGAGGGCGGTCACGCTGCGGGCGGCGACGACGAGCGAGTAGCTGACCTGCCTGTCGAGCGCGAGCGGGTCCTGCAGGTCCTGCGGTGTTGACATGGTTCCTCCGCGGGTCATTCTGTCACTCCGTGTTGCTAACCCCGGGGCGATGGGGCTCCGGCAGCCGGATCTGTGGAAAGGCTCCTGCTTGTGAGGGATTCGGAGCCGGGCCGTCAGGCGGCGGGTCGGTCGACCGCCGGGAGCAGCCGGGCCTCGAGCTCGGCGGCCGTCTCGACCACGGCGATGGTGCCCGCGGCCTCAGCCGGGGCGCCGTAGCCCCAGCCGACCATCACCGTCGGGATCCCGTGGGCGGCCGCCCCGAGCACGTCGTGCTCGCGGTCGCCCACCATCACGACGTTGCCGAGGTCGATCCCGTCCGCGCGCAGCCGGCGGAGGGCCTCCTCGATGACGTCGGCCTTCGCGGACCGCACCTCGTCCTCGCTCGCGCCGCAGATCTCGGTGAAGAGGCCGGCGATGCCGTAGTGGTCGAGCACGCGGCGGGCCTGCGACTCGGGCTTGCTCGTGGCGAGGGAGAGCGGGATGCCGGCCGCGTGGATCGCGCGCAGCACCTCGGGCACGCCGGCGTACACCGAGCTGTCGAAGACGCCGCCGCCCGCGTAGCCCTCGCGGTAGTGGGCGAGCGCGCGCTGCTGGGCGTCGTCGTCCATGCCGGCGAGGTCGCGGAACGAGTCGAGGATGGGCGGGCCCACGTACTCGAGCAGCTGGGCCGGGCCGGGCACGGGCAGGCCCATGAACACGAGGGTCTTCGCGAGCTGCGCGGTGATGCCGGGGGCCGAGTCGGTGATGGTGCCGTCGAGGTCGAAGAGGATGCAGCTCCAGGGCGCGGAGCCCGCGGCGGGGGACGGCGGGGACGTGTCGGGTGCGGTCACGGGCCCACCCTACGAGGGTCCGTGGGGTGTCCGCCGGGACCCTCCCCGTCACTGCTGGGTGAGGCCGTGCTCCGTCTTCTCCCAGTAGTGCGGCCGGGTGAGCAGCTGCCAGAGGCCCTTGTACGCGGCGATGGAATGGAGGATCCAGTAGACGGGGTTGAGGAGCGACCACAGGATCAGGTGGAACGTGCCGCGCTTGAACGGCCCCATCATCGAGACGTAGACCATGACCCCGTTGCCGATGAGGAAGTTGAACAGGCTCGTCCAGAGCGCCCAGGCCGGGAAGACGGAGGAGAGGGCCGTGGTCGGGATCGCCAGCGACGCGATCGTCACGAGGTAGAAGGGGATCACGCCGAGGAACGTGGCCGGCGTCCCGCCGATGAGCAGCGCGAACGACAGGAAGCGCACGATCCCGACCTCGCGGATCAGGGCGACCGGACGGCGGGCGTGCACGAGCGTCGTCTGCATGTACCCCTTGATCCACCGGGAGCGCTGGCGGATGAAGTTGGGGATGGAGGTGTTCGCCTCCTCCATGGTGGTGGAGTTGATGACGCCCACGCGGTAGCCGACGGCCGAGGCGCGGATGCCGAGGTCGGCGTCCTCCGTGACGTTGTACGGATCCCAGCCGCCGAGCTCCATGAGCGCGCCCGTGCGGAAGTGGTTCGAGGTGCCGCCGAGCGGGATCGGCAGCTCCGAGTGGTCGAGGCCCGCGAGCATGTAGTCGAACCAGTACGAGTACTCGAGCGTGAACATGCGCGTGAGGGCGTTCTCGGTCGCGTTGAAGTAGTTGAGGGCGGCCTGAACGCACACCATCTCGGGGCCGCCGCGCTCGAAGGCGATGAGGGACTTCTTCAGCTGGTCGGGATCCGGGGTGTCCTCGGCGTCGTAGATGACGAGGAACTCGCCCGACGCGAGGGTGAGGCCCACGTTGCACGCGCGCGGCTTCGTCTGCGGCTGGCCCGCCGGCACGGTGACGATGTGGAAGTGGGCGGGCGGGTCCGCGTGCACGATCGCGTCCCGCGTCTCGGAGTCCTCCTCCTCGATGAGGATCAGCACCTCGAGCTTGTGCGCCGGGTAGTCGAGCCCGCCGAGGTTCTCGATGAGCTGCGCGACGATGTTGGCCTCCCGGAACACCGGCACGAGGACCGTGTAGACCGGCAGGTCGGCGTCGTCGAGCCGCGCGACCTCCGACTCGGTGACGCGCTCCACCACGTCGAAGCGCGCGCCCTGCAGCGCCACCAGGAACTTGAACGTCGTCGCCGCGAGGAACGCGAGGCTCACCACGGAGAGCGCGCCGACGGCGGTCTGCCGCGGCCACACCACGGCGAGGGCGACGATGACGACGGCGGCCACCAGGGCGCCCGTCTTCTGGCCGCGGGAGAAGACGTAGCGGCCGGACAGCTCGGGGTTCCGGCGGAAGAGCCGGTTGGCGGCGTCGTCGGCGACGGCCTCGCCGCAGATGAGGAGCACCGCGTCCTTGAGGTCCCACGGATCCACCTCGGTGAAGGAGACCGGGCCGCCGAGGCCAGCGGCCAGGGCGTCGGCGAACGCTGGCTCGCGGTGGCGACCGTCCGTGGCGACGAGGTGCCGTCCGTCATCGAGGCGGCGGATCGGCAGCCAGCCCTCGGCGAGGTAGCGCTCCCGGGGTCCCCGCCGCACGGGCTCCGGGTCGATGTCGTCCTGCCACGTCGGCTGCGCGATCGTCATCTCAGGCCCATTCCATGACGCGGGCGATGGACCCCATCCAGTCGAGGACGACGGGCCGGTTGTACGCGGCCGCCCACGCGATCACGATCTGGACCCCGGCGACGATCGTGATCAGCACGTCGGCCCGTCGCGTCGTGGCGGCCGGGAGGATCGCCATGCCCATCATCGTCATGATGAAGAAGGTGTTGCCGGCGGAGTTGGCGGGGATGAGGCCGAGGATGTAGCCGACCAGCAGGCCGAGGAACAGCAGCGTGGAGATAAGCACGGCGCCGGGGCGGCGGACCAGGAGCGCGAGGATCCAGCCGGAGATCATCGGTGCGAGCAGCAGGAAGCCGTTGAGGGTCGTGACGAGCTGCGGGACGGTGTCCCAGAGGGCCGGGTCGTAGCCGAACTGGTCCGTGAGGAACGCGAACGGCCGGTGCAGGAACACGAGCTGCAGGAACGCCACGGTGAGGAAGGCCGAGAGGGTCGGGAACAGCAGCACGAGGATGTTCGACGCCCGGGCCCCGCGCTCGCCGCGGCGGGCGAGCGAGATCAGCGGCGCGGCCAGCCCGATGACGACGATGTAGACGATGCCGCTCGCGCTCGACAGCGCAGCGAGCGAGAACAGCAGGCCCGCGCGGAAGCCGGCCTGCGTGTTCCGGTACGCCACGAAGCGGACCATGTTGGTGGCGCCCACGCCGAACGCCGCGACGCCGAGGAACGCCTCGAGGTTGGTCGTCACCATGTGGGCGAAGAGCGGGTTGGCGCCGAGGGCCGCCATGAACATGGCGGACTCGACGGGCGGGAAGCGGCGCTGCTGCATCGCCTGGAGCATCTGCTGGAGGAACGGACCCGCGATGAGGGCGCCGACGATCCCCAGGCCGAGCGTCCCGCCGGGGGTGATGGCCGCGATGATCGTCCCCACGGGCGGGTAGAGGTCGCCCACCCAGGCGGCGTCGGCGCGGGTCCAGTCGATCCGGGCGACCCGCGCGAGGAGGTCGGCGTTCACCGTCGTCGTGGCCATCGGCGCCTCGCCCGCCGCCCGGTCGCCGAGGATCGCGACCACGAGGTAGGGGAGGGAGAGCAGCAGGCGCATCAGCCAGCGGTTCCTCGAGCTGCGCGGGTACGGGTCGATGCGCACGCGCGCGGCGGTCGCCCCCGCGCCGGCGCCCTCGGCCCGGGCGGCGGCGCGGGAGGCGGTGGCGTGGATCGTGGTCACGGCGTCGTCCCGACGACCGCATCGGCACGCCTCACGTCCACCCCCGTAGATGCGGCGGTGAGCCGTCGCCCGTTCGACGCTAGGCAGGGGTCCGGGCAGTGCACAGCCCCCGAACGGGGGTACGTCGCCAGGTGGACAGGCGCGCGCTCGCGAGCGAGCGGGCGGGCCGCGGGCGGATCGGGTCAGAACAGGCGCGCGTGCCCGTCGTCCATGCCGCGCATGGCGTCGTAGTCGAGGAGGAGGCAGCGGATGCCGCGATACTCGGCGAGCGTGCGGGCCTGGGGCTTGATCTCCTGCGCGGCGTAGACGCCCGTGACCGGCGCGAGGTGCGGATCCCGGTTCATCAGCTCGAGGTACCGGGTGAGCTGCTCGACGCCGTCGATGTCGCCGCGGCGCTTCAGCTCGACGGCGACCGACTTGCCCGCCGCGTCGCGCGCGAGGATGTCGACCGGCCCGATGGCGGTCATGTACTCGCGGCGCACCAGCTCGTGGCCGTCGCCGAGCAGGTGGATCTGCTCCGCCAGCAGCTTCTGCAGGTGCGCCTCCACGCCGTCCTTCACGAGGCCCGGGTCGACGCCGAGGTCGTGCGCGGAGTCGTGCAGCACCTCGTGGATCGAGACGACGAGCATGTCGGCCGTCTTCGGCTGCACGACGCGCCAGATCTCGCGGACGCCCGCGAGCGCCTGGTCGTCGTCGGGCTCGACCTCGACGATGGTGCAGGGCGGGCTCATCCAGTTGAGCGGCTTGTAGGAGCCGCCGTCCGAGTGGACGAGGAGGCTCCCGTCGGCCTTGACCATGAGGAGGCGGGTGGCGAGGGGGAGATGCGCGCTGAGGCGGCCGGCGTAGTCGACGGAGCAGCGGGCGATGACGAGACGCACCCGGCGAGCCTAGCCGGGCGTCGGAGGGGTGCGCGTCGCGGCGGGGGCGGCGGCGGTGCTCGTCATCCCAGGAGATCGAGGTACTGCGGCCGGCACCTCACGGCGTGGATGACCTCCTCGGTCCCGTCGTCCCACACGAGCACGACGGTCTCGAGGAGACGAGCTGCGGTGTCGAATCCCACGCGGAGCTGACGCTGCGGCTCCTCGTCGTCGAGGGGACCGGAGACGAGCGGCGTCGACGCGGCTGCCATGGCGTCCTCGTCGGCCACGCCGTGCTTCCGCGCGGACGCGCGGACGATCACGCGGCGTGCGACCAGGCGTCGAGCGCCGCGCGGATGGCCTCGGAGCGGTTCAGCCCCTCGCGTTCGGCACGAGCCATGACGGCCTCGAGCTCCGCCTCGGTGAGCCGCACGGGGATGACCTTGGCCGCCGCCTCCCCACGGGGAGCGCGGCCCCAGCGGGCGCGGAGCGCGCCGACGTCGTATCCCGCCTCCGCCTCGTCGACCCACTCGTCGACCTGCGATTCGTCGACTTCCCTGTCGTTGATGATGCGCGCCATGCGCTCATCGTATTACGGAAGGGTTCGACGCTCTACCCTTCGGCGGATCCGCGTGCGGCACGGCGGCGGCCCTGGGAGAGGAGCACGCCGAGGAGCACGAGGACGGCGCCGGCGGGCTCGTTCCAGTGGAGGGTCTCGCCGAGCACGAGGATCCCGAGCGCGACGCCCACCACGGGCGTGATGTACGTGACGGTCGAGGTGGCGGTGGGGCCCCAGGCGAGGAGCACGTTCATGTTCCAGAGGTACGCGAGGCCCGTGCCCACCACGCCGAGCACCACGAGGCTGAGCACGACGGGGAGGTCGAGCGAGACCGGGCCGGTCGCGAGGAACGGGGTGGCGACGACCATCGCGGCGGCGCCCATGCCGATCTGCATGAACGCGGTGACGACGCCGGGGATGCCGCGGTGCGTGAGGAAGCGGCGGAGGTAGCCGAAGGTGATCCCGTAGCAGAGGGCCGCGCCGAGGCACGCGAGCTGGCCGGCGAGCTGGAGCAGCGGCTCGCCGGACGCGGCGGCCTCCGCGCTCGGGGCCAGGCGCCACGGGCCGATGATCACGACGACGCCGACGATGCCCAACGCGATGCCCGCGAGCTGCCGGCGGCCCAGCTTCTCGACCCGGAAGGCGAGGGTCGCGAGGAGCGCCGTCATAATCGGCGTCGTCGCGTTGTAGATGCTCGCGACGCCCGACGTGACATGCTGCTCGGCCCACGCGAACAGCGAGTACGGGATGGCGGATCCGACGACGCCGACGACCGCGAAGTGCAGCCACACGACGCGCTCCTTCGGCAGCGGCAGCCGGCGCGCGGCGACGATGAGGCCGAGCGCGATGGCGCCGAGCACGAGCCGCGTCCACGAGACCTGCCCGAACGAGACGCCCTCGAGCGCGACCTTCATGAAGAGGAAGCTCGCGCCCCACACGGTGCCCATGGCGGCGAACTGGACGGCGACGCGGCGTCCGCCGGGGAGCGCGAGCGGCGAGGCGGAGGCGGGGGATGCGGAGGGCGCCGGTGCGCCGCGGGGTGTCACGTCGTCACTGTATCGGCGGGGTGCGACGCGTCCGGCGTGGGAGGCTCGGGCGATGACGACGTCGCCGGTTCCCGCCCCCGTGCTCGTCACGGCGCGGTTCGCGCTCGAGCCGCTGGTGGTCGGGCACGCGCGGGAGATGGTCGGGGTGCTCGCGGATCCGGCGCTGTACCGCTTCACCGGGGGCGAGCCGCCGTCGCCCGCCGCGCTCGAGGCCCGGTTCGCGCGGCAGGCGGTGGGGCGCTCGCCGGACGGAACCGCGCGGTGGCTCGTGTGAATTCTCCGCGAGCGCGCGTCGGGCCGCGCGGCCGGGTTCGTGCAGGCGACCGTGATCGGCGACCGCGACGGCGACGGCGACGGGGTGCGCATGGCCGAGGTGGCGTGGCTCGTCGGGACCGCGGCGCAGGGATCCGGCGCGGCGGCCGAGTGCGCGGCCGCGATGGTCGCGTGGCTGCGGGAGGGCGGCGTCGCGATCGTGCGGGCGCACATCCACCCGGATCATGCGGCGTCCGCGGCTGTGGCCCGGCGGCTCGGGCTCGCGCCCACCGACGAGCGCGTCGACGGAGAGATCCGCTGGGAGTCGCCGGCGCGCTAGGCGCCGGCGGGCGACGGATCGCCGAGCTCGCACACCATCCACACGGTGTCGCCGTCCTCGGGATCCGGCGTGACGCGGCCGCTGTCCGCGAAGCCGGCCTTCTCCAGCACGCGCACGGACGCGGAGTTCCAGCGGCGGACCGTCGACCACAGCCGGGTGCGGCCGGTCGCGCGGGCGGCGTCGACGACGGCGCGCGCCGCCTCCGTCGCGAACCCCGAGCCGTGCACCTCGCGCAGCAGCTCGAAGGCCATCTCGGGCTCCTCGACGGAGGCGCTGCCCACGACGAGGCCGCAGTAGCCGATGACGCCCGGCTCGTCCCGCCGCTCGATCGCGAGCAGCCCGATCCCCGTGCGGAGCGACTCCTCCGCCTGCACCGTCAGGCGGTCGAGCACCTGGTCGCGCGACGGGTGCCCCTCGTCGTCGACGCGGCGGTGCGCGGAATGCCGCGGGTCGCGCTCCGCCCACAGGCGGTGCACCACGTCGACGTCCGCCGGGCCGAGCGGCCGCGTGCGGAGGCGGGCGGTCTCGAGGAGCGGCGCGAGCGGGGAGGCGGGCATCCCCATACGCTACGTCGGTCGCCTCGGGGACGGCCGGGATCGGATCCGGAGCGGATCAGTGGACGGCCAGCTCCACCGCGAGCACCGCGACGCCGAGCACGGCCACGCCCGCGAGCACCAGGAGCTTCACGCCGAACCCCACGCGCAGGCGGCGGACGGCGATCAGCGTCACGAGCACGAGCGTCCCCACGAGCACGATGGAGATGATCCGCAGGGCCGCCGTCAGATCGAGAGCGCCGAGCGCGGAGAGCCCGAGGATGGCGAGCGGCGCGGGCAGCACGCCGAGGGAGCTGATGCCGACGTAGAGGATGTGGCCGACGTCCCGGCGATCCGGCACCTCGCCGTCGCGCACCATCTGCGCGATGCACTCGGCCACCGACACCGCGAGCAGCGTGCCGACCACCGTCAGCAGGAGGGTGAGCGCGGCGCCGCCGACGGTCGCGTGCTCCGCGTCGCGCACGGTCGCGATGGTCACCGCGAGCGCCGTGAACGTGACGTAGATCCGCTCCTTGAGCGCCTCGGAGCGCTGCGCGGCGTCGGGGGCGCGGCGTCCGCGGGCGGGGTGCTGGTTCGGGTCGGTCACGTGATCAGGCTAGGCGCACCGCCCGATACCGTCGGAGCGTGCCCGACCTCGATCACCGCCTCGTCGCGCTGTACGACGGCGACAATCCCGACGGACCCGACCACGACTTCGACCGGGCGCTCACCGAGGAGGTGGGCGCGCGGTCCGTGCTCGACCTCGGCTGCGGCACGGGCATGCTCACCGTCTCGCTCGCGACGCCCGGGCGCCGGGTCGTGGGCGTGGATCCGTCAGCCGCGATGCTCGACGTCGCCCGGAACCGGCCCGGCGGCGACGCGGTCGAGTGGATCCACGGCGACAGCCGCGCGCTGCCGCCCGGCCCGTTCGACCTCGCGTTCCTCACCGGCAACGTCGCGCAGCACATCCCGGATGCCGAGTGGATGCGCACCCTCGCCGACCTGCGCCGGTCCCTCCGCGCGGGCGGCACCCTCACCTTCGAGAGCCGCAACCCGGCGGATCGCGCGTGGGAGCGGTGGGCGGGTCCCGCGACGACCCGCGACACCGCGCACGGCCCGCTCGAGGAGTGGCTGGACGTCGAGGAGACCGGTCCGGGTCGCGTCACGGTCGTCTTCCGCAGCCGGTTCGTCGCGACGGGCGAGCTGGTCTCCGACGTGCAGGAGTTCGCTTTCCGCGACCGCGCGACGATCACGGCCCAGCTCGACGCGGCCGGCTTCGACGTGGACGCGGTGCACGGCGACTTCGCGCGGGTCCCGCTCACGGAGGCGTCCCGGGTGATGGTGTTCGTGGCGCGGGCGGTCTGAGGGATCCTGCGGCCGTCCGACTGCGTGGGAGCATCGGATCCATGCCCGATGCGCCCGCGCCCGTCTCCCCGCCCGACCGTGCGGCCGCCGCGCGGATGTGGGCGGCGTACGCCGAGGCGCACCCGCAGGCCGTCGGGGCCGGGCCCGAGCACACGGTCGAGCACTTCGGGGATCACGCCCGGCTCGCGGACGAGCTGCTCGGCATCGTGCTCTCCGGCCGGAAGCGCGCCACCGCCGAGCTGGTCGCCGACTTCCTCGCGCGTGGCGACGAGGTGCCGCGCATCGGCTCGCACTGGATCGCGTGCGACAGCACCGGGGCGCCGCGCATCGTGATCCGCAGCACCGAGCTCCGCGTCGGCCCGTTCGCCAGCGCCGACGCTGCCTTCGCGCGCGACGAGGGCGAGGACGACCTCTCCCTCGAGAGCTGGCGCACGCAGCACCGCATCTACTGGGAGCGCGTGAGCGCGGCCCGCGGCGCCGTGTGGTCGGAGGGCGACGAGATCGTCTTCGAGCGCTTCGCCGTGGTGTGGCCGCCGGAGCACGCGGACCCGCGGTGAGTCGCGCGTCGCGCCTCTTCCCCGCGCGCGCATGGGCGCGCCTCTGGTTCGCCGCGCAGGCGCTCGGCGGGGCCGCCTGGTGGATCGCCGTCCCGCTCGTCCCGGCGGTGCGCATCGCGACGCTCGGGTCCCTGGATCCGCTGCCCGTCGCCCTGCTCGACATCCCGCTGTTCGTGGTGGGGTCGGCGCTGGCCGCGACGGGGACCCGGTGGGCGGCCGTCGTCGCGTCCGCGTGGACGCTCCTGGTCGCCGTCGCGCTCGCCGTGTACGCGACGGTCACGACCGAGGCCGGGATCGGCGTCGTGATCATGGCCGCGGCGGCCCTCGGATCCCTCGTCGCCTGCGCCCTCCTGCTCGTCGGTCGGCTACCGACCCGGTGGGCGTTGATCGGCCCGCTCGCCGCGCGCCCCGCCGATGCGAGCGCCCCCACCTCGCGGCACGTGACGGCGACGGCCCTGCAGATCGTCGTCTTCTGGGGCTCCTTCCTCGTCGTCGCGCCGCTCAGGATCCGCTGGCTCGAGCTGCGCTGGCGGGTGGCCGTGCCGCTGCCGTCGTGGACACTGCCCGTGGGGATCGCCGTGCTGGTGATCGCGAGCGCGCTCGGGATCTGGTCGGCCGCCGCCATGTCGACCCGCGGCGGCGGCACCCCGCTCCCGGCGGCGACCGCCACGCGCCTCGTGATCGCGGGCCCGTACCGCTTCGTCCGCAACCCGATGGCGCTCGCGGGCGTGACGCAGGCGGCGGCGGTCGGGCTGATGCTCGGATCCTGGCTCGTGGTCGCATACGCCGTCATCGGCTCGTCACTCTGGAACCATGTCGTGCGGCCGGGCGAGGAGGCGGACCTCGAGGCCCGCTTCGGGGATCCCTTCCGTCGCTACCGCGCTGCCGTGCGTTGCTGGGTGCCGACGTTCCCGGGCGTCGCGGCGACACCGCGCGGACGCTGACGCGGCGACCGGCCGGACGGACGAGGATGGACGCGATGGCTGACACCGACACCCCCACGACCACCTTCCCCGACGGCCGCACCGCCGTCGCCCTCGCGCAGGGCACCTGGAACATGGGCGACGACCGTGCCGCCCGGGCGACCGAGCTCGACGCCCTGCGCGCCGGGATCGACGCGGGCCTGACCGCGATCGACACCGCCGAGATGTACGGCAGCGGGCTATCCGAGGAGCTGGTCGGCGAGGCCATCGCCGGCCGCCGTGACGAAGTCTTCCTCATCAGCAAGGTCCTGCCGTCGAACGCCTCCCGCCGCGGCACGGGCGAGGCCGCCCGCCGCAGCCTCGCGCGCCTCGGCACCGACCGGCTGGACCTCTACCTGCTGCACTGGCGCGGATCCCACCCCCTCGCCGACACGGTCGCCGCCATGCAGGAGCTCGTCGAGGAGGGGCTGATCCGCGCGTGGGGCGTCAGCAACCTCGACGCCGACGACCTCGACGAGCTGGCGGCGATCCCCGGCGGCGCCGCCGCGCAGACCGACCAGGTGCTCTACAACCTCGCCCAGCGCGGGCCCGAGCACGACGTGATCCCGTGGGCGCGCTCCCGCCGCATGCTCGTCATGGCGTACTCGCCGCTCGACCAGGGCCGGCTCGCGACGGATCCGACGCTCGCCGCCCTCGCCGAGCCGCTGGGCGTCAGCGCGGGCCAGCTCGCGCTCGCGTGGGTCGTCCGCCAGGCGCCGCACGTCTTCGCGACCGCCAAGGCCGCCACGGCCGCGCACGTCGCCGACAACCGCGCGGCGCTGGACCTCGTGATCCCGGAGGAGACGCTCGCGGAGCTCGACCGCGCGTTCCCGGGGCCGCGCGGCGCGGGTCCGCTCGCGATGTACTGACGCGCGAGCCGCCGCCGGCTCAGGCCCGCGCGACCCCCGTCACGATCCACCGGTCGCCGCGCGCCCGCAGGCCCAGCGTCAGCGCCCGCGCCCCGATGTAGACGAGGCCGAAGGCGGCCCACAGCGCGAGGAGCGCGGGGGTGCCGGCGACGCGGCCGGTCCCGGTGAGCCACGCCACGAGGATCAGCGCGGGCGCGTAGATCGCGAGGTTCACGAGGCCCGCGAGCGCGAGGTAGCGGGCGTCGCCCGCGCCGATGAGCACGCCGTCGAGCACGAACACGTACCCGGCGACCGGCAGGCCCACCGCGAGCACGAGCGTCACGGCGGTGAGCATGCGGTGGATCCCCGGATCGCCCGTGAAGACCGGCCCGAGCAGCGGCGACAGGGCCGCGAGCACGAGGCCGAGGATCGCGCCGAGGCCCACGCCCCACTGCACCAGCCGGCGGGCGACAGCCTGGACGCGCGGCACGTCGTCGGCGCCGAGCCCGTGGCCGACGAGCGCCTGCCCGGCGATCGCGAGCGCGTCGAGCACGAACGCGACGGTCGAGAACAGGCTGAGCGCGATCTGCAGGGTCGCGAGCCCGGTGACCCCGAGGCCCGCGCCCACCGCGACCGTCGCGAGGATCGCCGCCCGGAGCGACGCCGTGCGCACGAGCAGCCAGCCGCCGGACGCCGCCGAGCGCGCGACCCCGCGGAGGCCGGGCCGCAGCGTCGTGCCGGTCTCGCGGGCGGCGCGCACGGCGATCAGGACGAACACCGACGCCATGCCCCACTGCGCGAGGACGGTGCCCCACGCGGATCCGGCGATCCCGAACCCGAGCCCGTAGATGAGGAACGCGTTGAGGGCAGCGTTCGCCGCGAAGCCGGAGACGGCGACGACGAGCGGCGTGCGCGTGTCCTGCAGGCCGCGGAGGAGGCCGGTCGCGGCGATGACGAGGAGCATCGCGGGGATGCCGGCCAGCGAGATTCCGAGGTAGGTGCGCGCGGCGTCGACCACGGCGGCGGTCGCGGCCGGGTCCGCCTCGGTGCCACCGGTGTCCGCGAGGGCGCGCACGAGCGGATCCGCGACCACGAGCCCCACAACCAGCACCACCGCGCCGAGCGCGAGCGCGAGCCACAGGCCGTCGATGCCCGCGCGGATCGCGCCCGGCCGGTCGCCCGCGCCGAGCCGCCGCGCGACCGTGGGCGTGGTCGCGTACGCCAGGAAGACGAGGAGGCCGACGATCGTCTGCCGGATCACGCTCGCGATGCCGAGGCCCGCGAGCGGCGCGCTGCCGAGATGCCCGACGAGCGCGGTGTCGGTGAGCAGGAACAGCGGCTCGGCCACGAGCGCGCCGAGCGCCGGCACCGCCAAGGCGAGGATCTCGCGGTCGAGCGGGCGGCGGATCCGCGGGCGGCGCCCGGTGGATCCGCCCGCGGACGCGTCCGTCAGCGGACCGCGTGCGCGAGCCGCTGGACGACGCCGGCGGTCGCGGCCGTGAAGGCGCGCGCGACCTCGGGGTCGAGCGAGGCGAGCGAGATCGGGCCGCGCTCCGCGATGTGCGCGTCGTACGGCACCGTGAAGATCTGCGCCGGGCGGGCGTCATCGAGGATCCGGTCGATGCGCGCGACGACCGCCGGGTCCTCCGGGCGCCCGTCGTGCAGGCGGATGATGACGGCGTTGTCGGCGAGCATCGCGGCGTGGCCGCCGAGCTCGCGCAGGAAGTCGAGCAGCGCCACGGCCTCGAGCACCGCGTCGCCCGCGTTGAGCACGGGGACCACGAGCACGTCGGTGACCTCGATGGCGCCGCGGAAGGCGGACGACGACGGCTGGTTGCCGGAGTCCATCACGCGCACCGCGTAGTACTCGTCGATGAGGCGCGCGACGCCGATCACGTCCTCGCCGGTGAGCTCGCGGCGCGGGCCGACGGACGCGACGACCGAGGCGAAGCTCGTCTGCGGCGCCGTGTAGCCGGCGAGCTGGCCGGCGCTGTGGATCTCGTCGCGGTCGCGCACGAGCTCGCCGAGCCCGCGGGTCGGCTGGCCCTCGGCGCGGTAGCCGAGCGCGCCCGGATCGTCGGTGACCTCGACCACGGCGACGGATCCGCCGCGGATGGAGCCGAGCACGCCACCGAGGATGAGGGAGGTGGGCGTCTTGCCGACGCCGCCCTTGCGGTTCGCGACCAGCACGCTGACCGCGCGCGACCACGTGGCCTGGCGGATGATGCGCTCGTCGCCCTCGCGGCGGGCGACCTCCGCGTTCGCGGCGGCCTCCTCGGCGCCGGGGCCGATCTTGAAGACGCCGCCCGTGACGGTGTTCATGAAGCCGCGGAAGCCCGTGCGGGCGATCGCGGGACCACGCGACGGGCGATGGCCGGTCTGCTCGGGGAAGAGGGTGAGGGCGCTCGTGGCGGCGTCGGCGCGCGGGGTGCGCATGACGTAGCGCTGCGGATCCGCGTCGGGGAACGCCGTGAGGTCGGTGCCGGGGCGACGGTCGTCGGCGGGCTCCTCGACGTCGTCGGGCGCCGTGGGGAGCGAGGCGACCGGGGTCGGCTGCGGCGCGGCGGCGGGCTCGGGCGCGTCGACGTGCTCGGGGCCCGCGGGGGTGATCGGGGCGTGCGGCGCCTCGGCCTGCTCGGCGGCGGCGTCGTCGTCCGTGCCCGCCGCGTCCCTCGGCTCGACCTCGGTCGACGGCCGGAGCGGCATGCGGAAGGGGTGCGCGTTCACGACGTGCGGAGCGGGGACGCTCCACGCGGATCCGACGGCCGGGGCGACGACCGCGTCGAAGGGGGAGGGGGCGGCCGGCTCGTCCTGCGCGGGCGCTCCCGCGGCGTCGTCGGCGTCCTCCGCGGCGTCCACCTCGGCCTCGCGCTCGTCGTCGACGAACAGCTCGTCGAACGCGTGCGTGCCGACCACCTCGACCTCATCGGTGCGCGGATCGTCGGAGCGCGCGTCCGAGGACACGGCGTCCTCCGGGGAGTCGGGCGCCAGGTCATCGATGCCGTCGGCCTCGTCGTCGACGGGCGTCGTGCCGTCGACGGACGTCGTGCCGTCGGCGGGCTCGGCGGCGGATCCGGGCCGCACGCGGTCGGGTCCGAACAGGCCGCCCTCGGAGGCGCGCGGGACGGCGGGGAACGGATCCACCCACCGGTGCGCGTCGCCCGACGCGTCGGTCGAGCGGCCCTGCTCCATCTCCTGCTGGCGGCGGCGCAGCTCGCGGCGGCTGAGGAGGGGAGGCTCCGACGCCCCACCCTCTCGGTGGCCGGTGTCGTGCGTGTCGTCGGTCATGTGGCTCGCCTTCATCGTCCCCGCCTGCGCGGACGAGGCTACCAGGGGGGCGGTGCCGACCCCGGATCGCGCGCATCGCTGCGTAGGTCGAGTCACGCGCTTGACCTGTTGAGGGATCTGCCAGAACCTTTAACTCTGCTCCTCTTAGTTTTGCTCGGGCAACCCCTCCGATGCGCTTTCCGAAAGGCGCTCTTCAAGGAGCAATCTCGCTCGATGGAATTCCGACCGACCTAGATCGATGATGTCTGCCGCCTCTGCGACAGCCCGATAAGCCCGCCGACCAGACTGGGTCAGGTTTTTCTCCATATCCGGCATATTGGTAATTGCGTCGGCAAAACCTCGGACACCGTCGTGCGCTTCGCCAAATGTAGTTTCTGCTTGGGTTAAGCTGGCGATCTCGGCCTTCACTTGAGTTCGTGCTTGTTCGTCATTCATGAGACGCGTTCGAGATACGCCGTTTGTGCTATCGGCTAGCTCCTTAAGTGCATCTCTTAGGGCAGGATTTAGTTCTTCCATATCTGACGAGTATTCATCAAAGTCGCCGGCGATTTCGCGCATCAGGCTTCGGAGTACGGGCGCGGCTTTGACTCCCAGATTATGGGAAGCGCTGTTAATCTGCGCAGTTCTGCTCTCGATTTTACTTCCGATTGCCTTCGTGGCGTCGGTCAGGGAAGTGGCAATCGACGCAATTTTCTCGCTGCTTTCGGTTAAAGCGATTGCGTGGTCTAGAAAGCCTAGGTGCTCCTCGTCATCAAGATTCGGAGCGGCGACCGGGGGGTGCTCGTTGAGGCTCTCCGACGCGGTCGCAGGATCGGAGTCATCGCCGCCCTCGGCGGAAAGGCCACCTTTTTCTTTCTTTTGGGCGGTTTCGCGGCGGCTGGGATTGGGGGTCTGGGCTACTTGTGTAGATGCGGCTAATGAATCGGGAGCGAAGTCCTGGATGGGGTTACCAAATTCGGCTGTTCCGTCCCTGACTCCGCTAGCGACACTGGCGATAGCTTCTCGGAGTTCTACAGCGCTTGTGAAGTTTTCTGTATACTCTGTTGCGCGATAAGACCGAAGATCGAACGGTAATTCACTGATGTCCTGAGTGATCATCATTGTTCGCTTGCCCATGCCGTGAGCCAAACCAAGTTCGTACATAACGTTACCATTGAGCCCCGTAACGTCGACTATAACTAAATCTGCGGCATGCAGACTAGTGACAATGTCCTTAGAATCTGGCGCTGATTATCCGAGAGGTCTGCGCGACTCACCTCGAAACCGTTTTCTTCAAGCCCCGGCACTATTAGCTCGCTGTATACAGCTTCAAAGTTTCCACTAAAGGCCATAAGCACGAAAGCTTGTAGTTTTGCCACTGTGTCCTCTGCGGGTAGGGGGCTATCAGGCCCTATGTTCTCACGTTGATCGGCGTGCCGTGGGGTCGAAGCGGCCCTAGAGCTGGGTCTTGATATGAAACCCGGTTGCTGATCTTGCTTGCGCGATTCAAGTCATCTGCATACTGAGCTCGAATCACGCGAGCGGAGCGTCGGAGGCCTGGAGTCTCGAAGGTGCTGCCTGCCTAGTTGCAGACGGCCTGGTGGCAGGAATCCGGATCGGGGTCGGTTAGGGTCTCCCCGTGATCCCCGGAACCGCCGACGTGCCCGCGCCCGCCGACGACCGCTCGGCCGCCGTGTCCTCCGTCGCGAGCGAGCTCGGCGCGCTCCTCATGTCGATCCGCTCGCTGCGCATCGAGGAGGCGGCCGTCTTCCACCCCGGCCTCCAGCCGGGCGCCTTCGCGGTCGCGCGCTGGATCCGCACCGACGGACCCGCCTCCGCCGGCGCCGTCGCGGCGGGCCTCCTCATGGACAAGAGCTCCGTCAGCCGCCACCTCCGCGTGCTGCGCGAGGCCGGCTACGTGCAGGACGAGCCGGATCCCGAGGACCGCCGCTCCACGATCCTCACCCTCACGCCGCTCGCCGAGGAGCGCCTCGAGCAGGTGCGGGCGGGCACGCGCGAGCGCCTGCAGAACCGCCTCTCCGCGTGGGACACCGCGGAGGTCGAGCAGCTCGCCGGCCTGTTGCACCGCTTCAACGTGTCGCCGCGCGACAAGCCCGCCGACGCCTGAGCCGACGCGGCGGCTCGGTCCGACCCCGGCGGCTCAGCCCGCCTGGTGCACCGCGTAGCTCGCCACGAAGCCGAGCACCGTGACGAGGCCGGTGAGCGCCTGCGCCTTGCGGAAGGCCTCGGGGATCATCGTGTCGCAGATCATCGCGAGGATCGCGCCCGCCGCGAACGCCATCACGACCGACTGCCCGCTCTCCGGCAGGCCGCCGAGCAGCGCGTAGCCGCCGAGGGACGAGAGGGCGCAGACGACGGCGATGGTGGTCCAGAGGCCGAAGACGTAGCGGGCGCTCCGGCCCGACTGCTTGAGGTCGGCCGTGCTCGACATGCCCTCGGGGAAGTTCGAGATGACGACGGCGACCAGCACGCCGATGCTCAGCGCGCCGCCGCCCGTGAGGCTGAGGCCCTGCACGGCCGTCTCGGGCACGCCGTCGAGCAGGGCGCCGAGCGCGATCCCCACGCCGGTGCCGCCCCCGCCGCCCGACTTCCCGTGGTGCTTCTTGCGGAAGCCGCCGTGCTCGAGGATCTGGTCGAGCACGACGTAGACCAGCGCGCCCGCGACGAAGCCGCCGAGCGTGGGGATCACGCCGCCGCTCGCCGAGGCCTCGTCGACCAGGTCGAACGACAGCGCCGAGATGAGCACCCCGGCGCCGAACGCCATGACGAGCGCCACGACCTCGCGTGGCACCTTCACGAACCAGGCGACGAGGGATCCGACGACGAGCGACAGGCCGGAGAGCAGACCGGCGAGCCCGGCCAGGAGGAGAGGCGACATGACTCCGAGGATGCTCCTCGGGGGCGGTCGGCGTCACGTCGACCGGTTGCGGGACGGGGCCGGAGCCGATCTGATGGGGTGGATGCGGATGACACGGGGGACCACGGCCGGCCGTCGACGGAGCGCGCTCGCGGCCGCGGCGCTCGCTGCGCTCCTGCTCGCGGGCTGCACCGCGGGATCGCCCGGCCCGGACGCGGCGACGTCGTCCCCGCCGACGTCCCCCTCGGCTGACGGCCTCGTCGATCCGCTCGTGGCGCTGACCACCCCCGGCACGAGCGCGTTCCTCTCGGAGGACCTGCAGCCGGCGCTGCACGAGACCGGCACAGGGCCGACGACCTACGAGGTGCCGCAGCCGGATCCCACGGTCGGATCCCTGCAGTTCTTCGTCACGTGCGCGTCCGGCGAGTACACGGTCACGATGGGCGGCGTCTACTCCTCGGGCTGCGCGCCGGACGCCGCGAACAGCGCCGCGATCCCGATCCCGCAGCGCGACGGCACGCTGCTCGTCACCGTGGAGGTGCCGGAGGGAGTCGCGTTCCGGATCGTCGCGCTGCCGGTCTAGGGGTACGGCGGCGAGAGCGTCGTCCAGCACGCGAGGCACCCGAGATCAGACCACCGACAGGATCTCCAGGAACGTCTTCTCCGTCACGATCTCGATGGACTGTCCCGTGGAAGCCAGCTCCTTGGCGCGCATCACCTTCGAGCTGAGGGTCGCGCCGGGTCGCAAGCTCGCCGGATCGAATCCACCCGTGACCACGAGCGTCGTCTTCTTCGTGATGTTGCTGGAGACGGAAGCGCCGAAGGATGCGACGACCTCCTGCGCGCGCGCTCTCGTGTAGGACTCCAGGTCCCCGGAGAAGCAGACGACCTCGCCGAAGAGCGGGTGGCTGGGATCCGCCTCCTCGCTGGGCTGAGGCAGATCCGCCTTGCGCACGTAGTCACGAGGCGACCGCGTACGAGGCTTCGGCTCCTTGGCCCACAGCTCCTCGAGCGTCTCCAGACCCCTCTCCTCAGCGATGCGGAGGGCGACCAGTGCGCACGCACGGGAGTCCGCTCCCGCTTCGTGGTGATCGAAGGACGGCAGCCCGAGGTGCTCGACGACGAGCGGGAGACGATGGCTGGGCAGCTGGCAATGGCGTCGCGCGATGGCGAGTGCGTCGAGGAAGACGAACCCGGGATCCGCGATCCTGGAGACCCGGTTGGCTGCGTTGTAGACGCCCTTGTCGAAGGGGCTGTAGGCAACCAATGGCAGCCCGTCGGCGATGTCGGCCAGACGTCGGAGCGTCTCGATCCAGGTAGGTGCACCCACGACGTGCTCCGGTCCGATCCCGTGCAGGTACGTGTTGGTGAATGAGGCATCTCCAGGGGGCTGGACGAACCAGGTCCGGGTCGCTCCCACGTGTCCATCCATGACCTTGGTGACGCCGACGGCACATGCGGAGTCGCGGTCGAAGTTGGCTGTCTCGAAGTCGATGGCGACGAAGCTGAGCGGCATGGTCGGAGTGTATGCACGAGGTGCGCGAGAGCCCACGCCATCTCGGCCACGCGCCCACCCCCAGTTCGCGGCGCGATCTCCCTCGCGATCAGCGCCCCGACGACACCCCCGCGTCGCGGAGCGCCAGGTCGGCGAGCTGGCGCACCACGCGCGGGTCGCCCGCGCGCCAGGCGGCGACCGGATCCGGGTGCGCCTTCAGCAGCGCCGCCGGCTTCCGCGACGACAGCGCCCGCAGCGCGAGCAGCTCGGTGCCGCCGGGCGTCGCGGCGAGCGCGCGGGCGGCGGCCGCGCGGCGCACGAACGAGACGCGCCGCAGCAGCCAGTGCCGCACGATGAACGCGATCGGCACGAGCGCCACGAGCAGCCCGAGCACGAGCGCGATGGTCCCGACGAGCGACTGCTGGTCGCGCCCGGCCTGCACGAGGCGGGATCCGATGCCGCTCGCGTCCTCGAACGGTCCGCGCGCGGCGTCGCCCACGAGCGGCAGGCGGCCGAGGGCGTCGGCGGCGTCGGTCATGGATCCGCTGAGCCCCGTGCCCGACTCCTCGATGCTGCGGCCGAGGTCGCCGAGCGGGCGGATGAGCGCGGCCACCGCGATCCCCACCAGCACCGACACGACGATGCCCGCGAGCGCCGCGGTGTCTGCCGCGATTTGCCGGGCGCGGACGAGGGGGAGCGCGGAGTAGAGCTGCATGCGTCCAGCCTGGCCCGCGGGTGGGGCGACGCGCGGGTCAGGTCACGGGGTCGTCGAGCGCGTCCAGCGACCGCAGCGCCGCGTGGGCCCGCTCGAGGCGCGCGTCCTCCGGCTCGTCCCACCAGCGCGGGCCGCGCTCGCCGAGGCCGTGCTTCGCGAGGCTCACGCGCTCCCGGGACGCCGCGACCCCGGCGTCGTCACCCGCGCGCCTCGCCGTGCGGACCCCCGACCGCCCGCGTCCGAGGTGGGCGGTCAGGGCGTCGACCAGTTCGGCCGGCAGCGACGGATCCGTGCGGGGCCAGCGCCGCCCGTTCACGACCAGCCAGCGCTTCGCCTCGATCGCGGCCGCGGCCTCGGATGCTGCGGCGGCGTCGGGATCCGGGGGACGCTCGGTCATGATCCGACGCTAGCCCCGGCCGCGATCGGCGACCGGGCACGCGCGGCAACCGGATATGCAGGGCTGCCGCCGCACGCACGAGGGCCGGGACGCACGCACGCCCCGGCCCCGGGATCGGCCCCCCGATCAGCTCAGCGGGTCACCCCGCGAGCAGCTCTCGGCGGGTCAGCCCCGCCACACCTGGATCACCGACGGGCGCGGTCCGCGCCAGGCGCCCTTCGGCGGGGTGACGCCGGCGGGCACGTAGTCGGGGAAGTACGAGTGCTGCTCGGCGAACGAGCCGTCCTCGCCCGGGTGCTGCACCGCGACGAACACCATGCCCTCGGTGTCGTGCACGACCGGCCCGCAGGTCTCCGCCTCGGTGGGCACGGAGAGGAACTGCTGCACGTGGCCGCGCTCGGATCCCTCCACCGGCACCTTGAACAGGCCGTCGTTGAGGCCGATGGTGCTCGGGGCGCCGTCGGTGGAGATCCAGAGGTTGCCCTCGGAGTCGAACGCGACGTTGTCCGGGCAGCTGATGGGCGAGACCTTCTCCTTCGGGAAGCCGGAGAAGTAGGTCGACTCGTTCTTCGCCGGGTCGCCCGCGACGAGCAGCAGGTTCCAGGTGAAGGTGGTGGAGCGGGCGTCGCCGCCGTCCTCGGTGATCTCCACGATGTGGCCGTCGCGGTTGGTCGTCCGCGGGTTCATCTCCGTGGCGCCCTCCTTGCCGGCCTTGCCGCGGTCGGTGTTGTTGGTGCAGGCGACGTAGACCTTGCCGGTGACGGGGCTGGGCTGGACGTCCTCGCAGCGGTCCATCTTCGTGGCGCCGGCGGCGTCGGCGACGAGGCGCGTGTGCACGAGCGCCTCCTCGGTCGTGAAGCCGGGGACCTGGCAGACGCCGTCGACCACCAGCGGGATCCACTGGCCGATGCCGTCGAACGAGCCGTCGGACGGGACCTGGCCGGTGCCCGTGATCTCCGCGACGGGCGAGTCGCCCGTGAAGCGCGCCACGTAGAGCGCGCCGCGCGTGAGCAGCTGCTTGTTCTTGCGGCGGTCCTGGCGTGAGGTGCCCACGACCATCGTGTCGTGCGAGACGAACTTGTAGAGGTAGTCGAAGCGCTCGTCGTCGCCCATGTAGGCGGCGACGTGGCCGCTCTTCCCGAGGATCACGTTCGCGCCCTCGTGCTTGAAGCGGCCGAGCGCGGTGTGCTTCACGGGCGCCTCGCCCGGCTCGAACGGGTCGACCTCGACGATCCAGCCGAAGCGGTTCGGCTCGTTCTCGTAGCCGGCGGTGCGGGCGTCGAAGCGGGGGTCGATGGCCTCCCAGCCGCGGGTCGTCGCCTTGTCGGCGAGGCCGTAGCGCTTGTCGGAGGCGCTCGTGCCCGGCGTGCGGAAGTAGCCGTTGAAGTTCTCCTCGCCGGAGAGCACGGTGCCCCAGGGGGTGGTGCCGCCGGCGCAGTTGCCGAGGGTGCCGAGGATGCGCGTGCCCTTCGGGTCGTCCTTGGTGCGCAGCGACGCGGATCCGGCGGCGGGGCCGCTCACGCTGAAGGGCGTGTCCGCGGTGATGCGGCGGTTGCGGTGGTGGCCGACCGTGTACGTCCACGGCTGGCCGACGGTCTTCCGGCGGAGCGCGACGACGGACATGCCGTGCGACGCCTTCCCGATGCGGCGCTGCTCGGCGAGCTCGGCGTCGTCGGCCGCGGGCGGGAACATGATGTTCTCGTTCGTGTACTCGTGGTTGGCGACGAGGAGCGCCTCTTTGTTCCGCGAGTTGATCGGGATGATGTCGAGGTAGTCGTTGTTGTAGCCGAACTGGCGCGCGGCGAGCTTCGCGGTCTGGTTCTCCGCGTCGAAGTCGTCGGCGTAGCTGAAGAGCGGGTCGCCCCAGCGGATGATCGGCTGCCAGCGGTACCCGGTCGGCACGGTGAACTGGTCGACGGCGGCGTCGACGGGCGCGATCGCCTGGAACGGGAGCTTCGACGCGGCCTGCGCGGCGGCGGCCTCGGCGCCGGGAGCGGCGGCGTTCTGCGCCACGAGGATCGCGAGGGCACCGGCGCCCGCGCCGCCGAGCAGCGTGCGGCGCGAGAGGGCGCGGCCGGCGATGTCGCGGAAGTAGGAGTTGTCGGTGACGTTCGGCACGGGCTTCGTGCACGCGTCGTCGCACTTGAGGTGGCAGGTGACGGTGCTGCGCTTGCCGCGGGCGTGGGGATCCCGGGACAGGATCGGCAGCAGCCGGTGGTGGGTCTCACGGGTGAGGGTCATGTGGGGTCTCCATCGATCTCGGGCGTCCCCTCCGGGCACGGCGGACGCATCACGCTCGAAAGGTATTGGCGCCCCCGGGCACGCCCCCGACGCCCGGGTGGACGCCGGGTGAACCCCGGATGGACGGTTCACGCGGGCGTACCGTCGAGGAGCGGCGCGGGTCCGCGCCGCCGTAGACCCGAGGAGGATCCCCATGGCCAGGTTCGACACGAAGACCGCTCTCGTGACAGGCGGAGGCAGCGGCATCGGCGCCGCGATCTCCCGCGCGCTCGCCGCGGAGGGCGCCTCGGTCGTCGTCACGGACATCCAGCTGGAGGCCGCCGAGCGCGTCGTCGCCGAGATCCAGGCGGCCGGCGGCACCGCGACCGCGTTCCGCCAGGACACCGCGCAGGCGGCGGACTCCCAGGCCGCCGTCGCGCACGCGGTCGCCACCTACGGCGCCCTCCACCTCGCGGTGAACAACGCAGGCGTCAGCGCGCCGCCGGCCGACATCGGCGACTACGAGATCTCCGCGTGGGACCGCACGCGCGCCATCGACCTCGACGGCGTCTTCTACGGCCTCCGCTACGAGCTGCCCGCGATGGTGGACGCGGGCGGCGGCGCGATCGTCAACATGAGCTCGGTGCTCGGATCCGTGGGGTTCGCCCAGAACGCGGCCTACGTCGCGAGCAAGCACGCCCTCGTCGGCCTCACCAAGGTCGCCGCGCTCGAGTACACGGCCCGCGGCGTGCGCACCAACGCGGTCGGCCCCGGCTTCATCGACACCCCGCTCGTGCGCTCGTCCCTCTCGCCCGACGCCCTCGCGTACCTCGAGAGCCAGCACGCGACCGGCCGCCTCGGCACCGACACGGAGGTCGCGGCCCTCGTGCTGTTCCTCCTCAGCGACGACGCGTCCTTCATCTCGGGCAGCTACCACCTGGTCGACGGCGGGTACTCGGCGCGCTGATCCGCGGACGCTGGCGGCCGACCCGGTCGTCGACAGCCGCACCGGCACCCACGCCGCCCCGCACGACCGCGGCCGCCCGGCGCGTCGAGACGCCGGGCGGCCGCGGGGCCGGTGCCGCGCCCGTCAGACGGGCGCGAGGAACGTCAGCTGCGATCCGTCCTCGACGATGAGCGGCCCGAGCGCCGCGTTGAACTCGGCGCCGTACGACGCCCCGATGTGCGCCTGGAACGCGGCCTCGTCGAGGTAGACCTCGTGCACGACGAAGCGCGCCGGATCCTCCACCCGCCGGTACGGCTCGAACACCACGTTGCCGGGCTCGGCGCGCACCAGCTCGGCGAGCTCCGCGATCATGCGCGCGACCTGCTCCTCGTTCCCGGGCAGCGCCGTGAACTCCGCGTACAGCACGGCCGCCGTCATGCCGTCGCCGCGCCCGTCATGATCGCGACGGCGTCGGTCATCGAGTGCGACTGCGGCGTGATGGTGGCGGCCTTCTTCCCGAGGCGCTGGATGTGGATCCGGTCGGCCACCTCGAACACCTGCGGCATGTTGTGGCTGATGAGGATCACCGGGATGCCACGGTCGCGCAGGTTCCGCACGAGCTCCAGCACCTGGTTCGACTCGCGCACGCCGAGCGCCGCGGTGGGCTCGTCGAGCACCACGACCTTGGATCCGAACGCTGCGGCGCGTGCCACCGCGACCGCCTGCCGCTGCCCGCCGGACAGGTTCTCGACGGGCACGGTCACGTCCTGCAGCGTCGAGATGCCGAGCTCGGTCAGCTCCGCCTTCGCGTCGCGGCGCATGCCGGCCGTGTCGAGCATGCGGAACACGGATCCGAGGATCCCCTTCTTCCGCTTCTCGCGCCCGAGGTAGAGGTTCGACGCCACGTCGAGCGCGGGCGAGACGGCGAGGTTCTGGTACACCGTCTCGATCCCGGCGGCCCGGGCGTCCTGCGGCCGCTTGAACGACACCGGCTTGCCGTCGAGGAACAGCTCGCCCTCGTCGGGCGTCTCCGCCCCTGTGAGGCACTTGATGAGCGTCGACTTCCCGGCGCCGTTGTCGCCGATGATCGCGAGCACCTCGCCGGGGAAGAGCTCGAGGCTGACGCCGTCGAGGCCGACCACGCGGCCGAAGGTCTTCACGAGCCGCTTCGCCTCGAGCACGGGCGTGCGGGTCGGGGCGGGGGCGCTCCCCGCGGGGTCGGTGAGGGTCACTTGCGCACCTTTCGGATCCACTGGTCGACGGAGACCGCCACGATGATGAGGACGCCCACCGCGAGGGTCTGGTACAGCACGTCCAGTCCCGCGAGCGAGAGCCCGTTGCGGAAGACGCCGACGATGAGCGCGCCGAGGAGCGTGCCCCAGACGGTGCCGCGCCCGCCGAAGAGGCTCGTGCCGCCGATGACCACCGCGGTGATGGAGTCGAGGTTGAGGTCGGCGCCGGCGTTCGGGCTCGCGGCGTTGCTGCGGCCGATCGCGATCCACGCCCCGACCGCGAGGATCGCCCCGGCCGCGAGGTACACGCTCATGAGCACCCGGTTGACGCTGATGCCGGCGAGGCGCGCGGCCTCCTTGTCGTCGCCGACCGCGTACACGTGCCGTCCCCACGCCGTCTTGCCGAGGATGAAGGCGACCACGACATAGAGCACGAGCATGAGGACCACGCCGAAGCTGATCTTCACGCCGGCCAGGTCGAACGTGCGCCCGGTCCACGAGAGGGCGGCCGGCATGTCCACGCCGCGCACGGTCGCGCCGTTGGAGTAGAGCAGCGTGAGCGCCACGAAGATGTTCAGCGTCCCGAGCGTGACGATGAACGGGGGGAGCCGCAGCCGCGTGACGAGCAGGCCGTTGAATGCGCCGGCCGCGAGGCCCACGACGAGCCCGGCGATTAGCGCGGCGGGCGCGGGCAGGCCGTTCTGGCTGGCGGTCTGCGCGATCACCATCGACGTGAGCACCATGACCGCGCCCACCGACAGGTCGATGCCCGCGGTGAGGATGATCAGCGTCTGCGCCACGGCGAGCGTGCCGACCACGGCGACCTGCTGCGTCACGAGCGACAGGTTGGCGGGATCCAGGAAGCGGTCGTTGAGCAGGCCGAACACGATGATCGCGAGGACCAGCACGACGGCGGGGCTGACGGCGGGGTAGCGGTGGAGCACCCCGCGGATCCGGTCGACGGGGGAGCGGCGGTCGAGGAACTCGTTCGCGAGGTCGAGCGCGGAGGTGGGCGGATTCGGGTCGGCGGTGGTCCGGCTCACGGTCACTCGCCCCAGCACTTCGTCGCGGCGTCGTCGGCCGTGATGCTGTCGAGGCCGTCGACGGGGGTGTCGGTGACGAGCGCGGATCCGGTGTCGAAGAAGTCGAGCCCGGCGCTCGTGGCGGGCTTCGTGCCGTCCTTCGCGAGCTGGGCGATGGCCTCGACGCCGAGCTGCGCCATCTTCAGCGGGTACTGCTGGGCGGTGGCGCCGATGACGCCCTCCTTGACGTTCTTCACGCCCGCGCAGCCGCCGTCGATCGACACGAGGAGCACGTCCTTCTCCTTGCCGGCGGCCTGGAGCGCCTGGTACGCGCCGAACGCGGCGGGCTCGTTGATCGTGTAGACGACGTTGATGTCCGGGTCCTTCGACAGCAGCGTCTCCATCGCCGTGCGGCCGCCGTCCTCGGCGCCCTGCGTGGCCTCGTTGCCGACGATCTCGTAGTCGCCGCCGCTGTAGTCGCCGGTCTTCGCCTCGTCGCCGTTCTTCGTCTTGTCGGCGACGTCGATGCCCATGCCGGTGAGGAAGCCCTGGTCGCGGTCGTAGTCGACCGAGATGGCCTTGTCGTCGTACAGGTCGAGGAGGGCGATGGTCGCCTTCTTGCCGCCGAGTTGTGCGGCCGCCCACTTGCCGATGGACTCGCCCGCCGCGAAGTTGTCGGTGGCGAACGTGATGTCGACGGAGTCGGCCGGGTCGGGCGCCGTGTCGAGGGCGATGACGAAGAGGCCGGCGTCGCGGGCCTTCTGGATCGCGTCGAGGACCGACGGGCCGTTGATCGTGATGAGGATGCCCTTGTCGCCCTTGGAGATGGCGTTCTCGATGGCCTGGATCTGGGTGTCCTCGTCGCCGTCCGCCTTGCCGGCGGCGAGCGTGAGGTCGATGCCGTCCTTCGCCGCGGCCTCCTTCGCGCCGTCCTCCATCGCGACGAAGAACGGGTTCGTGGTGGTCTTCACGATGAGCGAGACGCCGACGTCGCCGGAGCCGCCGCTGCCGCCGGATCCGGAGCCGCCGCTCGAGCTGGAGCAGCCGGCGAGCCCGCCCGCGGCGATGAGGGCAGCCGAGCCGAGGGCGATGGAGCGCACGAGGCGCGGGGATCGGTTCGTCATTGATGGATCCTGTCCTTCGGGTGGGAGCGCGCTCCCGACAACGTTGTCAGGGAGAGGTCTATCGGGTGCGACCCGATATGGTCAAGCCATTGCGCAGAGAGCGAGACCCATTCGTGACACCGTTGTCATCCCCGCCCGGTCCGTCCCCGGCCGCACGCCGCCCCACGATGAAGCACGTGGCCCGGCTCGCGGGCGTTGGCCTCAAGACCGTGTCCCGGGTCGTCAACGGCGAGGCGAACGTCTCCGCGGAGCTCACCGAACGGGTGCGCGCGGCGGTCGAGCAGCTGCAGTACCAGCCGGATCTCCACGCCGGCAACCTCCGCCGCAGCGACCGCCGCACCAACACGCTCGGCCTCCTCGTGGGCAGCGTCGCCAACCCGTTCTCGGGAGCCGTGCACCGGGCCGTGGAGGAGGTCGCGAAGGAGCGCCGGGTCGCCGTCTTCGCCTCGAGCCTCGACGACGACCCCGAGCGCGAGCGCTCCTCCGTCGACGCCTTCCTCGCCCGCCGGGTCGACGGGCTCATCCTCACCACCATCGCGCCCAGCCAGGCCTACCTCGGCGTCGCGGCCTCGCGCGGCACGCCGCTCGTCTTCGTCGACCGCGTGCCCGCGGGGCTGGAGGCCGACTCGGTCATCGTCGACAACGCGGACGGCATCTCCCGCGCGGTCGCGCACCTGGCCGACCAGGGTCACCGCCGCATCGCGTTCCTCGGCGACCGGCCGGAGATCTTCACGGCCCGCGAGCGCGAGCGCGGGTTCGTCGAGGAGATGACGCGGCGCGGGCTGCCCGTGGCGCCCGAGCTCGTCCTCGAGGGCGCCTACGACGAGCGCGTGGCCGAGGCGCTCGCTGAGCGACTCCTCGCCCTGCCCGAGCCGCCGACCGCGATCGTCAGCGGGCAGAACCTCATCACCATCGGCGTCATCACGGCCCTCCGGCGGCACGACGCCCATCGGCGCATCGCGCTCGTCGGGTTCGACGACCTGCCGATGGCGGCGTTGCTGGATCCTGCCGTCACGGTCATCGCGCAGGATCCCTCGGGCATCGGCCACGCCGCCGCCGAGCGCGTCTTCGCGCGGCTCGACGGCGACGCCGGCCCCGCACAGACCGTCGTCGTCCCCACCACGCTCATCGTCCGAGGCTCCGGAGAGGTCCCCCGCCATGCATGACCAGCCCATCGTCGTCGTCGGCGACGCCCTCATCGACCTCATCCGCGAGGACGGCGAGGAGACCGCCTTCGTCGGCGGGGCCGCGCTCAACGTCGCCGTCGGCCTCGCGATCCTCGGGCATCGCGTGCAGCTGATCGCCATGGTCGGCGACGACGCGCACGGCGACCGCATCCGCGCCGAGCTCGACGCGCACGGGGTCGAGCTCATCGCCACCGTCGGCCCGTCCGGCACCTCCGTCGCGGTAAGCGAGCGCGTCGACGGCGAGCCGCGCTACGCGTTCAACGAGGCCGCGTGGAACCGGCGCGTGCGCGTCGGGTCGGCGGAGCGCGCGGCGCTGGATGCGGCGTCGCTCGTGGTCGTCAGCTGCTTCCCCTATGACGACGAGGAGCAGGCCGACGAGCTGCTGGCAGCCGTGCGGGATCCGCGCGAGCGCCTCCTCGTCGACCCGAACCCCCGCGCCGGGACGCTCCACGACGCGGGCCGGTTCCGCGCCGGGTTCGCGCGCGCGGCCGCGGAGTCGCTGCTCGTGAAGATCGGCGACGACGACACCGCGCTGCTCGGCCTGGGCGCGCTCACGGACGCGCGGGCGGCGCTCCACGAGGAGGGCAGCCGCCTCGTCCTCGCGACCGAGGGCGCGCGGGGCGCATCCGTGCAGCTCGAGGACGGGTCGGTGGTCACGGCGGGCATCACGCCGGATCCGCGGCCCGTGGTCGACACCATGGGCGCCGGGGACGCGTGCCTCGCCGCCGCGGCCGACGCCATCGCGCGCCGGGGTGCGCCGCGCACGCCCGCGGAGGGCGAGGCGATGCTCCGCACCTGCATGGCGATCGCCGCGGCCACCTGCCGCGAGCACGGCGCGCTGCTGCGGATGCCGTCGGCCTGAGGCGGGCGCAGGGCGCAGGGTACCGCTGCGCGGGGCCGTGCGATCCGGCTCCCGCACGCGGCGTAGCGTCGACGCGCACGAATCGATCGACCCGCCGGGCGGACATCCCCTCGGCGGCGGTGCTCGAGCAGGTCAGCGCAGTCCTCCGTGATGCGTCCGCCGGCGGCACCCTTCCGCGGCAGACGCGGCAGACGCGGCAGACGCCTGCGGTCCCTGCGCCGCGCACCGATGGAGCAGACGAGTAGGATCATCATGGACGACGCACGAACCCTGATCATCGGCGGGACCGGGACGGTCGGCTCGGCCGTCCTCACCGAGGCCCTCCGCCGGGGCATGACCGGACTGCGGGTGATGAGCCGCGACGCGCAGCGGCTCACCGGCCTCCCCGACGGCGTCGAGGGCGTGGTGGGCGATCTGGGCGATCCCTTCGCCGCGACGCCGGCCTTCGACGGCGTCCAGCAGGTGTTCCTGGCTCTGACGGGAACGCCCACCGAGCTGTACGAGACGACCGTCGCGGTGAACCACGCGGTGGCGGCGGGGGTCCGCCGGATCGTCTACCTCTCCGTCCAGGACCTCGACCGGGCGCCGCAGGTTCCGCACAACTCCGCGAAGCTCGCGGTGGAGTCGCTGCTCGAGCACAGCGGCGTCGAGGTCTGCTTCCTCCGGGTCAACAACTTCTTCCAGAACGACGTCTGGTACCTCGACGCGATCCGCGACGGCGTGTACCCGCAGCCCCTCGGCGGGACGGGCGTCTCGCGAGTGGATGTGCGCGACATCGCCGAGGTCGCGGTGAGCGCCCTGACCGCGGGATCGGAGGTCGCCGGGCCGATCGACGTGGCCGGCCCGACCGCGTGGACCGGCGAGGCCACGGCCGCCGCGCTGTCCGCCGCCCTCGGGAAGACGGTGACGTACGGGGGAGACGACCTGGTGGCCTGGCGCGAGTCGTCCCTCGCCGCCATGCCCTCGTGGCTCGTGTACGACTACGAGCGCATGTACTCCGGCTTCCAGCGGGACGGGCTCATCGCGAGCCCCGAGGCCATCGCGCGTCTCACCGCGATCCTCGGGCATGCGCCCCGCTCCTACGAGGACTACGTGCGCGAGGTGCTGGTGCCCGCCTTCTAGGGCGGTGCGCCCGGATCCGCCGGCGACTCAGCGGGCGAGCGCGAGGGCCAGCGCGGCGATGCCGGCGCATGCGGTGAGTGCGGCGACGAGCGCGGGGAGCGCGCCGCCGGGGAGCCCCGCGGCGCCGGGTGCGCTGGCGGGCCCGGCGGATCCCGCGGTGAGGATCCGGTGCACCCGGCGGTAGCGGCGGTGCGCGGTCGCGAGCACGGTCAGGGCCGCGATCACGCCGGCTGCGGCGACGACCAGGCCGGCCGTGCCGAGGAGCGTCGGGAGCACGCGCAGTCCGAGCAGGGATCCGGCGACGAGCGCGAGAGCCGTGCGCCGCCAGGCGAGGGCCGTGCGCTCGGGCTGGAGGCCGGGGTCGAAGGGGCGCGCGGCCGGATCCGGGGCGCTCACGCCGTCAGCACGCCCAGCAGCACGAGTGCGCCGGCGGCGACCACGGCGATCCCGAGCGGCAGTGACAGCGCGGCGGACGGCAGCGGGCGGTCTCGGCGCAGGGCGCGCTCGGTGCGCATCCAGCCGACCCATGCCTGCGCGGGCGCGGCGATCCCGGTGACGATCAGCACGATGGAGGCCGCGAGCCGGAACCCCGGCTGCAGCCCGAGCCCCAGCGCCTCGAGCGCGACGCCGCCGGCGATGAGGGCGAGCGAGGTGCGGATCCAGGCGAGGAACGGGCGCTCGTTCGCGAGCGTGAACCGCACGTCGGGCTCGGCGCCCGCGCGGTAGACGCTCCGCGGGAAGCGGCGGTCGCCAGGCGGTGAGCCGGGGTCGGGGGCGGTCATGCGGCGGGGTGCGGGGACGCCGGGCGGATCACGGGCATGCGGCCATCCTGCCGGGCGCCGGGATCCGGCGGCGCCGACCGTCAGCCCCCGATCCCCTCCAGCTCCGCGAGCGCGTCCTCGGGCAGCCGGCTCCGCGCGCCCGCCACGTTCTCGCGCAGGTGCTCCACCGACGACGTGCCCGCGATGACGAGCACGTTCGGCGACCGCTGCAGGAGCCAAGCCAGCGCGACCGGCAGCGGCGCGGATCCGAGCGACGCCGCCACGCGCGCCAGCACCTCCGACTGCAGCGGCGAGAACCCGCCGAGCGGGAAGTACGGCACGTAGGCGATGCCGTCGGCGGCCAGGTCGTCGATGAGCGCGTCGTCGTCGCGGCGCGCGAGGTTGTAGTGGTTCTGCACGCTCACGATCGGCGCGATCCGGCGGGCCTCGGCCACCTGCGCGGCGGTCACGTTGCTCACGCCGAGGTGCCGGATCAGCCCCTCCCGCTGCAGCTCGGCCAGCGCCGTGAACGGCTCCTCGATGGATCCGTCGGTCGGGCTGTCGAACGCGCCGACGCGGAGGTTCACGACGTCGAGCACGTCGAGCGTCAGGTGCGTGAGGTTGTCGTAGACGGCCTGGCGGAGCTCGGCCGCGGAGAGCGCCTGCGGCCAACGGCCCTTCTCGTCGCGCAGGGATCCGACCTTGGTCACGATGTGCAGGCGCTCCGGGTACGGGAAGAGCGCCTCCTCGATGAGCGCGTTCGTGTGGCCGGGGCCGTAGAAGTCGGCCGTGTCGATGTGCGTGATCCCGAGAGCGACGGCCTCGCGCAGCACGGCCCGGGCGGCGTCCGGATCCGCGGGCGGCCCGAACACGCGCGGCCCCGCGAGCTGCATGGCGCCGTAGCCGAAGCGCGTGACGGTGAGGTCGTGGGCGAGCGGGAAGAGCCCTCCGGGCAGGTCGGTGGTCATGGCGATCCTCTCGGGTGGCGCGGCGGGTGGCGGGTGTGCGCCCACTCTCCCGCGGCCGTCGCGCGGTGCGCCCGCACTCGCAGCAGCCCGTGAGCGGATCCGCCCGCGTCGCCCCTAGGAGGAGGGGACGGACGCGCCGGGCGCCGCCTGCGCCGCCGGGTGCGCCTGTCGCGTCGCCAGCACGCGCGAGAACACGAGCACGAGGAGGCCGGCGGCCGGGATGAAGATCAGGCCGAAGCGGAGCGACGACGCGTCGGCGATCGCACCGACCACGGGCGGCGACACGAGGAAGCCGACGCGCAGCAGCCAGCCGACGATCGTGAGGCCGGTGCCGGGCCGGAAGCCGGGCAGCTCGTCCGCGGCCTGCATGGCGGCCGGGATGAGGGTCGCGACGCCGAAGCCCGCGACGCCGAACCCGACGATCGTGCCGACGATGCTCGGGAACGCGAGCGCGGCGCCCATGCCGACGAGCACGAGCACGCCGCCGAGGCGGGCGACGGCCCGCTGGCCGAAGCGGTCGACCATGCGGTCGCCGAGCATCCGGCCGACGAACTGCATGCCCTGGAGGGAGATGAAGCCGAGGCCCGCGACGAACGCGCTCGCGCCGAGGTCGCCCGAGAGGTAGATCGCCGACCAGGAGCTGCCGGCGTCCTCGACGATGGCCCCGCCGGACGCGATGATCACGAGCGCGAGCAGCACGCCGTACTTCGCGACGAGGCCGAGGGCGCGCGGGGAGGCGGCGCGGGCGACGTCGCCCTCGGGATCCGGCGCGTGCGCGTGCGCGGCGCCGCCCTCGCCGGGCTCCGGCTCCGGCCCCTTCAGCAGCCACAGCAGCGACAGCACGGCCAGCGCGCTGAACAGCACGGCCGAGCTGGAGAGGTGCACGAGGAGCGGCATCCGGATCTGCGCGGCGGCCGCGCCCATGATCCCGCCCGCGACCGCGCCGATCGACCAGACCGCGTGGAACGAGTTGATGATCGAGCGCCCGTACAGCCGCTGCACCCGCAGCGCGTGGGAGTTCTGCGCGACGTCGGTGATGGAGTCCATGGCGCCCGCGAGGAACAGGGCGCCCGCGAGCACGATCCAGGCGGGCGCGAGGCCGGCCAGCAGGATCCCGACGGAGGCCACCACGGTCGCGGCGACCGCCACGCGCGCCGACCGGTACCGGCGGATGAGCACGCCCGCGGCGAGCCCGGCGATGAGCGCGCCCAGCGGCGACGCGGCGACCGCGGCTCCGAACTCGACGTTGGCGAGCCCGAGCTCGGCCTTGATCGACGGGTAGCGCGGCAGCAGGTTCGCGAAGATCGCGCCGTTGGTGAAGAAGAGGATCCCGACGGCGACGCGCGCGCGGCGGACGTCGCGGGTCGGGGCGGGCGTGCGCGACAGCGTCGGCGCGGACGGGGAGGGCATCGTCGTGATCTCTCTCTGGCCGGGTGGCGCCGTGGCGCGAGGCGGGAGGCGCCGGATCCCGGCTGCCGGATCCAGCCTAGGGTCGGCGGGACGCCAGGGGCGACGTGTCCTCGGTGATGTCCATCACCAGGTCCATGAGCGGCACGAGCCGCGCGCTCACCTCGTGGCCGGTCTCGGTGAGCCGGTAGTCGACCCGCGGCGGGATGGTGGGCTGCGCCTCGCGGAGGACGAGCCCGTCGTCGGCGAGCGTGCGTAGCGTGGAGGCGAGCATCTTCTCGCTGATGCCCTCGACCTCCCGGCGCAGCTCGCCCCAGCGGCGCGACCGCTCGCCGAGCGCGAGGAGCACGAGCACGCCCCACTTGCTCGTGATGTGGTCGAGCAGGGTGCGCGACGGGCAGTTCGCGGGGTAGCGGCCCTCGGTCACGCCGGGTCGGTCGCGGGTCACCCGGAAGCTCATCTGCGTCACATCCCACAACTTACCAGAAGGTGGGTACCTCCCTGTGGGAAGGTACTCGGCGACGGAGTCGTTGACCCCGACGTACCGCTCCTCCTCTCGACTCGAAAGGCACACCATGACCATCGTCGTCACCGCCGCCACCGGCCGCCTCGGATCGCGCATCGTCGCGTCCCTCCTCGCCCGCGGCGCCGCCGCCTCCGACGTGCTCGCCACCGCGCGCCGCCCCGAGGCCCTCGCCGACCTCGCCGCCCAGGGTGTCCGCACCGCGCGCCTCGAGTACACCGACGCCGACAGCGTCGCCGCCGCCATCCAGCCCGGCGACACCCTCGTGCTCGTCTCCGGCAGCGAGGTCGGCCAGCGCGTGCCGCAGCACACCACCGTCATCGAGGCCGCGAAGGCCGCGGGCGTCGGCCGGATCCTCTACACGAGCGTCCTCCGCGCCTCCACCACCGAGCTCTTCATCGCGGGCGAGCACAAGGCCACCGAGGAGGTGCTCGCCGCCTCCGGCGTCCCCGTCACCCTCCTCCGCAACGGCTGGTACACCGAGAACTACGCGGGCACGGTCGACACCGTGAAGCAGACCGGCGCGCTCCTCACGAGCGCGGGCGACGGCCGCGTCGCGAGCGCCACCATCGCCGAGTTCGCCGAGGCCACCGCGGTCGCGGCCCTCGACGACTCGCTCGCCGGCCAGACGTTCGAGCTCGCGGGCGACGAGCGCTGGACCCAGGACGACCTCGCGCAGGCGATCTCCGGCATCCTCGGCCAGCCCGTCCCCGTCTCGCAGGTCTCCGCGGAGGAGCACGCGCGGATCCTCGGCGGCGCCGGCCTCGACGAGGGCACCGTCGGCTTCGTCGTGGGCCTCGACGCCGCCACGCGCGCCGGCCAGCTCGACGACGAGACGGGCGATCTCGCGCGCCTCCTCGGCCGCCCCACCACATCGCTCGCCGAGGGCCTCCGCCAGGCGGTCGCGGGCGCCTGATCCGCCCGGATCCGCACCCGACGCGCATCCGCACGCCACGACGGCCCGTCCCCTCGCGGGGGCGGGCCGTCGTCGTGCGCGCGACCTCAGCCCAGCGCGTCCCGCATCCGCCGGATCTCGTCGGGGCCGACGCGGCAGCACCCGCCGACGAGCGACGCGCCCGCCTGGATCCACGCGTCGACGGACGGCAGCGCCGGGTCGCCGCCCCAGCCGCGCGCGACGGCGTCCCAGCGCTCGCCGGAGTTCGGGTAGACGACCACCGGCCGGTCGGTGACGTTCCGGGCCGCGGCGATCGCGGCCGGCACCTCGTCGGGGTGCGCACAGTTGATCCCCACGGCCGCGATCTCGTCGGCCTCCTCCGCGAGCCGGAACCCCTCGGCCATGGGCTCGCCGGAGCGCAGCCGGCCGCCCTCGACCGTGAACGCGAGCCAGGCGGACGCGCCCGAGCCGCGCGCGAGGTCCACGAGCGCGCGTCCCTCGTCGAGGCTCGGGATCGTCTCGCAGGCGAGGAGGTCGGCGCCCGCGTCGGCGAGCACGGCGAACCGCGGGGCGTGCCAGCGGCGGAGCCCGGCGCGCGTGAGGCCGCTGGATGCCGCGTACTCGGAGCCGTCGCCGAGCGTCGCGCCGTACGGGCCGACGGAGGCGGCGATCCAGCGGTCGCGGGGTGCGCCGGGCGGATCCTCGCGGGCGACCTCGTCCCGCGCCTCGGCCGCGAGCCGCACGCTCGCCCGCAGCAGCGCCTCGGTCTCCGCGGTGCTCAGCCCGCGCGCCGCGAAGGCCGCGAACCCCACCTGGTACGACGCCGTGATCGCGACGTCCGCCCCGGCGCGGAAGAACTCGGCGTGCGCCGCCCGCACCGCGTCGGGCTCGTCGGCGAGCACGCGCGCGCTCCACAGCGGATCCGACAGGTCGTGCCCGCGCGCCTCCAGCAGCGTGCCGAGGCCCCCGTCGAGCACCAGCGGGCGGTCGGGGAGCGGGAGCGGCCGGGTCATGCGCACATCCTGCCGGAGCCGGGTGGCGGATCCGCGGTCCGCGACGCCCGGCGACATCGGCGTCCGCCTCCGCCGAGTCCCCACCGGGCCGCGACCCGCCGTCGTCCCGGGTACCGTGGACGCGACGGTGGGAGTCCCGATGAAGGATGACGACGACGTCGACCTGGTGATCGACGCGTGGGGCGCGGCCATGCCCGACGTCGACTTCGCGCCGCTCGACGTGGTGTCGAGGCTCCGGCGCCTGCTGCCGCAGATGCAGCGGATCCGCGAGGGCGCGTTCGCCGCCGAGGGCCTCACGACGAGCGAGTTCGAGTTCCTCTCCGTGCTCCGCCAGCAGGGCGACGCGGGCCTCACGCGCGCCGGGCTCGCCGAGCGCCTCGGCACCGACACGGGCAGCCTCGTGCACCGGGTCAACCGGCTGACCGCGCGCTCCTTCATCACGCGCGAGGAGGATCCTGCGGGCGGCCGCAGCCGGCTCGTGGTGCTCACGCCGTTCGGCATCGAGCGCGTCGACCGGGCCATGCGCCGCCTCGTCGCCGACGAGGACGAGGTGCTCGCCGACCTCAGCCGCGAGCAGATCGCGACCCTCATCGACAGCCTGCGCGTGATCGCGCGCACGACCGAGCGGATGCGCGCGCGCCGGTCGTGACCTCGGGCAGGTCGCGCGGAGGTGCGCCGGAGCACGATGGACGGATGGCCGACACCGCATCCACCCCGCCCGCCGTCCTCTTCGACATCGACGAGACCCTCATCCACACGGGCGGGTCCGGTGCCCGCAGCTGGGCGATGGCCTTCCGCGACCTGCACGACGTGGAGGCCGACATCGGCGAGCACTCGTCGGCGGGGGAGACGGATCCGCAGGTCGGCACCGCGACATTCCGCGCCGTGATGGGCCGGGATCCGGAGCCCGCCGAGCTCGCCCGCCTCTACGCCTCGTACCTCCGCCACCTCGCCGACGACATCCTCGTCTCCGGGGGCTACCGCGTGCTCGACGGCGCCGAGGCGCTGCTCGACCGGCTCGCCGACGCGGGCGTCGTGCTGGGCGTCGTCTCGGGCGCGATGGAGGGCGCGGCCCGCACGAAGATGGAGCCCGCCCGGCTCGGCCGGTTCTTCGTCTTCGGCGCGTACGGATCCGACTCGCCCGACCGCGTCGACGTCGTCCGCCGCGCGATCGCCACGGCCGGCACCCTGCGCGGCGCCGAGCCCGCGCGCGACGAGGTGCTCGTCGTCGGCGACACCCCGAACGACATCACCTCCGCGCACGACGCGGGCGCGACCGCGGTGGGCGTCGCGAGCGGCCACTACTCGGCCGACGAGCTGCGCGACGCGGGCGCCGACCTCGTGCTCGACTCCCTCGAGGACCCGGCGCTGGAACGGCTGCTCGGGCTCTGAGGCCTAGCCCGCGGCCGCGGCCTCCTCGCGCTCGAGCGCCTCGAGCGCCGCGCACGCGTCGACGCGCGTGGCCTCGATGTGCCGGCGCGCGAGATCCGCCGCGCGCTCGCCCTCGCGCCGCTCCACCAGCGCCAGCAGCTCGCGGTGGTCGGCGAGCGAGTCGGGTCGGCGGGCGCTGGCGGCGGGCAGGTAGTGGAAGCGCACGCGATTCGACATCGACTCGACGACGGACGCCAGCGTGCTGTTGTGCGCGGCCGCGGCGAGGGCCACGTGGAAGTCGTAGTTGAGGCGGGCGAGGTCGGCGGGATCCGCGGTGCGCTCCTGCAGGCGGATGACCCGCTCCAGCTCGCGCAGGTCGTCGGCCGTGCGGCGCCCCGCGGCGAGCTCGACGGTCCGCGGCTCGACGAGCGCGCGCGCCTCGAACAGGTCCACCAGCTCGGACAGCACGCGCGGCCGCACCGACATGCCCTCGTGTGCGCGGTGCACGACCCAGCCGTCGGCCTCGAGCGCTCGCAGCGCCTCGCGCACGGGGATGTGGCTCGTGCCCATCCGCTGGGCGACCTCGTCGGCCTTCACGCGGGATCCGGGGGCGATGACGCCGCCGAGGATCTCCTCCTCGAGCATCACCCGCACGCGCTCCGCGGCGCCGAGACGGGCGGGGACGAGAGCGGGAGCCGGCATCCCCCGATTATTAGGATCCGCCGCCAGGCCATCACCCAGACGTGTTTCACATCCGCGAAACACGGGTGAAACGCCGGTGATCGCCTCGGCTGGTCCTATAGGACGCGCCCGGCACCCGTGACCGGCGTCCTGATCGAGCCTCCCGAGGAGATCCCATGTCGCACCCCGCCGGCCACGCGCCCCGCCGTCGAGCCCCAGCCCGACCCCGCCGCGCGGGCCGCCTTCTCCGAGTACGAATCGGAGCCGGTCCCCGCACACGCGCGCCGCCGCACCTCGTCGGTCGCCGCCGTGTGGCTGGGCTTCCCGATGATCCTCACGTGCGCGGTCTTCGGCGGCCTGGTGGTCCACTCGGTCGGCTTCTGGCCGGGCATGGGCGCCATCGCGGTCGGCACGCTCGTCCTCATGGTCTACGTCGGCGCGCTCAGCTACCTGGCCGGGCGCAGCGGCGAGAGCTTCGCGCTCATGGCCATGCGCACGTTCGGCGCCACGGGCTACGTGGTGCCGGCTGCCTTCCTCGCCACCGTGGTCATCGGCTGGTTCGCGTTCCAGACCGGGCTCACCGGATCGACCCTCCACGGCAGCCTCGGCTGGGACCAGACGGGCACCACGCTCGCGGCGGGCCTCCTCTTCGTCGCGGTCACGCTGCTCGGCATCCGCGCGCTCTCCTGGATCGGCGTGGTCGCCGCTCCTCTCTACCTAGTGCTCGGCGTGGTCGCCGTCGTCATCGTCGCGACCCGGTCGGGCGGCGCGGAGCTGCAGACGGCGCCCGCGGCGGGAGCCGGCGCGCTCAGCTTCGGCGCGGCCGTGACCCTCGTCGTCGCGCTGTTCGCCGACTCGGGCACCATGACCGCCGACTTCACGCGCTGGGCGCGCTCGGGCCGGCAGGCCGTGCTCGCGACCCTCGCCGCGTTCCCGTTCGGCAACGCCGTCGCGCTCGTGGTCGGCGGCCTCGTCGTCGCGCTGGGCGGCGCGACCGACCCGGGCACGGCGGGCGGCGACTTCCTCGGGATCCTCGTCGCGCAGGGCGGCGCGCTCGTGCCGCTCGCCGTGCTGTTCGTGGTGGTGAACCTCGGATCCGTGTGCGCCCACTGCCTCTACAACGGCGCCGTCGGCTGGAGCCAGCTCACCGGGATGCGCATGCGCCGCACGACGCTGGTGCTCGGCGCGGTCGGCGTGGTGCTCGCGGTCGCGGGCATCTGGACCTACTTCGAGGTGTGGCTCAACCTGCTCGGGGTGATCGTGCCGCCCATCGGCGCCGTGCTCATCGTCGACCAGCTGCTGCTCGCCCCGCGACGTGCGGCGGCTGGACCCGTCGGCGCCCGCGGCGCATGGCGCGCCCCCGCCTTCGTCGGCTGGGCGGTCGGCGCCGTCGTCGCGCTCGTGGCCCACGCGTACGCCGACTTCCTCTCGACGGCCGTCGTCGGCATGGTCGTCGGCGCGGTCGTGCTCGTCGCCGTGGACGCCGCGGGACGCGTGCGCGCCCCGCTCGGCGCGGCCGTCGAGGCGGGGGAGGCCCGCTCGTGAGCGCGGTCACCGTGCCCGCGACCGTGACCGGCACCACGTCCGTCGCGGCGGATCCCTACGCCTGGCCCTACGACGGCGCCGTCGACGTCGCCCGCACCGCCGTGGTCTGCATCGACTGGCAGGTCGACTTCTGCGGCGTCGGCGGCTACATCGACCGCATGGGCTACGACCTCGCGCTCACCCGCGCGGGCCTCGCACCCACCGCCCGGCTGCTCGAGCGCGGGCGCGAGCTCGGCATGACCGTGATCCACACCCGTGAGGGCCACCGCCCCGACCTCTCCGACCTGCCCGCGAACAAGCGGTGGCGGTCGGAGCGCGCGGGCGCCGAGATCGGCAGCGTCGGGCCGTGCGGGCGGATCCTCGTGCGCGGCGAGCCCGGCTGGGAGATCGTGCCCGAGGTGGCCCCGCTCCCGGGCGAGCCCGTGATCGACAAGCCCGGCAAGGGCGCCTTCTACGCGACCGACCTCGACCTGCTGCTGCGCTCGCGCGGCATCGACCGGCTGATCCTCACGGGCATCACGACCGACGTGTGCGTCTCCACGACCATGCGCGAGGCCAACGACCGCGGCTACGAGTGCCTGGTGCTGTCGGACTGCACGGGCGCCACGGATCCGGCGAACCACGAGGCGGCGCTCCGGATGGTCACGATGCAGGGCGGCGTGTTCGGCGCCGTCGCCACGTCGGACGCCGTGCTCGCCGCCCTCGCTCAGGCGGTGCCGCTCTCCTGACGGGCGGGCGCCGCCGCCTGCGGGCCGAGCACGCGCGCGCCCAGCGCGGGGCGCACCGGCCGCGACATGTCCCGCCGTGCACGGGTGATCCTGGCCCCGGGGATCCCGTCGACCTCCGCGGCGCCCAGCCGGACCAGCTGCGCGACGGCGACCGCCAGGAGCGCGATCTCCGCGAGGTCGCGCAGCGTGATCACCGCGACCATCACCGGCACCGCGGAGGTGAGCAGCGTGTACGCGTACGGGAAGACGAGCTGCGTGAGCGCGGCCACGACGAGCCCGAGGCGCGCCACGACGGCCGTGCCGGGGGCGTGGCGGTCGTGCACGAGCATCACGATGATCGGCACGGCGAACCACGACACGTACTGCGGCGAGCCGACCTTGTTCGTGACGATGAGGGCCGCGACGAGCGCGAGCGACAGCGGCCCCATCAGCGCGGCGGGGGACGCGCCGCGGAGGTGCGCGCGGATCCCGAGCAGCGTCACGACGAGCACGACGCCCACCATGATCGGCGTCAGCGCGGCCGCGACCGCGTCCACCCCGGGGCCCGACACCTGGAACGTGATGATGCGCAGGTCGTCGTACACGCGGTACCGGTCGTCGCCCGCGACGATGCGCCACAGGTGGTACAGCGCTGCGGTCGACTCGACCTGGAGCCCGCGGCCGGTCTGCTGGCCCACGAAGCCCAGCACGTTCGCGCCGCTGCCGATGAGGAGGGATCCGGCCACGACCACGGCCGTCGTGCCGAGCGCGGTGACGACGACCCTGCCGCGCGCGAGCCCGCGGCGGGCGATCACGGCGGTGAGCAGCAGGGCGGCCGGCCACACCTTCACCCAGGCGCCGACGGTGAGGAGCGCGGAGGCGAGGCCAGGCCGGGTCGCGAGCACGAGCAGGCCGGCGAGGGCGAGCGGCACGGTGACCGCGTCGATCCGGCCGAGCGAGACCGGCCCGAGCGCCACGAGGAAGCCGAGCCACCACGCGGCCGGTCCGAGGCCGCGTCCGCGCCGGATGCGGAGGAGCAGCGCGAAGGCCCCGGCGTCGAGCAGCGTGACCAGCGCGAGCCACACCGTGCCGTAGAGCACGGTGCCGCCGACGAGGGAGACGAGCATGGGCACGGCCGCGAGGATCGGGTACACCCACGGCAGGTCGATGCCCACCCAGCCGCCGCCGGCCATGCCCTCCTGCATCCAGACGCGGTAGACGTCCGTCACGTCGGTGAGCGCGGAGGTGGGGCCGATCAGGTTAAGCGTGATGAGCCAGAGGTGGCAGAGCGCGAAGGCCAGCCACGGGCGCGCCATGATGCCGCGGGCCGGTGGGCGGACGGCATGCGCGGCGAGCGACTCGTCCGCGGTCACCGGGAGGCGCCCTCTCGGCGCGCAGGCGTGTGCATGGCGGGTGGTTCTCCTGCGGTCGATGCGGACGGGGACGCTCCCGCGATGGCGGGGGCCCGGCTCGCGGACGCCCGGCCGGCGGGCGGCGCTCCCCGCGATGGTAGGCCACGGGGACGGCGCCTGGCCGTGAGCGGATCCTCCGCCCGCGGACGCCCGTCGGGTCAGTCGGTGCCGCGGAGCCGCGCGACCGTGTGCATCACGTGGTAGATCACGATGGCCGCGACGGTGCCGAGCGCGATGCCGTTGAACGAGACGGTGCCGAGCGTGAAGGTGAACGGCGCGATGGCGACGATGAGCGCGGTGGCGGCCGTGAGCTGGTTGACGGGCTTGGAGAAGTCGACCTTGTTGTCGAGCCAGATCTTCACGCCGATGATCCCGATGAGGCCGTAGAGCGCGGTCGTCACGCCGCCGAGCACGCCCGCCGGGATCGTGTTGATGACCGCGCCGACCTTGGGCGAGAGCCCGAGCAGCACCGCGAACCCGCCGGCCACCCAGTAGGCGGCGGTCGAGTAGACGCGGGTGGCGGCCATGACGCCGATGTTCTCGCCGTAGGTCGTGGTGCCGGATCCGCCGCCGAGGCCCGCGAGCACGGTCGCCAGGCCGTCGGCGAGGAGCGCGCGCCCGGTCAGCTTGTTCACGCTCCCGTCGGTCATCTGCGCGACGCCGCGGATGTGGCCCACGTTCTCCGCGACGAGCACGAGCACGACGGGCAGGAACGCGGGCAGCAGGGCCCAGAACTGCGGCGTGATCTCGGGCGTGTGGAACTCGGGCAGGCCGATCCACGCGGCGGCCTCGAGCTTCGAGTAGTCGATCTCCTGGCGGATCGCGGCCACCACGTAGCCGACGACCACGCCGAGCACGATGGAGAGCCGACCGAGGATCCCGCGGAACAGCACGGTCGAGAGGATCACCGCGGCGAGCGTGATGGTCGCCGTCACGGGCGCCAGCACGAAGTTGTCGCGCGCCGCGGAGGCGAGGTTGAAGCCGATGAGCGCCACGATCGCGCCGGCCACCACGGGCGGCAGCAGCGCGTCGATCCAGCCGGTGCCGGTGAGCTGCACGATGCCGCCGATGACCGCCAGCATCACGCCGACCGCGACGATGCCCGCGAGCGCCGCCCCGATGCCGCCGCCGCCCGCCGCGGTGGCCGCGTTCGCCGCCGTGATCGGCGCGATGAACGCGAAGGACGAGCCGAGGTAGCTGGGCAGCCGGTTCCGCGTGAGAGCCAAGAACAGGAGCGTCCCGATCCCGGAGAAGAACAGCGTGGTCGTGGGCGGGAAGCCCGTGAGCACGGGCACGAGGAAGGTCGCGCCGAACATCGCGACGACGTGCTGCATCCCGAGCCCGATCGTGCGCGGCCAGGTGAGGCGCTCGCCGGGGCCGACGACCGCGGAGGCGTCCACCGCCTTGCCGTCGCCGTGGAGGGTCCAGATCGGTCGGGCCATGATCGCCTGCTTCCGCGCGGGTGTGTGGGGAGACGCCCCGATCCGCGAGCGTACCGACGCCGTGTTGCGGTGGCGTTTCCGGGAGCGGATCCGGTGCGCCGCGCCGCTCAGCCCCGCCGGGCCGCCAGCCGGTTCGCGACTGCCCAGACCGCGGCGAGCACGAGCATCTGCGCCAGGACGTACCAGTGCACCCGGCCCATCAGCGTGGTGACGAAGAACGTGCCCACGGTCATGACGAGCGCCGCGACGCCCACGGCGGCGAAGCCCTTCTGCGCGAGCAGCCCGTCGCGCTCGTCGCGGTACTCGAGCCCGTCGATGCGGGTGACGTCGGATGCCGTGGGCCGGGCTGCGTGGAGCGCGCCGCCCAGCAGGATGGCCGCCATGAGCGCGAGCGTGATCGCGTTGTACGGGTTGCCCGCGATCAGGGCGACGACGGCGCCGGCGGCGAGCACCCCCACGAGCAGCGCGTTCACGCGGGAGATCCCGCGGCGTTCAGTCGTCTTCGACATGGAAGACCTCCTCGACGGATCGGTGGAAGAAGCGGGCCGCCTTCACGGCCAGGGCGAGCGACGGGTCGTAGCGGCCCGTCTCGATGGCGTTGATCGTCTGACGGGAGACCCCGAGCGCGTCGGCGAGGGACTGCTGCGAGAGCCCGGCCGCCGTCCGGAGTCCCCTCACCTCGCTGCGCATGGATGACAAGCTAGCTTTCCATCTCGGGGGTGTCAAGCGTGCTTGTCATCTCTCCCGGCGCGGATCCGGCCGACGCCCCTAGGCTCGTGCCCATGAGCGCCGAGACACCTCCGACCGGGATCCGCACCGACGAGCTGGACGAGGGGGTCCGACCGCAGGACGACCTCTACCTCCACGTGAACGGGCGCTGGCTCGACCGCACCGAGATCCCCGACGACAAGGCCCGCTGGGGCTCGTTCCACCAGCTCGCCGAGGCGGCCGAGGACGCCGTGCGGGTGATCATCGAGGAGGCCGTCGACGCCGAGCCCGGCACCGAGGAGCGCAAGACCGGCGACCTCTTCACGAGCTTCATGGACTCCGAGCGCGTCGAGTGCCTCGGCGTCGAGCCGATCCGCGACCACCTCGACGCGGCCGCCGCCGTCACCGACGTGCCGTCCTTCCTCCGCACGCTCGGCGCGCTCGAGCAGACGAACGTCCCGGGCCTCCTCGGCCTCTTCGTCGACAACGACCCGGGCGACCCCGAGCGCTACGTCGTGCAGATCGAGCAGGGCGGCATCGGCCTCCCCGACGAGGGCTACTACCGCGAGGAGGGCCACGCCGCCATCCGCGACGCCTACCGCGCCTTCGTCGAGAGGATGCTCGGCCTCGCGGAGCTCGACGACCCCGCGGGCCGCGCCGACCGGATCCTCGACCTCGAGACCCGCATCGCCGCCGCCCACTGGGACAACGTCCGCACGCGCGACAGCCAGGCCACCTACAACCTCGTCACGTGGGCCGAGCTCCGCGAGCTGGTGGCGAAGGCCGCCGGCGCCGACCTCGACGTCTGGCGCGACGCCCTCGAGGCGCCCGCCGCCGCGCTCGACGAGGTCGTGCTGCGCGAGCCGAGCTTCGCCGAGGGCCTCGGCGCGCTGCTGGCCGAGGCCGAGGTCCCCGCGCTCCGCGACTGGCTCACCTGGCAGGTCGTCCGCGCGAACGCGGCGCTGCTCCCTCACGCCTTCTCCGAGGCGAGCTTCGACTTCTACGGCCGCACGCTCACGGGCGCGCCCGAGCAGCGCGTGCGCTGGAAGCGCGGCGTCTCGCTGGTGGAGGGATCCATGGGCGAGGCCATCGGCCGCATCTACGTCGAGCGCCACTTCTCGCCCACCGCGAAGGCCGAGATGGACGTGCTCGTCGGCCACCTCGTCGAGGCGTACCGGCAGTCCATCTCCGGCCTCGACTGGATGACCGCGGAGACGCGCGGCCGGGCGCTGGAGAAGCTCGAGAAGTTTACCCCGAAGATCGGCTTCCCCGACAAGTGGCGCGACTACTCGGCGCTCGAGATCGACCCGACGGACCTCGTGGGCAACGTCCGCGCGACCGCCCGGTTCGACACGCGCCGCGAGCTCGCGAAGATCGGCGCGCCGCTCGATCGCGACGAGTGGCTCATGACGCCGCAGACCATCAATGCGTACTACAACCCGGGCTTCAACGAGATCGTGTTCCCGGCCGCCATCCTGCAGTTCCCGTTCTTCGACGAGTCGCGCGACCCGGCCGCGAACTACGGCGCGATCGGCGCCGTCATCGGCCACGAGATCGGCCACGGCTTCGACGACCAGGGCTCGCGCTACGACGGCGACGGCTGCCTCACCGACTGGTGGACCCCGGCCGACCGTGCGGCGTTCGAGGAGCGCACGGCGTCGCTGATCCAGCAGTACGACGCGCTCGTGCCCGCGCAGCTCACGGGTGACGACGCCCCGCACGTGAACGGCGCGCTCACCATCGGCGAGAACATCGGCGACCTCGGCGGCCTCTCCATCGCGTGGAAGGCGTACCTGCTCTCGCTCGAGGGCGCGGAGCCGCCGGTCATCGACGGGCTCACGGGCGCCGAGCGCTTCTTCCTCTCCTGGGCGCAGGCCTGGCAGCAGAAGGGCCGCGACGCCGAGGTGATGCGGCTGCTTGCCATCGACCCGCACGCACCGAACGAGTTCCGCTGCAACCAGATCGTCCGCAACATCGATGCGTTCTACGACACGTTCGACGTGAAGCCGGGCGACGGCCTTTGGCTCGACGAGGAGGCCCGCGTCACCATCTGGTGACGCGTCGCGCGATGGCCGCCGCCGGCGAGGATCCGCAGCGTCGCCCCCGGCACACCGGGGGCGGTGCCGCGCGCCACGCGGGGCAGGAGCCGACCGACGGCTTCCGCTCCGCGTTCCGCGCGCTCGGCGGCCTCGCCCTCGACGGCATGCGCGTCGCGGCCCGCGCTACCGACCTCGACTCGGGCGACGTGGTGCTCGCGGTCGACGACCACGTCGCCCTGCCCGCCGCCGGCCTCGGCCGCGTGCTCCTCCTCGTCGAGCTCTCGGCGCGCATGACGTGCGGCAACTTGTCCCCGCTGCACCTCGTGGACCGCCGGCCTGGCGACGAGGGCGGCACCGCGGGCCTCTGGCGCCACCTCGTGGTGCCGTCGCTGCCCGTCACGGATCTCGCGTCGCTCGTCGGCGCCACAGGTGACGCGGCCGCCACCAACGCGCTCCTCGGGCTCGTCGGCCTCGACGCTGTTCGCACGCGCGCCGAGTCGCTCGGCCTCCGCCGCACGGCGCTCCTCGACGTGGCGCGCGGCACCCGCGGGCCGGACGACGCCCCGCAGCTCTCCGTCGGATCCGCCCGCGAGCTCGCGTCGCTCTTCGCCTCGCTCGTGCACGGCGAGGTGGTCGACGAGGAGACGAGCACGCGCGTGGTCGGCTGGCTCGCGCTCAACACCGACCGGTCGATGGTGGCCGCCTCCTTCGGGCTCGATGCACCGGTGGGCCGCGGCGGCGAGCACGGCATGGCGCTCGTCGACTGCACGGGAGTGGACGCGGGCGTGCGCGCCGAGGCGGGCGTGCTCCGCGGGCCGCGCGGCGCGGTCGCGTACGCCGTCATGGCGCACTTCGACGACGCCGACCTCCGCGCCCGCCTCGCCGTCCGCGACGCCCTGGGCGTGGTCGGCCTCGACCTGCTGGAGCACGTGCATTGAGCCCCGCGGATCCGGCCGCCCACCGGTCGTGGATCCGCCCGGGCGTAGAGTCGGATGTCGCCCGCCACCCCTCCCGGGCGACGGAGGAGACCCCCGCTATGACCGGCATGAACCCCGCCACCGCCAAGCGCCTCGCCCGCGACGACGTGGCGCCGATGTACGCGGAGGTGGACGCGGCCATCGCCCGCGCGGAGATCCCCGGCACCCCGGAGTGGCAGGAGAAGGTTCGCGGCCGCATCGTGATGGTGCGCCACGGGCAGACCGAGTGGAGCGTCAACGGGCGCCACACCGGCACGACCGACATCCCCCTCACGGCCACCGGCGAGGAGCAGGCGCGCGCGGTCGGCGGCGTGCTCTCGGGCACCGAGTTCGGCCTCGTGCTCGCCAGCCCCCGCTCCCGTGCGCAGCGGACCGCCAAGCTCATCGGCTATGGCGACCAGGCCGAGGTCGACGACCGTCTGGTCGAGTTCGACTACGGCGCGTACGAGGGCCGCACCACCGCCGACATCCAGTCCGAGCGCGGCCACTGGGACCTCTGGACCGACGGCGTGCCCGCGGGCGACACCCCGGGCGAGACGTCCCAGCAGGTCCGCGCCCGCGTGCTCCAGGTGCTCGAGCGCGTGCTGCCCGTGCTCGAGTCCGGCCAGGACGTGCTGCTCGTCGCGCACGCGCACGTGATCCGCGCGCTCGCCGTCGCGTGGGTCGGCCTGCCCGCGGAGGCCGGCGGGATCCTCACGCTCTCCACCTCCACGCTCAGCGAGCTCGGCTTCGAGCACGGGCGCCACGCGATCATGCGCTGGAACTGCCCGGCGGACGGCTGGGCGCCGTCGCCGGTGGGCGGCAGCCGCTAGCCGCAGCCGGTAGCGCGTCGGCCCCGCGCGGAGAGCGGTGCTGAGCTCGCCACCGTCGACGCCACCTCGGGCTGGGCGGCCGTCGAACAGCTCGGCCCGCGGATCCCGGCCGGTCACGTGGTCGTATACGTCGGGCGTCTCAACCAGACGCCGGCCTACGGGTCACAGGGGACATCCGCTGGCGCCGTCGCGTGCCGCGAAGCGAACGGCACCGGCCGATCCGAGCGTGGCATCATGCGCGCCGCGGCCGCGTTCGAGGACGCTTCCCGGTGGACCCAATTCCGCTGTCCCCGCTCGTTGCGGGTGTCCGCGTAAACCTCGCACATGAACGGGTCTTCGGGCTCGGCACAGACTACGCAGCACGTAGCCGAGCACGGGGGAGTCCTCGACCTGGAAGGGCCAGTAGCCGGCCTCCTGGTGCGCCCATGGGTGGGTCTCGACGCCGCGCACCAGGCGCTCGATGCCGCCCTTCACCTTGTTCTCCGGGTGGTCTCCTTCGTCGATCGAGTCGCTGTAGGAGAATCCGGCCACGCTCGTCGACGAGCGTACGAGTCAGCGCCGACATTCCGACGCCCGGACGAATACCCCGAGATATGTCCGGTGTCAACCCCTCGACATGCTGCTTCTACGAAAACGTGCATATTTTCGCCCCAAACGTGGGGCATGCGGGAATGGCGAGATCGAGCCGATCCCATGCCGGTGCGGATGCAAGGGTCGCGGCGGGAGGCCTATCACAGAGACGCGGTGGTTGACCTCCCCCGAGGCGCAGGCGTAGACAGGATGCATTCGTCATCGAAGGCGGATACCAATTTCATTGGGGGAATTGCTATGTCCAAAAACGCATTCACCAATCGCTTCGTTAGCGGGGCTGTAGGCGTCGCGGTCGCGGCGCCCGCGACGACGGCCGCAGCGCCCATGACGACAGCGGCCGCGCCGGCGCCCGCCGTCGAACTGCCCGTCTCGGGGGGCGTGTTCGCCGAGGTCGAGAAGGCACCCACGCTAGCCGAGAAGAAGGCGATCTTGGAGAGCAACGGCTTCGTCAACACCGGTGGCACCACCTACGAGTCCACCGAGGGCGGGTTCACGATCGGAACCACGCTGGCAGAGGAGCCCCGGAAGGACGTCGTCTCGCCGCAGTGGTCCGGGGGGATCGGCCTCGGCGGCCCGTACATCCAGGGCACGCTGCCCAAGTGGCAGGCGGCCATCGACGGCGCCGCCACGCCGGCGACGGTCGCGTGCGCCTTCATCACTGCCTCGGTCGGAGCTGCAGCGTGTGCCGTCGCGATCCAGAAGGTGAACGAGTACATCCAGGCGCAGGACTTCAGCGGGACCGAGGCGATCTGCCTCCGCGTCTACGCTCCCGTCTGGCAGATCGCGCCCCCCCATCCCCTGCTAGAGGTGAGGCAGATCAGCCCTGGTAGCGTCGACGAGTAACCGTGATACCGGATGCGCAAGGGGGATGAGTATGACGAACCAAAACGGACAGGATGAATTCGGCACGACGAATCGGAATCGGGTTGCTCTAATTGGGCTCGCGGGAACGGCAATCATCGCCGTTGTCGCGGCACTGGTCGGAATCATCGATTCCGCTACTGCCCGCCCGTGGCTGTCGTTCGTGCTGACTTTTGTCGTCATCGCTCTCGTCCTCGGTCTCCTACCGCGCATGCGTGGATGGCACACCGTCCCGTGGGTATCCATCGCCATGGTGGCCGTCATCGCAGCAGGATTCGTCAGCTCCTCTGGCGTCATCCTCGGTCTCGGCGCGCTGCTCTTCGTGATCGCCACCGGCGCGCACGAGGCGCGGAGCCGGCGGTCAAGCGGCGCCGCGCGCTGACACCAGCGCCAGGATGGCGGGTGCCCCTTGGGGCGCCCGCCATCAGTCGTCAACAGGCCCGGTCGCCGAGGCGCAAGCCATTCTTGGGCCGAGGTCGTCTCTGCGCGGCGGCGGGACAGAGCCGGAGCATGACGATAAGCGCGACAAGCACGCAGCCCTCCGAGCCGCTGTTCCCCCTGCGGTCCCTGTCGAGCGTCACGGTCGCGAGCGGCGCCGGCCAGGTCGTGAACTCCGCCCTGCCCCTGTTCGCGCGCCGTGCTCGGGCTCACTGCCGCGCAGACCGGCGCCCTTCTGGCCGCGGGTCTCGCGACGTCGTTCGTGCTCCGCCCGCTCGGCAGCATCGCCGCGGACCGCGACGACCGGACCACGATCGCTGCCGTGTCCGCGCTCGTGGTGGGCGGCGGCTACGCGCTCGTCGCACTCGCCGGTGCCTTGACCGTCGCCCTCGCGGGCGTGCACGTCTCCCGGCCCGGCGGCCCGTTCCTCTGGGTCGCGCTGCGCGCGACCGCCGCCGTCGGGCACCAGGCGGATCCGAGCGCGTCCGCTCGGCTCATGTTGGCCGAGGAGCTCGGGTCGTGGGTAGTGGGTCGCGGCGCCCGCGCGTCCGCGCGTCCGCGCGTAGGATCGCCCCTCGTGGCACAGAAGAAGAAGCGCACCCGGCAGGCCCCCTCGTCCTCCGCCCGCACCCGTCCGGGATCGCCCGCCAAGGCGCGCTCCGGCAACCCGGCGAAGGCGCGCAAGGCCACCGCGCGCGACTGGATCTCCGGCGCCCGCATCCGCACCCTCCCGCTCGCCGTCGCCCCCGTCGCGATCGGCGCGGGAGCGGCCCGCGCGATGGGCCCCGACGAGGGCGTCTCCCTCGGCCTCGCGCTCCTCTGCCTCGCCGTCGCGGTGCTGCTGCAGATCGGCGTGAACTACGCCAACGACTACTCCGACGGCGTCCGCGGCACCGACGACGTGCGCGTCGGCCCCGCCCGCCTCACCGGATCCGGCGCCGCCAAGCCGCGCACCGTGCTCACCGTGGCGCTGACGTTCTTCGGCCTCGCCGCCGTCGCGGGCCTCGTGATCGTGCTGATCACCGGCCACTGGTGGCTGCTCGCGGTCGGCGCCGTCGCCATCGTCGCGGCCTACTTCTACACCGGCGGCAAGCGGCCCTACGGCTACGCCGGCCTCGGCGACGTGGTCGTCTTCGTGTTCTTCGGCCTGGTCGCCACGGCGGGCACGCAGTTCATCCTCATCGGCATGATCACGGGCGAGGGCTGGCTGGGCGGCGTCGCGGCGGGCGGCTTCGCGTCCGCCGTGCTGATGGTCAACAACATCCGCGACATCGAGCAGGACGGCAAGGTCGGCAAGCGCACCCTCGCGGTGCGGCTCGGCCCGCGCGGCTCGCGGATCGTCTACTGCATCGAGGTCGCGATCGCCTACGCGGTCGTGGTGTTCTTCTTCCTCTTCTACCCGAAGGCGCTGCTCGTGCTGTTCACGCTGGCGCTGGCGCTGCCGGCCGCGATCATCGCGTGCACCGGCCGCACCCCCAAGGAGTTGATCCTGTCGCTGCAGCTCACGAGCATGGCGGCGCTCACGTTCGGCCTGGGCCTCGGGGCGGCGTTCGCGTTCTGAGCGCGATGGATCCCGACCTCGTCCGGGCGCTCGCCCCGGACCACGAGACGTGGGCGACCGACGACCCGCGGCTCCTCGCGCTGCGGCAGCGCTCGGGCGGCGGGCGGCGCGCGGTGCTCGTGGTCGACGCAGCGCTCGAGGCGTGGTGGACGGAGCGCCGGGCGACGGATCCCGAGCGGGCGGCCGCGGCCCTCGCGGCCCAGGTCGCGCGGGCGTCCGCGGAGGCGGGGCCGGGGGAGCGGTACCTGGTCATGGACCACGGACGCCTCACCTCGTCCACGCGCACCACGCCTCCCGCGGTGCGCGACCAGGCTCCTCCGACCACGGGCCGGTGGGTCGCCTACGTGCCGATCGAGCGCGACGGGCCCGCGGACCCGGCCTGACGCGCGCGGCTCAGCTGCGCTCGGCCTCGCCGTCGGCGCGCGGGGCGGCCGCGGCGGTGTCCGGGGCGCCGACGCCCGGCGTGCCCGTGGCGGCCGTGGCGACGTCGGCGGATCCGGCCGCGCGGGCCCGGCGCTCGGCCGCGTCGACCGCGGCGTCCTCGGAGTCGTCGTCCTCCACGGGCTTGCGGCGCCCGGCGGCGACGGCCGCGAGGTCCGCGGCCATGGCCTGGCGCTGCTTGCTCAGGAAGATGTAGGAGCCGCAGAACGACACCACCGCGCCGATGACGGCGGCCAGCGGCCAGAAGTCCGGGCTCACGGCGACGACCAGCCCGAACGGGACGGCGAACAGGAGGATGCGGACGACGGTGTAGACGAGCCAGTAGCGACGGGAACTCACCGGGTCAGCATAGGCCGGTCGCCTGGACGGGCCGGTCGCCTGTGCAGGCGCCGCCACCCAGCCGGGATGCGGCCGGCGCCCTCGTCCCGCCCGTGCGACGCCCGGCGTCCTCCCCGGTTGCGGAGCTACCATCGGGAGATGCCCCGCCTGTTGATCGGTCTCGCCGTCGTGATCGTGTTCTTCACGGTCTTCGTCATCGTGGACACCTCCCTGACGCCGCGGACCCGCATGCGCGGCCTCCCGAAGCCCGCGTGGATCGCGGTGGTCGTCCTGGTCCCTGTCATCGGCGGCATCCTGTGGCTCGCCATCGGCAAGGACCGCACCGATCTCGCCCGCGCATCCGGCCGCCGCCTCGGCCCGGACGACGACCCCGACTTCCTCTCCGGCCTCGGCCGCACCCGGTCGGAGGAGGAGCGCATCCGCCGCCTCGAGCAGGAGCTCGCCGACCTCGACAGCGACGGCACGGGCCCGGACGGCGACGGGCCGGCGACCCCGGGCGGCACGGGCACCGCCCCGCGGCCGAGCCCCGATGCCGATGACGATCGCGGCACCCCCGGTCGCCGGGACGCCTGACCCGGTGACCGCCACCGACTCCCTCCCCACGCCGTCCGCCGCCGCTCCCCGCACCGGCAACCCGTCCACGGATCGCGCCATCGCGATGCTGCTCGCGCTCGTCGCCGAGGGCGTCACCGACGTGGTGCTCTGCCCCGGATCCCGCTCCCAGGCCCTCGCGCTCGTCGCCGCCGAGCTGGAGCGCGTCGAGGGCGTGCGCCTGCACGTCCGCATCGACGAGCGCGCCGCCGGCTTCCTCGCGCTCGGCCTCGGCGTCGAGTCCGGCCGCCCCGCTCCCGTCATCACGACCTCCGGCACGGCCGTCGCGAACCTCCACCCCGCCGTGCTCGAGGGCTGGCACTCGGGCGTCCCGATGCTGCTCCTCACGGGCGACCGCCCGGCTGAGCTCCGCGGCATCGCGAGCAACCAGACCACGCGCCAGCCCGGCATGTTCGGCGACCGGGTCGCGTGCATCGACGTGCCCGCGCCCGAGGAGACGGACGACGATCTGGCGCGGGACGCGGTGATCGCCCGCGACGCGTACCGCCGCGCCCGCGACGAGCGGACGCCCGTGCACGTGAACGTGGCGTTCCGGGATCCGCTGTCCGTCGCGGTGCCGGATCTCACGGAGGGCGCCGCGGAGGCGCGCGCCGCCGCCGACGTGGTCGCCGCCGCTCCCGCCGCGCCTGCGCCCGCCGACGTCCTCGACCTCCCGCACGGCCCGCGCACCCTCGTCGTCGCCGGGCACGCCGCGGGCGAGGCCGCCGAGGAGCTCGCGCGCGCCGGCGGCTGGCCGCTCGCCGCCGAGATCTCCAGCGGATCCCACTTCGGCCCGAACCTCGTCGTCTCCTTCCGCGAGCTGCTCGCCCGCCCCGGCTTCGGCGACCGCGTCGAGCGCGTCATCGTGTTCGGCCACCCCACTCTCACCCGCGAGGTCCCGCTGCTCGTCGGGCGCGAGGACGTGGAGGCGATCGTCGTCGGATCCACCGGCGGCGAGGACTACGACCCGCGCCACCGCGTCACGGCCCACCCGGCCGCCGTGCGCGTCGTGGGCGAGCCCGCGGATCCCGCCGACGCCCGCCGCTGGCTCGGCACGTGGGTGCAGGCGAGCCGCGCGATCCTCGACGAGGCGACCGCCGCGGAGTCCGCCCCGCTCCTGCCCTCCGGCACCACGCCCGCCGAGCGTCGCGACTTCGCGCGCGCCGAGCTCGCCGCGGTGCGCGCCGACGTCACGCGCCGCCACCTCGTGCGCGCGCTCTGGCAGGCCACCTGGCCGCACGACCGCCTCGTGCTCGGGGCGTCGCGCCTCATCCGCGAGGCCGACCGCGCGCTCCCCGGCAAGCGCGTGCGCGTGCACGCCAACCGCGGGCTCGCCGGCATCGACGGCACGATCTCCACCGGCCTCGGCATCGCGCTGGCGTCGCAGGCCGGTTCCGGGAGCGCGGCCGCGGGGATCACGCGCGTGCTCGTCGGCGACCTCACGCTCCTGCACGACGTCGGCTCGCTGCTCATCGGCACGGGCGAGCGCGTCCCCCGGATCCAGGTCATCGTGGGCAACGACGGCGGCGGCACCATCTTCGACGGCCTCGAGGTCGCGGACACGGCCGCGCCCGCCGCCATCGACCGCGTCATGTTCACGCCCCAGCGCGTGGACATCGCGAGCCTCGCGCAGGCCTACGGCTGGACGCACCTGCGCGCCGCGACCCACGGCGAACTGGAGGCGGCGCTCACGACCGCGTCCGAGGTGCCGCTCCTCATCGAGGTGCCGCTGGCCCGGTAGCCGATCCGCCCCGGCGGGCGGAGGGCTACTCCGCCGGGATCGTGCCACGCCACGTGCGCAGCAGCTCGCGCTCGGAGCCGGTGAGGTCGGCCGCGTCGAAGAGCGCGTCGAGGTCGATCCCCGCCATGGCCTCCCGGAACGCCGCCTCGCTCGTGGTGCCGCGCTCGGCGAGGAACGCCTCGATGGCCGGCTCCATGTCGGGCTGGCCGGAGTTCGCGGATCGCTCCGGGCCCCGGCGGATCGACTCCAGGTAGTCGTCGACGATGTCGTCCGGCTCCGCGCCCACCGCGAGGAGCAGGAGCAGCGCGACGAGGCCCGTGCGGTCGCGTCCGGCGCCGCAGTGGAAGAGGACGCCGCCCGCGGGGGCGTGGGCGATCGTCCGCAGCGCGGCTCCGGCCCGGTCCGGCAGCTCGGCGAGGTGCGGCAGGTAGTAGAGCGGCGTGCCGACGAGGCCCGTGTCCCAGTAGGGCACCCAGAAGTCCGGGTGGTCGTCGAGGCCGTCGAGGTCGACGTGCGCGACGTGGATCCACTCGGGCCGCGGGTGCGTGTCCCGGGCACGCTCCGCCGGCTGACGGAGGTCGAGCACCGTGCGGAAGCCGAGCTCGCGCAGCCGCTCCCATCCGGCGTCGGTGATGAGGTCGGCGTCCTCGCAGCGGGCGAGCGCCCCCGTCGGCGTCGTGCCGCCGCCCCGGAGCCGGATGCCGCCGAGGTCGCGGGCGTTGACGAGGCCGTCGATCGGGAGGGTCCGGTCGGATGCGGTCATCGCCTGAGTCGACCACGCCGGTGCTCGAGCACGCGTCCGACGAGGGAGTGATCCTCGTCCTCCGACGCTCCTAGCCCAGCGCCTCCACGACGGGCCGGAACTTCATCGCCGTCTCGGCGCGCTCGCGCTCGGGGTCGGATCCCGCCACGATGCCGGCGCCCGCGTGCGCGACGATGGCGCCCGACGGATCCACCTGGGCGCCCCGCAGCGCGATGGCCCACTCGCCGTCCCCGTCGGCCGCGACCCAGCCGACCGGGCCGGCGTAGCGCCCGCGGTCGAAGGGCTCGAGCTCGGCGATGAGCTCCAGCGCGGCGGCAGTCGGGTGCCCGGCGACCGCGGCCGTCGGGTGGAGCGCGCCCACGAGGTCGAGCGACGAGGATCCGTCGCCCAGCGTGCCCGTGACGTCGCTCGCCAGGTGCCACAGGTTCGGCAGCTTGAGCGTGAAGGGCGCGTCGGTCGTGGCGAGGTCGCGGCTGTGCGGGCGGAGCGCGTCGAGCACGCTGTCGCGCGCGAACGCGTGCTCCTCGTTGTCCTTGGGGCTCGCGGCGAGGCCGGCGGCCGCGGCGGCGTCGGCGCGGGCGTCCGCGCCGCGCGAGACGGTGCCGGCGAGCACGCGGGCACCGACCGTGCCGCCGCCGACGTGCACGAGCGTCTCGGGGCTCGCGCCGATGAGGCCGTCGACCGCGTAGGTCCAGCAGTCGGGGTAGCCGAGCGCGAAGCGGCTGAGGGCGAGGCGGAGGTCGCCGCCGAGAGGGAGGCGGCCTACGAGGTCGCGCGCGAGCACGACCTTCTGCACCTCGCCCGTGCCGATGGTCGCGACGGCGCTCGCGACGGCCCGCTCGTAGTCGTCGGGGCCCATGGATCCGGGGCGCAGGTGCAGGCGGTACTCGGCGCCGGGGCGCTCGGGCACGGGGATCGCGCCCGCCGTCAGGGCGTCGAGCGGGGAGGCGACGTCGCCGTCCTCCTGGTCGGCGAGCCGGATCCGCGTGACCCACGAGACCCCGTCCCGCCGCCCCACGACGACGCGCGGCACGACGAGCACGCTCGCGGCGTCCGAGTCGTCGGCGAAGGCGAAGGCGCCGAACGCGATGAGGCCGGTGCCGGGGATCCCGAGCGGATCGGTCACGGTCGCCGCGTCGGCCACCTCGCGCCACGCGACGGCGGCCTCGCGCACGCGGTCGGGCCCGCGGAACTCGAGCCGGAGGGCCTCGCCGATGCCGCCCATCCCGGATCCGTGTCGCAGCCACACGAGCGGGTGCCGGGCGTCGAGGAGGGGGACGAGCCGGGCGATGGAGTCGACGGGGGTGGTGTCGACGAGGAGCGCTCGGACGCGGGATGCGGTCACGGATGCCAGCCTACCGCCGGGGATCCGGGCCTCCCCGGGAGCCCCGGCGCCCCCGACGCGCACCCCGCCGGCACCCGCCGCCCCCGTCCTCTGATGGGCCCCTGGGCATCCGGCCGCCGCCCACCGCGTGCCCAGCGCGCCCGAATAGACTGACGTCGTGATGCGAGCAGACCTCAGCAAGAAGCCCGGCCAGGTGTCGGCCATGTTCGACGAGGTCTCGAGCGCCTACGACCGCACGAACACCGTCCTCTCGGTGGGGAACGACCAGCTGTGGCGCGTCGCCACCACGCGCGCCGTCGCCCCCGTCGCCGGGGAGCGGATCCTCGACCTCGCCGCGGGCACGGGCACCTCGAGCGCCGCGCTCGCCGCGTCCGGCGCCCACGTGGTCGCCGCCGACTTCTCCGAGGGCATGCTCGAGGTCGGCCGCCGCCGTCACGCCGGGAACCCGCGCATCGAGTTCGTGCACGCCGACGCCACCGACCTCCCCTTCGACGACGACTCCTTCGATGCCGTCACCATCTCCTTCGGCCTGCGCAACGTCGTCGAACCGCGGAAGGGCCTCGACGAGCTGCTGCGCGTGCTCAAGCTCGGCGGTCGCATCGTCATCTGCGAGTTCAGCACCCCGCCCGTGCCGCTCGTGCGCCGCGGCTACGACCTCTACATGAAGGCCGTCGCGCCGTCGCTCGTGAGGCTCGTGAGCTCCAACGCCAGCGCGTACGAGTACCTCAACGAGTCGATCCAGGCCTGGCCCGACCAGGCGACGCTGAGCTCCTGGCTCCGCGAGGCGGGATTCGCGTCGGTCGAGCACCGCGACCTCACCGCGGGGATCGTGGCGCTGCACCGCGGCGTCAAGCCCGCCGGCCGCCACGCCGCTCCCCGTCCCGTCGCGTCCTGACCGCGCGTGAACCCACAGACAAGGACGCCGAACATGAGTCCGAGCATCCCGCTCGTCCGCCGCGGCAGCTCCGTCGCCTCGCACGCCAGCCTCACCGAGCGCCTCTTCTCGTCCTCCGGCGACCGCCGCATGGCGCGCAGCATCGACGACGGCCTCGCGCTCGTCGAGGAGCAGCTGCTCCGCGAGGTGCGGTTCGCCGACGACGTGGCCGACGTCACCACGCGCTACCTGCTCGACGCGGGCGGCAAGCGCGTGCGCCCGATGCTCGCGCTCCTCATCGCGCAGCTCGGCGAGGGCAACACGCAGCAGGTGGTCGACGCGGCCGTCGCCATCGAGATCACGCACCTCGCGTCGCTGTACCACGACGACGTCATGGACGAGGCGGACATGCGCCGCGGCGTCCCGAGCGCGCAGGCCGTGTGGGGCAACTCCATCGCGATCCTCGCGGGCGACCTCCTCTTCGCCCGCGCCAGCAAGATCGTCGCCGACCTCGGCCCGCGCGCCATCCGCCTGCAGGCCGCGACCTTCGAGCGCCTCGTGCTCGGCCAGCTGCACGAGACCATCGGCCCGCGCGAGAGCCAGGATCCCATCGAGCACTACCTCGACGTCCTCGCCGACAAGACCGGTTCCCTCATCGCGTGCGCCGCCCAGATGGGCGTCATCTACTCCGGCGCGGATCCTGAGCTCGAGTCGGCCGTGCTGGCCTTCGGCGAGCGCACGGGCGTGGCCTTCCAGCTCGTCGACGACGTGCTCGACCTCGCCGACCAGCCCGAGGAGACGGGCAAGCTCGCCGGCACCGACCTCCGCGCGGGCGTCGCCACTCTCCCCCTCCTCTACCTGCGCCGCCTCGCGGAGACGGATGTCACCGCGGCGTCGCTGCTCGCGCGGATCCAGCGCGACGTCGAGCACGAGGAGACGCCCGAGTCGGAGGCCGACCTCACCGCGGCCATCGCCGAGCTCCGCGACCACGAGGTCACGGTCCGCACCATCGCGGAGGCCCACCTCTGGGCCGCCGAGGCGGTCGACGCGCTCGCGCCCCTCCCCGAGGGCCCGGTCAAGAAGGCGCTCACGCGCTTCGCCGACACCATCGTCGAGCGCACGCGCTAGCTGCCGCTCGTCCCCGCCGGCTCTCGCGGGGATCCGCACCACAACGCCCCCGACGGCCGGCACGGGGACGACGACGAACCGGAGACACCAGTGACCAAGCTCAGGCTGGCCATCGTGGGCGCAGGGCCCGCGGGCATCTACGCGGCCGACATCATCCTGAAGGCCGAGAAGCAGTTCGACGTTTCCATCGACCTGTTCGAGCGCCTCCCCGCGCCGTACGGCCTCGTCCGCTACGGCGTCGCGCCCGACCACCCGCGCATCAAGGGCATCATCGGCGCGCTGCGCGACGTGCTCGACCGCGGCGACATCCGCATCTTCGGCAACGTCGACTACGGCCGCGACATCACGCTGGAGGACCTGCAGAGGCACTACAACGCGGTCATCTTCTCCACGGGCGCGATCCGCGACGCCGAGCTCGACATCCCCGGCATCGACCTGCCGGGCTCCTACGGCGCGGCCGAATTCGTCAACTGGTTCGACGGCCACCCCGACTTCCCGCGCGACTGGCCGCTCGACGCCCGCGAGGTCGCCGTCATCGGCAACGGCAACGTGGCGCTCGACGTGGCGCGCATGCTCGCCAAGCACGCGGACGACCTGCTCCCCACCGAGATCCCGGACAACGTCTACACGGGGCTCAAGCACTCGCCCGTCACCGACGTCCACGTCTTCGGCCGCCGCGGCCCCGCGCAGGTGAAGTTCACGCCGCTCGAGCTCCGCGAGCTCGGCGAGGTGCCCGACGTCGACGTCATCGTCTACGACGAGGATTTCGGCGTGGATCCGGCCGCCGAGGAGGCTGCGAAGACCAACAAGCAGGTCATGGTCATCAGCCGCGTGCTGGAGAAGTGGCGCACGCGCGAGACCGGATCCGCGTCCCGCCGCCTGCACCTGCACTTCTACTCGCGCCCCGCGGAGGTGCTCGCGTCCGACGACGCCGAGCCCCGCGTCGCGGGCCTGCGCATCGAGCGCACGCGTCCGGACGGCCTCGGCGGCGTCGAGGGCACGGGCGAGTACCGCGACTTCCCCGTGCAGGCGATCTACCGCGCGGTCGGCTACTTCGGCTCGCCCGTCGACGGGATCCCCTTCGACGAGGTCCGCGGCGTCATCCCGAACCACGAGGGACAGGTCCTCGACCTGGACAACACGCGCATCCCCGGCGTCTACGCCACGGGCTGGATCAAGCGCGGGCCCATCGGCCTCATCGGGCACACCAAGTCCGACGCCATGGAGACCGTCTCGCACGTGCTCAACGACCAGGGCGACTGGTGGACGCCCGAGGCGCCCGAGGAGCAGGCGATCGTCGACCTCCTCGCCGAGCGCGGCGTCGAGTACACGGACCTCGCCGGCTGGCACGCGCTGGACGAGCACGAGATCGCCCTGGGCCGGCCGCACGGCCGGGCGCGGATCAAGGTGGTCGAGCGCGACGAGATGCTGAAGGCGTCGCGCCCGCGCGAGTCCGTCTGATCCGCACCCCCTGATCGACGCCGACGGGCGCCCGCGGTCCTCCCGCGGGCGCCCGTCCGTCGTCCGTCCCCAGCCGCGCGCCCGTCCGCCCGGTCGGCGCATCGCAGCCCCTAGGGTCGCCGCGTGCTCCCCGCCGCCTCGCCCGCCCTCGTCGTCGCGGCCGGGCTGGCCGGCGCCGCCGTCGGCGGCTGGTCCCCCGCGCCCGCCCGCCTCGCCCTCGCCGGGGGCCGCCGCCCCGACGGCCTCGACGCGCGCCCGCCGCATCCGCTCCTCGGCCTCGGCCGCGCCGCCGCGGTCGTGGCCGCGCTGGTCGCGGGGATCCTCGCGGCCGTGGTCGTCGCTGAGACGCCGCCCACGCGGATCCCCGTGGCGCTCCTCCTCGTGGCCGTCGGCCCCGTGCTCGTGCTCGCCGACCTCGCCGCGCACCGCCTGCCCGACCGCGCCACCGCTCCCGCGGCCGTCGCGGCCGCGGCCCTCGCGCTGGCCTCCGGCGGATCCCCCCTGCTGCTGCAGGCCGCGGCGTGCGGTGCCGGCGCCGGCGCCGTGCTCGCGCTCCTCCAGGCCGCGACCGGCGGCGGCCTCGGCACCGGCGACGTCAAGCTCGCGGGCGTCATCGGCCTCGCCCTCGGGCAGCTGGGGCCCGCGCAGCTCGCCCTGGCCCTCGCCGCGGGCACGCTCCTCGGCGGCGTCGCGGCGACGGCGCTCCTCGTGGGAGGCCGTGCGCGGGCGTCGACCGCCGTCCCCTTCGGCCCGTGGCTCGTGCTGGGCGCGCTCCTCGTGGCGTCCGCTCCCAGTACGCTCACCTGAGCGTGCGGACGACCCCGGCCGATGGTTGCCTGTGCGCGGAGGGCCCCCGCGTCACGACAGGCGTACGGTGGACGCAGTGTCCAGGACCCCGGCATCGACGTACTGACGAGCCAGAGGAAACGAAATGGCACAGAGATCGCTCACACTGCTGCAGGACGAGACCGGCGTGCTCCTGGCCGCCGCCTCGCGCGCGGTGGTCTCGCTCTACCGGCCGCTACTGCAGCCGCTCAATCTGACGCACCCGCAGTACCTCGTGCTGCTCGCCCTCGACGAGGAGGAGCCGCAGGCCGTCGTCGACCTCGCGGAGAAGCTGCACCTGACCCCCGGCACGCTCTCGCCGCTGCTCAAGCGCCTCGAGGTGTTCGGCTACGTCACGCGCTTCCGCGACACCACGGACGAGCGGCGCCTCTCCGTCGGGCTCACGGATGCCGGGCGCGACATGCTCCCGGTCATCTGGCGCGTCGGCGACCAGGTCCGCCGCGACATCGCGGGCGAGGACGAGGGCGACTCGCCGCTCCGCGACCTGCTGCAGGACGTGCTCGACCGCGCCACCGCCCAGGAGCAGGAGCAGGACCCGGCCGACGACCGCGACTGATCCGCGTCCCGCGCGGGGTCCGCGCGGCTACTGCACGCCCGAGGTCAGGCGCGCGAGGTTGTCGAGCACCGTGCTGGTGCGGGTGCGCCGGCTCCACTCCTCGAGGGTCAGCTCGCGGCTGCGCTGCCGGTACCCGTCCTCGATCCGGCGCATCTCGCGCACGAAGCCGGGGCCGCGCACCATCAGCGAGACCTCCATGTTGAGGCTGAACGACCGCATGTCCATGTTGCTCGACCCGATGACGGCCACGTCGTCGTCGATCGTGAAGTGCTTGCTGTGCAGGATGTACGGGGCCCGGTACATCCAGATCCGCACGCCCGCCTTGAGCAGCTCCTCGTAGTAGGAGCGCTGCGCGTGGTAGACCACGGGCTGGTCGCCGATCTCGCTCACGAACAGCTCCACCGAGAGCCCGCGTTGCACGGCCGTCGTGATCGCGTAGCGCATCGAGTCGTCGGGCACGAAGTACGGCGACGTGATCACGATCCGCTCCTGCGCGTAGTAGAGCAGCGCGTTGAACAGCCGCAGGTTGTTCTCGCCGGGGAACCCGGGGCCGGACGGCACGACCTGGCAGTCGAGCTCCTCGTCGTCGTCGGACGCCGCGATCTCGATGGGCTCGGTCTCGCGCACGAGCAGCTGGTCGGTCTCCGCGTACCAGTCGGTGATGAAGATCGCGTTGAGGCCGCTTACGATGGGGCCCTCGAGCCGGGTCATGAGGTCCTGCCACTTGAGGCCGCGCTTGCGGTTGACGACCTTGTTGTAGCTGCGGTGCACCATGTTCTGGGATCCCATGAAGCCGACGCGGCCGTCGACCACGAGCACCTTGCGGTGGTTGCGGAGGTCCGGCCGCTGGTAGCGACCGCGCAGCGGCTGCACGGGGAGCATGAGCTGCCAGTCCGCGCCGATCGCCGTGAGCTTGCGCGTCGTGCGCCGGTAGCCGGGCGCCCGCAGCGACGCGATGTGGTCGAGCAGCACGCGCACCGTCACGCCGCGCTGGACGGCCCGCTCGAGCGCGTCGAAGAAGGGGGCGCTCGTGACGTCCCACGCGAGGATGTAGAACTCGACGTGCACGTAGCGCGTCGCCTTCTCGACCTCCGCGGTCATCGCCGCGATCGACTCGTCGTAGTGGCTGTAGAGCTTCGCCCGGTTGCCGCCCACGAGCGGCATGGAGCCGAGCGTGCGGTTGAGCTCCACGACCGAGTCGAGCCACGACGGCCAGGAGTGCTCGCGCGTGACGCGCTCGATGCCCTCGGTCGACTCGATGATGAACCGGTTGATCTCCTGCTGCTTCTCGCGGCGCCGCTTCGGCAGCCGGGTCGAGCCGATGAGCAGGAACAGCAGGATGCCGAGGTACGGCAGGAAGAAGATCGCCATGAGCCACGCCATGGCGGTGGACGGCCGGCGATTGCGGGGGATGACCAGCAGCGCCGTGATGCGCACGACGAAGTCGACGACGACCGCGAGCCCCGCGAGGACGAGGGTGGTCATCGAGGGGTCCATCAGGCGGAGTCTATCCGCCGCGACCGGGCCGCCCGGGGGACGCGGTGCCCGCCGGACAGGCGGGGCACGCGCACCCGGTGGATCAGCGGAAGTTGACGAACTGCAGGTCGAGATCCACGTCGGCGCCCTTGAGCAGCGCGATGGTCTGCTGCAGGTCGTCGCGGCTCTTGCTCGAGACGCGGAGCTCGTCGCCCTCGACGCGGCTCTTGATACTCTTGGGGCCCTCGTCGCGGATGATCTTGCCGAGCTTCTTCGCGTTGGCCTGGTCGATGCCCTGCTTGAGGGTGACCTCGATCCGGTGCTCCTTGCCTGAGGCGAAGGGCTCGCCCTCCTCGAGGCTCTTGAGGCCGATGCCGCGCTTGATCATCTTCGTCTGGAGCACGTCGAGGATCGCCTTCACGCGCTCCTCGCTCGAGGCCTTCATGAGGATGGTGTCGCCGCTCCACTCGATGGAGGCGCCCACGTTCTTGAAGTCGTAGCGCTGCTCCACCTCCTTCTTGGTCTGGTGGACGGCGTTGTCCGCCTCCATGCGGTCGACCTTGCTGACGACGTCGAACGAGGAATCTGCCATGCCGACCATGTTAAGGGACGGCCGACTGCGGGCCCGCGGCGAGGGGATCCGACGATTTCGGTTCGCGGCCCGGCTCCCGCTATCATCGACGAGCGTCTCCGGTCCGTGATCACACAGGTCGGGTGCGCATGGCGAGTTACCCTAGCGGCCAAAGGGATCTGACTGTAAATCAGACGGCTCAGCCTTCGGGGGTTCGAATCCCTCACTCGCCACCGCACTGGACGGCCCCGCTCGCGCGGGGCCGTTCGTCTGCCTCGACGCATCCGTCGGGGCCCGCCCGCGCAGGCAGAGTCGCCCGCGCGCCCGACGACCTGGATCCACCACCGATGTTCCCCGCCGCACCCGGCCCCCGCACGCGCGCCCTCGGCACCTCGGGCGTCGTCGTCTCCACGCTCGGCCTCGGCACGAGCGGCTTCGGCTGGACCGCCGACCGCGAGGCCGCGTGGGCGATCCTCGACGCCTACCGCGAGGAGGGCGGCACCTTCGTCGACACCGCGTCCTCGTACTCCCAGTGGGTGCCGGGCCACGCGGGCGGCGAGTCCGAGGCGATCATCGGCGGGTGGCTGGCCGCGCGCGGCTGCCGCGACGAAGTGGTCGTCGGCACGAAGGTCGGCAAGAGCCGCGACGCCCCCGGCACGTCGGCGGAGTCGATCCGCCGCGGCGTGGAGGCCTCGCTCCGCCGGCTCGGCACGACGCACGTCGACGTCGTGCACGCCCACCTCGACGACACCCGCACCCCGCTCGAGGAGACCGTCGCCGCGCTGTCCGACCTGGTGAAGGAGGGCAAGGCGCGGCTCGTCGGGGTCTCCGGGTTCCGGCCCGAGCGGATCGAGCAGGCGCTCGCGCTGGCGCACGGATCCGGCGCGGTCCCCGTCGGCGTGGTGCAGGAGGAGTACAGCCTGCTGGCGCGGGATCACGCGGAGGGGCGCCTGCAGGCGCTCGTCCGGCGCGAGGGCCTCGGCCTCGTCGCGCACAGCGTGCTCGCCAAGGGCTTCCTCACGGGCAAGTACCTGCCGGGCGCGCCGGCCGTGCCGTCGGCCCGGGCGCTCGACGCCGAGCAGTACATGTCGGCGGGCGGGCACGCGACGGTGCGCGCCGCCGAGGAGATCGCCCGAATGCGCGGGGTCACGGTCGCCGAGGTCGCCATCGCGTGGGTGCTCGGCCGGCCCGGGATCGCGAGCGCGCTCGTCGGCGCGCGCACGGCCCGGCAGATCCGGCAGCTGATGCCCGCCGCGCAGCTCGTGCTCGACGACGACGAGGTGTCGCGGCTGGCTTCCGCGGCCGCCCGGGCGACGCGGGACGAGAGCGCCTGATCCCACAGGGTACCGAGAGGCGCCCCTAAATTGGGGCGCCATCCGTCCCGTCCTCGAGGAGATCTCCCATGCCCCGACACTGGCCCGAAGGCGCGTACGTCGTCGCCCTGCTCGTCCTGACGACCGCCACCGGCGCGATCGACGGCGTCAGCTACCTCGCCCTCGACCGCGTCTTCACCGGCAACATGACCGGGAACGTCATCTTCATCGGCTTCGGCCTGGTGGGCGTCGCCGGCGTCCCCGTGCTCAACAACGCCGTCGCGCTGCTCGCGTTCATGGCCGGTGCGGTCATCGCGTCCCGCATCACCTGCCGGGCGCCCACCGACCTGCGCCTGCCGCGGTCGGCCGTGTGGATCCTCGTCGTCAACACCCTGCTCACCTTCGCGCTCGCGGGCATCTGGTCCGCGGTCGGCACGCTCGAGAAGGGCGTGATGATCGCGATCACCGGGCTCTTCTCCCTCCTGCTCGGCGCGCAGGCGGCCGCCGTGCGGAGCATCGGCCTCTCCGACCTCTCCACCGTGGTCGTGACGATGACCGCGGTGAGCCTCTCCTCGGGCAGCCGCGTCGCCGGCGGCACGGGCGCCGCGTGGCGCCGCCGCTTCGGCGCCATCGCGGCGATGGCGACCGGCGCGCTGGTCTCGGCGCTCATCACCACGCGCATCGGCGCCCCGTCGGCGCTGCTCGTCGCGGGGACGCTGATGGCCGTCGGGGTCGGGCTGCTGGCGAACGCGCGTCGCATCGAGCGGACGCGCGTCCGGCAGGAGGCGACCGACCGGGCGGCGTGCGGTGCCGACGGGCTCCCGGCCTGACCTCGCCGGCGACCGACCCGCCCTAGGGTGAGAGGGTCCGTCGCCCGACCGTCGAGGAGCGCCCGTGTCCCGTCCCTGGCCCGAGGGGTCCTACATCGCCGCCCTGCTCGTGATGACCACGGCCACCGGCGCCATCGACGGCGTCAGCTACCTCGCCCTCGACCGCGTCTTCACCGGCAACATGACCGGCAACGTGCTCTTCATCGGCTTCGGCCTGGTGGGCGTCGCCGACATCCCCGTGCTCAACAACCTCGTGGCGCTCGTGGCCTTCATGCTCGGCGCGGTCATCGCGTCGCGCATCACCCGGCGTGCGCCCACCGACGTGCACCTGCCGCGCTCGTCCGTCTGGATCCTCGTCACGGGCACCCTGCTCACCCTCGCGCTCGCCGTCGTGTGGCTCGCGGTCGGCACGCTCGAGACCGGGGTCATGATCGGCATCACGGGCTTCCTCGCGCTGCTGCTCGGCGCGCAGGCCGCGGCCGTGAAGAGCGTCGGCCTGCGGGACCTCTCCACCGTGGTCGTGACCATGACGATGGTGAACCTCTCCTCCGACAGCCGCGTCGCGGGCGGGACGGGCGCCGCGTGGACCCGCCGCATCGGCGCGATCGTGTGCATGGGGCTCGGCGCGCTCGTCGCCGCGCTCATCACGACGCACGTCGGCGGCGCGTGGGCGCTGCTCGCCGCGGGCGGCCTGATGGTGGTGGGCGTCGGCCTGCTGTGGAACGCGCGCCGGATCGAGCGCGGGCGCCGCCGCGAGGCCGCGACGGAGATCCCGACGGTCGACGAGCGCATGGGCGTCGCGCCGGCCTGAGCCGTCTCGCCGCGGCGTCCCCGACGACTCTGGCAGGGTAGTCGCATGACGACTTCCGGTGACTCCGCGCTCCTGACCATCGCCTGCGACATCGCCGTCCGTGCCGGGGAGCTCGCGCTCCGCCGTCGTCGGGAGGGCGTCGAGGTCGCCGCGTCGAAGTCGAGCCCCGAGGACATCGTCACGCACACCGACCGCGAGACCGAGGACCTCATCCGCCGGGCTCTGCAGGACGTCCGCCCCGACGACGGCTTCCTCGGCGAGGAGTCCGAGGGCACGGCGGGCAGCTCGGGCCTCACCTGGGTGGTCGACCCCATCGACGGCACCGTCAACTTCCTCTACGGCATCCCCGCGTGGGCCGTGAGCGTCGCCGTGGTCGAGGGCGAGGCGGATCCGCTCACCTGGACCGCGCGCGTCGGCTGCGTCGTGAACCCCACCCTGGGCGAGGTGTACACGGCCACGGCGGGCGGGGGATCCGCGCTCGACGGCCGCCCGCTCGCCGTCAACGTCGGAGTGCCGCTCTCCCTCGCCCTCGTCGGCACGGGCTTCTCCTACGGCGCCGAGACGCGGGTGCGGCAGGGGCGCGTGATCACCGACCTGGTCGGCGAGGTGCGCGACATCCGCCGCATCGGCGCCGCGTCGCTCGAACTCTGCAACGTGGCCGCGGGCCGCACCGACGCCTACTTCGAGCGCGGCCTGAAGCCCTGGGACCACGCGGCCGGCGCGCTCATCGCCGCCGAGGCGGGTGCGCGCGTGACCGGGATCGGCGGCGGGCCGGCCTCCGACGAGCTGCTCATCGCGGCGGATCCCGAGCTCGCGCGCGCCCTCGAGGAGCGGCTGGAGCGCCCGCGCGCATAGCTCCTCAGGGCCCTCGTCCGCATCCCCCGGGTGGCGCGAATCCCTTCCTCCGGTTAGTCTTTACCGATCCGTTACATCGCGACCGGGCTGGAACCGGTCGCTCGCGCACGCCCCGACACCGTTCGGCCGGCACCGCGCAGCACCTGTCCCTCGCACTAGGAGTCCCACGATCCTGTCCGTCCTCCACGCCTCGCGTGCCTCCCAGACCTCCGACCGGCGGCCCTCGTGCTGACCCCCGACGAGACCGCAGGGACCGTGTACCCGACGCGACGCGAGCGACGCGAGGCCGAGCGCCGGGCTGCCGAGGCGGCATCGGGCGGATCCGCGCCCCGGGAGGACGCGCAGGCCATCGAGACCGCCGCTCCCGCCGCTCCGGCGGTCGAGCAGCTGGTCGAGGAGCCCGCCGCCGCGTCGGCGCTGCCCGCGCAGATCGCCCCCGACGCGCCTGCTGCCCCCGCGCCCCGGGTCGTCCACATCCCGGTCGAGGCCCCCGCCGCCCCCCGCACGCACCTCTCCGAGCAGGCCGAGCCCGCGGCCCAGAACGCCGCGGAGACCGTCCCCCTCGCGACCCGCGCCCGTCGCCTCCGCGCCGCGTCCGAGTCGCGCCGCTCCTCGTACGTGCCCGCGAAGCGCGCGAGCGTCGCCGCGGCCGCCCCGCACGCCCGCGTCCGCGGACGCCGCGTCCCCGCCTCCTCGCGGCCCGCGCTCGCCCCGGCGCCCGAGGCCGCCGCCGGCCGCCGTCGCGCGAACGCGTCGCGCGGGCTCACGCTCCTCACCATGGCGTTCGTCGCGACGGTCACCATCGCGACCTCGCTGCCGTCCTCCGCGTTCCTCACCGGCCAGGACATGGCGGAGGCGAACGTCGTCACGGACGCCCCGGCCACCTCCGTCCCCAGCCAGAGCGTCGCGCTCTCCGCGGCGCCCGAGGCGACCGTCGTCGGCGGCACGGACGACGCCTTCACCTCCACGACGCCGCAGCAGATCATGCTGGCGCAGACGTCGAAGGGCGCCGGCGCGTTCACGAACGACATCAACGGCACCATCCAGTGGCCGTTCGCCTCGGGCGTGCCCATCAGCGGCGTCTTCGGCAAGCGCATCGCGCCCTGCTCCCATGGCTGCTCGAGCAACCACCAGGGCGTCGACTTCGCTCCCGGACTCGGCGCGCCCATCCAGGCCATCGCCGACGGCGTCGTGCGCGAGGCCGTCGACAGCGACACCGGCCTCGGCGTCCACCTCGTCATCGACCACGTGATCGACGGGCAGCTCATCACGAGCGTCTACGGCCACCAGCTGCCCGGATCCCTGCGCGTGAAGGCCGGGGACCCCGTCAAGGTCGGCCAGCAGATCGGCCAGGTCGGCAACACGGGCGCGTCCACCGGCCCGCACCTCCACTTCGAGATCCGCGTCGCCGACGGCACCGCGGTGGATCCCTTCGCCTGGCTCCAGGAGCACGCGAACTAGCGCACGCACCACACACGACGACGCCCCCTCGCCCGAAGGCGAGGGGGCGTCGTCGTGCCGGGACGGGTCAGTCCCGGATCAGCCACACGGTGGTGTCGGACGGCACGGCGTCGCCGTCGAGCGGCCGGCTCGCGAGCAGCACGCGGCCCTCGGGCAGCGGCACGGCGGCGTCGCCGAGGTTGGCGATGACCGTGACGCCCGCGCTCTCGAACGCGATCACGTCGTCGCCCGCCGCGTCGATCCACTCCAGCGCGCCCAGCGCGAGCCCGTGCTCCCGACGCAGCAGCAGCGCCTCCGTGTAGAGGGAGAGGGTCGACGCGGGATCCGCCTGCTCGACGTCGCGCGCGAACCGGTCCCAGTCGTCGGGCTGCGGCAGCCAGCTCGCGTCGCCCGTGCTGAAGCCGTAGGACGGCGTCCCGGCCTCCCACGGGATCGGCACGCGGCAGCCGTCGCGGCCGTAGCGCTCGCCCGCGGTGCGGTGGAACGTCGGATCCTGGCGCGCCTCGTCGGGCAGGCGGATGTCCTCGGGCAGCCCGAGCTCCTCGCCCTGGTAGACGTAGGCGCTGCCGGGCAGCGCCAGCATGAGCGCGCTCGCGGCGCGGGCGCGACGGAGGCCGAGCTCTTCGTCGACCGTCACGGTCGACCGCGGCCCGATGCCCACGCCCTGCGGGTTCTCGCCCGAGAGCGCGAGGCGGCTCGCGTGCCGCACCACGTCGTGGTTCGAGAGCACCCACGTGCTCGGCGCGCCGACGGAGGAGAAGGTGGCGAGCGACGCGTCGATCGTCCGGCGGAGCGCCGCGGCGTCCCACGGCGTCTCCAGGTAGCTGAAGTTGAAGGCCTGGTGCATCTCGTCGGGGCGCACCCAGTCGGCCAGCTTCGCGAGCGGCTCGACCCACGCCTCGGCGACCATCGCGCGGTCGCCGTCGTACGAGTCGAAGATCTCGCGCCACTCGCGGTAGATCTCGTGCACGCCCTCCTGCGCGAAGTACGGCGGCGGGGGAGCGGGCTCGTCGTCGACGCCGCCGGCGCCGCCCATGCTGCCCTGGCCCTCGGGCGGCGTGTAGTCGGGGAGGCCGGCCGCCTTGACCATGCCGTGCGCGACGTCCACGCGGAAGCCGTCGACGCCGCGGTCGAGCCAGAAGCGGAGGATCTCGCGGAAGCGCTCGCGCACCCACGGGTTCGTCCAGTCGAGGTCGGGCTGCGACGAGTCGAACAGGTGGAGGTACCACTGGCCGGGCGTGCCGTCGGGCTCGGTGAGCCGGGTCCACGCCGGGCCGCCGAAGATCGACTCCCAGTTGTTCGGGGGCAGCTCGCCGTCGGCGCCCTTCCCGTCGCGGAACATGTAGCGGGCACGCTCCTCGCTGCCGGCGGGGGCGGCGAGCGCCTCCTGGAACCACCGGTGCGCGGAGGAGGTGTGGTTCGGGACGATGTCGACGATCACGCGGAGGCCGAGCTCGTGCGCGCGGCGCTGCATCCGCTCGAAGTCGTCGAGGGTGCCGAACAGCGGATCCACCGCGCAGTAGTCGGCGACGTCGTAGCCCGCGTCGTTCTGCGGCGACAGGAAGAAGGGGGAGAGCCAGACGGCGTCGACCCCGAGCTCGCGGAGCGCGGGGAGCCGCTCGGTGATCCCGGGGAGGTCGCCGATGCCGTCGCCGTCGGAGTCGGCGAAGGAGCGCGGGTAGATCTGGTAGATGACGGCGGTGCGCCACCACTCGGATCCGGTGCCGTGCTGCGGTGCGCTGTCGGGGTGGGCCGAGGTGTCGTCCCGGGCAGCCGTGGACAGGGCTGTGGGGGCAGGCGAAGTCATGCGACGAGCCTAGGCGACGGGCAGGGAGCGCTCCCGACGCCTCGGAGCGGCGGAATACCCGGGGGCGCGGACCGCCTTGACGATGGGGGCGGCCACCGCCCTCATCACCGGACGAAGGAGATCAGCCATGTCGAACCCCGCACGCGTGCCCCTCGGATCCAGCGGCCTGGAGGTGCTGCCCCTGTCCTTCGGCGGCAACGTCTTCGGCTGGACCGCCGACGAGGCCACCTCGTTCCAGCTCCTCGACGCCTACGTCGCGGCGGGCGGCAACTTCGTCGACACCGCCGACGTCTACTCCGCGTGGAAGCCCGGCAACTCCGGCGGTGAGTCCGAGGAGATCATCGGCCGCTGGCTCGCCGCGCGCGGCCGCCCCGACGACCTCGTCATCGCCACCAAGGTCGGCGCGCACGAGGCCGCGAAGGGCACGTCGCGCGACAGCGTCCGCCGCGGCGTCGAGGCCAGCCTCCGCCGGCTCGGCGTCGACGCGATCGACCTCTACTACGCGCACGTCGACGACCAGGACACCCCGATCGAGGAGACCGTCACCGCGCTCGCCGAGCTCGTGGCCGAGGGCAAGGTCCGCGCGATCGGCGCCTCCAACTTCACGGCCGAGCGCCTGCAGGCCGCGCTCGACGTGTCCGCGCGCGAGGGCATCGCCCGCTTCGAGGTGCTCCAGAACCGCTACAACCTGGTCGCCCGCGACGACTACGAGGGTGCGCTCGCCGACCTGCTCGTCCGCGAGGGCATCGCGTCCGCCCCCTACTCGAGCCTCGCCAGCGGCTTCCTCACGGGCAAGTACCGCGGCGCCGAGGTGGACAGCCCCCGCTCGGGAGCCGCGTCCAAGTACCTGGACGACCACGGCCGCGCCCTGCTCGAGGTCCTCGACCGGGTCGCCGAGGCCCACGGCGTCTCCGTCACGACGGTCTCGCTCGCGTGGCTGCGGGCGCAGCCGTCGGTCACCGCGCCGATCGCCAGCGCGCGCGACCTCACGCAGCTGCCCGACCTCCTCGCCTCCGTCGAGCTCGAGCTGACGGCCGACGAGATCCGAGACCTCTCCGCGGTCTGATCCCCGGGAGCCCGGCCGGCCGTGCCCGGTCCGGGCCGTCCCGCGTCTCGTGGGCGGTCCGGGACCTGCTATCGTCGTAGGGTTCGAGCGCGTCTCCGACGCGCCCGAGCACGCCCCCATAGCTCATTGGTAGAGCACTTCCTTGGTAAGGAAGAGGTAGTGAGTTCAATCCTCACTGGGGGCTCGATCCCGGGTCTCCCATCGCGGCGGCCATGGGGATCGTGGCGGGGTAGCTCAGGTGGTTAGAGCACACGGCTCATAATCGTGGTGTCGCGGGTTCAAGTCCCGCTCCCGCTACGGAAGCGCGGATCCCTCGGGGTCCGTCCTCCTCGATAGGCCCCGGACACCTCTCGCCAGGTTCCGGGGCCTTTCCTCTGCCCGCGCCCGCGCCCGCGCCCGCGCCGACCCGGCCTCTCGCCGTCGCCGCGCTTCCCGTGCTCGCGCGCGCGGCGTAGCCTCCGGGCATGACCCACCACGAATCCCCCGACCACCCCGACCACGCCACGGGCGCCGAGCACGACGACGTGCTCTACAAGACCCAGGGCAACCCCGTCCCCGACGCGCACGACGAGGAGCGCCGCGAGGCGCCCGCCGGCGGCGACTACACCGCCAGCGAGTCGGAGGAGGAGAAGGAGGCGCGCGAGGGCGGCGCCTGATCCGCATCCCGCGCACCGAGCGCACGAGGGCCGCCGCGACGCGTTCGCGGCGGCCCTCGCGCGTGCGGGCGCCGCTCGCCGGAGGGTCGGCGGGGGCCCTCGGCGGCGCGACACGCCGGGCCAGCACGGCCGTCGGATCCGCTCCGGCTGTCCGGATCCGCATGACGACGCGGACGGCGCCGCGACACGCCGAAACACTAGATGTAGTGGAATGACAGGTCTGTAGTTCGGGTTATATAGTGGAGAACCTCACCGCCCCACCGGGTGGCCGAGCAACCCGGATCCTCGCGAAGACGCGGATCCGGAGGCCATCGGGGCGAGAGCCACGAGACCTGAGGAACCGCACCGGCGGTTCCCGACCAGACACAACGGGAGGCACCCATGGACTACGACAACAACGACACCGTCGGCGGCTACGCGATCCCCGTCGACCCCATGGAGCTCCTGCAGTGCGACTCCTGCCAGTAGGCAGCTGACGCCGCACGAGCGGCATCGCGACCCGGGCCCCGGTCCCCACGAGAAGTGGGGGCCGGGGCTCTCGCGTACCCGGCAGGGGAGAGGCCCGCCCCGGGCGCGCGGACGCCCGCCGCGTAGGATCGTCCGGTGCCAGTGAATCCAGAGCTCCAGGGTCGCGTGCTCCCCGCCGCCGCCCCGTACCTGGTGGGACGCGAGAAGGTGCGCGAGTTCGCCCGCGCCGTCGGCGCCACCCACCCCGTCCACCTCGACCCCGAGGCCGCGCGTGCCGCCGGCCACGCCGACGTCATCGCCCCGAGCACGTTCCCCGTCGTCGTCCAGGAGGCGACGCTCGCGCAGCTGCTCGCCGAGCCCGACGCGGGCATCGACTTCAGCCGCGTGGTCCACGGCGAGCAGGCCTTCACGTACTCCCGGCCGGTGGTCGCGGGCGACGAGCTGACCGCGACGCTCACCGTCACGAAGGTGGCGACCCTCGGCGGCAACGCGATGGTGACCGCCGAGTCGGCCATGGTCGACGGATCCGGCGCGCACGTCGTCACGGCCGTCTCCACCCTCGTGGTCCGCGGGGACGACGCGTGAGCGCCGTGGCCGTGCCCGTGCTCGCCGACCTCGCCGTGGGCGACGTCGTGGCGGAGCGCTCGCTGCACCTCACCCGCGACTCCCTCGTCCGCTACGCGGGCGCGTCGGGCGACTTCAACCCCATCCACTACCGCGACGACGTGGCGGCGTCGGTCGGGCTGCCGGGCGTCCTCGCCCACGGCATGCTGACGATGGGCCAGGCCGTGCAGCCCGTGGCCGACTGGGCGGGCGATCCCTCGCGCATCGTGTCCTACGGCGTGCGGTTCACGCGGCCCGTGGTCGTGGATCCCGCCGACGGCCAGGACCTCTCGATCGTCGCCAAGGTGGGCGCGATCGACGCCGATGCCGGCACCGCGCGCATCGACATCGCCGTCTCCGTCGACGGGAAGACCGTCCTCGGCCGCGCCCAGGCGCAGGTCCGGCTGGCGTAGGGCCCCCGTGACGATCCAGACCCACCGCGACGCCCCGCTCGCCGACCTCACCACGCTGCGCGTCGGCGGTCCGGCCGAGGAGCTCGTGACCGTGAGCGAGCGCGACGAGCTCGTCGACACCCTCCTCGGGCTCTGGGCCGTGGGCGAGGACTGGATGGTCCTCGGCGGCGGGTCCAACTCCCTCATCTCCGACGAGGGCGTGGAGGGCACCGTCATCCGCATCGCGACCCGCGGCGTCGAGGTCGGCGAGGAGCGGGCCGACGGCACCGTGCTCGTGCGTGTGCAGGCCGGCGAGCCGTGGGACGCGCTCGTCGCGCGGACCGTGGCCGACGGGCTCGCGGGGCTCGAGGCGCTCTCGGGCATCCCCGGATCCACGGGCGCCTCGCCCGTGCAGAACATCGGCGCCTACGGCCAGGAGGTGGCCGACGTCCTGGAGGGGATCGACTTCCTCGACTACGAGACCGGTGAGGTGGAGCGGCTCAGCGCCGCCGACCTCGGCCTCGGCTACCGCACCTCCGCGCTCAAGCGCGGCCGCGCCGGCGTCGTGCTCGCGGTGGACTTCGCGCTCACCCACGGCGAGGGCCCCGACGCGCTCGGTCTCCCCGTCGCGTACCCGCAGCTCGCCGGCGCGCTCGGCGTGGAGCTCGGCGACCGCATGCCCGTCGCCCGCGTCCGTGAGACCGTGCTGGCGCTGCGCGCGTCCAAGGGCATGGTGCTCGACGACGCCGACCACGACACGTGGAGCGCGGGGTCGTTCTTCACGAACCCCATCGTCAGCGCCGCGTTCGCCCGCACGCTGCCGGCCGACGCCCCGCGCTGGCCGCAGGAGGATCCGCCCCAGGACCTCGTCGTGCCGCTCGGCGACCAGTGGGAGGTGGCCGAGGCCATCGAGCGCGAGGCCGCCGCGCGCCGTCGTCGCGAGCCGGCCGGCGTGAAGCTCAGCGCCGCGTGGCTGATCGAGCGCTCGGGTGTGCAGCGCGGGTTCCGGCTGCCGGGCTCCGGTGCGGCCGTCTCCTCCAAGCACACGCTCGCGCTCACCAACCGCGGCACCGCGACCGCCGAGGACGTCGCCGCCCTCGCGCGCTACGTGCAGGGCCGCGTGATGAGCGAGCACGGCGTGATCCTGCAGCCCGAGCCCGTGCTGGTCGGCCTCACCCTCTAGGGGAGTGCCGACCCGCGCGGGCCGGGCGACGGATCAGGCCAGCAGGTCGCGGATCCGGCGCACGCCCTCGAGCAGCGCCTCGTCGCCCAGCGCGTAGCTGAAGCGCAGGAACCCGCTCGGGCCGAACGCCTCGCCGGGGACGGCGGCGATCTCGGCCTTCTCGAGCAGCACGTCGGCGACCTCGAGCGAGGTGGTCGGCGTCACGCCGTCGATGTCGCGGCCGAAGAGGCCCGTCACGTCGGGGTAGACGTAGAACGCGCCCTGCGGCGTGGGCGTGACGAAGCCGGGGATGGCGTCGAGCTCGGCGACGATCGTGCGGCGGCGGCGGTCGAAGGCCTCGCGCATCCGGTCGACGGTGTCGTGGGGTCCGCGGAGCGCCGCGATGGCCGCACGCTGCGAGACGTTCGAGACGTTGGAGGAGAGGTGCGACTGCAGGTTGCCCGCGGCCCTGATGGCGTCGGCGGGGCCCACCATCCACCCGACGCGCCAGCCGGTCATGGCGTACGTCTTGGCGACGCCGTTGACGAGGATCGTGCGGTCGGCAAGCGCCGGCACCACGTCGACGATGCTCGCGGCCTCGGCGCCGTCGTAGACGAGGTCCTGGTAGATCTCGTCGCTGATGACCCAGAGGCCCTTCGACTCCGCCCACTCGCCGATCTCGCGGGTCTGCTCCCGCGAGTAGACGGCGCCCGTGGGGTTCGACGGCGAGACGAACAGCAGCACCTTGGTGCGCGGCGTCCACGCCGCCTCGAGCTGCTCGACGGTGACGAGGTAGCCCTGGTCGGCGCCCGCGAAGACGTCGACGGGCACGCCGCCCGCGAGGCGGATGGCCTCGGGGTAGGTGGTCCAGTACGGCGTGGGCACGAGGACCTCGTCGCCCTGGTCGAGCAGCGTCTGGAACGCCTGGTAGACGGCCTGCTTGCCGCCGTTGGTGACGATGATCCGGTCGATGCCCACGTCGAGGCCCGAGGAGGCGCGTGTCTTGTCGGCGATCGCCTCGCGGAGGTCGGGGAGGCCGGCGGCGGCGGTGTAGCGGTGGTTGCGGGGATCCCGCGCGGCCTCGACCGCGGCCTCGACCACGTAGTCGGGCGTCGGGAAGTCGGGCTCGCCCGCCGCGAAGCTGATGACGGGGCGTCCGGCGGCCTGCAGGGCCTTGGCCTTGCCGTCGACCTTGAGAGTCGCGGACTCGGCGATGGATCCGATGCGGGTGGAGACGCGGCTGAGGGGGACGGTGCTCTGCGGTTCGGCCATGCATGTGAGCATAGGGATCCGCGCCCGCCGCCACGCGGGTGCCGACGCCCGCCTGGCCGCCGCCCGACCGTGGGCCCGCGGATGCTGGTACACTCGTCCGGGTCAGTATCTCCGCCATGCTCTTCCGCGCCTTCTTCCGTCCGTGCTCGCACGGTCGTGGCGCATGAGGGCAGGCGGGTGTCGACGCAGAGGGTGGTGGCTCAATTGGTAGAGCAGCGGTCTCCAAAACCGCAGGTTGCAGGTTCGAGTCCTGTCCGCCCTGCTAGATGGAACGGGTCCCCGGGCGCGTGACATCGCGGCTCGCCCGAACTCCGGGCGGAAGCCGAGCAATGCAGGAAGGGACCCACGCGTGGCGCGGAAGATCGTCGACGAGCCGAGCGAGGAAATCGTCGCGCAGGCTCGCGAGCAGCGGGATGCGCGACGCAACCCCTTCGCCCGGCTGGTGCTCTTCATCAAGCAGGTCGTGCAGGAACTCAAGAAGGTGGTCACCCCCACCCGCAAGGAGCTGCTGACGTTCACGGGAGTGGTGCTGGCCTTCGTCATCGTCATGATGGTGATCGTCTCTCTCCTCGACCAGCTGTTCGGGTACCTCGCCATCGTGGTGTTCGGCAACGGCGCCTAGCACCAGGGCCTCCACGCGGAGGCGGCACGGACCGGACGGCGAGCGGCACGCGGACCACGGATCCACGCGCGCGGGGAACGACAGCGGCGCGGACGCCTGCGGGTCCCGCATCCGCGCGGCCCGGCGCCCGGGTCAGCACGGCACAGAACGGCAACGCACGACGAAGAACGAGGGAAGTAGATCCATTGGCTGAGAGCAAGCGCGACGACGTCGACCTCGCCCCCGCGGCGGAGCAGTCCTCCGAGGTGGACGAGGTCCAGGAGGGCCACGCCATCGAGTCCTCCGAGGAGAGCTCGGACGCGGCGGAGCACACCGCCCTGCACGTCGAGGGCGACTCGGTCGAGACCGACCTGACGGCCGCGCTCGACGCGATGGAGTCCGTCGAGGATCCCGAGGCCGACGCCATCGTCGAGGACGCGCTCGACATCGACTCCGCCGACGAGGCCGAGGCCGCCGTCGAGGCGACCGACGACGAGGCGGAGGAGGAGGCGGCCGAGGAGGCCCTCGAGCCCGCCGACGTCGCGCCCGCCACCGCGGAGGACGTCGCCCAGGCCGAGGCCGCCCTCGTGCCCGACGAGGACGACGCCGACGTCGACCCCTACGAGGACTTCCGCAAGGAGCTCCGCTCCAAGCCGGGCAAGTGGTACGTCATCCACTCCTACGCGGGCTTCGAGCGCCGCGTGAAGAGCAACATCGAGAACCGCATGGTGTCGCTCAACATGGAGGACGACATCTACCAGATCGAGGTCCCGATGGAGGACGTCGTCGAGATCAAGAACGGCCAGCGCAAGATGGTCAACCGCGTGCGCATCCCGGGCTACGTGCTCGTGCGCATGAGCCTCAACGAGGACAGCTGGTCGGTCGTCCGCCACACCCCCGGCGTCACGGGCTTCGTGGGCAACGCCCACAACCCCACGCCCCTCCGCGTCGAGGAGGCCTTCTCCATGCTGAAGAGCCTCGTCGAGATCAAGGAGGTGGCGCAGGTCAAGGGCCAGCCCACCAAGGGCGGCCAGGCGCAGCGCGTCGTCGCCGCCGAGGTCGACTTCGAGATCGGCGAGACCATCACGATCAAGGAGGGCTCGTTCGCGGGCCTCCCCGGCTCCATCAGCGAGATCAAGCCCGAGAGCGGCAAGCTCACGGTGCTCGTCTCCCTGTTCGAGCGCGAGACCCCGGTCGAGCTCAGCTTCGACCAGGTCACCAAGCTCTAGGCGGTCGGGCCGCGCGGCCCGCTCGATCTAGCAATCAAGAAGAAGGAAGAGAAATGGCACCGAAGAAGAAGGTCACGGGTCTGATCAAGCTGCAGATCAAGGCCGGCGCCGCCAACCCCGCACCGCCCATCGGGCCGGCGCTGGGACAGCACGGCGTCAACATCATGGAGTTCTGCAAGGCGTACAACGCCCAGACCGAGGCTCAGCGCGGGAACGTCATCCCCGTCGAGATCACCGTCTACGAGGACCGGACGTTCACGTTCATCCTCAAGACGCCCCCGGCCGCGGAGCTCATCAAGAAGGCCGCCGGAGTCGCCAAGGGCTCGGGCACGCCGCACACGGTCAAGGTCGCGAAGCTCACGATGGACCAGGTCCGCGAGATCGCCGAGCAGAAGCAGGCCGACCTCAACGCCAACGACATCGACGCCGCGGCGAAGATCATCGCCGGCACCGCCCGCTCCATGGGCATCACGGTCGAGGCCTAGCCTCCACCACCCCGCGGGTCCCGTCCGGGATCCGCTCCAGCATCACGCGGGAGAGCCGGCCAGGCTCACATCAACCGCACTCTCGAATCAGGAGACACGAATGGCGAAGTCAAAGGCCTACCGGGCCGCAGCCGAGAAGATCGATCCCGCCAAGGCGTACACCGCCGCGGAGGCCGTCGAGCTCGCGCGCGAGACCGGTTCCAGCAAGTTCGACAGCACCGTCGAGGTCGCGCTCAAGCTCGGCGTCGACCCCCGCAAGGCAGACCAGATGGTCCGCGGCACCGTCATCCTTCCTCACGGTACCGGCAAGACCGCTCGCGTCATCGTCTTCGCGACGGGCCCCGCGGCCGAGGCGGCCATCGCCGCCGGCGCCGACGAGGTCGGCGGCGACGAGCTCATCGAGAAGGTGGCGGGCGGCTACACGTCGTTCGACTCCGCCGTCTCGACGCCCGAGCTCATGGGCAAGGTCGGTCGTCTCGGCAAGGTGCTCGGCCCGCGTGGCCTCATGCCCAACCCGAAGACCGGCACGGTCACCCCGGACGTCGCGCGCGCGGTGTCCGACATCAAGGGCGGCAAGATCGAGTTCCGCGTCGACAAGCACGCGAACGTCCACTTCGTGGTCGGCAAGGCGAGCTTCTCACCCGAGCAGCTCTCGGAGAACGTCGGCGCCGCGCTCGAGGAGATCGTCCGCCTCAAGCCGTCCTCCTCGAAGGGCCGCTACGTTCAGAAGGCCACGGTCTCCACGACCTTCGGCCCCGGCATCCCGGTGGACGTCAACTCCATCTAGCACCACCGCGCGCAAGCGCACGCACGACATGCAGCACAGGAAGGGCCCGCTCCGGCGGGCCCTTCCGTCGTCCCCGGGGGCGCGCGGCTGCCTAGGCTTGACAGGGTGAGCATCCCGGATCCCGCCGTCGCCCCGTCCACGCCGTCCCGTCCTTCCGCGTCGCCTCGCCCGCCGACGCGGACGAGGCGGCCGCCCTCGCTGCCCGCACCTTCGCGCTCGCGTGCCCGCCGACCACGACGGCCGAGGCGATCGCGGAGCACGTCCGCACCGTCCTGTCGCCGGCGCGCTTCCGGGCGCACCTCGCGGATCCGGCGCACCGGGTGGTGCTCGCGGAGGTCGGGGGTCGGCCGGTCGGCTACACGATGGTCGTCGCGGCGCCGCCCGCGGACGCCGACGTGGCGGGAGCGCTCCGGCTGCGGCCCGAGGTCGAGCTGAGCAAGGTCTACGTCGAGCGGGGATCGCACGGGGCGGGGCTGGCTCGGCCGCTCATGGCCGAGACGCTGCGGGTCGCGCGCGAGCTGGCGGGGGAGCGGGGACGGGACGCCGAGGCCGGGATCTGGCTCGGCGTGAACGAGCACAACGCGCGCGCCATCCGCTTCTACGAGCGCAGCGGCTTCCGCATCGTGGGCACGCGGTCGTTCCGGCTCTCGGACGCGGTCGAGACGGACCACGTGATGGAGCAGGGGCTGGCGGCGACCGCGGGGCACTGAGCGGGGTCAGCCCCGCGCCACGTTGAGCACGACCTTGCCGCGCGCGTGCCCGCTCTCCATGTGGCGGTGCGCCTCGGCGGCGTCCTCCAGGTCGAAGACCTCGTCGACGTAGACCTTGATGTCGCCCGACTCCAGCAGCCGCGAGATCACCGCGAGCTTCTGCCCGTCGGGCGCGACCTCGTAGTGGGTGGCGCGCACGCCGACCGCGGCCGCGTCCTGCACGAGCGTCGGCCAGCCGCGCACGGGCGCGCTGACCAGGAGCCCGCCCCGCCGGAGGACCTGCAGGGAGCGGGTGCCGGTGTCATCGGTGCAGTTGCCGACCAGGTCGATCACGACGTCCACGTCGGCGAGCACGTCCTCGAAGCGCACCTGCGAGCGGTCGATGACCTCGTCGGCGCCGAGCTCCGCCAGCCAGTCGACGTTGCGGGGCGAGCCCGTCGCGACGACCCGCGCGCCGAAGTGCCGCGCGAACTGCACCGCGAAGTGGCCGACGCCGCCGGCGCCCGCGTGCACCAGGACGACCTGGCCCTCGTGCGCCCGGCCGATGTCGACGACCATACCCCACGCGGTGAGGGCGCTGACGGGCGTCGCCGCGGCCTCCACGTGGGAGAGCCGGGCGGGCTTCCGGGCGAGGCTGACGCTGGGGGCGGCGATGTAGGGGCGTAGCTGCCGGGCATCCGCGGCACCATCGCGAGGCCGAACACCTCGTCGCCCGGGTGCAGCGCGTGGTCCTCGTAGGGCGACTCGACGACGACGCCGCTGAAGTCGCGGCCGAGGATCGCGGGCAGGCTGCCGAGCGTCGGGCCGCCGGGATCGCCCGCGCGCAGCCGCAGGTCGATGGGGTTCACGCCCGCGGCGACGACCTTCACGAGCACCTCCGAGTCGAGGCGGTGCGGCACCGGCACGTCGGCGACGTGCAGGACGTCGGGTCCGCCGGTATCCGTGACGACGACCGCGCGCATGGTCTCCCCGTGGGGCGCGAGGGCGATGGTGGCGGCCGCCCGATCCCGCTCGGCCTCGGCGGCGACGCCGGCTCTGGACTGGATGACCTGGCTCATCGTGCGACCCCTCCTCGGAACGCGGCGGCGTGGTGGATCCCACCCGGCCCCCGCTCATCCAGTGAAGTCGCCGCGTGAGTCGAGCGTGTTTCCGCGGTGTTCCCCGGGCGAGAAGAATGCCGAGGGCACTCGCCGACGGCGACGGCCCGGGCCGGGCTGTGCGGCAGCGCGGCTCAGGCCAGGCCGCGGGCTCCGGCCGGCGCGTTCGCCATCCGCACGATGAGCGCGATGAGGTCGTTCGCGCGCGCCACGAGCGCGGCGATCTCGGCCTCGTCGCGGTCGATCCACTTCCACTTCGGGATGTCGTGCACGGGCACGAAGTCCACGTGCTGCTCCCAGACGATGAGCGAGCGCTCCGCGCCGAGCACGTACTGCTGCCACAAGATCTGCCGGAGGTAGTTGCGCGGGATGCTCCGCCACGGCTTGGCGGTCGTCTTGATCTCCGCGAGCTCGAGCCGTCCGTCGGCCCGCAGGCCCACGCCGTCGGGGGTCGCCAGGTGGCGGCGCTGGCCCTCCGCGTGGAACAGGTGCGCGCTCGGGACGATGCCGTGCTCGGCCTCGACCCAGCGGGCGATCTCGGGCTCGCGCTCCCGGCCGTGGTCGGTGTAGCGGTTGCCGCCGAAGCCGGATCCGTAGAGCTTCTCGAGCGCGACGGCCTGCAGCGACGCGTCGGTCGCGAGGCGCGCGACGTCGGTGGCGGTGATGCCGAAGCTGCGGGCGCGCAGCCAGGCGACGCGATCCGACGAGTGGGCGACGATGCGCGTCAGGTGCGGCGGGGGAGGAGGCGGCGCGGGGGCGGCCGGGGCGAGGTCGTCCTCCCAGGGGAAGGCCAGCATCTCGTCCGTCACGGGCTCCAGGGTACGCGCCGGATCCGGCGCGGGCCGCCCCGACGCGGGCGGATCGTGCCGTCCCGAGGGGACGTTGTCAACAGGTGATGCGCATCCGCCCAGGGCACGGAAGATCGTGCTAGAAAGACGTCGTCCCACCCACCCAGAGGAAGGAACGGCAATGTCACTGCTCATGGAGACGGCGGCCCAGGCCCCGCTGCCCACCTCCGCGCCCGGGCTCGCGCCCGGAGGCGACGACGCGTCCGACGCGCTGCTGGCGAAGGCCTTCGGCTTCACCATCACGCACCGCGGCGCGGAGGAGGAACTCGTGATGGGCGACGTCACCCTGTGCTGTAGCACGACGTGCTCGTCGAGCGGCAGCGGCCGTCAGCAGCCTCGCTGATCACCCGCGCATGGATTCGTCGACCACGTACTCGGTGAGTCCCCGCTACGCCGTCGGGGAGGTGGAGGACACCCTCCACCTCCTCGGGGGCCGTGAGCTGGTCTCCCTGCAGCTGCCCTCGGGCGACGCCGTCTCCGCGGTGTCGCGGCTCCTCTCCCGTCCCTTCCGACGCGCCGACGTCGACCAGGCGTTCCCCGCGCACGCCGACGCCGTGTCCCGCCTGGTCGACGAGCTCGTGCTGCGCGACGTCGTGGTCGGCGCGCGCGCCGACGCCCCCGCGGGATCCGTGCCCGACGAGCTCGCGCACGTCCTCGACGAGGCGCGACGCAACGGCGGCGACCGCACCGGGCTGGGCCCCGCCCTCGACCCCGCGACGCCCGCCCGCGTCGCGCTCGTGGGCGACATGATCCCGTCGCTCCTCACGGGCCTCGCGGAGGCCCTGCCCTCGGCCGAGCTCGGCGACGAGGCCGACGCCGACCTGGTCATCGCGGCAGGATCCCGGCCCGCCCTCCGCGACGTGGGCGCGCGCATGCACGCCGCCGGGCGCGCGTGGCTCCCCGTGCACCCCTTCGACGGGCGGTTCCAGCTCGTCGGCCCGGTCGTCGTGCCCGGGGAGGGGCCGTGCCTGGAGTGCGTCGCGCTGCGCTGGGCGTCGACCACGCCGTTCGCCGCGGATCACGCCGCGGCGGCCGACGCGGTCGCCGTCGTGCCGCGCGACCCGAGCCTCGACGCCATCACGGCCGGATTCGCGGCCCGCTACGCCGCTCGGTGGATCCACGCCCACGACTGGCTCGTCGCCAGCACCGTGCTCGTCGTCGAGCCCAAGGTCATGGAGGCGGAGGCGCACGCCGTGTTCCGGGTCGCCCGCTGTGGCACGTGCGGCCCCCGTCCCTACGCCGGGATCGTCTCCCCGTGGCGGGCATGAGCCGCGGCGGCCCGGGCGTCGTCAGCCCGTACACGGGGCTCGTGGAGCACGCGCACCCCATGGCCTTCACGCCCGACGCCATCCCGGACGCCCTCTACTCGGGCCGCTCGGCGGACACGGCGTTCCTCACCGGCACGGCGTCTGAGCGGTTCAGCATGGGGCCGGGCGGTTCGCGGCGGGAGGCCCGCCGCTCCTGCATCGGCGAGGCGGTCGAGCGCATGTCGCTCGCGGGCGCGCCCGGCGGGTTCCGCGCGCCCCTCGGCGCCGACGCCCGCCAGGTGGGGCCGGACGCGTTCCAGCGCTTCCACCCGACGCAGCGCGAGGATCCGGCCTTCCACTACGAGCGCGCCCAGCCGGGCGACCTCCTCACCTGGATGCCGGCGCGGTCGCTGCACCGGGGCGAGACCGTGCACGTGCCGGCGCAGCTCGTGGTGTTCGACGACCCGCACCGGGCGGACGGGCACCGGGAGCCGCACGTGGAGCCGGCCACCTCGTCCGGCGTCGCGGCGGGCCCGCACTTCGGGTTCGCGGCGGGCCGCGCGGTGCTGGAGCTCATCGAGCGCGACGCGTTCCAGCGCACGTGGCTGCGCGGATCCACGCCCCCGGCCTTCGACTGGCGCGGCAGCCCGCGGCTGACCGACGCGACGCTCCGCGAGCTCGAGCGCCTGGAGGAGCTGTGCGGCCGGTTCGGTGCGTCCTTCACGGTGCGCGTGCTGGACGCGGCGGCCGACGTGCCCGTGCTCCTCGCGGTCATGCGCAGCGACCGCATCGGCGTCGCGGTGGGCTGCGCGGCCGACTTCCGGCTCGACCGGGCGATCCTCAACGCGGTCCGCGAGGCGCTGCACACGCACAACTGGTGCCTGCGGCTGCTCCCGGAGCCGACGATCGAGCCGGAGGACGTGGTCGAGTTCGAGGACCACATCCGGCTGCACTGCCGCCCGTCGGCGCGCCCGCTCACGGCGGCGCTCGACGCGTCGGACGAGCGCGTCGCGGCCGTCGGCGGCCCGGCCAGCTGGGCGGAGGTCGTCGCCGGGCTCGACCGCGAGGGCATCGAGGTGCTGCTCGCGGACATCACGGCACCCGAGGTGCGCGCGGCCGGCTTCCACGTGGTGCGCGCGCTCAGCCCCGACCTGGTGGCGCTCGACGTGGTGCACTCCGCGCGGTTCCTCGGGCACCCGCGCCTCTACCGTCGGTGGCGCGACGGGCCCGCGATCGACGGGCCGGCCGACCTCGTCCCCGTCCCGCACCCGTTCCCGTGACGGCCGGCCCCGCCCGGCCCCGCCGCCGTCCCACCGCCCGCCGCACCAGGAGGATCCCATGAGCACCATCGAGACCGACGCCGCCCCCGACCGGGCGGATGCCCTCTCGGGCCCGTCCGCGGCGGCGGATCCCGGCGCACCCGCGCCCGCGCGTTCCCTCGGGAGCGTGGGGCCCATCTTCAGCGTCGGGGGCGCCGTCGACCGTCCCGCGGGCGACCCCGCGGAGGACTTCCATGAGGCGTCGAAGATCACGCGGATCACTCACCCGGGCTGGACCGACGTGCGGTACGCGCACCAGATGGCGCAGGAGGCGCAGGGCGTCGCGGACGCCGGTCCGGGCGGCGCCACCTCCGCGCCGCGGCTGCTCCCGGCCCGGCCCCTCCCGCGCGCGCTCCCGCTGCGGCACGAGCTGGGCGCGACGCTGGCGGCGCGTCGGTCGGCGGAGCCGCGCACGCTCGGGCGGCCGGTCGACCTGGCCGAGCTCGCCACGGTGCTGCGCCTCGCCTACGGCCCGCGCGGCGACGGCACGCCGGGGCGCTTCGTGCCCTCGGGCGGCGGGCTGTACCCGCTCGACCTGCACGTGGTCGCGCGGTCGGTGGTGGGGCTCGAGCCGGGGATCCACCAGCTCGACCCGTTGGAGGAGACGCTCGTCGACGTGTCCGGGCTCGACCGCGACGGGCGGCTCGCGCGCTTCCGCCGTGCCGCGCCGTCGCTCATGGCGCCGATCCCGGAGACGGCCGCCGTCACCGTCGTCATCACGGGCAGCTTCGAGCGCTCGCGCTGCAAGTACGGGCTCCGCGGCTACCGGCTCACGCTGCTCGAGGCGGGGCACGTGGGGCAGAACGCGCTGCTCGTCGCGACCGCCCTGGGGCTGCCGGTGCTGGGCTGGGTCGGCTTCGTCGACCACGAGCTCGACGCGGTGCTCGGGCTCGACGGGGTGACGCAGTCCTCTCTGTACGCGATCTCGTTCGGCGGCACGGATCCGGGCGCCCGGCGGTTCGCCGCGGAGGAGGCATCCCATGACTGAGGCGATCGAGCTGGAGGGGATCACCCGCACCTTCGGCCGCACGCGCGCGCTCGACGCCGCCACGTTCTCCCTCGCGCCCGGGCTCGTGCACGCGCTGCTCGGGCCGAACGGATCCGGCAAGACCACGGCCATCGACGTGCTCACCGCGACCCGCCGCCCCGACGCGGGCCGGGCGCGCGTGCTCGGCCACGACGTGCGGCGCGGCGGGCCCACGGCGTCGCTCGTGGCCGTGATGCCGCAGGCGCTCGCGTTCCCCGAGTACCTCACGGTCCGCGAGGTGCTGGCGCTCGCCCTCGTGCCGCACGCCGCCGCGCTCACGCCGGCCGCGGCCGTCGACCGCTTCGACCTCGACCGCCTCGCGTCGCGCCAGACCGGCGGGCTCAGCGGCGGCGAGCGGCGGCGGGTCGCGCTCGCGTGCGTGGTCGGCGCCGGGACGCCCGTCGTGGTGCTCGACGAGCCCTCCGCGGCGCTCGACATCCCCGGCCGGGCGGCCGTGCGCGACGCCATCGCCGCCGTCCGCGACTCCGGGCGCACCGTGCTCCTCGCCTCGCACGACATGGAGGAGGTCGCGGCGCTCGCCGACACCGTCGTCTGCCTCGACCACGGACGCGTCGTCGGCCACTGGACGGCAGCCGACTTCCGCGGGCTGGCCGGCGTCCGCCGCGTCGCCTTCGACGCGACCCCTCACGAGGCGCGCGCGTTCCTGCCCTGCGGCGCCCGGCCCGAGCAGGTCGCCGAGCCGCTGCCCGGCGAGCGGGTGCGCTGGATCGTCGACACCGACCGCTCCGACGCCGTCGCGGGCCTGGTGCTCGCCGGCGTCCCCGAGCCCGGGCTCACCGTGACCGAGCCCGGCCTCGGCGAGATCGTCGAGCGCGTGCTCGCGGGCGGCCCGGGATCCGCCGCCTCCGCCCCGGGCGTCCCCGACCCGACCGGCCCGACATCCCCCGCCGCACCCGAGGAGCCCCGCCGATGACCCGCACCGCGCCGCACGCCGCGCCGCCTGCCGCCTCGCCGGCGCCCTCGTCGGCCCGCCGCCGCCGGGCGATCTACCGCGCCCACGTCGTGAGCGAGCTCGCGCAGAACGCGCGCATGCCCGCGTTCGTGCTGCCGCTCCTCGCCTACCCCGTGCTCATCTACGCGGTCGTCGGCCTGCCGCAGGGCGGCCCGCCGAGCGCGCGGCTCAGCGTCCTGCTCGGCTACGTGCTGTTCTCGGTGCTCGGCACGGTGACGTTCCAGTTCGGCGTCGGCGTCGCCTCGGCGCGGGAGTCGCCGTGGGAGCGGTGGCTGTTCACGGCGCCGGTGCCCGCGTGGATCCGGCTCGCCGCCAAGCTCACGGTCGCGTGCGTCTTCGGCGTCGTGTTCGTGGTCCCGGTGGTCGCGGTCGGGATCCTCGTGGGCGGCGTCCGGGTGGATGCGCCCACCCTCGGCGCCGTCGCGCTCGCCGTGCTGGCCGGCGCCGTGCCGATGGCGCTGCTCGGCCTCGCCATGGGCTACTGGTTCCCGGCCCGCGGCGCGCTCGGCCTCGCCAACCTCGTGTACCTGCCGCTGTCGTTCGCGGGCGGCCTGTTCACGGGCGGCGACACGAGCGGCACGCCGTGGGCGTCGCTCACGGTGCTGCTGCCGACGGGCGCGTGGAGCACGCTGACGAGCGCCGCCGCCCGGCAGGACACGGCGGCGATGGGGATCCCGCTCATCCTCCTCGCGTCGTGGGCGGTGCTCCTCGGCGGCATCACGCTCGCGGGCTACCAGCGCACCCAGTCGGCGAACTTTCGCTGACGGCGCGCTGGGGGCGGGCGCGGCCCGGTGTGTAGCGTGGATCCCGCGCGCCGTCACCGGGCCGCACCGCCGCACCGGCACCGCACCGTCACCGTCACCGTCGACGAGAGGGAACCATGCCCCAGATCACCACGCCCGTAGCGCTCTTCACCGGCCAGTGGGCCGACCTGCCGCTGGAGGAGGTCGCCCGGCTCGCGAGCGGCTGGGGCTTCGACGCCCTCGAGATCGCCTGCTCCGCGGAGCACCTCGACGTGTGGCGCGCGGCTGAGGACCCGGCCTACCTCCGCGGCCGCCTCGAGATCCTCGACCGCCACGGCCTGCAGGTGTCCGCGCTGTCGCAGCACCTCACCGGCCAGGCCGTGTGCGACGACCCCATCGACTTCCGGCACCAGGCGATCCTGCGCTCCAAGGTGTGGGGCGACGGCCAGGCCGAGGGCGTGCGGCAGCGCGCGGCGGAGGAGCTGAAGCTCACCGCGAAGGCGGCCGCGGGGCTCGGGGTCACGCGCGTGACGGGTTTCACCGGATCCCGCATCTGGCCGTACGTCGCGATGTTCCCGCCCGTGCCCGCGTCGGTCATCGACGCCGGCTACCAGGACTTCGCCGACCGCTGGAACCCGATCATCGACGTGTTCGACGACGAGGGCGTGCGGTACGCGCTCGAGGTGCACCCGAGCGAGATCGCCTACGACCACTGGACCACCCGTCGCACGCTCGAGGCCATCGGGCACCGCCCCGGCTTCGGCCTCAACTGGGACCCGAGCCACATGATGTGGCAGGACATCGACCCCGTCGACTTCCTCCTCGACTTCGCCGACCGGATCTACCACGTGCACGCGAAGGACACGAAGGTGAGCACCTCGAACGGCCGCGGCGGCCGGCTCGGCTCCCACCTCCCCTGGGGCCACCCGCGCCGCGGCTGGGACTTCGTCTCGGTCGGCCACGGCGACGTGCCCTTCGAGCGCGCCTTCCGGGCGCTCCGGAGCATCGGCTACGACGGACCCGTCTCGGTGGAGTGGGAGGATGCGGGGATGGACCGCCTGCACGGAGCCCCCGACGCCCTCGCGCAGGTGCGCTCCCTCCTCTGGCCGACGCCGGACAACCTGTTCGACTCGGCCTTCGCGAAGAACCGCGACGACCGCGACGACGTGCCCGCCGGCCCCGAGGGCTCCACCGCGTGACGCTGCGCGACGGCCAGCTGGCCCGTCTCCTCGTCGTCGACGTGGAGACGGGCGCCGAGCGGATTGTCGCCGAGTCGGCCGTGCTGCACATCGAGGCGCCGAACTGGACGCCCGACGGCCGCTGGCTCGTCGTGAACGCCGAGGGCGGGCTGTGGCGGCTCCCCGCGCCGTCGGCCGAGGAGCCGGATCCGGACCTCCCCGAACCCGCGGTCGACTTCCATGCGGTCGACCTCGGCGGCGTGCCGCCCATCAACAACGACCACGTCTTCTCGCCCGACGGCGCGCACGTCTACGTCTCCGGCCGCGACGGCCACCTCTACAGCGTGCTCTGGAACGACGGCGCGGGCGGCGAGGGCCGGCGCATCACGGCCGACCGGGATCCGGCGCTCGGCTTCAAGAACTACCTGCACGGCGTCTCGCCCGACGGCTCGACGCTCAGCGTCATCGGCGGACAGCTCGACGCGCGCGGCGAGTGGACCACGAACATCCACCTCGTGCCCGTCGACGGCGGCCCCACCACGCAGCTCACCGACGACGGCTTCCCGGACGACGGCGCCGAGTTCTCGCCCGACGGCGGCTGGCTCTACTTCAACTCCGAGCGGGGATCCGACCTGCCGGGCCACGCGCAGCTGTTCACGATGCGCACCGACGGCACCGACACGCACCAGTTCACCTCCGACGAGCGCGTCAACTGGTTCCCGCACCCGTCGCCCGACGGCGAGCACATCGTCTACCTGTCCTTCCCGCCCGGCACGCTCGGCCACCCGGCCGACCGCGACGTGATCCTCCGCGTCATCGACCGGCAGAGCCACCGCACGCGCGACCTCGCGGCGTTCCCCGGCGGCCAGGGCACCATCAACGTCACCAGCTGGGCGCCCGACTCGCGCCGATTCGCGTACGTCGCCTACCCGTTCGCGGCGCCGAGCCTGACCTGACCGGGCGCACGATCCGCGGAGCGTAGGCGCAGGTATTTCCCCGGAATGGGGAGATCCTGCATGGGATCATGGGGGCGTCCGCGCGCCACCTAGCCGTTCCGATTCCCGTCGGCCTCATCACCGGAGACCCCCGTGAACATCACCACGACCACCTGGCTCATCACGATCGCGGTCACCATCGCGTTCTTCGTCTACGAGTTCTTCACCCACGTGCGCAAGCCGCACGAGCCCAGCATCGGCGAGTCCGCCCGCTGGTCGGCCTTCTACATCGGCCTCGCGCTGATCTTCGGCGTCGGCATCGGCTTCACCAGCGGCTGGGGCTACGGCGGCGAGTACTTCGCCGGCTACCTCACCGAGAAGGCCCTGTCGATCGACAACCTGTTCGTGTTCCTGCTGATCATGACCGGGTTCGCGGTGCCGCGGAAGTACCAGCAGAAGGTGCTGATGATCGGCATCGTCATCGCGCTGATCATGCGGGCCGGCTTCATCGCGCTCGGCGCCGCCCTCATCGAGAACTTCTCCTGGGTCTTCTACATCTTCGGCGCGCTGCTGTTCGTGCTCGCGTACCAGCAGATCAAGGGCGACCACGGCGGCAACGCGGCGGACAACCTCTTCGTGCGCATCGCCCGCCGGATCCTCCCCGTCCACGACGACTTCGTCGGCGACCGCTTCACCACGAAGATCGACGGCAAGCGCTTCGTCACCCCGCTGCTGCTCTGCGTCATCGCGATCGGCTTCGTCGACCTGGTGTTCGCGCTCGACTCGATCCCCGCCATCTACGGCCTCACGAACGAGGCGTACATCGTCTTCACCGCGAACGCCTTCGCGCTGATGGGCCTCCGCCAGCTGTACTTCCTCATCGGCGGCCTGCTCGAACGCCTGGTCTACCTGTCGCAGGGCCTCGCCGTGATCCTCGCGTTCATCGGCCTGAAGCTGGTGCTGCACGCGATGCACGTCAACGAGCTGCCCTTCATCAACGGCGGCGAGCCGATGCTGTGGGCCCCTGAGATCCCCATCTGGTTCTCGCTCCTCTTCATCGGCGCGACCATCACGGTCGCGACCGTCGCGAGCCTCGCGAAGACCCGCGGCGACAAGCAGAAGAAGGACCGCGCGAGCGTGGACGGCGAGACCGTCACGCGCGCGACGGAGGACAAGCACTAGCTCCTCGCACTTCCGCACCTCCGCACCTCCGCACCTCCGCCCCACCGCACGACCCGGGCCCGGCGCACCACGCGCCGGGCCCGTCGTCGTCCGCGGCGGCTCATCCGCGGGCGTCCGTGCGCTGCGCGCTCGCGGGGTGCGCCGACCTGCCAGCATCACCCGGTGCCCGACGATCCCGAAGCCCCGACCCGTGCCCGCCTGCTCTGGGACGAGGGCGACCGGGCCGAGGCCCTGGCCCTCCTCAAGGAGCACGTGCGCGCGGATCCCACGGACGGGGCCGCGCGGCTCGCGCTCGCGGAGCTGTACCGCGAGCTCATCGCGCCCGACCAGGCCGGCCGCTGGGGCATCGCCGTGCCGGGCTGGACGACGGAGGTCGAGCGCGACCGCCTCGCGCGCATGATCGCGCACTCCGGGGTCGCCGACCACGAGATCCCGGCATTCCTGGCGCTGCCCGCGGAGGCCGAACTGCACGCGGAGGTGGCGGCGCTGATGCCCGCGATCGAGATGCACCGCGCCGACTTCGCCGAGCCGACCCGCATGACCAAGCGCGAGAGGAAGGCGGCGCGCTACGCGAGCACCCCGTCCTCCTTCGCCTACGAGGTGGCGGATGTCGCGGCAGACCTCGCGTGGTGGGTCATCGGGATCGTCTTCGCCCTGGGCGCCCTGGGCGCCCTGGGCGCCCTGCTCGTGTGGGTGGCGGCGCTGTGCGGTCAGCCGGTCACGGCGCTCGCCCGCTGGACGGGCACCGCCACGCTCGCGACGACGGCGCTCGTCTGCCTCGCGCGCGCCTACACGATGCGGACAGAGGAGCTGGTCCGGCGCAAACGCGAACCGGACACCGCTCCTGTCGACGTCGACGTCATCCCGTGGATCAGCGGCGCGATCCTGCTCGGCCTCGTCGTGGCGGCGCTCGTCAGCGAGGGCGTGCGGAGCGGCGATCCCTTCCCGTTCTGACCCGGCCGACGAAGCACGCGCATGGCCGCCTCATGGCTCGTTCATAGGAACACGCGGATGATGGATCCCGTGACCACCGCAACGCCCTCCGGCTTCCAGCCCGCCGCCGCCCCGCAGCCCCGCCTCACCCGCGCCGACGGGTCGCCCATCCGGGTGCTCGTCGTCGACGACGAGGCGTCCCTCACCGACCTGCTGCAGATGGCGCTCCGCTACGAGGGCTGGCAGATCCGCACGGCCGAGAACGGGCACCAGGCGCTCGCCGCCGCGCGCGAGTTCAAGCCGGACGCCGTGGTGCTCGACATCATGCTGCCCGACCTCGACGGCCTCCAGGTGCTGTCGCGCCTGCGCGCCGACGCCGAGGACATCCCCGTGCTGTTCCTCACGGCCAAGGACTCGCTCGACGACCGGCTCGCCGGCCTCACCGCGGGCGGCGACGACTACGTCACCAAGCCGTTCAGCCTCGAGGAGGTCGTGGCCCGGCTGCGCGGACTCATCCGCCGCTCGACGCTGGTGGTCAGCGATACCGTCGACCCCGTGATCCGCGTCGGCGACCTCACCCTCGACGAGGACAGCCACGAGGTGGCCCGCGCCGGCGACCCCATCGAGCTCACCGCCACCGAGTTCGAGCTGCTGCGCTACCTGATGCGGAACCCGCGCCGCGTGCTGAGCAAGCTGCAGATCCTCGACCGGGTGTGGAGCTACGACTTCGGCGGCAAGTCGAGCGTGGTCGAGATCTACATCTCCTACCTGCGCCGCAAGATCGACGCCGGGCGGAATCCGATGATCCACACGGTGCGCGGCAGCGGCTACATGCTCAAGGCCGCGGAGTGACCCAGCCGGGCGCCCCGACGCGGAGCACTCCGCCGCTGCGCGATCGGCTCGCTAGCGCGGCGCGCGGCATGACCCTGCGTCGCCGCCTCGTCCTCAGCGTCGTGGGGCTGCTGGCGCTCGCGAGCATCCTCATCGGCAGCGTCAGCATCCTGGCGCTGCGGACGTCGCTGATGCAGCAGGTCGACCAGCAGCTGCAGGCCACGGCGGCACGCTCGCAGGACTTCGTCGACCGCGACCCGGGCGGCTACGGCAGCTTCCCCGGGGCGCCCGGTGGGCTCGGCGCGTTCGGGCAGCAGGTCGGCACGATCAGCGCGACCATCGTCGACGGCGTCGTCGTCTCGGGCGGGTACATCGCCGACCGCGACGCCGCCGAGGGCGAGCCGGGTGGCGCTGGCACCGTGGAGCTCACGCAGGTGCAGAGCCAGAAGCTGCAGAGCGTGCCCACGGACGGCGTCCCGCGCACGGTCGACCTCGGCGGCGCGCTCGGCAGCTACCGGCTCATCGGCGAGACCTCGTCGTCGGGCGCGACCATCGTCACCGGACTGCCGACGAAGCCCGCCGACGACGTGGTCGAGCAGCTCATCCTCGTGATCACGGTGGTCGCCGCCATCACGCTGGCGCTCGCCGCGATCCTCGGCACCGTCATCGTGCGGCGCGCGCTGCGGCCGCTCGACCGCGTCGTCGACACGGCGACCCACGTGGCGGCGCTGGAGCTCGACCGCGGCGACGTCGCGCTCGAGGCGCGCGTGCCCGCATCCGACACCGACGAGCGCACCGAGGTCGGCCGCGTGGGTGCCGCGCTCAACGGCCTGCTCGGGCACGTCTCCGCCGCGCTGTCGTCGCGGCAGGCGAGCGAGGCGAAGGTGCGGCGGTTCGTGTCGGACGCGAGCCACGAGCTGCGCACGCCGCTCGCCTCCATCCGCGGCTACGCCGAGCTCACCCGTCGTGGTCCGCACCAGCTGCCCGAGGACGTGACGCACTCGCTGTCGCGCATCGAGTCGGAGTCGGTGCGCATGACCACGATCGTCGAGGACCTGCTCCTCCTCGCGCGCCTCGACGAGGGGCGCGAGCTGGAGTCGGATCCGGTCGACCTCACGCGCATCCTCCTCGACACGGTCGGCGACGCGAGCGCCGCGGGCCCGGACCACGACTGGGACCTCGACCTGCCCGAGGACTCCGTGAGCGTCCCCGGCGACGACGCGCGGCTCCGCCAGGTGGTCGTCAACCTGCTCGCGAACGCCCGCACGCACACGCCGGCGGGGACGCGCGTCGTCGCGTCGCTCGCGGTGGAGGGCGCGGGGTCGGATGCGCACGCCGTCATCCGCGTGACCGACGACGGACCCGGCATCCCGGCCGCCTTGCAGGAGTCCCTGTTCGAGCGCTTCGTGCGCGGCGACGGATCCCGCGCACGCTCCACCGGCGGCACGGGCCTCGGCCTCGCCATCGCGCAGGCCATCGTGTCGGCGCACCACGGCGCCGTGTGGGTGGAGTCGGAGCCGGGCCGCACGGTCTTCGGGGTGCGGCTGCCGGTGGCGCGGCGCGGCGCGGAGGCGCATGCCCCGGCCGGCCCCGCATCCGACCGCTGGGCGCCGCCCTCGGGCGCGCCCGTCGCGGACCGTCCGGGTCCGCCCGCGGCCGGCTGACCCATGGATCCCGTCCGCCGCCTCACGTTCTGGCTGCGCGTGCCGTTCGTCGCGGACGCGGCGCTCGTCGTCATCGGGATCGCGCTCCTCGTCGGCGGCGATGGGGTCGGCTGGTGGGTGCTCGTGTTCGCCGGGCTGCGCGCGGTGGTGGGCGTGGTCGCGATCGTGTGGATCGCGCCGCGGATGATCGCGCGGCTCAGCCCCGGCGCCGAGCCGACCGCCCCGGACGCGGGGGACGCCCGTCGCTAGGCTGGACACCTGATCCGGGCGCCCGTGCCGCGGATCGAGAGGGTCATCACCGTGAGCGCAGAGCCAGTCGTCGTCGAGTCCGCGGAGCCCGCAGGCGGCGTCACCGTGCGACGCGCGCGCACCGGCGACGTGCCGCGCATCCAGCAGCTCGTCGAGCCGCTCGTGATGGAGGGGATCCTCCTCGGCAAGGACCTCGTGGTGCTCTACGAGAACGTGCAGGAGTTCCGGGTCGCGGTCGACGCGTCCGGCGAGGTCGTCGGCTGCGGCGCTCTGCACGTGATGTGGGAGGACCTCGGCGAGGTCCGCACCCTGGCGGCTGCCCCGCACACGCGCGGCACCGGCGTCGGCCACGCGATCCTCGAGCGCCTCGAGGACGACGCCCGCGAGCTCGGCCTCAGCCGCCTGTTCTGCCTGACCTTCGAGGTCGGCTTCTTCTCCCGCCACGGGTACCACGAGGTCGCGGAGTCGATCATCGCGCAGGAGATCTACTACGAGATGCTCCGCTCGCACGACGAGGGCATCGCCGAGTTCCTCGACCTCTCGCGCGTGAAGCCGAACACCCTCGGCAACACGCGCATGCTCAAGGCGCTCTGACCGGATCCGCCGGATCCACCTGACGCGCCGCCGCACGCCCGGGCGCGCCGACCGGGTGCGCGCCGGGCCCGCGAATAGCCTGTGGTCATGTCCTCGACCTCGCCCGGAGGCCGCCCGTCCGCGGCCGTGTACCGCCGTCGCCGCCTGCTCGCGCTGCTCGTCGTGGTGGCCGTGATCGCCGTCGTCGTGATCATCGTCTCGAACCTCGGTCGCGGCTCGGCCGATACCGCGGCTCCCGGTGCGACGCCCAGCTCCGATGCTGCCCCCGACGGCGACTCGGGCGACGCCGCCGCGGAGACCACCCCCGATCCCACCCCGAGCGCGACCGCGAGCGCCGGCACGGAGACGAACGCCGACGGATCCTGCGCCGCGGGCCAGCTGACCGTCACGCCCGTCACCGACGCCGCCTCCTACAAGGCGGGCGTCCTGCCCAAGCTGTCGTTCACCGTGACGAACACAGGGATGGAGCCCTGCACCGCGAACCTCGGGACGACCACGCAGGTGTTCACGATCTCGAGCGGATCCGACGTGTACTGGAAGTCGACCGACTGCCAGACGGGCGCGGAGGACGCCGAGGTCGAGCTCGCCGCCCGCACGCCGCAGACGTCGTCGCCGTTCGAGTGGTCGCGCCAGCGGTCGTCCACCACCACGTGCCAGGAGAAGCAGCGCCCGACCGTGCCCGCGGGCGGCGCGACCTACACGCTGTCGGTCGAGGTGGCCGGGGTGAAGAGCGCCGCGCCGAAGTCGTTCCTGCTCTACTGATCGGCGCCGGAGCGTTGCCCTGCCAGGTGCGTACATGAGGACGATTCCTGATTGGATGCATCCATTGCAATCCATGCATGTGTCTGTCATCCTGATCTTCCACCGACCGAAGGACGCATCATGACCGACACCACCGAGACCCACGCCGAGCACACCGTCGCCGAGCACCAGCACGGCACCGACTGCGGCCACGAGACCGTCACGCACGAGGACCACGTCGACTACGTCCACGACGGACACAAGCACGCCGAGCACGGCGACCACTACGACGAGCACTGATCCCACGCGCGACGACGCGCGAGGATCGAGACGGGGACCGGGCCATGAGGCCCGGTCCCCGTCGTCGTCTCCCGCCGGGGCGTCCGTCCCCGTCCCCATAGGATCGACCTGATGACCTACCCACCCGCCGGCTTCGAGCAGGCAGCCGACCTCTTCAAGGCGCTGTCCTCGCCGTCGCGCCTCGGCCTCATCGGCCTGCTGGCATCGCGGAAGATGAGCGTGTCGGAGCTCGTCGAGGAGTCGGGGCTCTCGCAGCCGCTCGTCTCGCAGCACCTGCGCGTGCTGCGGTCGTCCGGGCTCGTGAGCGTGGAGCGCGACGGCCGCATCGCCCGCTACGAGGTGGCGGACACGCACGTGACCCACGTGGTGGACGACGCCGTGGCGCACGTGCGGGAGCACACGGTCGGATCCGTCGACGCGGGCTGAGCCCGTAGCCCGCGCTGCGAGGCGGCCCGGCTCGTGGCCCGCGGCCCGCGGCCCGCGGATCAGAACGCCTCGTCGAGCTCCTTCTCCCGCTCGCTCTTCGCGAGGGAGAACGCGCGGCCGAGCGCGGAGAACAGCGGTCCCCACTCGGCGTCGACGATCTGCGTGAAGCCGAGCCGCCGGGCCTCCGCCGCGCGCTGCGGCGCCGACGTGACGCCGCGGATCTCGCCCGCGAGGCTGATCTCGCCGAACGCCGCGAGGTCGTGCGGCATGGCCTTGCCGTTCACGGCGGAGACGAGCGCGACGGCGATGGCGAGATCCGCCGCGGGCTCGGTGAGGCGCACGCCGCCCACCGTGGAGACGTAGACGTCGCGATCCGAGAGCCGCACGTTGGCGCGCTTCTCGAGCACGGCCAGCAGCATGGCGACGCGCGACGCGTCCACGCCGTTGACGACCCGGCGCGGCTGCGGCGCCTTCGTGTCGACGACGAGCGCCTGCACCTCCACGGGGAGCGCGCGGCGGCCCTCCATCGCGACGGTGACGCACGTGCCGCTCACCGAGTGGACGCCGCGCGAGAGGAACATGCCGCTCGGATCCGGCACCTCGACGATGCCGTCGCCCGCCATCTCGAAGCAGCCGACCTCGTCGGTGGGGCCGAATCGGTTCTTGAGCGCGCGGATGAAGCGCAGCGAGGTCTGCCGGTCGCCCTCGAACTGGCACACCACGTCGACCAGGTGCTCGAGGAGCCGCGGGCCGGCGATGGATCCGTCCTTCGTGACGTGGCCGACGAGCAGGAGCGGCAGGTCGCGCTCCTTGCAGACCCGGATGAGCGTGACGGCGACCTCGCGCACCTGGCCCGGGTGGCCGGGCAGGCCGTCGGAGGTGCTGCTGGAGACGGTCTGCACGGAGTCGACGATGAGGAGGTCGGGCGCGACCTGCTCGATGTGGCCGAGGATCGTGCCGAGGTCGGTCTCGGCCGCGATCATGAGCGACTCCTGCAGCCCGCCCGTGCGCTCGGCGCGCATGCGCACCTGCGCGACCGACTCCTCGGCGGTGACGTAGAGAACCTTCGCGCCCTTCGCGGCGGCGCGCGCCGCGACCTCGAGCAGCAGCGTGGACTTGCCGACGCCGGGCTCGCCGCTCATGAGGATGGCGGCTCCCGGCACGATGCCGCCGCCGAGCACGCGATCGAGCTCGCCCACGCCGCTCGGCATGTGGCTGGCGGACGCGGTGCCGACGTGCATGATCGAGCGCGCCTGGCTGGATCCCGCGGGCGTGAGCGTGGTGACCCGGCCGGCCGCCGCGGGCGTCTGCGACACCTCGGCGACGGTGTTCCAGCTCTGGCACTCGGCGCAGCGCCCGACCCACTTCGGGGTGGTCCACCCGCACTCCGAGCAACGGTACGTGGAGTGGATGCGGGCCATGCGGGGGACTCTACCGGCGGGCACCGACGTGGGTGGAAGCGTGTGCCTACAACGAGGGCTACGCGGGAGCTTCCTTACGGCAGTAAATTACAGCGATTTGTAAAAGTTTATTGCTGAGACGGTCGGGATCGCATGCGATGTTGATTCTCGGGAAAAATCATATGGCGGCGCGCGCAGTGTTGCTCGGATATTAGGAGTCACGCTCAATGACACAAATCACGGCAGATTTTGGTATAAGTGCTCCCGTTTCTTTCGTAGATGTGCATGTGGAACGCGACAATCTGCTCTTCATTGACCCGAGTGCAATCCGCGCCGCCGAAAGTGCTGGCAGTCGCTACGGGAGACAGGCATCTGCTGAACTCATTACGTTCTTTGACTTTATTCTAGCGAAACTGCGGTCGCCTCACGCTGCCGACCACGCAGTCGGAGAAGAATCCCTGCAGCACTTTCATGAAATTGGTAACACAAGACTCGGTATGTCTGCAGCGGGTACCGACGGTCACGGTGCCGCAGAGAAGCTAGGAACTGTCATTTGGGCAGAACTTTTTAGTAATCCCCTGTGCCAGCAGGCGGTCGCCGTCCTCAAATTCGTAGAAGACATTCCTGTATTTGTAGATGACATTGACAAGGACATCACATCCGACATTACAGCCCGCATCGTATTTGACACACTCGTTAACTTCACCCAAGACATGATGCGCGCCCACCCGGAGCTAGAGGCGAAGAGGCCAGTTGCGAAACTGCGTACCGACCGATGGGACACTTCGAGAGCCGCTTGGGTCAGTACTGAGGTCGACTTGCCTGAGGCGGACGGAAAGCCTCTGCTTCTCGTGCCAAAAGATTTTGTCAATTTCAAGATAGAGATGTCTTTTGGTCAGTATCTTCAAGTTCCACTGCTCAGTGAGATTCAATCTGAAGATAAAATTGTCGTCAAACGCGGAAAAGAGAACGTCGTACGCCCTCGTTACTCAAAAAAGCAGCTAAAAACCATCTCTAAGTATGCGCGCGGCCGTAAAACAAACACAGTGGAGACAGAGCGAATCTTCAGAGATAGGGGTGTAGATGTTCTAGGTGCATATAGGAGTAGCAAGCAGATCGCTTTTCTTCCACTGACGGAACAGCAGCTCTCTCACTACCTCAGCAGGCGACCCAAGCGCCAAGGGTTTTAAGGTCTTCTGGCCTATACGTGATGCTCAAAAATGCGACGATGAGCACCATTCTCATTGATGACCAGTGAGCGCCAAGTTTGAACTGTCCTACCTTTCCGATATATGCCATTTGTGTATCTGCTACGACGGTCCAATGAATACCACGGATGCATCGAGCTGGGGCGGTGCGTCCGCAGGCGCGCTCAATCAATCGCCGCGCATCGTGTCCGATGCGCGGCGGGCCGTGAGGCGGATCATCGCCCGGATGTAGAGGAGCACGGCGGCCGCGAGCGCCGCGGCGCCGACCCACGGCGGCTCGAAGCGGCCCGTCACGAGCAGGGCGCCGATAACCAGCGCGACCATGAACCACAGCGTGCCGGTCGGCGGGGGCGCGAGGGCCCGGTCCCGGCCGCGGACGCGCACGTACATGAAGACGGACATGGCGAAGACGGCCGCGGAGATCCAGGGCGAGAGTCCTGCGCCGGTGACGAGCAGTGCGCCCGAGACGAGCCCGATCACCAGCCAGAGCGTGCCGGTGGGGCGGGCGTCGGGGGTCTCGTCGGCCATGGATTCACCCTACGGACGGGGTCCGGTCAGACGCGAGGGGCCGCTCGGGCGACGACCGCCCCCGCGATCCTGTCGTACGGTGTGCGACCCGAGCCGAGGAGGAGCGTCACGAGCCACACGGCCGGGAGCACGTAGGCGACAGCCGTGAGGGCCTCCACACCGGGCGGGACGGAGGCGCGCGTACCGCTGGCTGCGCCGTTCGCGCCCACGACCGCGCCGCTCGCGCCGACGATCGCGTACACGGCCGCGTGCCCGACGATCCAGGGCGGCGCGATCTTCAGGGCGTTGCGGAGGAGCGCGCGGCGGAAGGGGAGCGCGTCGCCGGTGCGCGCATCCTGCACGACCAGCCGCCGCGCGCGCTTGCCGGGGGTCGCCTGGCGCGGCCCGGACTCCAGCACGGCCAGTGCGATCGTGATCGGCACCACCGTCACCAACGCGGCCAGCGCGTTCTGCGCGACGGGCGGGAGCGATGCGCTGGCACCGACGACGAACAGGGGCAGCGCGACGGCCGCGATCAGCGCGAACCACACGCACATGAAGAGCCAGTCGATGAGGACGGCGAGGACGCGGTCGCCGGGGTGCCGGGTCATGGTCGCGACCCTATCGACCGCGCCGCGCCCGCCCGGGACGCCAGCCCGGACGCGAGCGCGTCAGCGCCCCGAGACCTCCAGCGCCCGCACCGTCGCCGGGAGGAACGGCAGGAACGCGCTCGCCCAGACGCGGTAGCCGCGGTCGTTCGGGTGGAAGAGGTCGCCGGCGGCCTGGGTGATCGCGAGCACGGCGGTCTGGCGGCGCGTGATGCGGTGCAGAGGCGCGAGGCGGAGGCCGCGGTCGGTGGCGAGGCGGCGGACGATCTCGTTGGCGACCCGCACCTTGCGCTCGCTCGTCGGGAAGTGGAAGCACGGCAGGTCGGCGACGACGGTGGTCGGCGGGACGGCGTCGAGGATCCGGCCGAGGGCGTCCTCGAACGCGACCGGCTCGAACGCGGCGATGTCGTTGGCGCCGATCGCGAGGGTCACCACATCCGGCTGCAGCTTCGCGAGGCGGGGGAGCTGGTACTCCACCAGGTCGGACACGCGGGCGCCCGAGACGCTGAGGTTGACGGTGCGGACCGAGCGGCCGCTGAGGGCGCGGATCCGGTCGGCGAGGATCCCGACGTACCCGTTGACGGGCCGGCTCGCGCCGATGCCCTGCGCGGTCGAGTCGCCGAGCGCCACGTAGAGGAGGTCGCCCTCGAGCTGCGCGTGCTCGCGCCACCAGGCGGAGTTCACGGGCAGCGTCTCGTTGAGGACGGCGGCCCGCTCGCGGCGACCGGCCTCGAACCGGCGCGGCACCACGAGGGCGGCGGCGGCGAGGCCGCCGAGCGCGGCGGCGGCGGAGGCGAGGAGGGCGGCGGGACGGGCGGAGCGGGTGGATCTCTGGGGCACCACGGGAGCCTACGCTCGTGGATCCGGGTGCCGGCTGGCCGCGCGCTATGCGTCCTCCGGCGCCCGCCCCGCCCCCGCCGGCACGAATCGGTACCCCATCCCGGGGTCGGTGAGCAGGTGCCGCGGGTGGGACGGATCCGGCTCGAGCTTCTTGCGCAGCTGCGCCACGTAGAGGCGGAGGTAGCCGCTGTCGTTCACGTGGGTCGGGCCCCAGATCTCGGTGAGGAGCGTCTGGCGGGAGACGAGCCGGTCGGGGTTCCGCACGAGCAGCTCGAGCACCTGCCACTCGGTGGGGGTGAGGCGCACGCGCTGGTCGCCACGCGTGACGACGCGGGCGGCGAGGTCGACCGTCACGTCGGCGAAGGAGACGGTGGCCGAGCGGTCCTCGTCGGCGGCGGCGCGGCGGCCGAGGGCGCGGATCCGGGCGAGCAGCTCGTCGATGGAGAACGGCTTGGTCACGTAGTCGTCGGCGCCCGCGTCGAGCGCCTCGACCTTGTCGGCCGCGCCCGAGCGGCCGGAGACCACGAGGATCGGCGCGGTCGACCAGAGCCGGAGCGCCTGGATCACCTCGACGCCGTCGAGCCGCGGCATGCCGAGGTCGATCATGTAGAGGTCGGGCTTCTCGGCGACGGCCGCGCGGATGGCGGCCGCGCCGTCCTCCGCGGTGACGATGTCGTAGCCGAGGCTCGTGAGGGTGATGCGGAGGGCGCGCAGGATCTGCTGGTCGTCGTCGGCGATGAGGATCTTCATGCGGACACCTCCGAGGCGGTCGTGGGGAGGTCGGCGGGAGGCGGCTGATCCGCGACGGGCTCGGCGCCCGCCCGGCACACGGGCAGCGCGACCACCATCGTGAGGCCGCCGCCCGGGGTGTCCTCGGCGGTGAGCGTGCCGCCCATCCCCTCGGTGAAGCCCTTCGAGAGCGCGAGCCCGAGGCCGAGGCCGGACGCGTTGTCGGTGTCGCCGAGGCGCTGGAACGGCACGAACATGTCGTCGCGGCGCTCGGGGGCGACGCCGGGGCCGTGGTCCACCACGCGGATCTCGACGGACTCGGCGAACGCGCTCGTGCTGAGGCGCACGGGCACGCCGTCGGGCGCGTGCCGCACGGCGTTGCTCAGCAGGTTGACGACGACGCGCTGGAGGAGGCCCGGATCCGCGACCGCGCCGGGCAGGTCGGGCGCGAGGTCGAGCACGGCGTCGGCGGGGCCGAGGTCGAGCTCGTCGAGGGCCGCGAGCACGACGTCGTCGAGGTCGACGTCCATGAGCCGCACGCCGAGCACGCCGGCCTGCACGCGGCTGACGTCGAGGAGGTCGGTGACGAGGTCGGCGAGCGTGCCGAGGCTCTCCTCGGCGGTCGCGAGCAGCTCCTCGCGGTCGCCGTCGGCCCAGGTCATGCCGGGGGAGCGGAGCGCGGAGACGGCGGCGGTCGCGGCGCTCAGCGGGCGGCGCAGATCGTGGCTGACGGCCGAGAGGAGGGCCGTGCGCACGCGGTCGGTCTGGGCGAGCGGGCCGACCTCGCGGGCGGTGTCGGAGAGGTCGCGGTGCTCGAGCGCGGCGTCGAGCTGCGCGGCGATGACCCGGAGCAGCCGGCGGCCGGACGCCTCGAGGTCGTCGCCGTAGAGGGTGAGCACGCCGCGGGATCCCACGGGCACGTCGGTCGCGGCGGCGCCGGTGACGACGCCGTCCCACGCGATGGTCTCGTCGCGATCCGTGAGCTTCACGCCCTGCAGGCCGAACGCCTCGCGGGTGCGGCTCACGAGCGCGTGCACGGCGCCCTCGCCGCGGAGCACGGATCCCGACACGGTCGCCAGCAGCTCGGCCTCGGCGACCGCGCGGCGGGCGAGGCGGGTGCGGCGGGCGGCCTGGTCGACGATCCAGCTGACGAGCAGCGCGATGACCACGTAGAGGATGAGCGCGAGCATGTGCAGCGGCTCGTCGACGGTGATCGTGTAGAGCGGGTCGATGAAGAAGTAGTCGAGCGTGAACCCGGAGAGCACGGCCGCGAACAAGGCCGGCCAGATCCCGCCGACGAGCGCGACGAGCACCACGAGCAGCTGGTACGAGAGCACGTCGCTCGTGATGGAGTCGTCCGAGCGCGTGGCGGAGAGCAGCCAGGTGAGCAGGGGGCCGCCGCCGAGCGCGAGCAGCCCGCCGAGGATCCGGCGCCGCATGCTGAGCGCGCCGCCCCGGATGCGCGGCAGCCGGAACCGCCCGCCCGCGGCCGCGTGCGTGACGATGTGCACGTCGATGTCGCCGGACTCGCGGATCACCGTGGCGCCGATGCCGGGCCCGGTCGCCGCGGCGGCCAGGCGGCTCCGGCGGCTGACGCCGAGCACGAGCTGCGTGGCGTTGGAGGCGCGGGCGAACTCGACGAGCGCGCGCGGGATGTCGTCGCCGACGACCTGGTGGTAGCTGCCGCCGAGCGAGTCGACGAGCGCGCGCTGGCTGGCGAGCGCCTCGGGGCTGCCGGAGCGGAGGCCGTCCTGGCTGGAGACGTGGACGGCCATCAGCTCGCCGCCGGCCGAGCGGGCGGCGATGCGGGCGCCGCGGCGGAGCAGCGTCTCGCCCTCAGGGCCGCCGGTGAGCGCCACGACCACGCGCTCGCGGGCCTCCCACCGGGCGTCGATCCCCTTCTCGTCGCGGTAGGCGGCGAGCGCCGTGTCGACCTCGTCGGCGAGCCAGAGGAGCGCGAGCTCGCGGAGGGCGGTGAGGTTGCCGAGCCGGAAGTAGTGGGAGAGGGCCGCGTCGATCCGCTCGGCCGGGTACACGCGTCCGCCGGCGAGCCGGTCGCGCAGGGCCTCGGGCGCCAGGTCGATGACCTCGATCTGGTGCGCCTCGCGGAGCACGCGGTCGGGGATCGTCTCGCGCTGCGGCACCCCGGTGATCTTCTCGACCACGTCGTTGAGCGAGGCGATGTGCTGGATGTTGACGGTGGAGATCACGTCGATGCCGGCGTCGCGGATGAGGTCCACGTCCTGCCAGCGCTTCTCGGATCGGCCGCCCGGTGCGTTCGTGTGGGCGAGCTCGTCGACCAGCGCGATGGTGGGCCGGCGGGCGATGACCGCGTCCACGTCGAGGTCGGTGATCTCCACGCCGCGGTGCGAGACCTCGCGCCGCGGCAGGATCTCCAGCCCCTCGAGCATCGCGGCCGTGGCGGCGCGGCCGTGGGTCTCCACGACCGCGACCACCACGTCGGCGCCCTCGTCGCGCAGCCGCTTGCCCTCCTCGAGCATCGCGTAGGTCTTGCCCACGCCCGGTGCCGCTCCCAGCAGCACCCGCAGTCGACCGCGCTTCATGGTGTTCTCTTCCTTGCCCGCGTGGTGCGGGCGTCAGCCGCCGAGGCCGGCGAGCGCGATGTTCAGCTCGAGCACGTTCACGGTCGGCTCCCCGAGGTAGCCGAGGTCGCGGCCCTGCACGTGCTCGTCGACGAGGCGCTCGACCTGCTGCTCGGGGATGCCCCGGGCCTCGGCGACGCGCGCCACCTGCTCCCGAGCGTATTCCGGGCTGATGTGAGGATCGAGCCCCGACGCGGATGCGGTGAGCGCATCGGCCGGGATGGTGGCGGGATCCACGCCGTCGGACTCCGCGATGGCGGCCTTGCGGTCCTCGATGGAGGAGACCAGGTCGTCGTTCTCGGGGCCGAGGTTGCTGCCGCTGGACGCGGACGCGTCGTAGCCGTCGCCCGCGGCCGAGGGCCGGGACTGGAACCACTCCGGGAGGGCGGCGCCGTCGGAGTCCTGGAAGGACTGGCCGATCAGCGACGAGCCGACGACCTGCCCGTCGGCGGAGACGAGCGAGCCGTCCGCCTGCGCGGGGAGCGCGAGCTGGCCGATGCCCGTGACGACGGCCGTGTAGCCGACGCCGAGGACGACGGTGAGGACGGCCATCGCGCGGACGGCGACGCCGGCGGTGCGGAGGGACTGGCGGGGGGAGGACATGCGCTTCCTTCTATCTGCTGTTCGGTGAAGAGGGGATCAGAAGCCGGGGATCAGGCTGACGACGAGGTCGACGAGCTTGATGCCGATGAACGGCGCGATCACGCCGCCGACCCCGTAGACGAGCAGGTTCCGGCTGAGCACCTTGGAGGCGCTGAGGGGCCGGTACGCGACGCCCTTCAGGGCCAGCGGGATGAGCGCCACGATGATCAGCGCGTTGAAGATGATCGCCGAGAGGATCGCGGACGCCGGCGAGTGCAGCTGCATCACGTTGATCACCGCGAGCTGCGGGAAGACGCCCGTGAACATCGCGGGGATGATCGCGAAGTACTTCGCCACGTCGTTCGCGATGGAGAACGTGGTGAGCGCGCCGCGGGTGATGAGCAGCTGCTTGCCGATCCGCACGATGTCGATGAGCTTCGTCGGGTCCGAGTCGAGGTCGACCATGTTGCCGGCCTCCTTCGCGGCCGACGTGCCCGTGTTCATCGCGACGCCGACGTCGGCCTGCGCGAGCGCGGGCGCGTCGTTGGTGCCGTCGCCGGTCATGGCGACCAGGCGGCCGCCCTCCTGCTCCTTGCGGATGAGCGCGAGCTTGTCCTCGGGCGTGGCCTCGGCGAGGTGGTCGTCCACCCCGGCCTCGGCGGCGATGGCGCGGGCGGTGAGCGGGTTGTCGCCCGTGATCATCACCGTGCGGATCCCCATGGCCCGCAGCTCCGCGAAGCGCTCCTTCAGGCCGTCCTTCACGACGTCCTTGAGGTGCACGACGCCGAGCACGCGGCCGGCGCCCGCCGGGTCCTTCATCGCGACGACGAGCGGGGTGCCGCCGCCGTTCGAGATGGCCTCGACGGCCGCGGTCAGCTCGGCGTGCAGCGTCGAGGGCAGCGGGCGCCCGCCCTCCTCGAGCCACGCGATGACCGCGGACGACGCGCCCTTGCGGACGACCGTGCCGTCGGGCAGGTCGACGCCCGACATGCGGGTCTGCGCGGTGAACGGCACGTCGACGCCGCGGGGCAGCGTCGAGGTGTCGAGGCCCTGGGCGACCGCGAGGTCGACGACGCTGGATCCCTCCGGCGTCGGGTCCGCGAGCGACGACATGGCCGCGGCACGGGCGAGCTCCTCGGCGCCCGTGCCGTCGACGGCCACGAGCTCGCTGGCGCGGCGGTTGCCGTAGGTGATGGTGCCGGTCTTGTCGAGGAGCAGCGTGGTGACGTCGCCGGCCGCCTCGACCGCGCGGCCCGACATCGCGAGCACGTTGCGCTGCACGAGCCGGTCCATGCCGGCGATGCCGATGGCGGAGAGCAGCGCCCCGATGGTGGTGGGGATCAGGCAGACGAGCAGCGCGATCAGCACGGGCACGCTCACGGTCGCTGCGGAGTAGGAGGCGATCGGGTTGAGCGTGAGCGCCACGACCACGAAGACGATCGTGAGGCTCGCCAGCAGGATGTTCAGCGCGATCTCGTTCGGCGTGCGCTGGCGCGACGCGCCCTCGACGAGGCCGATCATGCGGTCGACGAAGGTCTCGCCGGGCTTCGAGGTGATGCGCACGACGATCCGGTCGCTCAGCACCCGCGTGCCGCCGGTGACGGCGCTGCGGTCGCCGCCGGACTCGCGGACCACGGGCGCGGACTCGCCCGTGATGGCCGACTCGTCGATGGAGGCGATGCCCCACACGACGTCGCCGTCGCCCGGGATCAACTCCCCGGCGACCACGACGACCGTGTCACCGAGCGTGAGGTCGGCGCTCGAGACCTCACGGAGCTCGGCGCGCTCGGCGCCGGGATCCCGAGCCTGGTCGTAGGAGGCGACGACGTGCGCCATCGTGCTCGTGCGGGTCTTGCGGAGGCTGTCGGCCTGCGCCTTGCCGCGGCCCTCGGCCACCGACTCCGCGAGGTTCGCGAAGACGACCGTGAGCCAGAGCCACAGGGCGATGCCGGCCGTGAAGGTCGCGGGCACGGCGCTGCCGCCGGAGGATCCCGCGCCGCCCGTGAAGGGCTCGGCGATGGCGAGGACGGTGGTGAACGCGGCGCCGACCTCGACGATCAGCATCACCGGGTTCCGCCACATGAGGCGCGGATCCAGCTTCCGGAACGCGCCGGGGAGCGCCTCGGCGAGCTGCCGGGCGTCGATGGCCCGGGCGCGCGACGCGGGAGCCGGAGCGGCCGGCGCCTCGGGGGTGGTCATGGCGGTCATGATGCGAGCCCTTCCGCCAGGGGACCCAGCGCGAGAACGGGGAAGTAGGTGAGAGCGGTCACGATGACCGTCACCCCGATGAGGAGGCCGACGAACTGCGGCCGGTGGGTGGGCAGGGTCCCCGAGGTGGTGGGGATGCGGTCCTGCGCCGCGAGGGATCCGGCGAGCGCCAGCACGAACACGATCGGGAGGAACCGCCCGAGCAGCATCGCGACGCCGAGCGCCGTGTTGAACCACGGCGTCGAGGCGGTGAGGCCGGCGAACGCGGATCCGTTGTTGTTGGCCGCCGAGGTGAACGCGTAGACCACCTCGGAGAGGCCGTGCAGCCCGCTGTTGAGGATCGAGGTGCCCTCGACGTCCTCCCGGACGGCGGGGATCGCGAAGCTCAGCGCGGTGCCGACGAGCACGAGCGTCGGCGTGATGAGGATGTAGAGGCTCGCGAGCTTGATCTCGCGCGGCCCGATCTTCTTGCCGAGGTACTCGGGCGTCCGGCCGACGAGCAGGCCCGCGACGAACACCGAGATCACGGCGAGGATGAGCATGCCGTAGAGGCCGGATCCGACGCCGCCGGGGGCGACCTCGCCGAGCATCATGTTGAGCATCGGCATCATGCCGCCGAGCGCCGTGTACGAGTCGTGCATCGAGTTGACCGCGCCCGTCGAGGTGAGCGTGGATGCGGTGCCGAACAGCGTCGAGCCGATGATGCCGAAGCGCTGCTCCTTGCCCTCCATCGCGCCGCCGGCCGCCATCGGGGCGGAGCCTGCGCCGTTCAGCTCGAAGAGCGTGAGGGCGGTGAGGGAGACCAGGAAGATCGTCGCCATCACGGCCGCGATCGCGGTGCCCTGGCGGGTGTCGCCGACCATCTTCCCGAAGGTGCGGGGGAGCGAGAACGGGATCACGAGCATCAGCAGCACCTGGAACGCGCTGGTCCACGCGGTCGGGTCCTCGAACGGGTGGGCCGAGTTCGCGTTGAAGAACCCGCCGCCGTTCGTGCCGAGCATCTTGATGGCCTCCTGCGAGGCCACCGGCCCGCCCGGGATGGTCTGCGAGCCGCCCGCGAGCGTCGCCACGTCCTGGAAGCCCGCGAAGTTCTGGATCACGCCGCCCGCGATGAGGACCACCGCGGTGACGAGCGAGAGCGGGAGGAGCAGGCGGAGCGATCCGCGCAGCAGGTCGACCCACATGTTGCCGATGGTGCCGCTGCGCGTGCGGGCGAAGCCGCGGACGAGCGCGATGGCGACCGCCATGCCGACCGCCGCCGAGACGAAGTTCTGCACGGCGAGCCCGGCGAGCTGGACCGTGTAGCCCATGGTCGCCTCGGGCGAGTACGACTGCCAGTTCGTGTTGGTGACGAACGAGACGGCCGTGTTGAAGGAGAGGCCCTCGGGCACGGCGGGGAGGCCGAGCGCGTACGGGAGGAAGCCCTGGAGGCGCTGCATCCCGTAGACGACGAGGACGCCGACGAGCGAGAACGCGAGCACCGCGCGGAGGTAGGCGGGCCAGGTCTGCTCGGAGCGGGGATCCACGCCGATGAGACGGTAGAGGAAGCGCTCCACGCGGGAGTCGTGGCGCGACTCGTACATGCGCGCCATGAGGTCGCCGAGGGGGCGGTGGACGAGGACGAGGACCAGGACGACGGACGCGACCTGGAGGATGCCGGCGAGCGTGTCCATCAGAACTTCTCGGGCCGGACGAGGGCGTACACGAGGTACACCACGGAGGCGATGCCGAGCGCGGCGGCGGCGAGGCCGGCGGCGTCGGCGAACGAGGTGATCACAGCTTCTCCACTCCTCGGCCGACGACGGCGACGAGGGCGAACAGGACGATGGCGCCTGCGATGTACACGAGGTCGAGCACTGGGGGATCCTCCGTTGAGGGATGCCGCGGCCGGTCGGACGCGGGTGCCCGTCGGGGGCACGGAGGACGAGTAGACACCTCGCCCGCGGGCGTCCTCACGCATCCATACGGTTCCCTCACGGGGGCGGGGGGAACCTCACGACACTCCTACGCAAGGGGGCATGGACTCGGACAGGTGAGCGAGGGTCATGCGCCCTAACGTGGGGGTGGGGTGCATGCTTGCAACCTCGTACGCTGTTAGACACCCCAAGTCGGCGAACCAAGTACCTCTGAGCCCCTAGCTGCACGGCGCTTTGTGCCGTCAGGCCCCAAGGGGCAGTGCATGTGAGGAAAAATTATGAGCAACCCGGTTGAGATTGACGACCTAGTGGTGCTGCTGCTAGGCGTCAAAGCGGCAAACAGTCAACCTGGAGAAATTCAAGGGGTGACTCGCCTCGAGAAGTTGATTTTTTTGATAGAGCGAGAGACAAATAGCAAAGACTGGCTCGACGAGGATGCCAAATTTGAACCCTATAACTTCGGGCCGTTCTCACAAAGAGTTTACCAAGCAGTTGACACGCTGAGCGCCGCGGGCTTGGTGACAGATTCGGCGCTTCTGTCTCAAGACGAATCCGATTCATGGGAAAAGCGACACGGCATTGACGACGTTGCCACCAATTCCTACGTCTCACGTGACTTTAAATTAACAGAGCGCGGATGGAAGTACTTCGATGCTCTGTCAAAAGAGTTGCCTCAGAACGCCATCCGAGAGCTTGAAGAATTTAAGTCGAGATTCGCCTCGATTCCGCTTAGGCAACTCGTTCGATACGTATATCAGAGGTACGACTCCTTTACGACGAAGTCTGTAATTCGTGAGGACATACTCGGGCCCGACGCGTGATGTCGGCGGTCCCGGCCAGTGCCCCAAATATTGACTGGATCACTGGCGTGGGCGTGGTGGTGCTCATCGCCGCAATAGGCATGGTGTGGCAAACTGTGCACTTACGGCAAAAAGCGCACGATGATTGGGTATTGAAAGTCAATTTTGCATACGCGGGCCTGCATGGCAAGGCCACGGACTTGTTCCAAGAATTGCGTGCAGCCATTGACGCGGTCATACCTCCACCCGGAGCGCCATTTGACCCTGGGTCGGTAGTCGAGGATCCCGCTCCAGTAGGACGCATCGCCAAGCGCGCTGTCCGGGTATTGCGCGAGCGTATGCGCATTCGGCGTCAATTCCAAGCGTTCTTGATAACGTGTTCTGTCGCAAAGTGGGCATCCGTTGCATTTGCCGTAGGGGTGCTCGTAGCAATATTGCTCTACACTTTTACCTTTAGCATGACAACTTTGTGGCACGGGGCGCTTTATTGTGTGGCAGTCCTGCTTGCTTTCGGTGTCGTAGTGTTTGCTATATACATCTTTTTCCAATCACGCTTACAGCAGTCGTACGAACACTCCGGCTCAACATCGCAAGGAGTCAGCTCATGATTGCTTACGCGGAAATGGACGACGCTTTCAATACGACCGGAGAGGCGAGAATGATGCCGCCTCTCGTGGAGTACCTCCGACGCCTTAACTGGATTCGTACAGACACAACGATAGTCCGAGAGCTTCCCGTGCACGGCAGGCGTGTCGACCTAGTTACCCACACTCGAAGTGGCGTCCTCTCGGCCTTTGAACTGAAACTCAACGGATTCGGACGTGCACTTGAGCAGGCTACCTACAACCGTACGGGATTTGACAGGTCATGGATGGTTTTACCTGCCACGCCGCGTCAGCGGAATATAGAAGAAGCTGAATCTTTTGGAGTCGGCATAATTGTTATAGGCCCTCAGGGGGGCGAAGTCGTACGCCGACCCCAAGCTTCGGTCGCAAATAAATCCGCTCGACTTCGTATCGTTACGAACCTAAAGAAATGCGAGGCTTGGTATGTTTGAGCATTACTTAAGCTACGGATCTACCGATCAGCAAACGGTTCGCGATCTCTCAGGAGTGTTTGACGGTCTCCTTGTGCCAGGAACGATTGCTGCCTTCCAGGCTGAGGGCACCAAGGGCTTTGTACTAAGTCTCTCGGCGCGATCAGCAAAACCGTACATCATTGACTCCCGATTTCCATTGTTTCAGAATCGTCTTACGAGCGCCAAGAAGTCTCACGCGATGCTTGCTGAGGTTTTGGGGCAACCTGGTCTAATTCAAACGGATCGGCAGCCGACGCCAGAAGACTTTACGGACGAAGTGGTCAACGAGGTTGCAGCGCGCTGGATTGACTTTAATGTTGGTTTCGACAATGTAACCACGAAGACCTTCGACAAGTATGCCTCAAGACTTCAAGAGGCAGTCTTCCCCGAAAATCGCCAAGGCCCAAATGCTATTCTGCCCCCATATATGATGGTGGAGAGTGCCGACGACGGTTGGTTCGAGGTATCGAACCGACTGTGGGAGGCTTCCGTGCAATATGCGACGTCGCGCCGGGTGGGCATTCCTTTGCGTCGGGTCCTTGCTGCGACTACAGCGGACAAGTGGGGTGCGTTAGCGAATAGCGTAAACACTATTGACATCGTTGCGTGGGTTAATGATTTGGAGGAGTTTCGGCCGGAGTCGGTATCCGAGCTCGCGGCGTATGCGCGAGCTATTAAAAGCGCAAGGGAGCGCGGGCAACGTGTATTCGCGCTATATGGTGGATTCTTCTCCGTCTTACTTGCTCGATATGGACTCGTGGGTTCCTCGCATGGAATTGGCTTTGGGGAGCATCGTGACTACATAGAGTTGCCTTCTTCGGGCGCGCCGCAGGCGCGATATTATGTGCCGCGCTTGCATAAGTATATATCGGTAGAACTCGCAAACGTGCTATGGACCCAAAATAGGCCCCTCGTGGCCTGCGAATGTGAGGAATGCGATGGTGCGTCGCCGCTGACTCTCGACTACCACTCGCTAATGCGTCATTCGGTGCGCGTGCGTGGTGTGGAAATTGGTGAGTGGTCTACGATGCCGACCTCTTCGGCGGTAGCGCGTCTGCGCGAGGACTTTATTGCATTTCGTGAGGGTGTCGAGCGTTTATCCGCACCAACAAAGATTCGCAAGCGCGCAGAAGACATTTATCACCATCTGGCAATGTGGGCACGCATCCTCGATGAGATGCCGTAGCCGGCTCGTTACGAGAGGTGACATAAGATTGCCGTCTGTGGATTCAGCGCTGCGACTGAGGCGCGTTTGGGTCGTGCTCTACGCGGCGCTGCATCCGAAATCCACCTTGCCGCCGGTCGCCCCTGGGTTCGAGAAATGACAAACCGATCCCCCTGGCTCCAACCCGGCCCCGCGAAGCGCTGCGCGCGGCTGGCCGCGGTGTGGGGCGTGCTCGCCCTGCTCGCCGCCGTGATCGCGGTCGTGCTCGTCGACATCCCGGTCATCGGCCGCATCTGCGAGGCGCTCGCCGCGGTCGCCTTCGCGGTGCTCGCCGTCGCCCACTACGCCAGCTACCGGGTGCACGCCCGCGAGGGCATCTGACGCCCGTGCGCTGAGGCCCGGCGTCAGGTCGGCCCGTCGCCCGCCTCGCCGAGGTCGATCGACGTCCTCGCGGACGCCCACCCCCGCTCGACCGCCTTGGTGTGCACCGCGTCCACGATCGCGCGCGCCGGTGCGAGGAGCGTCGGGTGGTCCGCGAGCGCGGAGACCGCCTCCGCGTACGCGTCCGTGATGCCGTCGCGGATGGCGTCGATCCGGGCATCCGCGAGATCCGCGTCGACCTGCAGCCGCCGCGCCGCCTTCTGCAGATGATGCCGCCCGATGGCCGCCAGCCGGTACTCGTCCCCGACCTTCATCGCGGAGCGCTCCGCCTGGGGCCCTCCGTCGTAGGGCGCGTAGGAGGCGAGGTCGTAGAGCGGCGCGAGCTGCTGGCCGTTCCCGCGCAGCATGACGGAGAAGTTCTTGGCGTGCGCGTCCGTCGCCCATGCCGCCACGTTGAAGACGACGGCGTCGAAGAAGCGCGCTCGAGCGGATGCGGCCTCGGCCGGGTACTCGAACTCGCTGAAGAGGTCGGCGGCCTGCGCGATCCCCGGACCGCCCTGGTCCTGGTACTTGCGACCGGGCATCACGGAGAGCGCCTGGCAGAGGTCCTCCTGGTGGAGCCGGCGCCATCGGCCGTCGACCTCGATCCGGTCGTAGCGGTGCGACACGAGCACGGAGAGCCCGTCGCCCAGATCGAGCACGTCGGTCCGCGCCGTGTCGAGCCCCAGCCCTGCGGCCGCCCGCATCGTCAGGAACTCGTTCACGTCGTGGTGCGCGAAGCCGGGGATGGCCGGCTTCAGGATGTGCGTCGTGGGCGTGGAGTCGCGCGGGATCCCCCAGGCGCCGGAGGCGAGCCGGTGCAGCGCCACCTTCCGCTGCGCGCCCGGCAGCGACCACCTCCCCTGCAGGGTCGCGGGCGTGGTGCCGGTGCCGGATGCGAGATCGGACATGAGGCCGCGGAGCTCATCGGGCGAGAGCTCCGTCACGTCGCCCTGCGCGCGGGCATCGTCGTCGGCCTCCTCCGACTCGGGCAGGATCTGCACGGCCCCCGGGGCGTCGCGCCCGATGTGGCGGAGGACGGAGAACGCGTCGGCGGTCGTCCGCAGCCCGTGCGTCCGTCGGATCTGCTCCAGCGCATCGGCGCCCTCGGGGATGAGCCCCGAGAAGTAGGCATCCACCGCCCGCGCCGGCAGGCGCGCGCCGAAGGGGAGGGACATGGACAGCGGCGTCGCTCCGTGCCTCTCGGCGTAGGCGGCGTCGTAGGTGAAGCCGACGCGACCGGAGGTCGTCCGTTCGTATCGTCCGGCGAACCGGCCGTCGAGGTAGACGCTCAGGGCCTCACTCATCGTCGTCCTCCCATGGCTGGTCGAACGGCGAGGGCATGTCGGGATCCGCGGCTCGCGGGTCGATCGTGAGGCTCAGCTCGCAGCTCAGCGCGCGGACGACGCGCATCATCGATCCGATCTCCGACCCGGGCTTCCCGCTCTCGAGTCGCACGATGTACTCCCGCGAGACCCCAGCCAGCTCCGCGACGCCCGCCTGGGTGAGGCCCAGCTCCTCACGCCGATGGCGCAGCTCCGCGGCGAGCGTCCGCGTGGTCCTGGCCATGCCGCCTCCTCGGGTGATCGATCGATCACCTTCGAGTATGTGATCGATCGATCACCGAGTCAAGGGTGATCGATCGATCACGCGCCCCACTCCGTCACCACGTCCGACCCCACCTTCACGATGAGCACCGCGACCACCACGATGAACGCGACGCGGATGAAGCGGCTGCCGCGGGCGACGGCCATGCGGGATCCCGCGTAGCCGCCGACCATGTTCGCGACGCCCATGCCGAGCGCGAGCGCCCAGAGCACGTGGCCCTGCGGGATGAAGAAGGCGAGCGCGCCGAGGTTCGTCGCGACGTTGACGATCTTCGCCTTGGCGCTCGCGAGCACGAAGTCGTAGCCGAGGGCGGTGATGAGCGCGATGATCAGGAACGTGCCCGTGCCGGGCCCGATGAGCCCGTCGTAGAAGCCGATCACCACGCCGAGCAGCGCCGCGATCCCGTGGTGCTTCCGGCCGGTGTGGCGGAGGGCGGCGACGTCGCCGAGCTGCGGCCGGGCGATCGTGACGACGGCCACGATGATCAGCGCGACCACCACGAGCGGCTTGAACACCGCCGCCGGCAGCAGCGCCGCGAGGCTCGCCCCGCCGTAGCTCCCGGCGAGCGCGACGGCGGCCATGGGCAGCGCTGTGCGGAGGTCCGGGTGCGTGCGCCGGTACCAGGTGACCGCGCTCGTCGACGTGCCGAACAGCGACGCGAGCTTGTTGGTCGCGAGCGCCTCCACCGGCGTGATCCCCGGCACGAGCAGCAGCGCCGGCAGCTGCAGGAGGCCTCCGCCGCCCACGACCGCGTCGATCCAGCCGGCCGCGAGCGCCGCCAGGATCATGAGCAGCGCGACCGTGACGGTGATCTCGCCGAGGGAGCCGCCGATGTCCATGCGCGCGCTACTCGGTGGAGCGGGAGGCGGAGCGCGACGCGTCCGCCGACTCGAGCGCCACCAGGCGGCGGATCTCGTCCGCGTCGACGTTCACGCCGAAGAGCGAGCGGCCCGGCTTGAGCACGCGGCCGGCCGCGAGCGGGCCGATGTCGACGGGGTCGAAGCCGAACGCGTCCACGAGCGCCGCGACCGTAGCGCGGGCGGCGTCGTCGTCGCCCGCGACCGCGATGCCCTTGCGTCCGGGCTCGCCCGCGGGGCGGGGTCCCTCGTCGAGGTCGTGGTACCCCATGTGGTTGAAGGCCTTGACGACCGTCGAGTCCGGGAGGAAGTCCTGCACGAGCTCGCTCGTGGAGGAGGCGGGGTTCGCGAGGTCGTCGCGGTGGCCGTCCACCTCCCACCAGTAGTTCATGGAGTCGACCACGAGCTTCCCGGCGAGCTCCGCCACGGGCACGGAGGGCAGCTTGCCGAGGGGGAGCGCGAGGATCACGACGTCGGCGCGGGCCGCCGCATCCGCCGAGGTGGTGGCGACGGCGCCCGGCGCGAGCACGTCGACGATGAGGGCGATGCGCGACGGATCCCCGGATCCCGAGATGAGCACCGGGTGCCCGGCGGCGATCGCGCGGCGGGCGAGCACGGTGCCGACCTTGCCGGCGCCGAGGATCCCGACGGTGGCCGGCGCCCCCTCGGCGGCGTCGCGGCGGGCGGGGGCGTCGGGGGACTGCGTCATGCCTCCATCATCCTCGCCGAACGGGGCGATGCCGGACGCGGCGTCGCACGCCCGGGCCCGGTCGACGGGCGCGGGGCGACGCTAGGGTGGCCATGCGTCGACGCCCGTCGACACGCGGCTCGCACCCCGATGCGGCCCGTCGGTCCGAGGGAGCGACATGCGCACGATCCCGCTCGGCGCTGATCCCCGTGCCTGACCGCGCCCGCTACTCCGGCGCCGTCCTCGCCCTCGAGCACGCGACGGCGACCGGATCCGACCTGTGCGGCCCCCTCGTCGCGGCGCTCGGCGTGGACGGCGCCGCGGTCTCCACCCTCGGGGAACCGCTCGGCAGCGAGACCGTCTGCGCGTCGGACGAGCGGGCGGCCCGGCTCGACGAGATCCAGCTCGACCTCGGCGAGGGCCCGTGCTGGGAGGCGATCGCCACGCGCCGTCCCGTGCTCGAGCCCGACGTGCAGGGATCCGCCGACACGACCTGGCCGCTCGCCCGCCAGGCCATGCACGCGACGGGCCTCGGCGCCGTCTTCGCCTTCCCGCTCGTCGTCGCGGGGCTCGACCTCGGCGCGGTGGACCTCTACTCCCGCACCGCGCGCGACATCTCCGACCGGGAGATGGCCGACGCCACGACCCTGAGCCGGATCGTCGCGCGCCAGGTCCTCCGCCGCGCCCTCCTGGCCGCCGAGGGCCCGCAGGAGGACACTGGAGCCTGGGGAGGCCGGTACTCGCGCCGCGAGGTGCACCAGGCCACCGGGATGGTGGTCGCGCAGATGGGGATCCCGCCGACCGACGCGCTCCTCGTCCTCCGCGGGCACGCCTTCGCCACCGGCCGCCCCCTGCGCGACGTCGCCGAGGACGTCGTGGGCCGCACGCTCGACTTCAGCCCCGACCGCTGACCCGCACCACCACCACCGCCCGATCGACCCAGAGGAACCACGACGATGCCGGAGACCCGGGAAGCGCTGCTCGTCCACACCTTCGTGACCCTCGCCGACTCGCTCGTGAGCGGATACGACGTGCTCGACCTGCTGCAGACGCTCGTCGACCAGGCGACGCTGCTGTTCGACGCGAGCGCGTCCGGCATCATCATCGGGCCCGACGCCCAGCACCTCGAGGTCGTCGCGTCCACGAGCGAGAAGAGCCGGCTCGTCGGGCTGATGCAGCTCGAGGCCGGCGAGGGCCCGTGCGTCGAGGCCGTGAGCACGGGCCGTGTCGTGTCCGTATCCGACGTGCGCGAGATCGCCGACCGCTGGCCGGCCTTCGCGGCGGAGGCCCAGGGCGCCGGGTACGTGTCGGTGCACGCGATCCCGCTGCGGCTGCGCGGGCAGATCATCGGCTCGCTCAACCTCTTCCGGGAGCACGAGGGCGCGCTCAACGAAGCCGACGCGACGGCCGCGCAGGCGCTCGCCGACGTCGCGACCATCAGCGTGCTCCAGGAGCGGACGATCCGCGACAGCAGCGTCGTGCACGACCAGCTCCGCCACGCGCTCGACAGCCGGGTGCTCATCGAGCAGGCCAAGGGCGTCATCTCGCACACCCTCGGCGTCGACATGGACGAGGCGTTCCGGCTGATCCGCCGCGAGGCCCGCAGCACGAGCACCGCGATGCCGGCGGTCGCGGCGGAGATCGTGGAGGGGCGCGTGACGCTCCGGGCGAGCGCGCGCTAGCGTTCCGCCCGGCGCCCGGCGCCCGGCGCGCGGCGCGCGGCGCGCGGGCGTCAGGCGAGCGTGCCGTCGAGGATCCGGTCGAGCGTGCCGAGCCCCTCCCAGACGTGGGCGTGGATGCCGGCCGCGCGGGCGGCGTCGACGTTCGCCGGCTTGTCGTCCACGAACACGATCCGCTCGGCCGGGCTGCCGAGGCGCTCCACGGCGTGCGGCCAGACGTCGGCGTCGGGCTTGGCCATGCCGATGCGCGCGCTGACCAGCACGACCTCGAACCGGGCGCCCCAGCCCGCGGGATCCTCGAGCACGTCGGCGAGCTCGTGCGGCGCGTTGGAGAGGATGGCGAGCGGGTACCCCGCGGCGACGGCGCGATCCAGGGCGGCGAGCGTCTCGTCGTCCGGCGCTCCCCAGCGGCGCTGCTCGATCGCGACGAGCTCCGCCAGGTCGTCCTCGCCGGGCGCGGGCAGGTCGAGGTCGCGGGCGACGGCCTCCCAGAACTCCCGCGCGCTGCCGCCGCGGTCGTACGGCTCGCGGTGCGCGTCGAACGCGTCGCGGACGCGGGACTCGGCGTCCTCGCCACCGGGGGCATCGGGATCGAGCGCGCGGCTGATCGCCCCAATGTCGTCGGGCCGCGTGATGAGGACCCCGCCGATGTCGAAGAGGAGCCAGGGCAGAGAGGGGTCGCGGTTCTCGGGCACGGGTCTCCTTCGGGGCGAGCGGATGGGATCCCTCGAGCATGCCCGCTCCGGCGGCGGGGCGCCCGCGTCGTCCCCGGCCGTGCGGATCCCGTGAGGGTCGCCGTGCCCGGCGCATGGCTTCCGTCAGGGTCGGCTCCCGTCGAGGTCCGCGGCGGTAGACCTGCTGCCATGACCCTCACCGCGATCCTCCCGTCGCTCCGCCGCAGCATCCCGGATCCGCTCGCCGCCGCCCTCTGGCCGTCGGGCACCGTCGCCACCACGACCGACCTGCGCGTCGGCGACGTGTCCCTCGTCGCGCTCGTCGCGGAGCGCGGCACGCCGTGCACGACCACGGCCGCCGCCGTCGAGCGGGGCAGCGGCGCGCGTGCGTCGCGGACGGCATCGGCCTCGGCGGTCGTGCTGCGGGTCCTCGCCGTCGCCCCCGCGACCGATGTCTCCCCGCGCGCCCTCCTCGTCGACGCGGACGTCGCCGGCCTCGCCTGCGCGTGGGCCGAGGCGCGGCTCATCGGCCGCGCGTCCACCGCCGCGGCCCGCCCCGCGGAGGTCGGCGGCCAGGCCGTGCGGCTCCCCGCCGACCTCGCGGCCGGCGACCTCATCGCGGTGCCCGTGCCGGCCGCGGTCGAGGTGCGGGGGATCCGCGTGGTCGACGCGGCGACGCCGGTGACGCTCCCGCGCGCGGCCCGCATCGCGTCCGTCCCGGTGCGCGTCGAGGCGCCCGTCCGCGTGCGCGCCTTGGCGCCCGCGCGCTGATCCGTCGCCGCCCGCCCCGTGCGGCCGCGGCGCCGCCCTGTACTACACTCGATCCCGGTGGCGTGTCCGAGCGGCCTAAGGAGCACGCCTCGAAAGCGTGTGTGGGGGAGACTCCACCGTGGGTTCAAATCCCACCGCCACCGCCAGATGGATCCGGCACCGCGCCTCGCGCGCAGCCCGGCATCCGCGTGAAGGGCCCCGGGAGACCGGGGCCCTTCGTCGTGCGCTGACCGGTCTGGACTGGTCTCATGCCCGACGCGCGCCACGCTTCTCGTCTGTCAAACAGCAATTCCCTTTTGGGGGGTTCTCGCGACCCTTGTCTGTGGTCGCTGTCGCGTTTACCATTCGTCGACTCGCACTATGCGTGCGAGCGTGATGAAGGACTGGGAGATCCGGGCAAATGGCGCGACCAAAGAAGATGAAAAGTAGCCCGAGTCTCACGACTGCTGTTCCACTCTCAGCGGCTGGGACAGGTAGCGCGGAGGCAAAGCGGCTGTGTTCGAAGGCCTTCTCGGCCGACGAGGTACTTGTCGAGATCGGCAAGTATGAAGCAGCGCCCCCGGCCCATCGAACGCTTCTCTTGTTCACTCTTCAGGAGATCGCGGAAGTGCATGAAAGCAAGCAGGTGGCGGCGTTTCGATCTACGTTGATCACGTTGATATCGGTCCTCGTCGCGATTTCTGCACTTTTGGTACCGCCGGCGCTCGAGATGCTCATTGATCCCGGCGTGAGCTCGGCGAGGATCCTCCAGCTAGAACGCGAAATGGATGCCACGGATCGGCAGCTGACGGAATTTGCGAGGACGGCGCAATTGGAACGACAGGCGAATCCGAAGTTCGCGGTCTCAGAACAGCAGCTGAGGGAGCTCTATGAGTCTGCTTCTGCGGCAGGCAAGGATTACTACTCCGCGATGGGCGACAACATCTGGGCGGACTTGCGGGCGGTCATCGCTCTGGTCGGCGTGGCCGCCTCAGCGGCCATCCTGATCACGTTCTGGCGTCGGCAGAACGAACGTGCAACCGGCGAAGATCGGATGCGCGCGAGAGCGGCGACTTGGCTGAAGGCCCTTCCGCAGGCGATTCCAGCTGGGACGAAAGAGAAGAAGCGCAGATGGTGCTGGTGATGCCATCTGGCTCCGGCAACCGCTCTCACTGCCTCGATGTGCTCCCTTGTGCCAGTGCGCTTCGATGGGGCCGAAACGGCTGACGAAGTAAACGGCCCTGCTCTGGGGTGGCGAATCCACTCGGTGCTTGTACGTGAGTGCACCTCTCCTTGACCGGCGTACGGTAGATCGGCCGAAATTGCGCGTCAGCGCAGCACCCCCAGCTCCCGCGCCGCCGCGACCGCAGCAGTGCGCGAGCTCACGCCGAGCTTCGAGAAGACGTGCACGAGGTGCGACTTCACGGTCGCGTCGGTGATGTGGAGGCGCGCGGCCACGTCGGTGTTCGACGCGCCGTCGGCGACGAGCCGGAGCACCTCGATCTCGCGCGACGACAGGCTCACGCGCGGGGCGCGCATCCGGGCGAGGAGGCGGCTCGCGACCGCGGGCGCCAGCGCGCTCTCGCCGGCGGCGGCCGCGCGCACCGCCGCGAGCAGCTCCGCGGGCGGCGCGTCCTTGAGGAGGTAGCCGCTGGCGCCCGCCTCGACCGCGCTGAGGATGTCGCCGTCGCTGTCGTAGTTGGTGAGGATCAGCACGTACGGCGCCGCCTCGGCCGCCCGGATCTGCCGGGTCGCGTCGGCGCCCGTGCGCTCCTGGCCGAACTGGAGGTCCATCAGCACGAGGTCCGGATCCTCGGACGCGGCGAGCGCGACGGCCTCCTCGGGCGTCGCCGCCTCCCCGATGACGTCGATGTCGGCCGCGGCGTCGAGCACGGCGTGGAGCCCGGCGCGGACGACGGGGTGGTCGTCGGCGATGACGATGCGGATCACGACTGCCCGACCTCCAGGATCGCGGTGATGGTGGTGCCCCGGCCGGGAGCGCTGTCGACGTCGAGCGCGCCGCCGAGCTGCTCCACGCGCTGCGCCATCGCGCGGAGGCCGAACGAGTCGGAGGCGCCGGCGTCCGCGGCCGCCCGGGCCGGGTCGAAGCCCGCGCCGTCGTCGCGCACCGTGAGGGTCGCGTGCGTCGCCGTGACCGCGAGGCCGATCTCCACGACGCTCGCGTCGGCGTGCTGCGCGACGTTGGCCACGGCGCCCTGGGCGATCCGCAGCAGGGCCGTCTGCACGTCCATCGGCAGCGGCTGCTCGAGCGGCGGGACGGCGACGTCGATGCGGAGCCCCTCCCGGCGCCACTGCGCGCTCAGCCGGACGAGCGCCGCGCCGAGCCCCGCGTCGAGCGAAGGCGGTGCGAGCTCCCGGATGAAGCGGCGCGTGTCGGCGAGCCCGTCGGCCGCGGTCGCGCGGGCCAGGCGGATGTGGTCGAGGCCCGGCCGGTCGCCGTCGGCCGCCTCGGCCGCGTGCAGCAGCATCTGGATGCTGCTGAGGCCCTGCGCGACGGTGTCGTGGATCTCCCGTGCGAGCCGCGCGCGCTCCGTCAGCACCCCCTGCTCCCGCTCCGTCGCGGCGAGCAGGTCGCGCGTGGCGATGAGCTCCGCGAGGAGCGCCTCCCGCTCGGCCGACTCCCGCGCGAGCGCCCGGTAGCCGAGGCCGATGAGCAGCGCGACGCCCGCGCCGACGAGCGGGCCGATCACGCCGCCGATGGTGAAGCCGCCGTGCAGCCCGAGCGCCACGACCGCGACGAGCGTCGCGACGACCACGGCGATCGGCCCGGCGGCGCGCGGCAGCGTGTGCAGGTAGAGGAAGAAGAGCGGGAAGACGAGGTAGGCCGCGTCCGGCACGAGCACGAGGAGCGCGATCCACGCCACGGTGAGCGCGGTGATCCACACGGCGCCGACGGCCGCCCGGCGCGACGCGCGCACGAGCCGCACCCGCGCGCCGAGCAGGTAGAGCACGGCGAACGCGGACGTCAGCGCGAGCGCGGGCCCGGTGCGCGGCGAATCCGCGACGAGCACGCGCACCACCACGAGCGCGACGAGCGCCGCGACGAGCACGTGCAGTCCGGTGCGGAGCCCCACGAACACGGGGGAGAGGGTGCTGTGGGCCATGTCCCCTGGAGCGTACGGCGGCGAGCGCGGGAGCGGATCAATCGAAAGTGGGAAGGAGGGAGCAGACCTCTCCCCGATGGATGCGCGGAGCCCGACGGTGAGGCTGATGACGGCGGCGGGGAGGGACCCCGGCGCCGGAAGGATCCATCGTGTTCGTCGCCTGGCGTGATCTCCGATTCGCCCGGGGCAGGTTCGTGCTCATCGGCGCGGTCGTCGCCCTCATCACCCTGCTCGTGGGGTTCCTCGCGGGCCTCACCGGCGGGCTCGCCGCGCAGGACGTGTCGGCCGTGCTCGCTCTCCCCGGCGACCGCCTCGTGCTCGCGCAGCCGGATTCCGGCCAGCCGTCGTTCGCGCAGTCCTCGCTCGACGACGCCACGGTCGCCGCGTGGCGCGGCACCGCGGGCGTCACGGCCGTCACGCCCGTCGGCATCGCGCAGGGTCGGGCGACCGTGTCGGGAGCGGATGCGGATGCGGTCGCCGTCGCCCTGTTCGGGGTCCCGCACGGCGCGCCCGCCTCCACGGTCACGGCCCTGGCTCCCACCGCGGACGACGAGGTCGGCCTGTCGTCGGAGGCGGCGCACGCGCTGCACGCGGCGGTCGGCGACCGGATCACGATCGCGGGCGCCGCCTACGACGTCGCGTCGGTCGGCGGCGACGCCTCCTACAGCCACACCCCCGTCGTCGCGCTGACGCCGGCCGCCTGGGCAGACGCCGACCGGCGGCTCGGCGGCGACGGCGACGCGACCGTGCTCGCCGTCTCCGGATCCCCGGACTGGGCCGCCGCCGCGAGCGCCACCCGCACCTCCGCCTCGCCGGCCCTCGCGAGCCTCGGCGCGCTCGAGACCTTCAAGTCGGAGATCGGATCCCTCGCCCTCATGATCGCGATGCTGTTCGGCGTCTCCGCCCTCGTCGTCGGCGCGTTCTTCACCGTGTGGACCATGCAGCGGGCGGGCGACGTCGCCGTGCTGAAGGCGCTCGGCGCGTCCGACGCGTCGCTGATACGCGACGCGCTCGGACAGGCGCTCGTCGTCCTGGTGCTGGGCATCGGCGTCGGGATGGCCGCGGTCGTCGGCCTCGGATCGCTCGCCGGCGGCGCCCTCCCGTTCCTGCTGAGCCCGCTCACCACCCTCCTCCCGGCGGCCGCCATGGCCGTCCTCGGGCTCGCCGGCGCCGCCGTCGCGCTCCGCACCGTCACCCACGCCGACCCCCTCACCGCACTCGGGAGCAACCGATGATCCACCTCGACGACGTCACCCTCACCTTCCCCGACGGGGACTCCCGCATCACCGCGGTCGACCACGTCTCGCTCACGGCGCCCGCGGGCGTCGTCACCGGGATCACCGGGCCGTCCGGATCCGGCAAGTCCTCGATCCTCGCGGTCGCCGCCACCCTGATCCGGCCCGACTCCGGCCGCGTGCTGATCGGCGACGTCGACGCCGCGACCCTCAGCAGGAAGGAGGCGACGGCGCTGCGCCGGGAAGGCATCGGGATCGTGTTCCAGCAGTCGAACCTCGTGCCGTCGCTCACGGCGCGCGAGCAGCTGCTCGTGATGGCGGAGCTCGGCGGCGGCGGGCGCGGTCGGCGCGCCGCCGTCCGCCGCCGCGCCGACGCCCTGCTCGACGCGGTGGGCCTGATGGCGCACGCCGGCAAGCGCCCCGCGCAGCTCTCCGGCGGGCAGCGGCAGCGCGTCGCCATCGCCCGCGCGCTCGTGAACGACCCGTCCGTGCTCCTCGTCGACGAGCCCACGAGCGCGCTCGACCAGGAGCGCGGCGCCGAGATCATGGACCTCATCGCGCAGCTGACCCACGGCCAGGGCACCGCGACCCTGCTCGTGACCCACGACCTCGTGCACCGCGGGGCGCTCGACCGGCTCGTCACGGTGGTGGACGGGCGGATCGCGGGTGTCGATGATGCCGCCGGCGCGCCGCCGGCGGGGCGGGTCGCGGCGACGCGCTGACCCGCGCGGCGGCCGGGGCGCGCTGACCGGCACGGCGGCTCCCGGCGCCACGCTCGGATCCCGCACAGCGGCGCGGAGGATCCTCATGCGCACGCATGCGGGACATCGCGGGTCGCCGACCCGCGCGCCCCGCCATGATGGGCGCCGGGCACTCCTCCGAGCGAGGGCCCGCCTCCTGCGCATCGAGATCGGAGCACCGCCATGTCCCACGACGTCGAGCCCTCGCCGGGCGCGCCCGACCCCGCCGCGCCCGCCGCCCCGCACGCCGGCCGCGCCGCCGAGCGCGGCGTCACCCCGGGCGTCCTGCTCGCGGCCGAGTGGTCGTGGCGCCTGCTCGTCATCGGCATCGCGGTGGCGGCCGCCGTGTGGATCCTCGTCGCGGTCAAGGAGGTGGTGATCCCGTTCCTCGTCGGCCTCCTCATCTGCGCGCTGCTGGAGCCGCTCGTGGGCGCGCTGAGGAAGCGCCGCTGGCCCGCCTGGCTCGCCATCACGTCGACGCTGCTCGGCACCGCGGTCGTCATCTCCGGGCTCGTGCTCCTGCTCGTCACGCAGATCCGCACGGGCATCCCCACCCTGCAGCGCGAGGCGATGGACCGGTTCGAGTCCGTCCGCGACCTCCTCGCGCAGCCGCCCTTCAACGTGGTGCCGTCCGACTACGACGCGCTGCTCGCGTCCGCGGGCAAGGCCCTCGAGAACAGCCGCGAGGCCCTCCTCACCGGCGCGCTCGACGCGGGGCTGGGCGTCGGCCACCTCGTCACGGGCGCGCTCCTCGCGTTCTTCACCATCGTCATCGTGCTCATCGACGGCCGCGGGATCTGGCGCTTCGTCGTCTCCGTCTTCCCCCGTCGCGCCCGCTCCGCCATCGACGGCGCGGGCCGCGCGGGCTGGGGCACGCTCTCCGCGTTCACGCGCGTGCAGATCTTCGTGGCGGCCGGCAACGCGGTCGGCATCGGCATCGCCGCGTGGCTGCTCGGCCTCCCGCTCGCGATCCCCATCGCGGTGCTCGTGTTCCTCGCCTCGTTCATCCCGGTCGTGGGCGCCATCGTGTCGGGCGCGTTCGCGGTGGTCATCGCGCTCGTGTTCGTGGGCCCGCTCCAGGCCGTGATCATGCTGGCCGCCGTCATCGGCGTGCACCTGCTCGAGTCGCACGTGCTCCAGCCGCTCGTGATGGGCGGGGCCGTGCACGTGCACCCGCTCGCCGTCGTGCTGGCCGTGGCCGCGGGATCCTACGTCGGCGGCGTCGCGGGCGCCCTCTTCGCGGTGCCGTTCGTCGCGACGCTCAACGTGATGGTCCGGTACATCGCGGGCGGCAGCGGGAAGGACCGCACCCCCGCCGTAGGATCGTAGGGACGCACCTGCGGAGTCGACGGAGCCGCCCGCGCACGTCTCTACGGGAGGAACTCACATGACCGAGGAGAACTACTCGAATCCGGATCGCAACCTCGGGATGGAGCTCGTCCGAGCCACCGAGGCCGCCGCCATCCGCTCCGCTCCCTTCATCGGCAAGGGCGACAAGAACGCCGCCGACGGCGCCGCGGTCGACGCGATGCGCAAGTTCCTCGGCACCGTCGCCTTCGACGGCCTCGTCGTCATCGGCGAGGGCGAGAAGGACGAGGCGCCGATGCTCTTCAACGGCGAGCACGTCGGCAACGGCTTCGGCCCCGCGTGCGACATCGCGGTGGATCCCATCGACGGCACGAGCCTCACCGCCGCCGGCCGCATGAACGCCCTCTCCGTCATCGCGGTGAGCGACCGCGGCAGCATGTTCGACCCGTCGGCCGTCTTCTACATGGACAAGCTCGTCACCGGCCCCGAGGGTCGCGGCGTCGTCGACCTCGACCGCCCCATCGGCGACAACATCCGCGCGCTGGCCGATGCGAAGGGCCTCGCGGTCGAGGACATGCAGGTCGCCGTGCTCGACCGGCCCCGGCACGCGGACCTCATCGCGCAGATCCGCGCGGCCGGCGCCTCCACCCGACTCCTGCTCGACGGCGACGTCGCCGGCGGCATCAACGCGGCACGCCCCGACTCGCGCATCGACATGTGCGTCGGCATCGGCGGCACCCCCGAGGGCATCATCACGGCGTGCGCGATCAAGGCGCTCGGCGGCGTGCTCCTCTCGCGCCTCGCGCCCAAGGACGACGCCGAGCGGCAGCGCGCGGTCGACGCGGGCCACGACCTCAACCGGATCCTCGACCAGGACGACCTCGTCACGGGCGACAATGCGTACTTCGTCGCCACGGGCGTCACCGACGGCGCGCTCGTCGCGGGCGTCACCCGGCACCGCGGCATGATCCGCACCTCGAGCATCGTGCTCCGCTCCCATTCGGGCACCATCCGCCGCGTGGAGGCCGACCACCTGGTCTCCAAGTGGTACAGCGACGCCAGCTGAGCCGACCCGTGCCGACCCCGACATGACCCGCACCCGCACCCGCCGCAGCCTGCTGTCCCGCCTCGCCCCGCCCGTGATCGCGGTCGTCGGCGGGCAGGGCGAGTTCGCGTCGCCCGCGCGCACCATGGGCGCCGCCCACCGGCGCGTGGTCCGGCCGGGCGCATTCGCGCCGCCGCCGCTGCTCCGCGGGGTGCGGGTCACCGCCCGGGTGGAGGGCGGCTGGCACGTCTACGAGGTCGCGCCGTCGGGCCCCGCCACCCGCCGCCGCGCCCTGTACGCGCACGGCGGCGGGTGGACCCACGAGATCTCGCCGTTCCACTGGTGGCTGGTCGCCGGCCTCGCGCGCCGCACCGGCACGCGGTTCACGGTGCCCATCTACCCGCTGGTCCCGAGCGGCACGGCGGCCGACGTCGTCGCGCGCACGGCGGACCTCGCGGCCGCGCTCGTCACGGAGGTCGGCGCCGCGAACGTGACGCTGATGGGCGACTCGGCGGGCGGCCAGATCGCGCTGTCGACGGCCATGGCGCTCCGCGACCGCGGCGTGCCGGCGCCGCGCGACGTCGTGCTCCTCTCGCCCGCGCTCGACCTGTCGTTCACGGATGCGCTCATCGCCCGCATCCAGCCGACCGACCCGTGGCTCGCGGTCGACGGCATGCGCGCCGCCGTGGAGTCGTGGCGCGGCGACCTGCCGGTGGAGGATCCGCGGGTGAGCCCGCTGCGCGGATCGCTCGCCGGCCTCGGCCGCATCACGGTGTTCACGGGCACGCACGACATCCTCTTCGCCGATGCGCGCGCCCTCGAGCGGAAGGCGGCCGCGGCGGGGCACCCCGTGCGGATCCACGTGGAGCCGAACCTCCTGCACGTGTACGCGCTCATGCCCATCCCCGAGGGCGCCCGCGCGCGTGACGCGATGGTCGACCTGCTGCTCGCCTGACGCGCGCGGCCGCCCGCGGCCGCCCGCCGCCGCCCCCGGCCGCCCGGATCGCCGCGGGAGAAGCGGCGTACGTTCGAGGAGCGGGCGACGAGGCCCGGTGCTCTCGGAGGGATCCACATGACCAGGACACACAGGACGCTCGCGGTCGTCGCGGCGGCCGCCACGGCCACGCTGCTGGCGGGATGCGGATCCGGCGGCTCCGGCGCGGCCGACGCCACCTTCACGACGGACGCCACGGGGACGCTCAAGGCCTGGGCCTTCGACGGCGCGGACGACGTGGGGAAGGCCCGCCTGCAGCACGCGGCCGACGCGCTCTCCGACGTGACGATCGACCTCGACTCCACCGCGTTCGACGCCCAGAAGTTCACGACCCGCGTCGCGAGCGGTCAGACCCCCGACGTCGTGCAGATGGACCGCCAGTTCGTGGCGACCTACGCGGCGCAGGACCTCATCCTCCCGCTCGACGAGTGCTACTCCGCGAACGACGTGGATCCCGCGGAGCGCTTCTACGAGTCCGTCACGAACGACATCCGCTACGACGACAAGATCTGGGCCGTGCCGCAGTTCTTCCAGCCGCCGGCGATCCTGCTCAACGAGCGCGTGCTCTCCGCGGCCGGCGTCACGGCCGAGCAGTTCGACACCTCGAAGCCCGACCAGCTGCTCGACGCGGTCGGCAAGGTCTACCGGGAGTCCGGCGGGGATCCGGCCGTGCTCGGCCTCGACGCCGTGCCCACCAGCCAGGCCGCGCTCTGGATGCTCGGCTTCGGCGGCCAGCTCGTCGACGCCGAGGGGAAGCCCACGCTCGACGACGACGCGAACCTCCCCGGCCTCGAGTTCCTCAAGCGGCTGTCCGACGCGCAGGGCGGGTACGCCGAGGGGAAGAGCTTCAGCGACGCGTTCGACACCTTCGGCGACGGCAACCAGTTCGTGAAGGACCAGGTGGGCGCGCAGATCGACGCCCAGTGGTACCTCAACGTGGTCGCGCCGTACCGGGACGCCATCGACATCTCGGCCGTGCCCTTCCGCGACAGCGACGGCGAGCCGTTCGCGGTGGCCGGCGGATCCGCGTTCGTGATCCCCGCGGGGGCGGAGAACAAGGACGCCGCGTGCGCGTGGATGCTCGACCTCACCAGCCAGGAGTCGTGGGAGGCCGCGGGCGACGTGCGCGCCGCGACCGTGACCGAGAAGGGCGGCATCAACACCGGCCTCTTCACGGGATCCCCGGCCGCCGACCAGGCCATCCGCGACGCCCACGTGGTGCCGAGCGGCGACGACGGGATCGACCAGGCCATCGCGACGTTCTACGACGTGGTGGCGGAGGGCCGGTCGATCGGCGGGTCGCCGGCGGGGCAGCAGATCCAGGGCGAGCTGCAGAACGCCGTCGCCTCGACGCTCCTCGGCGACAAGACGCCGGAGCAGGCGCTCGCCGACGCGCAGACCGCGGCCATGCGGGCCTACGAGCAGGCGGCGCGCTGATCCGCCGCTGACCTGCACATGCCGTGACCAGGGCGCCCGGGTACCGTGAGGACCGGGCGCCCTTCCGCGCTCCCGGACGAGGGATCAGTACCCGGAACGCGACAGGACTGGCCAGGAGGAGTGCCATGTCGTGGATCGTCCTCATCGTCTCCGGGGTGCTCGAGGCCGTCTGGGCCACCGCCCTCGGGAAGTCCGCCGGGTTCACGAAGCTCGGACCGTCGATCGTCTTCGGCGTCGCCGTGGTGCTGAGCATGGTCGGGCTCGCCTACGCGATGCGCGAGATCAGCACGGGCACCGCGTACGCCGTGTGGGTCGGCATCGGCGCCTCGCTCACCGTCGCCTACGCCATCGTCACGGGATCCGAGCCCGCGAGCATCGTGAAGGTCCTCCTGCTGCTCGGCCTCGTCGGCTGCGTCGTCGGCCTCAAGCTCGTCGACACCGGGAGCTGACCCGCGGCACGGCCCGGCGGATCAGCCCTTCCGCCCCTGCGTCGCGATGCCCTCCACGAAGTAGCGCTGCCCGAACGCGAACAGCAGGAGCATCGGCAGGGTGACGAGGAGCGCCGCGACCATGACGAGCTGGTAGTCGCCCTGGCCGCCGTTCGTGGGGCTGAACGCGGTCATCGCGTAGGAGAGGCCGAGCGGCACCGTGAAGCCCTCGACGCTGCCGGCGTTGAGGTAGATGAGCGACGCCTGCAGGTTGTTCCAGCTGGCCTGGAACTCGAAGATGAAGATGATGACGAACGACGGGATCGACAGCGGCAGCGCGATCCGCCGGAACATCCCGAAGTAGCTGGCGCCGTCGAGCCGCGCCGCCTCGAACAGCTCCCGCGGCAGGCCGAGGAAGAACTGGCGCTGCAGGAAGATGTAGAAGGCCGAGCCGAACAGGTTCATGCCGAACAGCGGGATCCACGTGCCGATGAGCCCGAGGTTCTTCCAGATGAGGAACTGCGGCACCATCGTGACGGCGCCGGGCAGCATCATCGTCGCGAGCACCAGGCCGAAGAGGATCCTCCGCCCCGGGAACCGGAAGTACGCGAAGCCGAACGCCACGAGCGCGCTCGAGATCGACACGAGCGCCGCGGAGAGCAGCGCGATGGCGAGGCTGTTGCCCATCCAGCCGAGGAGCGGCAGCTGCTGCCACACCTCGACGTAGTTCTCGGGCGTGAACGTGCGCGGCCAGAGCGAGTTGTCGAAGACCTCGCCGCGCGGCTTGAGGCTCGCGGCGAGCAGCCACGCGAACGGGTAGAGGAACAGGAGCGCGAAGGCCACGAGCAGCGTCGTGATGAGGGCGCGGCCGATGCGGGAGCGAACGCGGCGGCCGCGGTCGGGGTCGGCGCGGCGGGGGAGCGTATCCCGCGACGGCAGCGGCGTGAGGGCTGCGGCGAGGCGCGGGTCGCCGGTGGCGGCGGCGGGCGTCGCCGCCGCATCGGGCGTGCGGTCGGTGACGGCCATCAGCGGTCCCCCTCGTAGTAGACGAACCGGTTGCTCAGCTTCACCTGGATCAGCGTGATGACCAGCACGATCACGAACAGCAGCCAGGCCATCGCGGCCGCGAAGCCGAAGTCGAACGAGCGGAACGCCTGCTGGAACAGGTAGACGCCGTAGAACAGCGACGAGTCGGGGGAAGCGTTCGTCTGGTCCCGCCAGAACAGCAGGTAGGCCTGATCGAAGACCTGCAGCGCGGCGATGGTGAGCACGACGACGTTGAAGAAGATGGCGCCGGAGATCATGGGCACGGTGATGGCGAAGAACTGCCGCACGGGACCGGCGCCGTCGAGGGCGGAGACCTCGTAGAGCTCGCGCGGCACGTCCTTGAGGGCGGCGAGGAAAATCACCATGGTGCCGCTCACGCCCCACAGCGTCATGAGGACGATCGACGGCTTCACCCAGGCGGGGTCGATGAGCCACTGCGGTCCGTCGATGCCGATCGCCTCGAGCCCCTTGTTGACCGCGCCCGTGTTGCCGTTGAGCAGCAGCAGGAAGACGCTCGCGGTGGCGACCGTCGGGGTCATCTTGGGCAGGTAGTAGAGGGTGCGGAAGATGCCGGCGCCGCGGCCGAGGCGCGCGAGGAGGATCGCGAGCAGGAGCGCCAGGCAGACCTCGAACGGCACCGCGAGGACGCAGAAGAAGAGCGTGTTGCCGAGGCTCAGGGCGACGCGCGGATCGGAGAACAGGCGCTCGTAGTTCGCCGTGCCGACCGGGGTCGCGATGTCGGTGGCGAGGTTGTAGTCGCTGAACGACACCACGAGGCTGTAGACCATCGCGCCGAGAGTGAAGACGAGGAAGCCGATGATCCACGGGCTGATGAAGAGGTAGCCGACGACGGCCTCGCGGCGGGCCATGCGGGAGCGGCGGGGACGGGGCGGCCGGTCGGCGGGGGCTCGTCGCGCGGGGCGGCTCGTCGTCGTCATGGGGGTCCTCGTCGACTGGTGGATCGGAGCGTCGTCGCTCCTGCTGCCGACCCTAGCCCGGCTCCTCCTCCGCGTCCGGGCCGTGCGCATGACGGACGCCCGCCCCCGCGAGGCGGGGACGGGCGTCCGGTGGTGCGGTGGTGCGGCGGCTAGTGCCGGCGGCGGCGCGCGCGGACCGCGATCACCGCGACGACGCCGGCCGTGAGGGCCGCGGCGCCGAGCCCGAGCTCGAGGGCGAGGCGCGCCCCGTCGCCACCGGTGCGGGGGAGGTGGCCGGACGGGGGCGGCACGTCGCCGGGCGGGGTGGTGGACGTCGGCACGCCGGGGGTGGGCGTGGGCGACGGCGTGGGGGTGGATCCGCCGGTCGAGCCGCCCGTGCCGCCCCCCGTGCCGCCGCCGGCGGATCCGCCGCCCGGGGTGGGCGACGGAGCCGGCGTGGGCGAGGGCGCCGGCGTCGGGGTGACCACGGGCGTGCTGCCTGAGCCGATGGGCGAGGTGGTGGTGCCGCAGGTGGAGGCGACGAACGCGTCGTCGTCGAGGGTGACGGCGCCGTTGCGGGCGAGCGCGCGGCCGTCGACCGTGGCGCCCGTGCCGACGGAGATGGAGGTGAGCGCGAGGATCGTGCCGGCGAAGCCCGAGTTCGTGCCGAGGGTGGCGGAGCTCGACACCTGCCAGAAGACGTTGCAGGCCTGGGCGCCGTTGACGAGCGACACCCGGCTGCTCGAGCCCGTGGTGAGCGTCGACGGGGCCTGGATGACGAAGACGGCAGACGGGTCGCCCTGCGCGTCGAGCGTGACGGTGCCGGTGTTGGCGAGCGGGCCGCCCGCCGTGTAGACGCCGGGCGTGAGGGTGGATCCGACGAGGTCGGCGGGCACGGCGGCCGTGGTGGGGCGACCGGCAGCGTCGTCGTACGCGGTGGTGAGGTCGGACTGCGCCTGGCCCGCCGCGGCGTCGGCCGCGTGCGTGGCGCCGCCGACGACGCCCGGCGGGAAGCCCGAGATAGCCGCGTTCGGGCTGGTGCCGAGATCCGCCGCCAGCGTGCTGGGGCCGGTGTTGGTGACGCCCTGGCCGGCGAGCACCGAGTAGGACGCGGCCGTGCCGAGGCCGACGGTGGCCGTGGCGGCGAACGCGCTGGCCGGGGCGAGGAGGGCGGCGCCGAGGCCGCCCGCGGCGATGGCGGCGACGGCCAGGGAAGCGACGGCGAGGGATCCGGATCGGCTCCGACGGGAGGAAGACGTGCCGGCATGGCGCGACTGGTGCATGGACGGCTCTCGTCGGAAGGGTTGGCGGGCGGAACCGCAACCGTATCGAGAGACGGCGATCCGCCGTGCGCTGATTCCACAGGCCGGTACGGTGTCGGGGTGATGACCATCGTCGACGAGGTCCCCGCCCGCGACGAGCTGCTCGACCTCTACGGATCCGTCGGCTGGACCGTCTACACGCGCGACCCCGAGCGGCTCGAGCGGGCGCTCGCCGGATCCGACCTCGTGGCCATCGCGCGCGACGCCGACGGCCGGCTCCTCGGCCTCGTCCGCACCGTGGGCGACGGGGCGACGATCTGCTACGTCCAGGACCTCCTCGTCCGGCCCGACCGGCAGCGCGGGGGCGTCGGCCGCGCCCTCCTCGAGCACGTGCGCGCGAGCCAGGCGCCGGGCGTCCTCCTCGTGCTCACCACCGACGCGGGCGGCACCGAGGACGGCGACCGCTCGCACCCCTTCTACCGCGCGCTCGGCTTCGCCCCGCACGCGGAGCAGGGGCTCGCTGCGTTCTCGCTGCGGGTGTAAGGGGGCGTCGCCCGGGTCAGCGGAGCTGCGTGCGAGCGCGCTGCGGGTGCTCGATGAGGCGGATCGTGTCCGGGATGTCGAGGCACCCCGGGAAGTTGAGGTGCGTGAAGCGGCCGTCGGGGTCGTAGGAGGCGGTGGGGGCCTCGATGCGCGAGCCGCGGACGGCCGCGACGAGGGCCTCGGCGCGTTCGGGTGTGATGGTCGTGGTGGGGCCGATCGCGAGCACGACGCGGAAGCGCCCGCCGCCCGCGAGGTCGAGGTGGAGGGTCACGGGGTAGTGGAGGGGGCGCCTACGGGGCTTGTCGTAGCGCGACGGAGGCGTCTCGACCGCCAGCTCGACGAGCGCTCCCACCAGGTCGGTGAAGGGGCGCTCCCTCCCGCGCAGGCGGAGGACGCCGCCGATCAGCAGCCGCTGCCGGTACGTGGGCGGCGGGATCCGCACCCAGCCGTCGTCGGCCACGCGTCAGTGCCCGTCGGTGGGGCGGGCGGGCTCGCGCGGCTCGGCGTCCTCGGCGGATGCGTCGCGCTCGGCCTCTGCCCGGGCCGCGTCGACGGCGGCGCGCTGCTCGGCCGCGCGGCGCGAGTCGCGGCGCGTGACGAGGATCACGCCGATGCCGCCGGCGAGGAAGAAGACGGCGAGCGCGATCACCGGGATCTCCGTGCGCCCGAACACCGCCGCCGGGTTCCGCACCGCGACCACCGCGAAGAAGGCGCCCATGGCCGTGACGATGCCAGCGATGACGTACTGGGTCCGCATCGAGACGGGGTTCCGGCTGGGTGTGCCCGCGGGGCGGACGTTCCGCCCGCCCGATCCCTGCCCGCGCTGCCCGCGCGCGGCCGTCGGCTCCGCGACCCCGCTGCCGTCGACGAGCGCCGTGGTGTCCTCGAGCGTGAGGTGCCCGGGGAACTCGACGTGCGCGAACCTGCCGTGCGGGTCGTCCTTCGAGCGGGGCGGCGCGATGCGGGATCCGGCGACGAGGGCCAGGAGCGCGTCGCGCTGCGCGTCGTCGACGCGCACGCCCGCGCGCGTGGAGACGACGACGGTGCAGCTGCCGTCGCCGGTCGTCGTGAGGCGGAGGATCAGGGTGTCGTCGCCCGGGCCGCCCGCCAGCTCGATGCGCGCGCCGGTGATCTCGGAGAAGCCCCACTCCTTCCGGCCGATGCGGAGGAGCTGACGCGCGACGTCGATCGCCGGCGGCGTGGTGCGCTTGGCGACGACGAGGTACGCGATGCCGACGACGGCGACGATCAGCAGGATCGGCAGGCCGACCCGGATGAGCGGCGACGGTCCGATCGCGATGTCGACGAGTCGGCTCACGGCGCCGACGGGCGACCAGAGCAGGACCCCGGCGAACGCGAGCGAGGCCGCGGTGAGGAGCCATCGCTGCCGCATGCTCGGGGACGGGATGCGCACCCACGCGCCGCTGGCCATGCTCCGACCCTACGGGCGCGGATCCGCGTCGCCGGCCCGATCGCGCGCGCCAGCGCCCCCAGAACGCGGCGCGCAGGCCGCGCGATCAGCTCGTCGCGGGCTCGTCCCACCCCTCCTGCGGGGTGTCGCACGTCCCGCGGAACACGTACTGCGACGGGCGCTTGCGCTCGCGGCTCGACCAGTCGATCGCGGGGCGGCGCGCCTCCGGCGGCAGGTAGCCGAGGCGGTACACGGCCATGAGCTCGAGCTCCGGCGGCACGCGCAGCAGCTCCTCGACCCGGGTCCACTGCTCCCGGATCTCCATCGGGAACGAGATGAACTGGATCCCCATGCCGATGGCGCCCGTGGTCAGCCACACGTTCTCCATCGCGGCGCCCATGGAGAACGTGGAGTAGAAGGACGCGAGCGACTCGGGGCGCTCCTCGGCGCGGTCGAGCATCACGCCGATGAGCAGCGGGCTGCCCGCGACGAGCTTGCGGTTCTCGCGGCCGAGCGTCTGCGGGACCCGCAGCGAGTTCATGAGCCGCTGGCCCCGCTTCGTGAACGCCTGCTTCGTGAAGGGGCGCAGCGGCGCGGGCAGCTTGTCGAACAGCATGCCGTCGCCGCGCCGGTCCATCTCCTCCTGCGTGAAGCGGAAGTGGTGCTTGTAGCGCTCGAAGAAGGTGCCGTTCGACATCGTCTCGGTCATGCTCTCGCCGCTGATGTCGGCGATCCGCTCGATGGTGTCCCGCTCCTCCACGAGCACGAACCGCCACGGCTGGCTGTTGAGCTGCGAGGGCGCGCGGCCGGCCACCTCCATGAGGAGGCGCTGGTGCTCCTCCGTCACGGGATCCGGCAGGAAGGCGCCGTTGGTGGTCCTCCGGGCGCGCAGGACGTCGAGGAACTCCACGGTCAACTCCAGGTGGCGAGGATGCCCCGGGCGAACCAGGGGGCGGCGGTCAGGGCGACGGCGGGGTGCCGGCGGGTGCGGGTGCCGACGCGGGGGAGCGCGGCGAGCGGGATCACGGCGGGCGCGAGCGCGCGGGCGGCGCGGAGCGCGGCGGGGCGGGCGGCGCCTCCCGACCAGAGCGGCGACGCGAGCGCGACCGCGGTGAGCGCGCTCGTCAGCACGTACGCGCGGTGGTGGAGGCGGAGCTCGGGGCGCGGCGGCAGGATCCGCGTGGCCGCGGCGATCCCGATGGCGCAGTTCACGAGGTAGGCGGCGCTCGCCGCGGCGAAGGCGGCGCGGACCACGGGTGTCGCGGCGCGGGTCCGGCTCTCGGTCATCCCCTTCGACGCTAGTCCGGCGACGCACGGGTCGGTCGGGCCGCGGCGGGAGCGCGTCGCCGCCGACGGGATCCGGGTTGGATGGACCCATGCAGACACCCCCGGCGGCACCCGCGCGCCTGCTCCTCACCCGGCACGCGCAGACGCCCTGGAACCGGGAGTACCGCTACAACTCGCGCACCGACGTGGACGTCGGCGACGACGCCGCCGAGCAGCTCGCGCCCCTCGCGGCGCGGCTGCGCGGGGAGGGCGTGGAGCGGATCCTCGTGAGCACGCTCGCGCGCGCCCGTAGCACCGCGCGCATCCTGCAGGAGCAGGGCGTCGCGCCGGGCGTCGTGCCCGAGCCGCGCGCGGAGCTGGTGGAGCTCGGCTTCGGCGGCTTCGAGGGGATCACGCGCGACGAGCTGCGCGGGACCGTGCACGGCGCGGCGTTCGCGGCCTGGCTCACGGGCGACGACGGCGAGCCCGCGGCGCCCGGCGGCGGCGAGACCTGGGCGGCGGCGGCGGTGCGGGCGCGGGCGGTCCTCGACGACGTGGCGGCGGATCCGCGCACCACCCTCGTGGTCGCGCACGGCTACCTGCTGCGCGTGCTCTACCTCTCGGCGCTCGGCCGGTCGCCCGCGCTCACGCGGTCGCTGGTGTGGGCCAACGGGCAGCTCATCGAGCTGGAGCGCGACGGATCCGGGTGGCGCGAGCGCGGTGCGGGAGCGGCCGGCTAGCCCTCGTCGCCCGCGGGATCCGCGCTCTCCGCCGGGTAGCGGAGCTCGAACACGACCTCGTCGATCACGCCCGTCCAGACCATGTCGTCGCCGCGGCGCGCGAGCGGGCCGTCGGTGAGGTCGATGGCGTCGGCGAGGCCGAGCCCCGCGATCCACGACTCGATGACCTCGCGCCGCACCTCGGGCGCGTACGCGTCGGCGTCACCCGAGAAGTGCACGCCCTCCCACGGGCTCCCGAGCTGCCAGGCCAGCGGCGGCAGACCGCGGATGGCGCCCTCGGCGTTCCAGGCCAGGCCGATGGAGGTCTCGATCGCCAGCCGCGTGATGCGGCGCTCGGCGGGGAGGTGCTCGGGTGCGGTCGACACGGTCTCTCCTCGTGCGGCCGGTGCGGCCGTGCTCGTGCGGGGGGTCAGCCGCACCGTAACGGGGAGCAGACGACCTCGCCAGTCGGATGCGCCGCGCGGACATGCGACGGGACGCCGGATGGCCCATCATATTTCCTCGCGCGATGGATGAGAGGATGATCGCGGCGGAGGCAGGGGATCCGGGCGGGGGACCGCGCGGGACCGGCACCGCCCGTCGGCCGCATCGGGGGATGACGGCACAGATGCACCGCACCATCCGAGGGGGAGACATGGCGCTCACGACCGCCACCGCACGACGCGAGGACGACGTCACCGTCGTCACCGCAGCAGGGATGCTCAACATGGCCGCGGCCCCCGAGCTCCGGCAGGCGATCCACGACGCGTTGGATCCCTCGCCCGCGCGCATCGTCGTCGACCTGGCGGGCGTCGACTTCATCGACTCCTCCGGCCTCGGCGCCCTCATCGCGGGCCTCCGCGCCGCGCGCGACGCCGGCGGCGACCTCCGCATCTCGGCGCCGGGCCCGCAGGTCGCGATGGTGCTGCAGCTCTCCAACCTCGACCGGGTGCTGATCTCCACCCCGACGGCCGAGGCGGCCTACCGTGACTGAGACCACCCGCAGCCTCACCCTCCAGTCCCCGCCCGACGACGTCGACGCCGTCCACGAGTTCGTCGCCGGCCTCTGGGACGACCGCCCCGACGTGGGCGCGCTCGACCGCATGGCCTTCGAGACCGCGCTCATCGAGCTGGCCTCCAACGTGATCGAGCACGCCGACGACGGCCACGGCGTCACGTGCGTGGTGAGCGTCACGGTCGACGACGGCGTGATGAGCGCGCGGCTGCGCGACGGATCCGAGCCGGGGGACTTCCGCCTCACCAGGCGCGAGATGCCGGGCGCCGACGCCGAGTCGGGCCGCGGCCTCGCGATGGTGCAGATGCTCTGCGACGAGCTGACCTACGAGCGGGTCGGCGGCGAGAACGTGTGGAGCGTGCGCCGGATCCGGATCGAGCCCGAGGCGTCCTGATGGTCTCGCCCGCGCGCGCCCCCCGGCTCGCCGCGCTCTCGCTGCCCGCGTGGGTCGGCCGCGCGGCCTGGATCCCCGAGTCCGCCGCCCGGTCGGGATCCGCCGGCACGTCCGGCCCCACCCCCGCGCTCAAGCAGCTGCCGATGCTGGTGCTCTTCGCGCTCGCGGTGCTCACCAGCCTGGCCGTGCCCACGCTCGGGATCACGGCGCCGCGCGCGCTCCTCGTGTCCTGCGCGATCCTCGTGGTCGGCACCCTGCTCGCCGTCGTCGTCACCCTGCGCTACGACCTCGCGCGCTTCGCCGTCGTCGTGCCCGCCCTCGACTTCCTCGCCGTCGGCCTGCTGCGGATCGGGACGGGCGAGAGCGCGTCCGTGTTCGGATCCCTGGTGATCCTCCCGGTCGTCTGGTTCAGCCTGAACCCGAGCCGCTGGAACGTGCTCGTCGCGTTCGTCGGCACCTACGTGTCGCTCGGCCTGCCGCTCCTCCTCCGGCTCGGCGGGCAGAACGCGAACGAGCTGTGGCGCGGGTTCTTCAGCGCCCTCGCCTTCGCCGTCGCGGCGCTCGTGGTCAACGAGCTGTCGCGCCGCACGCGGGTCAGCCTCGAGGAGTCGCGCGCCCGGGAGCGGCTGAGCGAGGAGGAGCTGACCCGGGCGTCGATCGTGCAGCGGGCGCTCCTGCCGAAGACGAGCGCGCCGCTCGCCGGCTACCAGGTCGCGGGCGCGTGCCTGCCGTCCAAGGCCGTGGGCGGCGACTTCTTCGACTGGTACCCGGTGAAGGAGGGCCTCGCGTTCACGCTCGGCGACGTGATGGGCAAGGGCGTGGGCGCGGGGATCATCGCGGCCACCGCGCGCGCCGTCGTGCGCAGCGCCAAGAACGTGCCGGATCCCGTCGCCGCCATCGAGCGCACCGCCGACTGCTTCACCGCGGAGATGAGCGCGGCGGCCTCCTTCGCCACCGTGTTCCACGCCCGGGTGCGCGCCGAGGACAACACCGTCCTCTACGCCGACGCGGGCCACGGCCTGTCCGCGCTCGTGCGCGCGGACGGCACGCACGTGCGGCTGGAGTCCACGGACCTGCCCGTCGGCGTGCCGGGGGCGGCCGGCTGGCGGTCGCACGAGGTCGCGCTCGGCCCCGGCGACCTCATCGTCACGTTCAGCGACGGCGTGCTCGACCTCTACGACGGCACCCTCCGCGCGGTCGACCAGGTGGCCGAGCTCGCGCGCGCGTCCGCGTCGGCGGACGAGCTGGTGCGGCGGATCACGGCGCTCGCCGCCGGGCAGGCGAACCCGGACGACGTGACCGTGGTGGTGCTGCGCCGCGAGGCATGACGGTCGCCTCGGGCGGGGAAATGACCCCCTCCTGATCGGGGAGGGCTCCGAAGAACCCGGCATACACTCGACGAAGGCGCCGCGATCCGGGGGGATCGTGCGGCGGGCGGATCTCCGTCCGGCGCGATCGGCGCCCGATCCACCAGGGGGAGCTCATGTCCATGCCGCACACCGTCGCGCGCTCGGGCGGCTCGGATCCCGCGGGTCGCGCCAGCCGCGACGCCTCCTCCGTGCACGGCGCCGACGAGGAGGCGCGCCTCCGGGCCGTGCAGGACCTGCGGCTCGTCGGATCCACCGCGGAGGAGCGCTTCGACCGCGTGACCCGCGTCGCGCGCGAGGTCTTCGGCGTGCCCGTGGCCGAGATCAACCTGGTGGGCGACGCCGAGCAGTTCACGAAGTCGCCGCAGCCCGCGGGCGTCTCGCTGCTGTCGGACCGCACGCAGTCGTTCTGCGACGTCGCCATCCAGAGCACGGAGATCCTCGTGGTGCCGGACGCGACCGCGGACGCGCGCTTCGCCGAGCGCACCACGGTCACCGGACCCCGCCACATCCGCTTCTACGCCGGCCGCCCGCTCCTCTCCGGCGGCCAGACCGTCGGCACGCTCTGCCTCGTCGACACCGAGCCGCGCGACCTCGCGCCCGCGCAGGAGAAGCTGCTCGACGAGATGGGCGCGTGGGTCGAGCGCGAGCTCCGCGACAGCCGGGACGAGGAGATCGCGGGCGACGTCCAGCGCCGGCTGCTGCCCGTCGACCGGCCGCTCTGGCCCGACTTCGACCTCGCCGGCATCAGCCGCCCGGCCCGCGGCGTGGGCGGCGACTTCTACTCCTGGGGCGAGGACCCCGACGGGCTGCACGTGACCATCGCCGACGTGATGGGCAAGGGCGCGGGCGCGGCGATCCTCGCGTCGGCCGTGCGCTCGGGCTTCCAGGCGCACCGGGGGCCGGACGCCGCGCGCACCGTGACCGCGGTGCAGGCGCAGCTCCAGGCCGACCTCGACGCGACCGAGACGTTCGCGACGTTCCTGCACTGCCGCGTCGACGGATCCACCGGCCGCCTCTCCTACGCCGACGGCGGCCACGGCCTCACGGTGCTGATCCGCGCGGACGGCTCCCACGAGATGCTGCCGGCGCTCGGCCTGCCGCTGGGCGTCGTGCCGGGTGCCGAGTGGTCGGCGGGATCCGCCGCGCTGCGGCCCGGCGACCGGCTCCTCGCCTTCACCGACGGCGCGCTCGACCTCTTCGACGGATCCCTCGACTCGGTCGCGCCGCTCGTCGACCTGGTGCGCACCGCGACGGACGCCGCCGAGACGGTCGGCCGCATCGCGGACGCGGCGGCCGCGGCTGCCGCGCGCGGCACGGTCGGCGACGACGTGTCGGCGGTGTGCGTCCGCTACGCGGGCGGCGCCGCGTCCTGACCAGACCGCGGCCCGGCCGTCAGGATCCCGCCGCCCCCAGCGCCTGCAGGCTCGGGTGGTCGCGCAGCGCGTCGAGGCCCTGGGTGCCGAGCACGGTGAGCACGGCGGCGATGGGCGCGTCGACGCCGCGGAGGCGCAGCGGCTCGACGTCCGGGAACTGGCAGACGAGCGCCCACTCGGCCACCTCGGGGTAGACCGCCGTCATGCCCGCGTACCAGAACGCGAGCCACCGGCCGCCGACCTGGCAGAGGAGGCGGCGGTCGGAGATCACGAGCCGGACGGGCTGCAGCTCGCGCCACTGCTCGGCGGCCTGCGCCTCGGCCGCGTTCCGCCGGGAGGCGTTGCCGAGGGCGGCGACCGCCATCCCGCCGAGCACGAACGCGGGGCTCCCGACGAGGAACCCGCTGGATCGCGTGTACGTGACGTCCTGCCCGTAGTACCGCTCGTAGTCCGCCTGCACGTCGTAGAGGAACACCTCGCCGGGCTCGGCGACGACGTCCCAGACGGGGAAGCCGGGCGGGCGCTCCCCGCGCAGCAGCGACGCGCGGAGACGGCACGCCTCCGCCCAGCCCGCGGCGCTCCGGGCCGCCAGGTCCTGCGCGGCGGCCGCCTCGCGGGCCGGTCGGGCGAGCTCGTGCCGGGCGCCGCGGATCATGCCCGTGAGCACGCGCGCGCCGCGGATCAGGGTCCGCACCGCCGCGACGCACAGGAGGAGGAGCACGATCCCGGGGATGAGCGTCGCGGGTCGCGTGAGCACCGACGGGTCCGCGATCGCGGTGAGGAGCCCGAGCAGGCCCATCCCGAGCACGAGCAGCGCCGGCCAGCAGAGCAGCAGGCGGAACCAGCCGGGAACCTCGCGCCTCACGAGGCCGCTCCGGTCGTCGTCGTCGTCGCCGGCCGCGGCGCGCACGGCAGCGGCTCCCCGGACTCGGTGGTGGCGGAGGTGCGCGCGAAGGGGCCGGTCGGGCCCATGAGGACGGCCAGGTGGTAGTCGGCGTGATCCCGCCACCAGACGCTCATGCCGGTCGCGCCCTCGAGGCGCAGCGCCTCCCAGGCGAGGTGCAGCGCCTCGAGCCGCGCGACGGCCTCGGGGTGGTGCCACCACTCGGGATCCCACCGGCTCTCGCCGCGTGGGCTCACCTCGCGGCGGTAAGCGGGTGCGAGGAACCCGCGCACGAACGCGTCGACGTCGGGGAAGACCTGCGCGGCGGCGGATGCGGCGGGCGCGTCACCCCAGCCGAACGCGTCCGTCACGATGCGGCCCCCGATGCCGGTGCGGTTGCCGTCGCCGGGCCGGAGACCGCCCGGGCGTCGGCGGCCGCGAGCGAGGCGCGGATCACGGCGGCCTCGGGTCCGTCCATCCACGGCACGGTCGCGATCATCGAGGCGCGCACGCCCGACGCGAGCAGCACGGCGCGGCCGCGGGGCAGCTCGGCGAGCTCGGAGGTGTCGAGGATCCGGCGCCGGTCGTTCTGCACGCTCGCGGACCGCACGCCGCGCGTCGTCGAGCTGGAGACCGTCTCGTGGTCGTAGTCGCCGATGAGCTCGGACAGCTCCCGCAGCCACTCCGCCTCCTTCACGCCGCCGAGGTACACGACCTCGTTGGCGGCGCTGAAGAGCTTGCGCATGCCCTCGTGGCCGAACACGTCGACGCCCTGCGCGTAGGACTGGAAGATCGACAGGACGGGGATCCCGCGCGACCCCAGGTGCGAGTACAGGTCGGGCAGCTCCTTCCACCGGCACACGTTCGCGGCCTCGACGATCGCGACCGTGAGCGCGGTGACGAGCGGGGCGGCCGTGCCCTCGCCCTCCACCGACAGCGAATAGAGGGTGTCGGTGGAGCGCACGAAGGCGTCGGGGTCGAGCCGGGGGCGGGGATCCGCGGCCGCGTCGCCGCCGGCCGGCGTGATCCACCGGTTGATGCGGCTGCTGCGCACGCACGCCGCCATCTTGCGGGCCGTCGCGTACACGCCGTCGCGCTGGCGGGGAGAGGTGCGCGACGCGCTCTCGACGTCGTCCGCGATGAGCGGGTAGCCGCCGCGGCGGAGGATCGCCACCATCTCGCGCTCGTCCGGATCCGTGAGCCAGCCGAGCACGTCCGTGATGGGCCGGCGGTCGAGCGCCGCCGCGAGGAGGAGGCCGGTGAGCAGGTCCTTGCCGGCCGCGTCGAAGAAGGCGTCGCCGCGGTCGTCGGCCTCCCGGGATCCGGCGGCGAAGTGCCCGGCGAGCTTGGCGGCGGAGGTGTCGTCGGTGACGGAGGAGAGCGGATCCCACCACCACGTCGGCTCCTCATCGACGACCTGCTGCGGGTCGAACACCCACGCGGTGCCGACGCCGGCGCGCAGGTCGCGCGTGGCGCGCACGACGTCGGGCTTGTTCGACGTCGTGACGAGCGCGCCGGGCGCCGCGAGGATCGCGGGCACCACGAGCGAGGTGGTCTTGCCGACGCGCGGCCCGGCGATGCCGACGACCACGTCCTCCCATGAGGCGTAGAGCATGCCGCCGGAGCGGAGGTCGCGGCCGAGCGGCAGCCCGGGCCGTCCGGGCACGCCGAGGCGCGCGGCCTTCGCGAGCGACGTGCGCTCGCGCAGCTCGTCGAGGTCGGACACCGAGGCGAGGTAGCGCGCGCTGCGGTCGACGCGCGTGCGGCCGCGGCCGAGCCGACGGAGGGCGCGCGCGACGGCGACCACGAGCGCCGTGAGCAGGGCGGCGACGGCGACGGCGAGCACGACGGCGAGCGGTTTCCACGCGACCTCGCCCTTCTTCAGCGCGATGGCGACGGCGAGCGGATCCGCGGGCAGCGCCGCCCCCGCACCCGTGAGCGCGTGCGCCGCGGCGAGCCCCGCCCACGCGGACGCGAGCAGGCCGGCGGCGATGCCGATCGCCCACGTCGCGATGATCGTGCCCGGGTTCGCGCGCCCCGGCTCGGCGCGGCGGCCGGGTCGAGCTCATGCGGCGCCGACCTCGACGGTCTCGGACTCCGCGGCGTCGAGGGCCGACAGCGGCAGCTCCGGCGGCCGCCCCGTCGTCTCGTCCGGCTCCGGGAACGACTCGGTCGCGTGCCAGGCCTTGTTCGTGTCGTTGATGTGCCGCTCCTCCTCCGTGAGCTCGACGTGCACGGGGATCCCGGGGTGCCCGCCGACCTTGATGAGGAACCGCCCGCGGCCCGGCGGCTCCTGGTCGGGCGACCAGCCGGGCGGGTTCTGCCACGACATCACGAGGTCCTGCTCCGAGCACGACAGGGCGACGGCCTGCGTGAGCATCGACATCTCCGCCCGCGGCAGGCCGCCCGCGACGACCATGCCGGCGCGCTCGACGAAGCCGCGCGCCTTCATCCGGTCCTGCTCGTCGGCGAGCGCGAGCAGGTCGGACATGGTGTGCGTGATCATCGCGAGCCCCACGCCCCGCTGCCGGTTGAGGCGCGTGAGCGAGTCGATGCGGTCGACGATGCCCTTGCCCACGCGGAGCGCGCGCCACAGCTCGTCCATCACGATCAGGTAGTGCCGACGCGGCTGGAGGCCCGCGTCGGCGAGGGCGGTCGCGACGTTCACCGTGCCGAAGCCCTGCGACCAGCAGGCGAGGAGCACGGCGGCCTGGAGGTCGGTGTCCGACTCGTCGATGGACGACACGTCGTAGACCACCGGCCGGTCGTGCCGCATCGCCACGTCGGTCTGCTGCGCGAAGATCTCGCCGAGCCGGCCGCCGCGCGTGAGGCTGATGAGGCTGGCCTCGAGCCCGCGGGTGATCTCCTGGTAGCGCCCGAGGTCGCCGCGGTCGACCGCCACGTCGCGCACGGCGGGGTGGGCGTCCTGGATCACGCGCAGCAGGTCCGCGAGCACGGGCACGCCCGGGAACTCGTCGTCGAGCACGCGCAGGGCCGCGTCGATGATCGACTCCTCCACGTCGTCGGGGGCCTGCTTGCGGAGGATCGTGAGCAGCGACGAGACCATCGTGTTGCGGCGCCCGTGCGCGTCGGCGATGAGGCGCTGCCGCTCCTGCTCGAAGCCCGCGGCGCGCAGCTGCTCGGCGGCCTCGATCGCGCCGCCGGGATCCAGCACGTTGAGGTGCCCGCGGCCGCGCCCGAGCGTGATCACCTGGCCGTCGAGCGCGTGCACCATGTCGACGTAGTCGGGCTTGAGGTCGCCGAGCACGAGCGGCAGGTAGCCCATGCCGTCGCCGCCCACGCACATGCGGCGGATGAGCGTCGACTTGCCGAGGCCGGGGAGGCCGAGGGCGAAGATCGACGGGTTCGAGATGATCCCGGACTGGAACCACGAGATCGGGTCGGCGCACACGGTGGCGCCCGTGTCGAGGTGCAAGCCGAGCGGCACGCCGCTGATGGGGCTGCTGGATCCCACGGCGTAGGGCCACAGCCCGCACACCTGCACGGTGGTGCCGCGCCACTCCGGGGCGGGCTGCACGAGCACGGTCTCGCCGCGGGCCCGGCCGAGCCAGCCGCGCGGGGAGGGGCGGCGGTGGGAGCGGGCGGCGGTGCGGAGGGCGCGGCGCTCCTCGCGGGTGGGCCGCGGCGCCTCGGGACGTGCCTCGGCCTCGGATGCCGCGCGGGCCGCCTCGGCGGCCAGCTTCCGGGTGCGGCGGGTGGCGACCTTGCGGGATCCCTGGTCAAGCGCGGGCACGGGCGCTCCTCTCGTGGCGGGCGGCGGTGGCCGGGCGGGCATCGGCGCGGCGGATCACAGCTGGTCCCGGATGTCGTGCGGGATCGCCAGGTGCCGCGGCAGCACCAGGCCGAGCGGCAGGCCCGCGGACCTCACGCACCGCGACCTCATGGAGCTGTTCCAGAAGAGCCGGCCCGCGGTCCTCGGCTGGCTGCGCGACGGCGTGATCCCGGCCATGCGCCCCGGCGGCCGCTGGCTGATCGAGAAGGCGGCCGTCCGACGGCTCCTCGAGGAGACGAGCAACCAGCGCGCGGACTTCGTGCCGAAGGGCGCCCGCGCCGCGAGCTGACGCGCGGGGTGCGCGGGAACGGCCGAGGGGTCGCCGCCTGCCCTAGCCTGGCTGCTTCCCGCATCCGGGTCCGCCCGACGGCCGCTCGCCCGTGCTGCGGGAGCCTTCGCCGTTCGGGCTCCATGGATGACTGGCGGACGACGACGCGGTCGTACGCACGCACGTGCTTCGCCTCCGGGTGCCGAGCGGATTCGCGAGGCGGGTCAGGCAGTGATGACGGTTTTTCGGTGATGTGGTCAAGGAGGTCGTGATGGGTCTGTTCGATGTGCCGGCGGAGGTGCGCTCCGCGGAGCGCGCGTTGCGCGTGCTGCGGTTGGTGGAGCTGGATTACCTGCGGGAGGTGCGTCGGCTCCTGGATTCCGGGTACGACGAGACGAAGTTGACCCAGGATCTGGCGGTGTTCCAGCCTGCTGATCTGGATCGCATCGCCGCGGCCCGGGAGGTGCCGGTCCCGGTAGAGGGCTTCTCCGGGGTGACGCCCTACGAGATCTGCGAGCGGTATTCGGTGGGGATGCTGGATCGGGATCGGCTGGTGGATGAGCTGGTGCGGTTCCCGTACGTACCCATGGACGAGCCCGATGGCTACGACAACCTCGTGGTGAATCCGCCGGGGACGTGGATGGAGGTCGAGCGCGCGAGTCGGAACGAGCTCATCGACATGGACGTCTATCGCGAGGTGTTCGACCGGCGTCACGGGCAACCCGAGTCTCGTGTCTGAGAGAGCGTCGTCCGAACACCTCGAGAGTCTCCGTCGGCTTTCGGTCGCCGGAGGGCCTCTGGGGTTGGACGCCGAGACCGCCACGAAGAGCAACCCCGCCTGGTACGTGGATGGCGAGCGCACCGAAGCGCGCAAGCTCCTCCACGACCGTCTGCTGAGCGATGCGGTCCAGGAGGTACCGGAGCTGGGCGCTGAGCGTCGTGCGGTCGTGCTGGCGGGGCCTCCGGGTGCGGGGAAGACGTCGACGCGGGAGCGTGCGCTGGGGGATGTCTCCAAGGACTTCCTGGTCGTCGACGCGGACGAGTTCAAGGCGCGGTTGCTGAGGGAGGCGATCACGGATGGCAGCTACGAGTCGTGGATAAAACCCGCCGCCGTGCGGGAGCGCGAGGCGGCGGGCGAGCGCTTCCATCCGATGGAGCTGTCGTCCTTGGTCCACGCGGAGTCCTCGGATCTCGCGGACGCGCTGCGGCAGGATGCGATCGCAGCGAGGAAGAACATCGTGATCGACACGGTCTTGAGCTCGGACACGAAGGCGCGGCAGATCATGGGCGAGCTGGAGCGGACCGGGTACGACGTGCAGGTGGTGGATGTGGAGGTGCCGCGGGAGGTGTCGGAGGAGCGGATCCAGAAGCGGTGGCGCGAGGGCAATGCGCGCGCCGAGAAGGGCGAGGGCCTGGGCGGCCGGTGGGTGCCGAGCGAGTTCGGGGCGTGGGTGTACGGGGAGCCCGACGGCGGTTCACGGTCGGAGGTGAATGCGCGGATGGTGGCGGAGGAGTCGCCGGCGGTGTCGCGGTATCGGGTGTATCGGAAGACGGCGGAGCAGGAGCAGGCGGATCCTCGTGCGCCGGCGGTCCTGGAGACGGACATGTCGCGGGCGACGCGGGGTGGGCCGCTGGTGCCGACGCGGTCGGGGTCGGCGGCCGAGGTGCCGCAGGCGCGGGCGCTGCCGGGGGTCACGCGGGCGGGGCGGACGACGCCAGGGCGAGTCGGACCAGCGCGCGTCGACCGCGGGCGCTAGGCCGGCTCGGTCGCCGCCCGCGCGTACTCGGATCCCGAGCGCGTCCGCAGCACGAGGCCCGCATCCACGAGGTGGCGGCGGAGGAGCGCGTGGTCGTCGGTGAGCCGGAGGAGGCGCTCGGTGAGGGCCTTCTCGTCGAGCACCTCGTCGGGCTCCAGCACCTGAGTGACGACGTGCCGCAGCAGCACGTCGAGGTCGGCGGGGCCGGCCGGCCACTGCGCGATGCGGCCGTCGCGGAGGAAGCGCTCGACGCCCTGGGCGCGCGGCGTCGCGGGCTGCTGGGCGAGGATCGCGCGGAAGACGTCGTCGGTCGCGGACGCGGTGCCGTCGGCCTCCACCGCGACGAGGCCCGACCCGACGAGCGACGTGCGCGCCTACGTCCGGCGGGCCGGGGAGAGGTGGGCGAGGGCGTCGTCGAGGCCGGATCCGAGCACGACGCGGGCGTATGCGGCCCGCATCTCCGCGTCGGCGAGCACGGCGGCGAGGCGGCGCGGGTCGATGTGGCCCATGCCCCCATCCTGCCCGGCGCCCTCCGCCTCGCCGACCGGCGCCGGTACGGTCGGGAGATGACGGTCCTCCGCTTCCTCGGCCGCGTCCTCATGCGGGTCATCTACGTGCTCGGCAAGGTCCGCATGGTCGGCGACGGGCAGAACCCCGCGAACGGCGACCCGATGGGATTCGAGAAGCCGCAGCAGTACCGGCCCTGACGCCGCCGCGGGCCACGCCCCTCCTCCCGAGATGCGCTGCCGTCGGACTCTGCACGGTCGCCGCCCCGGCGCGCGGCCCTGTCGGAGGTCGCCCCTAGCGTCGTGTGGGCGGGGGAGGTCTCCCCGCGAGGACGGGGGATCCATGGCAGGAATCGACGCACGGCTCGAGGTGGTCGCGCTCAGCCCGACCGAGTGGCGGGTGTGCGACGCGCGCATCGCCGCCTCCGACGCCACCCGGATCATCGCGTACGCGCAGCGGAGGGGCGGCCGGGTCGAGCTCATGCGGATGCGGCCGGTGCCGGGCCTCTGCGACTGGTTCGGCAGCCTCGACGACGCGGTCGCGGCCGAGCTGCCGCGGGAGCGCGTGCTCATCGCGTGACTTCTCGACCTCATGCAGATCCGGGCCAGCCTCACGGACATTCATCGCGACGAGACGACGTGGAGCCTCTGATGACAGTCGATCGAAACCTCATCGACGTTCCGGAGGCCACGGTCGTGCTCCTCTCGCGGCCGTTGGAATGGCGTACGAGGGTCGTCGAGGAGATCGTCGTCGATTCGGCGACCTCCTGTCTGCGGCGCAGGTCGCTGCAGGTGGCGCCTCTACGGTCGCTGCTGGGTGGATTCGTCGACGGGGGAGACACGCACGCGCTCGTGGCGATCAACGTCGCGCCTGTCCCTCGCGGCCCCCTCGTGGACTTCGACATCGAAGGGCCTCTCGGAGAGGCGTGGCTGCTGCCGCGCGTGGAGATCGGCCGCCGGCAGGCTCTCTACATCGCGACGCTCTCGCAGGCATGCGGCCACGAGGTCTCCGACGGACTCCTGGAATTGATCACCGCCATCTTGGGCTTCACCGGGGAATGGTTCGCGGAGGGACGGGTCGCCGACCTCGAGGAGTACCTCGACGTGGGTCTGGACAACCGTCCTTCGCGCGAGTCCGTCGCGCAGTGGCGCGCCATCGGCGACGCCTGTCGTGAGATCCTCCGCCCCCGCCTGGATGCCTTCGACAGGTACTCGGCCCCGGAGAATCCGGCGATCGTCCTCCCGGAGCTGTTCGCGAATGGCGTCGTGAGCACGGAGGCGGGCGCGACGGCCGTGCTCGGCGAGTACCGGGCGATGCTGGAGCATGCCGAGGAGCGCGCTGATGACGAAACGCCCGACGAAGCAGTCGACCTCCTGGTGAGCCTCGCCGACTATGGGAATGACTTCGACTTGATCGTCGGCATGCGCGTCCCGCTCGACGAGCCCTTCCTGATCAAGTACTCCGAGCGCCGCGATCTCCGCCTCTCCCTCCTGCGGGGATCGGGTTCGCAGAAGTTGGTCATCGCGGACGCCCAGACGAACCACTTCACCTTCAAGGTCACGGACCCGAACGTGAGGATCTCCCACTTCGCGGCACGACAGGTCGCGTCGAACGCGTACGCATACGGGGCATTCCAATCCCGCGAGGACGGGCAGAGCCGAGCGGTGTACGCGCATGACCCTGACCGGGACTACAGGATCCGACTGACGTTCCGTCTCGCGTTCCTCCGGAGGTTGCAGGTCATTCCGTACCTCGCTTTCGTCCTGCTCGCACTTCTGACCCTCGCTCTCATCCACGAGGCGCCGACGCAGCTCAAGGACCTCGCGCTGATCGTCGGTCCGTCAGCCTTGGCAGCCTCCGTGCTCCTGGCACGCGAGCCCTCGACGCTGGGTTCGCGGCTGAGGTTCGTGTCCTCTGGGCTGCTGTTCCTGGCGCTCCTTTCCCAACTGGGAGTCGCCGTGGGTCTCTACCTCGGGCTGCTGCCGCGTGCGTAGGATGAACGCACCGATGTCGAAGGAGTCATGATGGCGAAGAACACCGGACGGGGATCCCGCCAGGGAGCCGTGACGGGACGTTCCCAGGTCAAGGGCGCGACCGGGACCTGGATCAAGCGCGACACCTCCACCGGCAGGTTCCTGGAGGCCAAGAAGACCGGCGGGAGCTTCAAGGGCATCAGGACCGAGAAGTAGCGGCCGCAGACAGCCGAACGGCCCCGGCCCTCCGAGGAGGGCCGGGGCCGTTCGCTTGGTGGGAGCCGGATCAGCTCGCGTCGGAGACCGCGGAGTTGATCGCGGTGGGCGCGTCGTACTCCTTGTCGGCGATGCCGCGGAGCGCGTCGAGGGTGTCGGAGTCGGCGCCGGCGTCCTCCGCCTTCTTCACGATCGCGTCCTTGGTCGCCGGGTAGTCGAGGCCGCTGAGGTGCTTCTGGAGCTCGATGGGGTTGATGGCCATGGGGAGGACGGCGATCTACGGGGAGCCGTCAGGATCCGCGGTCGCCGCCGGGGCCGCGGGCTGCGCGGGCGTCGACGTGGCCGTCCCCGCCGGCCGGGTGAAGCCGGGGTCGGGCGCCGAGGCGCGGATCCGGTCGACCATCGAGCTCGTCGACTGCGACGGCACGTACCCGAGGATCGACACCTCGCCGCCGTACGCGCGCACCACCTCGGTCTCGTCGAGCATCTCGGGCGTGTAGTCGCCGCCCTTCGCGTAGACGTCGGGCTGCACCGCCTCGAGCAGCGGGATGGGGGTGTCGGTGTCGAACACGGTGATCACGTCGACGCAGGAGAGCTCGGCGAGCACGCCCGCGCGGTCCTCGGCGGTGTTCACCGGCCGGTCGGATCCCTTCAGCCGCCGCACCGAGTCGTCGCTGTTGAGCGCCACCACGAGTACGTCGCCGAGCCGCTTGGCCTGGCGGAGGTAGGTGGTGTGGCCGCGGTGCAGCACGTCGAAGCAGCCGTTGGTGAAGACGATCCGGCGGCCGGCGGCGCGCTCGCCCGCGACGAGGTCCACGAGCTCGGCCTGCGAGACGGTGCGCGAGCGCGTCTCGCCGAGGTGGTCCGCGAGGGTCGCGGCCGAGCACACGGACGTGCCGGGGAGGCGCACGACCACGTCGGCGGCGGCCTGCGCGAAGTCGGCGGCGACCGCGAGCGGGAGGCCGACGGCGCGCGCGAGCGTGAGCGCGGCCACGAACGTGTCCCCGGCGCCGGACGCCTGCTTCTCGGGCACCGGATGCGCCCGCGTCCGGTACGGCTCGCCCGCGCCGAGCACGACGGTGCCGTCGCGGTCGAGCGTGACGACGGCGGTCGCGGATCCGGCGGCGGCGAGCACGGCGTCGGCGAGCCCCGCGACCACGGCCGCGCGGTCCTCGTCGCGCGCGAGCGGCCGGTCGACGAGGCGGCCGGCCTCGCCCGCGTTCGGGGTGATGAGGTCGGGGCGGAGCGGAGCCCAGATGGCGGGATCGTGCGCGTCCACGACCGTGAGGCCGGGGCGGCTCGCGCGTGCGGCGAGCGACTCGAGCACCACGCCGTGCAGCGTGCCGGTGCCGTAGTCGGAGACGATCTCGGCGTCCACGCCCGCGGTCGCCTCGAGGGCGGCGCGGGCGAGGGCGCGCGCGTCGTCCCGGTGGACGGATCCGCGGTGCACGTCGTCGACCCGCACGATCACCTGGTCGTCGCCCACGATGCGCGTCTTGGTGGTGGTGCGCAGGCGCGGCGAGTGCACGAGCCCGGAGACGTTGACGCCGGCCGCGAGGAGCAGGTCGCGCACGCGGTCGCCCGCGGCGTCCTGGCCGACGAGGCCGACCATGCGCACGGTGCCACCGAGGCTCGCGAGGTTCACGGCGGTGTTGGCGGCGCCGCCGAGCGACTGGATCCGCTCGGTCACGTCCACCACGGGCGCCGGCGCCTCGCGGGTCATCCGGTCGCTGTGGCCGCGCCACCACTCGTCGAGGATGACGTCGCCGATGACCGTGACCGTGGGCCGGCGCTCCGCGAGGAGGCCGATGATCCCGCGCAGCTCGCTGGTCATCGCGCGTCGCCCGCATCGAGCACCGGCAGCCCGAGGTGCACGACCGTCGTCGTGCTCATCTCGTCGAGGAGCTCGGGGCCGTAGCCGAAGCCGGATCCGCTGCGGCCGCGGGGCTGCGCGGCGCCGCCGGGCGCGCCGCCGAAGACGCCGTTGACCTTGATCGTGCCGACGGGCAGCTCGGCGGCCGCGCGCTGCGCGTGCTGCATCGACGCCGTGAGCACGCTCGCGGCGAGCCCGTAGCGGTCGTCGGCGGCGCGGGCGAGCGCCTCGTCGAAGTCCGCGACGACCTGCACGGCCGCGACCGGCCCGAAGGTCTCGGCGGTCATCACGGTCATGTCGCCGGTGCAGTCGACGAGCACCGTGGCGGGGTAGCGGGATCCGGGTCCGTCGGGCACGTGGCCGCCGACGAGCGCGCGGGCGCCCTCGGTGAGCGCCTCGGACACCTGCTCGTGCACGGCGTCGCGCATGCGCTCGTCGACCAGCGGGCCGAGGTCGCCGGAGGAGTTCCAGCGCTCGGCCTCCGCGACGAGGGCGGCGGTGAACCGGTCGGCGATGTCGCGGTGCACGTAGATCCGCTCGACCGAGGTGCAGATCTGGCCGGCGTTGGCGAAGGACCCGAGGGCGGCCTGCGCGGCGGCCCACGCGGGATCGACGCCGGCGTCGACGAGGAGCGGGTCGTTGCCGCCGTTCTCGCGGATCACGTGGGTGGGCGTGCCGGCGGCGCGGCGGGCGATGGCCTCGCCGGCGGCGGTGGATCCGACGTGCGCGACCACGCGCGTCTCCTCGTGCGCGACGAGCTGGTCGCCGACGTCGCCGCCGCCGACCACGGAGACGAGCACGAAGTCGGGGAGGGCCTCGGCGAGGATCCGGCCGAGCAGCTCGCCGGTGTGCGGGCAGCGCTCGCTCGGCTTGTGGATCACGGTGTTGCCCATCACGAGCGCCGCGCCGATGATCCCCGCGGCGACGGCCACCGGGTCGTTCCACGGCGTGAGCGCGACCGTGACACCGCGGGGCCGGGGCACCGAGAAGTCGACGTTGGGGAGCGTGCCGAGCAGCGACGTGCCGCGGTGGACCGGCCCGAGCTCGGAGTACTGCAGCAGCGTGTCGACGCCCGCGCCGACGCCGCCGAGCGCGTCGCCGCGCGGCTTGCCGGTCTCGCGCTCGTTGAGCTCGGCGAGCTCCTCCGCGCGCTCGGCGAGGGCGTGGGCGGCGCGGCGCACGGCCTGGCCGCGCTGGGCGGGCGGCATCGCGGCCCACGCGGCGGACGCCTCGACCGACCGGCGCACGGCGGCGTCGACCTCGTCGGGCGTCGACGCGTCGATGTCGCCCACGAGCGAGCCGTTGCGCGGATCCGTGATCCGCAGCGTCCCGGGTCCTGCCTCGGTGCCATCGGGGTCGATCAGGCCGTCGATGTCGAGTGCGGTGTCGGTGGTCACGGGTCTCCTCGCGGGGTCGGCGGCCCGCGGGGGTGCGCGGGCGGGGGCGCTCGCGCGCCACCCGGCCCGTACCCACTTCTCCCGCTGCTCACACGGAGGCGCGGATCACGACTCCAGGTGCCCCAGCTCCGGCTGCGCCAGGAACGCCACGACCGGATCCGCCGCCGCGCCGGTCTCGAACACGACGAGGTCGTTCCGGCCCGCGCGGAGCTGCGCGCCCGGCACGTAGAGCGTGTGCTGCGGCCCGCGGGTCCAGTAGCGGCCGAGCGCGAAGCCGTTGACGAAGGCGACGCCCTTGCCCCACGAGCGCGTGTCGAGGAAGAGGTCGGCGGGCGCGTCCATCTCGAAGGACGCGTGCGCGAGCACCGGCCCGTCGAGGAACGCGACCGGCGAGGTCTCTGCGGCGAACGCGGCCGCCGAGGCGACCGACGCCGCCATCGCGCCGAGGTCGAGCGGCAGGCTCTCCCAGCCGGCGAGCTCGGCGCCGTCGAGCGTCGCCGGCCCGATGAGCCCCTTCGCCTCGCCGATCCGCACGCCGTAGTTGACGCGCCCCTGGTCCTCCACGAGCACCTCGAGGGTCCGGCCGGGCGGCACGGCGATCGCGGTCTCGTGCTGGTCGCGCTGGATCACGCCGATCCGCACGCCGTCGACCGACACGACGGCCCGGTCGCGCACCTCGCCGAACGCGAGCACGCGCGTCTGGTCGGACGCGGGCAGCTGCACGCGGTGCAGCGCGAACCCGCGGAAGACGCCGAGCGCGTCCATCGACGGCACGGCCGAGGTCGCGCGCCACCCGGCGGGGTCCGTCACGAGGTCCGCGAGCGGTGCGACCGCGTCGAAGGCGACCTCGAACGCGGGCGCGTCCCCGCGGCCGGCGGGCATCTCGTCGGGCACCGACCGGTAGCGGGCGATCACGTCGCGGAAGGCGAAGAACTTAGGCGTGGGGGATCCGGTCTCGTCCAGCGGGGCGTCGTAGTCGTACGAGGTGACATGCGACTGGTACGTGCCCTTGTGGTTGGCGCCGTTCGTGAAGCCGAAGTTCGTGCCGCCGTGGAACATGTAGATGTTCACGGATGCCCCCGCGGCGAGCAGCGCGTCGAGCTCTGCGGCGGCGTCGGCGGCCGAGGTCGTGTGGTGGTGCTCGCCCCAGTGGTCGAACCAGCCGTCCCAGAACTCGCTGCACATGAGCGGGCCGGTGGGCTGGTGGCGGCGCAGGGTGGCGAGGCGCTCGGTGGCGCGCGAGCCGAAGGATCCCGTGCGGTGCAGCTCGTCGAGGCTGCCGCGCGAGAGCATCTCGTCGGTGGGCTGGTCGACGGTCGTCAGCGGCACGATGATGCCGCTCTCGCGCGTGAGGTCGACGAGGTGACGGAGGTAGTCGGCGTCGTCGCCGTACGCGCCGTACTCGTTCTCGATCTGCACGAGGATCACGGGCCCGCCGTGGTCGATCTGCCGCGGCGCGACGATCTCGTACACGCGGCGGAGGAACTCGTCGACCGCGGCGAGGTACAGCGGCTCGCTGCGGCGCACGCCCACGGCGGGATCCTCGAACAGCCAGCCCGGCAGCCCCCCGCCGTCCCACTCCGCGCAGATGTAGGGGCCCGGGCGCACGATCGCGTGCATGCCCTCCGCGTGAACCAGGTCGAGGAAGCGGCCGAGGTCGAGGCCGGCGCTCGTGTCGAAGGCGCCGCGCTCGGGCGAGTGGGCGTTCCAGGCGACGTACGTCTCGATGGTGTCGAGCCCCATGAGGCGGGCCTTGCGGATCCGGTCGGCCCACTGGTCGGGGTGCACGCGGAAGTAGTGGAGGGCTCCCGCGATGACGCGGTGCGGCTGGCCGTCGAGCTCGAAGTCGTCGGCGCCGATGCGGAAGCGGGTGCTGGTGGCGGGAAGGCCGGGCATGGTCGTGTCCTCAGGGGTACGGGGTGGCATGGGGGAGGGGAGGCGCGACTCGCGTCGCACCTCCCCTCGGGTCGATCCGGTGGTGCTACTTCACGTCGACGGTGAAGCCCTGCTGCTGGCCGTACTCGGCGGCCGCCTTGCCCCACGCCTCGAGGACGGGGTCGAGCGACGTGCCGTCGGTGTACGCGGCCGAGGCCGAGTCGCTGAAGATGCTGTTCGTGTAGACCTGGAAGGGCAGGTACTGCCAGTCCGGGAGGACCTCCTTCGAGGCCGCGCTGAGCACCTCGTTGATCTTCTGGCCGCCGAAGTACGCCGGCGTCTCGTTGAGGAACTCGTCGCTGTCGAGGTCCGCCGTGGTGGACGGGAATCCGCCGGCGTCGAAGGAGATCTTGCGACCCTCCTCGTTCGCGGTGGTGAACTTCGCGAACTCCGCCGCGACGAGCTTGTTCTCGGACTGCTGCATGACGGCGATGGAGGATCCGCCGCTCTCCGCGGTCGCGGTGTCACCTGCGGTGTACTGCGGCATGGGGGCGACGCGCCACTGGCCGGAGCCCTCGGTGGCCTGCGCCTCGAGGTTGCCGGGCATCCAGGCGCCGGTGAGCAGCGTGGCGATGGATCCGTCGCCGAGGCCGCGGAACCACTCGTCCGTCCAGCCGGGGGTCTGGGCGAGCGAGCCGTTGGCGACGAGCTGGTTCCACATGGCCGTGTACTTCTTGGCGCCTGCGTCCTGCATGTCGATGGTGACCTTGTCGCCGTCGACCTTGTAGGGGTGGCCGCCGGCCTGCCAGATCATGCTCGTGGTGAAGCCGGCGTCGCCGGAGTCGCTGGTGATGTACTGGTTCGGGTCGGCGGCGTGCATCTTCTCCGCGGCGGCCACGTACTCGTCCCAGGTGGTGGGGACGGCGATGCCGTACTTGTCGAAGACGTCCTGGCGGTAGAACATCGCCATGGGGCCCGAGTCCTGCGGCAGCGCGTAGAGGGCGTCGCCCTCGGTGACCGCGTTCCAGGTGGACGCCGTGAACTGGTCCTTGAGGTCCGTGTAGCCGTAGCCCGAGAGGTCGGCGAGGGACTTGCCGAGCGCGAACTGCGGGATCGCGAAGTACTCGATCTGCGCCACGTCGGGGGCGCCCTTGCCCGCCTTGATGGCGTTCTGGAGCTTCGTGTACTGGTCGGCGCCGGTGCCGACGTTCTGCACGTCGACCGTGATCTTCGGGTGCTCCTTCTCGAACGCCTCGGCGATCGGCTTGATCGCGGGGGCCCAGCCCCAGACGGTGATGGAGGACTGCGTGTCGAGCGCCTTCGCGAGGTCGTCGGCGGAGGCGGTGTCGGCGCTGGCGCCGCCCGATCCGGACGAGCACGCCGCGAGGGAGCCCGCGAGGACGATGCCGAGGCCGAGCGCGATGGCGCGCTTCGCCCTGCGGGGGAACGAGATGGACATGGTGGTGCCTTTCACTTCTTCGTGGTGGTGAGGGGTGGTGCGGAGGTGGGTCGTGGGGACTACGCCTTGACGCCGCCGGCCGAGAGGCCGGACTGCCAGTAGCGCTGGAGGAAGAGGAACGCGATCACGATCGGGATGATCGCGAGGAACGAGCCCGTGATGACGAGGTTGTAGATCGGCTGGCCGCCCACGGTGGTGGACTGCGCGTTCCACTGGTTGAGGCCCACCGTGAGGGGGTACCAGCGGGAGTCGCTCAGCATGATCAGGGGCAGGAAGTAGTTGTTCCAGGTGGCGACGATCGAGAACAGCAGCACCGTGATGAGGCCCGGCGACAGGAGCCGCAGGCTGATCGTGAAGAAGGTGCGGATCTCGCTCGAGCCGTCGATCCGGGCCGCCTCGAGGATCTCCTCGGGCACCGAGTCGACCGCGTAGGTCCAGATGAGGTACAGCCCGAAGGGGCTGATGAGCGACGGCAGGATGATCGCCCACGGGGTGTTCGTGAGGCCCATCTGGCTGAACAGCAGGAAGGTCGGCACCGCGAGGGCCGTGCCGGGGATCGCGACGGCGCCGAGCACCACCGCGAACACGATCTTCTTGCCGGGGAAGTCGAACTTCGCCAGGCCGTAGCCCGCGAGGGTCGCGAGCAGCGTGGCGCCGCCCGCTCCGACGACCACGTAGATCAGCGTGTTGCCGAGCCAGCGGACGAACTCGCCGTTGCCGTAGGTCAGCACGCCCTGGATGTTGTCCCACAGGGCGAAGTCACCCGAGAACCAGAGGCCGAACGAGCTGAAGAGCGCGTCCTGCGTCTTGGTCGAGTTGACCAGCAGCCAGAAGAGGGGGAGCACGGAGTAGATGAGCAGCAGCGCCATGACGAGCGTGAGCACGATGCTGCGGCGCTCGCGCGGGGCGCCGGCGGACCGGCGGCGCTGGGGCGTGCGCTCGGCGGGAGCGTCGCGAGTGGGCGTGCCGGCGTCGGGCGCGGCGAGGGGGGTTCCGGTGAGGGTCGACACGGTCAGCTGTCCTTCCGGGTGCCGACGAGCTGCACCACGTAGGCGACCACCATCGTCAGGACGCCCATGATGATCGCGATGGCGGCGGAGTAGTTGAACTGCTGTCCCGCGAAGGACAGGTTGTAGGCGTACATGTTCGGGGTGAAGTACGAGCTGATCCCGTTCGGCGCCAGCGTCTGCAGGATGTTCGGCTCGTTGAAGAGCTGGAAGCTGCCGATGATGGAGAAGATCACGCCGATGACGAGCGCGCCGCGGATGGCGGGGAGCTTGATGCCGGTGATGATGCGGAAGGGACCGGCGCCGTCGAGCTCGGCGGCCTCGTAGAGGTCGGGCGAGATGACGCGGAGGGCCGCGTAGAACAGCAGCATGTTGTAGCCGACGAACTCCCACGTGACGACGTTGCCGATCGACGCGAGGATCCAGCTCTGCGAGAGCAGGTCGGGGAGGTCCCAGCCGGTGGCCTTCTCGATGTTGCCGACGAGGCCGAAGCGGTTGCCGTAGATGAAGCCCCACATGAGCGCCGCGACGACCGCGGGGACGGCGTAGGGCAGGAAGATCGAGATGCGGAAGAACGCCGTGAGGTGCAGGCGGGCCGAGTCGAGCGCGAGGGCCGCGAACAGGGCGATGAACAGCATGATCGGCACCTGCACGACGAGGAACAGGGCGACGCGGCCGAGTGCCTCCCAGAACTGCGCGTCCTGGAAGGCCCGCGTGTAGTTGGCGATGCCGACGAACGAGTTGCCGCCGACCATCCGCTCCTGGAACAGGCTGAGGTAGATCGAGTAGCCGACGGGGGCGATGAGGACGACGAGGAAGACCACGAGGAACGGGGCGACGAAGCCCAGCCCGGTCCAGCGTCGCCGGTCGCGTCGCATCGGGGGACCGCTGGGGCGGGCCGCGTCGGGCGCCGTCGGCCGGGCGGCCGAGGTCGACATCGTCGTCATGTGCTTCCACTTCGTCGGGGGATCGCGGCGCAGTCAGGCCCCCCGGGGGAGGGCCATCACCCCCTTCGGCAGGATTGGGTGTTTGCGCAAACATCTGTGATGCTCGCAACCATGACATCTCCACCGTCGGCCGTCAAGTCGGGTGGCCGGCGCACGCCCGGCGGCCGCACCGTGTCGATGGCGGACGTCGCGGCGCACGCCGGCGTGTCCGCCCAGACGGTGTCCCGCGTGTCCAACGGGGCGCAGAACGTGGAGGCCTCGACGCGGCAGCGGGTGATGGACGCGATGGCCGAGCTGGGCTACCGGCCGAACAGCGCCGCGCGGGCCCTGAAGACGGGGCGCTTCCGCAGCATCGGCATCATCATGTTCACGCTCTCGACCCTCGGGAACATGCGCACGCTCGACGCGATCGTCACGGCCGCGTCCGGCGCCGGGTACACGATCACGCTCATGCCGGTGCCGCACCCCACCGAGGGCGAGGTTGCCGGGGCGTTCAGCCGGCTGCAGGAGGAGGCGGTCGACGGGGTCGTCATCATCATCGAGGCGCACATGCTCGACCGGGCCGACGTGATCATCCCCGTGGGGCTGCCCGTCGTGATCATCGACTCCGACGCGGGCGACCCGTTCGTGGTCGTCGACACCGACCAGGAGCAGGGCACGCGGCTCGTCACGCAGCACCTGCTGGATCTCGGGCACACCGCGATCGTGCACGTCGCCGGCCCGTCCACCTCCTACTCGGCGGCCCGGCGCGCGGCCGAGTGGCGCGCGACCATGCTCGACGCGGGGCTGGATCCCGAGGATCCCGCGCAGGGCGACTGGACCACGGCGTCCGGCTACCGCATCGGCAAGGAGCTCGGGCAGCGCGCCGACATCACGGGCATCGTCGCGGCGAACGACCAGATGGCCCTCGGGATCATGCACGCGCTGCACGAGCTCGGCCGCGACGTGCCGGGCGACATCAGCGTGGTCGGCTTCGACGACACCGAGGAGTCGAGCTCGTTCTGGCCGCCGCTCACCACCGTGCACCAGGACTTCACCGAGATCGGCCGCCGCTCGATGCAGGTGCTGCTCGAGATGCTCGACGGCCGCGAGCCGTCCGGCGACCGCATCGTGCCGACGAGCCTCGTGGTGCGCGAGAGCGCGGCGGCGCCGCGGGCGTGAGGCGCCCGGATCAGCTCCGCGCGGCCCCTGCCCGTGGCGGGAGCGGCTGGCCCTTGGCGATGGTGCCCGTCGTCGCGATGAAGGTGTTGCCGCCCTCGAACAGCGCGTAGGTGTCCGAGGGTGAGTCGAGGTGGATCGCGATGGGGTTGTTCGAGTGGTCGAACTCGCAGCCCTCGACGACGACCCGGCCGCCGCTGCCGACCTCGATGGCCGCGTACTGCTCGGATCCTGCCTGCGTGTTGTCGAACGTCACGCCCTTCACGTCCACGTCGCCGCGCAGCAGCGGCCGTCCCCGGACGAGCGGGCCGATGTGGTCGTCGACGAGGTTCACGTGGAGGTGGCCGGTGACGGCGTAGCTGTCCTTCGCGTTGGCGCCCACGAGGATCCCGAGGCGCTCGGACGCGAGCGGCTGCAGGCCGAAGCCCCAGTCCCACGTGATGCTCGGGTCGATGTCCGCGTACGCGCGCGAGTACGAGAACGTGCTGTTGGAGATGGTGACGTCGTCGGCCCCGCGCGTCACCGACATAAGGTCGTCGGTGGTGTCGTAGGCGACGATGTGGTCGATCGTCACGTGCGCGGCCCCGCGCACGCTGATGGCCTCGTAGTTGACGCCGACGCCGTAGGGCTTCGTCGCCGCTCCCGTGAGCGCGACGAGGTCCTGGATGCGGCCGTGCATGGTGAGGTCGCGCACCGTCACGTCGTGGATGGCGCCCGCGTAGGTGAGGTCGAAGATCCGCAGCTGGATGTTCACGAGTTCCACCGTCGGGGTGGCGCCCTCGATGACGGTGCCGCTCGATGCCGAGTCGAGCACGTCGACGTAGACGGGCGAGGTGCCGCCGTAGAGCGAGGTGGTGATGACGATGTGGTGCACGTGCTGCGCGATGGCGTCGCGCAGGGCGGCGACGCTGGCGACGCGGGCGGTGGGGCCGGCGCCCGTGGCCGCGGAGCCGGAGCCGGAGTCGGCGGACGCGCTCGCGGTGGCGGAGGTGCCGCTCGCGGTCGCGGCGCTGGCGGGAGCGGTCGGGCCGGTGCCCGTCAGCGCGACGAGCAGGAGCGCGCCGGCGAGCGCGGCGGGGAGGAGGCGGATGCGCATGGGCGCCTCTCATGAAGGGGCGTCGGCGTCCGAGGAGGCCGACGCGAGATCGTGAGGCGGGCGCCCGTGGGACGAGCCACCTCTGTGTCAGACGATCGTCTGCCGGGTCACCGTAGCGGCGGGTGTGGGAGCGTCGGGCTGCCTCCGCACAGGGCCGCACGCCGCCCGCGTTTCGATGCGGCCGTCGCGGGGAACGGGACGGGGGACCCGCCCGCCCGAACTGGAGGCCGCCCCGTGCCCGTCGTCGCCCCGCTCCACGAGATCTTCTCCGACGTCCGCTCCATCGCCGTGCTGCGCGGCGGCGGGCTCGGCGACCTGATCTTCGCGCTGCCCGCCATGGCGGCGCTGCGGGCCGCGTACCCGGGAGCGCGGATCACGCTGCTCGGCACGCCGCTGCACCGCGCGCTCCTCGGCGGTCGGCCCGGCGGGCCCGACGAGATCGAGGTGCTGCCGGTCGCCCACGGCGTGCGGGACGTGCCGGGCGCGGATCCCGACCCCGAGGAGATCGAGGCGTTCGCGGCCCGCATGCGCGCGCGCCGCTTCGACCTCGCGGTGCAGGTGCACGGCGGCGGCCGCAACTCCAACCCGTTCCTGCTGCGGCTCGGCGCCCGGCACACCGTGGGCACCGCGACGGACGACGCCGAGCGGCTCGAGCGCGTGATCCCGTACGTCTACTACCAGCACGAGGTGCTGCGCGGACTCGAGGTCGCGGGGCTCGCGGGCGCGCCCGTCGCCGACCTGGAGCCGGTCATCGAGGTGACCGACGCCGAGCGGGCCGCGGCGGCGGAGCGCGTGACGGGCGCGCCGGGCGGGCTGGTCGTGATCCACCCGGGCGCCACCGACCCGCGCCGGCGCTGGCCCGTGGAGTCGTTCGCGGAGGTGGCGCGGCGGGCCGCCGCGGACGACGCGCAGGTGGTCGTCGTGGGCGACGCGACGGACGCCGTCGACGCCGACCGCATCGTCGCGCTCGGCCGCGACGGGCTGCCCGCGGAGCAGGCCGAGCGGATCGCCTCGCTCGCCGACTCCCTCACCCTCGGCGAGCTCGCCGGCCTCTTCACCCACGCCGACGTCGTGCTCGGCAACGACAGCGGCCCGCGCCACCTCGCGCAGGCCGTCGGCGCGCGCACGGTCGGGGTGTTCTGGTTCGGCAACGTGGTGAACGCGGCGGCGTTCGGACGCACGCGGCACCGGATCCACATCGGCTGGACCACGCGCTGCCCCGTCTGCGGAGTCGACGTGACCCAGGTCGGCTGGACCGCCGAGCGCTGCGCGCACGACCCGTCGCACGTCGCCGAGGTGCGCGTCGACGACGTGCACGTGGACGTGGACCAGCTGCGGCGGGCGTCGCTCGCGGAGCGCGTGCCGGAGTAGGCCCGCGTACCGGCGGCGCGTCAGCCCGCCGCGTCGAGCCGCGCCGTCGCGTGCGGCGTCGTCGCGATGGCCGCGTTCCGGAGCGACTCCGTGCCCGCGTCGAGGTAGCCGTACGTCTTCTCGTGCGCGGCGAACTCGGCGGCGCGCTGGGCCGGATCGCGGATGGCGGTCCACGCGCGGGAGTCCGGGTCGTCGTTCCACCTCGAGTGCAGGACGGGCGCGTGCGTGGTGACGGGCAGGAGGCCGCGCGCCGGATCCCCGTCGACGGAGATGACCGTGGCGCCGAAGCCGGGGGCGCGCGGATCCTGCCGGGAGAGACGGCCCCACACCGCCTCGCCGTCGTCCGCCGCCTCGCCCGCGTAGACGTGGCGGGCGTGCAGCTGGCGGGCGTTCGCGATGCCGTCCTCGACGCCCGCCGAGCCGAGCATGACGAAGGAGTCGACGCCGAGGTCGCGGGCGGCGAGGGCGTCGGCGGCCATGGTGGATCCGTACGAGTGCGCGATGACGTTCACGCTCGCGAGGTCGCCGCCGTGCCGGGCCGCCTGCAGACCCTGGATCTCGCTCGCCAGCAGCGGGGCGCCGCGCTCCGCGTAGTCGCCGAGCGTCGCGTCGACGCCGGGCGGCGGCGTGCGGTAGCCGATCCAGGCGACGACGGCGTGCGCGGCCGGGGCGCCGACCGCGGCCTGCGCGTCGAACACGTTCTGCGCGGTCTCGGTCCAGAGCTGCATGTCGTCGGTGTAGGTGCCCATGCCCGGCACCGTGAAGGTGACCTGGCGGGCGGTGTCGAGGTCGCCGACCGTGATGGCGGCGAGCGGCGGATCCCGGTGGCTGAGCGACACGAGCCAGCGCCGCGGCTCGGCGTGCCCGCCCGCGCGGGCCGCCGGCTTGAGCGCGTCGCGGATCGCGGTGAGCGCGGTGAGGCGGTCCCGCGCGTCGGCGTCGTCCGGGTGGGCGGCGACGGCCTCCCGCTCCGTCCGCAGCTCGGCGCGCAGCTGGCGCCGGTTGGCGGCGTCGCGCGAGGCGTAGTCGACGCCGTCGAGGTTGCCGACGAGCGCCGGCGAATTCCGGATCAGCGCGCGCTGGTGCTTCCGGTCCTTCGCGGCCCACCAGGACACGACGCGCTCGGGCGACGCGTCCATCACCTGCAGCTCGAGGGCCGGGTGCGCCTGGATCATCCGCTGGGCCTGCGACGAGGTGAGGGCGGCGTAGCGGTCGATCTGCGCGAAGCCCCCCTCGACGCCGGATCCGGGCGGGGCAGGCAGGATCACGAGGCCGACGAGCACGGCGGCGAGGGCGATCGCGGTCTCGCGCCGCCGGTGGGCTCGGGTCACCAGCGCCTCCTCATCGTGCGCGCCGCCGTCGGGTCTCCAGGGCGCATCTCAGATCGTAGGTCGTGCATTCCACGTGGCGCCCCTGCGCGAGCTACACGGCGACTGTGCGCGACCCCGACGCGCGGGATCAGCCGCGCCGCAGGGCGAGCGCGTCGCGGAGGGCGGTGGCGGAGGCGGCCGAGCTGTCGATCCGCCAGTCCTCCTCCTTCTTGAAGTCGAACCACACGAAGCCGAGCACGTCGGGCTGCGACTGGAGGTACGCGACGAGGTCGCGGTCCCAGTCGGCCTTGGATCCGCCGGTCTCGCCCGACGCCACCTCGCCGATGATGAGCGGCTTCCCGGGTGCGACGGCGCGCAGCTGCGCCATTCCGGGGCCGAAGAGGTCGGCGGGCGCGGTCCAGCGCTGGCCGGGCACGGCGCCCCAGTTGTAGCCGTCGAGCGCGACGACGTCGACCTGGTCGGCGCCGGGGTAGAGGGAGGCGAGGTCGGTGGATCCCGGGTACGGCACGTTCGGGCTCCACACCCACTTCACGTTCGTGGCCCCCTGCGCGGCGACGAGGTCGTGCACGTGCTTCCACGCCTGCACGTAGGAGCCGGACGCGTTGCCGTTGACGCCGTCGGACCACGGGTACCAGTTGCCGTTCATCTCGTGGCCGAAGCGCAGGTAGACGGGCTGGCCGTACTTCGCGAGGTCGGCGCCCCACGAGCGGATGTACGAGTCGTAGTCGCCGGCGACGATGCGCGCGTTCGCGTAGGCGGGCTGGTCGACGCCCGCGCCGCCCTGCCACGGCTCCCACGTGATGAGGCTGTCGGCGCCGCGCGCGGCCACGCTCCGGAGCCCGGCGATGGGCGCCGGGTGGGTGAAGTCGACGTGGCTCATCACGATGGAGGGGCTCTCGCCGAGCGTCGTCGACGCCGCGTCGAGCTCGCCGTTCGCCGTCGGCCCGCCGGGGGTCGAGAGGCCGAGGCGCAGGCGGGCGGAGCTGATGGCGGGGGCGGCGGATGCGGCGGGCGCGGGCGAGGAGGTCGCCGGGGCGGGAGCGGCGGTGGAGGTGGGCGCGCCCGTAGGAGCGGGCGCCGGGGTCGTGGTGGGGGCCGGGGCGGACGCGCCCAGGCGGGCGGATCCGTTCGACTTGGCCGTGGTGACGGTGAAGGGGGCCCCGGCCGAGCGGGTGCCGGCCGTCGCGGTGATCCGGATGGTGGAGAGCGAGGTGCGGGGGATGGTGATCGCGGTCGTGAAGCGGCCCGTGGCGGTGGTCGTGATGCGCTTCGTGGTCGAACCGACGGCGACGACCGCGGCCTTCTTCGCGGGGAAGCCCGTGCCGGTGACGGTGACGGGCGTGCCGACCGGGCCGGAGGCGACGGAGAGGACGGTCGCGGCGGGGGCCGTGGGTGCGGCCTGCGCCGAGGCGGCGCGGGCGCCGGCCGCGGGAGCGACGAGCACGGTGGCTGTCACGACTGCCGGTGCGACGGCGGTGACGACGGCGCATTTGAGACGGCGGCGAGTGGGCATGGCTGTAGGGTCCTTCCCCCGATGGATGTATGCGATCGTATGTTCTTCGTGGCCCTCCGTCCATCGGATGTCCGCCGAGCGACGGGATCCGATGGAGGGGGCTGAGCGGCTACTGGAGGCGACGGGCGGCGAGCGCGTCGTGGATGGCGGTGGCGGACGACGCGGAGCTGCCGATGCGCCAGTCCGCCTCCTTGTCCATGTCGAACCAGACGAAGGCGACGACGTCGGTCTGGGCCTGCAGGAAGGAGACGAGCTCGCCGTCCCACTGGGCCTTGGATCCGCCGACCTCGGAGGATGCGGTCTCCGCGATGACGATCGGCTTCCCCGGCGCGATGGCGCGCAGCTGCTCGAGACCGGCGCCGAATAGGTCGCTCGGCGCGGTCCAGCTCTGGCCGGCGACGGAGCCCCAGTTGTAGCCGTCGAGGCCGACGACGTCGACGTAGCCGGCGCCCGGGTAGAGCCCCGCGAGGGCGGTGGATCCGGTGTACGGCACGTTCGGCGTCCACACCCAGCGCACGTTGGTCGCGCCGGCGCCCACGACGACGTCGTGCACGTGCCGGAATGCGGCGGCGTAGGAGCCCGGCGCGTTGCCGTTGACGCCGTCGGCCCACGGGTACCAGTCGCCGTTCATCTCGTGCGCGTAGCGGAGGGAGACGGGTCCGCCCCACTTCGCCAGGGCGGCGCCCCACTCGCGGATGTAGGCGTCGTGGTCGCCCGCGGCGATGCTCGCGTTCGTGAACGTGGGCTGATCCACGCCGGCGCCGGCCGTCCACGGCTCCCACGTGAGGAGCGTCTCGGCACCGCGCGCCGCGACCGAGTCGAGGGCCGCGATGGGCGGCGCCTGCGTGAAGTCGGCGTACGCGAGCACGATGCTCGGGTCCTCGCCGACCTGCTGGGCTACGGCGTCGAGCTCGCCGGTGTCGGTCGGGCCGCCGGGGGTGGCGACGCCGAAGCGGAGCCGCGCGTCGGAGACGGTCGGAGCGCCGCTCGCGACGGTCGGGGCCGGGCCGGTGGTGGCGGCGCTGGCGGGGGATGCTGCGGTGAGGATCCCGGCGGTGAGGGCGAGACCCAGGACGAGGGTGGTCGCGGTGCGGATGGGGTGACGGTGGTGCTGCATTGTATCCAGGTTTCTGCGGATGTCCGCTCCCTGGAAGCTATCCGACGCTCCCCCGGGCACCGTGGCCGATGTCCGCTCACGGCCGGACGGTCAGGGGACGGTCGGGTGCGTCGGGGCGCCTGCGCCGCACGGCCCTCCGCGCCGGGCCGCGGGTCGGTACCGTCACGCACACCCCCGGACGTGCGGGCCCCGACCCCGACGGAGGGCACCATGATCGTCGTCGAAAGGGTGCTCGGCTTCGCGGGGCTGGTCGCCATGGTGCTCGTGAGCTGGCTGCCGGACGGCTGCGGGGTCTCGGGAGCGTGCGACTTCTCCCTCGATCAGGCGGCTTCACGACTCTGGGTCGTCGGGACCATCGCGGTGCTCGTGCTGTCGACCGTCGCCGCCGTGGTCTGCCGCACCCGCGCGTGCCGGCCGCGTGGGCGCCGATCACGGGGATGGCGCTCATCGTGGGGATGGCGCTCATCGTGGTGATCAACGTCGCCGTGCAGGTCATGACCGGCATCGCGACCCGCTGACCCCGGGGCGCATGACACGAGCCCGGCCCCGCGCGATGCGGGGCCGGGCTCGTCTCGTGCGCGCGTGGCGCGGATCAGCCGCGACTCACGGCCAGCTGTCCTCGAGCTCGTGCGTGATGACGAGCTCGCGGATCTCGCAGCCGCGCGGCTGGCCGAGGATGAACATCACCGAGTCGGCGACGGCGGCCGGGTCGTTGAGGTTCGCGTCGGAGCCGGGCTTGTACTTCGGGTTGCGGTCGTCGAAGAAGTGCGTCTTCATGCCGGAGGGGATCAGCGTGGTCACGCCGACCTCGCCCTTCGTCTCGGCGGCGAGGGCTCGCGTGAAGCCGAGCACGCCGAACTTCGAGGCGCAGTAGGCGGTGGCGTCGGAGACGGCCTTGATGGCGAGCGACGACGCGACGGTGACGACGCGGCCGTGCGACTCGGTGAGGAACGGCAGCGCCGCGCGGACGACGGCGACGGTGCCCATGAGGTTCACGCCGATGACCTTCTCCCACTCGGTGGGGGCGACGTCGACGAGGCGGCCGCAGCGGTCGATGCCCGCGGCGGTCACGACGGCGTCGAGGCCGCCGTGCTTCTGCGCGATCTCCGTCACGAGCGCCTCGGTGGCGCGGGTGTCGGAGACGTCGATGCGGTGCGCCTCCATGCCGGTGACGCTCGAGGTGTCGAGGTCGAGCACGATGGGCTCGCCGCCGGCAGCGAGGACCGCCTGCGCGACCGCGGCGCCGAGCCCGGACGCGCCTCCGGTGATGAGGACGCGGCCGGTGCTGGGGCGGGGGGAGTCGGTCATGGGTGTTCCTTCCGTGGAGCGGATCGCGCCGGGTGGGCGCGGTGGTGCGGGGGAGTCGTGCGGATCAGGGGGCTCAGCCGACGCGCGCGAGGGCGCCGGCGAGCTTCGTGGTGGAGCGGCCCGGATGGTAGGGCACGGTCACGGCCTGGCCGCCCCACTCGGCGATGACCGCCGACTCGGGGAGGTCCTCGGCGCGGTAGTCGCCGCCCTTGACCCAGAGGTCGGGCTTGATGGAGCGCAGCGCCTCCTCGGGGGTGTCCTCGGAGAAGAGCACGACCGCATCCACCACCCCGAGCGACATGAGGAGGTCCACGCGGTCCTCCTCGGTCATGATCGGGCGCTCGGGTCCCTTGAGGCGGCGCACCGAGTCGTCCGAGTTGAGGAGCACGACGAGGCAGTCGCCGAGCGCGCGGGCAGCGGCGAGCGTGCGGGCGTGGCCGGCGTGCACGAGGTCGAAGCAGCCGCCCGTCGCGACGACGGTGCCGCCGGCGGCGCGGGTCGCGCGGACCACCTGGAGGGCGCTCGCCGCGTGGCCGCCGATGGGGCGCGCCGCGGGCGGGCCGACGAGGGTGGCGACGCCGCCCGCATCCACGTACTCGGCCGCGGAGGCGACGGCGTCGCGCACGGCGTCCTCGACGGGGGATCCCGCGGCCAGCGCCGCGAGGGCCGTGGCGGCCAGGCGGTCGCCGGCCCCGCACGGGTCGCCGGTCGCGACGAGCGGGGCGGGGACGACGACGGGCATGGATCCGCCGGCCGCGCCCGACGCGGGCGCCGAGACGAGCAGGGCGCCGCGCTCGCTCATGGTGACGGCGACCGTGGTGACGCCCCACCGCTCCTGGAGCAGACGGGCGGCGTCGGCGGCCGCGGACACGTCGCGCCCGGCTAGCCCGGAGAACGCGCGCGCCTCGGCGAGGTTCGGGGTGGCGAGCGCGGTGTTCGGGACGGGCGGCTCGCCCGCGGGGTGCGGATCCCACACGAGCGGCACCTGGGCGGCGCGCGCGTCGAGGGCCGCGCGGAGACGGGGGTCGCGCGTGACGCCGCGGCCGTAGTCGGCGACGACGATGGCGTCGGCCGTGGCGATCGCGTCGAGCATCTCGTCGGTCGCGGCGGGCATGGGCGGCGGGGCGCAGCCCTCGTCGATGCGGGCGATGGCGTGGCCGTCGGCGCGGACGCGGGTCTTCACGGGCGTGGGCGCGCCGGACGGGCCGGCGACCACCTCGATCCGGTCGAGGCAGGCGCGCAGCGTCGCGGAGTGGCGGTCGTCGGACAGCACGGTGACGAGGCGCACGTCGTGCCCGTCGCGCGCGAGCATCGTCGCGACGAGGCCGGCGCCGCCCGCGCGGGGCAGCGACTCCTCGACCTCGATCACCGGCACGGGCGCGTCGGGGCTGAGGCGGTGCGCGGCACCGGTCATGTCGACGTCGAGCAGCACGTCGCCGACCACGACGATCCTCATGCCGGCACCTCCGCGGGCGCGGTCGTGGTGGACGCGGGCGCGACGGTCACGGGGACGGACGCGGATGCGGCGGCCGAGGCCGACAGGGTCGCGGCGGCCGTCGTCGCGGACGCGCGGGCGGCGGCCCGGTCGTTCGCCTGCAGCCGGCTCTCGAACGATCGGCAGATCGCGTGCACGGCGACGAGCTGCGCCTCCTGCACGTTGGCCGACGGCCCGTCGAGCGCTAGGGACTCGTCGCACGCCTCCACGAGCGGGTTCGGGCCGGGGCCCGTCATCGCCCAGGTCGTCGCACCGGCGGCGCGCGCGGCGGCCGCGGCCCGGAGGAGGTTCTCGCTGCGGCCGCTCGTGGAGAGCAGCACGACGATGTCGCCGGATCTCGCGTGCGCGTGCACCTGCCGGGCGAAGACCTCGTCGAAGCCGTAGTCGTTGCCGATGGCCGTGACCGCGGACGACTCCGAGTGCAGCGCGATGGCCGAGAACGGGCGGCGGTCGCCATCGAAGCGGCCCACCAGCTCGCTCGTGAGGTGCTGGGCCTCGGCCGCGGATCCGCCGTTGCCGGCTGCGATGAGGCGCGCGCCGTGGCTGAGGCGGTCGGCCATCTCGCGGCCCCACGCGGTGAGGCGCGGCGCGTGCGTGCGGAGGTCGGCGAGCACGGGGGCGAGCGCGTCGAGGTGGGCGTCGACCACGGTCGGGTCGGCGGGGAGGTCGTCGGGGGCGGCGGCCTGGATCGCGGCCCGGTACGCCTCGGCGGTGCGCGCGGCGACCGTCGACCACGCGTAGCCGTGCTCCATGCGGGCGCGGCCGGCGCGGCCGAGGCGGCGGCGGCGGGCGGGATCCGCGCGGAGCTCCCCGAGGGCGTCGGCGATGGCGGCGGGGTCGCGCGGCGGTACGAGGATCCCCGTCACGCCGTCGACCACGCTGTCGGTGAGGCCGCCGACCGCGGACGCGACGACGGGCACGCCGGAGGCCATCGCCTCGAGCGGGACGATGCCGAACGGCTCGTACCAGGGCGCGCACACCACGACGTCGGCGGTGCGCATCACGGCGGGCATGTCGGCCTGGGAGACGCGGCCGTGCAGGCGCACGCGGTCGGCGACCCCGGCGGCGCGGGCGGCGTCCATGAGTCGGCGGGCCTCGGGGTCGTCGGCTCCGCTCGCGGCGTCGCCGGATCCGCCGACGACGACCAGCTCGACGTCGCGGTGGCCGCGGCGGGCGAGGATCCCGACGGCCTCGATCGCGAGGTCGACGCCCTTGCGCGGCACCAGGCGGCCGACGACCATGACGCGCATCGGGCCGGCGGCATCGTCGTCGTCCGCGCGCGGCGTGAAGTGCTCGATGTCGACGCCGCACGGGATCACCGTGATGCGGGCCGCGTCGACGCCCGCGCGCACGAGCTCGGCGGCCTCGTCGGAGCAGGTGGCGATGACGGCGTCGGCGCGGCGGCCGACCCCGGGCTCGAGCTCGGCGCGCGCGGCGGGGCTGGTGTCCTCGGCGCCGAGGTGGCGGCGCTTCACGGATCCGAGCGCGTGGAAGGTGTGCAGCACCGGCGGGGCCGCGGCGGCGCCCACGGGGGAGGACGCGAGGCGCGCGGCGGCGTCGAGCGCGGCGACCCCGGACATCCAGAAGTGGCTGTGCACCACGTCGGGCCGGGCGGTGCGCCAGTCGGCGAGGAGGCCGTCGGCGAGCTCGCCCATGTGCGGCAGCAGCTCGTCCTTGGGGACGGCGCGCGCGGGTCCGGCGTCGAGGTGCACGACCTCCACGCCGGGCGCGAAGGCGACGCGGGCCGGCAGCGCCTCGTCGTCCCGGCGCGTGTAGACGGTGACGGTGTGGCCCTCCTCCGCGAGCGCCGCGGACAGCGCCGCGACGTGCACGTTCTGGCCGCCGGCGTCCACGCCGCCGAGCGTCGCCAGCGGGCTGGCGTGCTCCGAGATCATCGCGATCCTCATCGTGTCGTCCTCTCGTCGAGCGGGTGGTGCGGGGAGTGCGTGGGGGTGGATCCGGCGGGCGCGCGTCGGGCGCGACGCCCGGCGGTCGCGTCCACGGCGTCGTGCAGCACGGCGTCCATGTCGTGCAGGAAGCGGCCGAGCGAGTAGCGGGCGAGCGCGGCCTCGCGGGCGACGCGGCCGCGGCGGGCGGCCTCGTCGGGATCCTCGAGGAGCAGGCGGGCGACGCGCACGAGGTCGGCGGGGTCGGACGAGATCGCGCCCGCGTCCGGCGGCACCGCGCGCGACGCCTCGGTCGCGTCGAGCACCAGCACGGGCATCGCCATGTGCATCGCCTCGAGCAGCGACAGGCCGAGCGAGGTCCAGCGGTGCGGGTGGACGTAGGCGCGGAGCATCGCGAGCTCGGGGTGCATGCGCGCGGTCGGCAGGTCGCCGCGCGGCACGAGGCGCGCGCCGAGGTCGGGGAACGCGCCGGGCAGGAGGTCCGTGCCCATGCCGAACACCTCGACGGGCGCGACCTCCGCGAACGCGGGCAGCAGGTCGGTGCCGGTGATGCGGCCGCGGCGCACGGGCTCGTTGATCACCGCGCCGAACGACGCGGACTCGCCCGTGTAGAGCGCGCCCGGGTCGGGCACTCCGTGCTCGACGACCGTGGTCGGCGCGATGCCGGTGTCCCACATGAGCGCGTTGAAGCGCGTGACGTGGATCACGGGGATGTCGTCACGGCCGGCGAGCGCGTGCACGGTCTCGGTCGGGGCGCCGCGCGGGGTGTTGTGCTCGAGGAAGACGGCGGGCACGTCGGATCCGAGGCGGCGGCCGAGCAGTCGCTCCGCCTCCTCGATCTCCGGGACGCGCTGGAGGAGCACGAGGTCGACGTGCGTCTCGTGCAGGGACGACGGATCCACCTCGCGGGCGCTCGCGGGCCACGCGCGGCCGCCGCGGCCGAGGCCCCACGCGTCGCGGGCGGGCGTGGTGGGGAACAGGATCTCGTGGGATCCGAGCACGAACGAGTCGGTCCAGCCGCCGTGGACGTGCCACATCAGGATCCTCATGCGGGCACCTCCGTGCGGCTCGTCGCCATCAGCCGTTCCACCGCGTCGGCGACCTCGGCCGGCGAGACGCCCGCGAGGCACGGGTGGCCCGGGATCGGGCAGTCACGCGCGCGGCTCAGCTTGCAGGCCGCGTCCTGGTCGCCGAGGAGGATCACGGGCACGCGGTACGGCGCCCAGCGGATCGGCGGCACGACGGGCGAGAACAGGCTGACGACGGGCAGCCCCACGGCGGCGGCGAGGTGCGCGGGGCCGGTGTTGCCGCTCACGAGCACGGCCGCGCGGCGCATGAGCGCGCCGAGGCCGGCGAGGTCGGTGCGGCCGCCGAGGTCGAGGCCGGCGGATCCGGCGACGTGCGCCGTGAGGTCCCGCTCGTCGGGGCCGCCCGTGACGACCACGGGGATCCCGCGCTCGGCCAGGAGCGCCACGGCGTCGCGGTGCTGGTCGGCCGGATAGGAGCGCGCGCCGACCGCGGCGCCCGGGTGGACGAGCGCGAACGGGCCGTCGGGGAGGAGCGCCGCCACGTCGGACGACAGCTCGGCCGGTAGGACGGCGAGGCGACCGTCGTCGTCCGCGGGCAGCGCGTGGCCGGCCGCGGCGGCGATCGCGCGGGCGCGCTCGGGCTCGGGCTGGTCCTCGTCGAGGTCCTCGCCGGGCTTGAGGCGCACGTCGAGGAGGGAGCCGGCGTAGTCGACGCTGGCGCCCGTGATCCGGCCGACGCCCGCGAGCCGCAGCAGCAGCGCGAGCGGGAGCGGCGACTGGTGGAAGGACGTGAGGATGACGGCCTCGTCCGCGTCGACCTCCGCGAGGATCGCGTGCAGGGCGTCGACCGAGGCGGCGTCGGCGGCGGGCGCGGGGGAGGAGATCCATGGCGCTTCCCACACGTGCACCGCGTGGACGCCGGGCAGCAGTCGACCGGCGGACGCGCCGCGCGGGCCACAGAGCAGGTGGACCTCGACGGCCGACGAGGCCGCGACGGCGCGCACGGCGGGGCCGGAGATCAGCACGTCGCCCACCGAGTCGAGTCGCACGACGAGCACGCGGCGGGGCGCCGGGTCGTGGATGAGGAGGTGCACCGCGTCGAGGATCGTCGGGGCCACCAGCTCCGCCTCGGCCACCTCCTCCTCGCGCGTGACGGGCGTCGGCACGAGCACGCCGCGCGCGCCCGCGGCCCGGGCGGCGCCCATGTCGGCGGCGATGTCGCCCACGACGGCGACGCGCGACGGATCCACGCCCCACGTCCGGCAGGCCTCGAGCACCATGCCGGGCCGCGGCTTGCGGCAGTCGCAGCCGTCGTCGGATCCGTGCGGGCACAGCAGCACGAGGTCGAACGCGCCGAGCAGCTCCTGCACGCGCGCGTTGACGGCGTCGGCCTGCGCGCGCGTGATGAGGCCGCGCGCGATGCCGGACTGGTTGGTCACCATCCCGACGCGGAGGCCCGCGGCGCGCACGGCGTCGACGGCCTCGCGGGCGCCGGGCATGAGCGCGACGAGGGCGGGATCGCCGTTGTACGGCACGTCGACGACGAGCGTCCCGTCCCGGTCGAACAGGACGGCCTCGAGGTCGTTCCCGGGCGAGCGCATGACCGGCCAGTACCCGGCTGCTCCTCGAGCCAAACCCCGCCCGGAGCACTTCTCCTCGGGCCGTCAGACTTCTCCGACGCGGAGAGAGCAGCGCCCTCGGGCGGGGGCGCGACCACGGGGGCGCGGCGGTGGCGCCGCGCGCGCCGTCAGCGCCGGGGCGCCTCCGAGATCCACCGCGACCGCGCCAGCAGCATCGGCATGAGCGGCGCGATGAGCAGCGCCCCCAGCCCGCCGACCGCCATGTCGCCGATGGTGTCCGAGTACCCGGTGAGGATCTCCGGATCCAGCCACGCCTGCCCCGCCCACTCGCCGAGCTCCCACAGCGCCGAGAGCGCGAGGCCCACCGTGAGCGCGAGGAACCCGAGGGGCAGCGGCCGCCGGTCGACCACGACGCCCGCGCGGTCGGCGAGCAGGATCACGAGCGCGGCGAGCGCCGCCGTCGTGATGAGGTGCGCGGGGATGTCCCACCACGGCAGCGTCTCGTAGAGGTCGAGCCGGTTGCTCGCGGCCGAGACGAGCGTGGTGATCCCGATCCCGAGATCCAGCCCCGGCCGCGCCCCGAGACCCCGCGGAGCCACGAGCCCGAGCAGCGCGAGCGCGAACATCGCCGACGTCGTGCCCGTCCACGCGAACACGGAGAAGAGGAACGTGAGGAGCCCGATCACGCGGACGACGTCGGCGAGGACCGCCGTGATCCCGCGCGGCGGCTGCAGGAAGGTGAGCCCGGCCAGCCCGGCGAAGGCCGCGACGTCCGCGGGTGCGGCCGGCGCGTCCGGCGGGGTCGCCCCGGTCGGATCCGTCAGCACCGCACCACCGCCTGCAGCGCCTCGTGGTCGCTCGGCGCGCGGCCGCCGATGCGCGTGGTGTTGATGCCCACGCGCTCCACCTCGACGTCGGGCGTGACGAGCATCCAGTCGATGCGGCGGGTCGTGCGCTTTGGCGCCTTGTAGTTCGACCACGTGCCCCACTCGGGCGTGAGCCGCTCGCGCGCGGCGGGCCAGGCGTCGACGAGCGCGCCCGACTCGATCAGCAGCCGGTGCGGCTCCGTGTCGACGCCCGCGTTGGTGTCGCCCGCGACGATCGTGGGCACCTGCACCTCGGCGACGATCCCGAGCATCATCCGCGCGGACTCCTCGCGCGACCGCCGGGAGAGGTGGTCGAAGTGCGTGTTCACGTGGCGCAGCGGCAGACCGGTGGCGCGATCCGTGAAGTCGGCGACCACGGCGATCCGCGGCACCATGTTGCCCCAGCTGCGGGAGCCGGCGACCGCGGGCGTGTCCGAGAGCGCGACCTGGCGCCAGCTCGTGAGCTCGAGGCGGCGCGTGTCGTAGAAGGTGGGGCAGCCCTCGCCGTGGCCGTCGGCGTTGCGGCCGTGCCCGATCCGCCGGTAGTGCCGCCCGAGCGCGTGCGACAGCGCGCGGCCCTGCGTGGGCATCGCCTCCTGCGTGCCGAGGAGCGCCGGCTGCTCGCGCCGGAGCAGCTCGGCGATGAGCGGCTCGCGATCCGCCCAGCGGTCGGGGCTGCCCGGCCGGTACCGGCGGAACAGGCGCCGGAGGTTGTACGTCATCACGTGCAGCTCGGGGGCGTCGACCGGGCCGACGAGCGCCCGTCCGTCCTGGAGGGTGTCATCGGCGCGGAGGGTCATGGATCCATCGTCCCCCCGCTCTGCCGCGGCGACCGCCGCTGGCGGGGAACCGTCACGCCCGCGGGTCAGATGCAGCACTCACCCGAGCCGACGGCTGCCCGCATGCGCGCGATGGTCGACTCGACGCGTCCAGCGCCCACGATGAGGGCAGCCGCATCCGGGTGCACGTACCCCGCGATGTCGATCATGTCCGCGAGGATGCGCGTGATCGGGGCTGCATAGACGGGCTCGTGATGGGCGAGCCGGTTGCGGAAGATGCGGACGCCGTCGAGCTTGCGGTACAGCTCCTTCCGCCTCACCTGACCGAGGTGGGGGAACGCCCGCTGGATGCGCGGCTGCCAGAGCGCGGTCTCGTAGCTGAGCAGCGGGTCACGAGGGAGTCCGGCGTCGGTCAGGCCCACCCACAGACCGAAGCTCGTCGCCGCCACGACCTGTCCCGGTGTCGGTTCATCGATGCCCCGTCGACGTAGTTTCGCGATCGTGTCGGAGATGGTGAAGCGCTCACGGTCCAGGAGCCGCACATGCGGCTCCTCCCACCAGTCGTCGCGCCTGTCTCGTCGCATCGCGTCATGGATGCTGTTCCGGACCACGACCTCGACCACGCTGACAGGACCCCAGCATGCCGCCGTTAGCTCCGTGTTCCAGGCGTACAGCCGGAGACCGAGCCCGTCGTCGCCCGAATAGCGGTCTCGGTAGCGGGCGAACCTCGGCGCGCTCAGCAGAGCGGGGAGCGCGGTGAGCGTGGCGGGATCGATCATCGCGCTCCTTTAACGACGATGGCCCCAGGAGTCCGACCGGAGTCGAATAGTCCTGGGGCGCTACATAGTCGAGGATACTGGCCCTTCGGCGGCCTGTCGAGAGCCCAGCACGCGTCGCGGTGCACGGATCGCGCGAGCTCTGCCCGGTGAGGGAGTCGGATGCCGAACGGTCGCCCGCTGGTCTGCGTCGGTCGATATCGATGCCAGGGCTAGGCGCCCGCGGGATCCGGCGCCGCGTCGATGCGCGCGAGGAACGCGTGCAGGTCATCCCGGATCCGGCTGAGCTCCGACGGGGTCATGCCCGTGCGCTCGGCCACCTGGGCCGGCACCCGCTCGGCTTCGCTGCGGAGCGCGCGGCCGGCGTCGGTGAGGGTGACGCGCACCACGCGCTCGTCCTCGGCGCTGCGGGCGCGCTCGAGGAGGCCGGCCGCCTGGAGGCGCTTGAGCAGCGGCGTGATGGTCGCGGGCTCGAGGGCGAGCGCGCCGCCGAGGTCGGAGATCGAGCGTCCGTCGCGCTCCCAGAGGGCGAGCATCACGAGGTACTGCGGATGCGTGAGTCCGAGCGGCTCGAGGATCGGGCGGTACAGCGCGACGACGGATCTCGCCGCCAGCACGGTCGCGAAGCAGAGCTGGCTCTCGAGCGCCAGGGGATCCGTGCGCATCGCGCCCTCGTGTGCCATGCCAGCTCCTCGCCGCCCGCCGAAATACCGCGTACACTGAATACTATGACACGAGGTAAAGATCGGGAGGACGGCCCGCGGCGCGAGCGCGGCTTCGGGGCGGCCATCGAGCGGTTCAACGAGCGCCTCCGCCCCTACCTCGGCGCACCGCCGCTCGGCCCGTACACCGACGACCCGGTGTCCGAGCCACAGTCGCGCCTCTGCCCCATGTGTGGCAAGCCCATGCCGGACCACGACATCGACCGGTCGGGAGCGCGCACGCAGGTGCACTGCCCCGTCTGATCGAGGCGCTCGGGCGCCGTGGCGTCAGGCCGTCGGCGCCTCCACGCGCGCCGCCCGCCACATCGCCACCGGACGCGCGCCGGCGAGGCTCGTCAGCTCGCCCAGCTCGGCGAAGCCGTCGCGGAGGTAGAGCGCGCGGTTCCGCGCGGTCGACGACTCGAGGTAGGCCGCGGATCCGTCGGCGTCGACGCGGGCGAGCCCATGGGCGAGGAGCGCGGATCCGACGCCGAGGGCGCGCAGGAACGTCGGCGCCTGCCGGAGGGTCCGGTGCGCGGGGATGCCGCCGGGCGCCTCCCAGGCGGCCGCGGGTCGGATGGTCGGGACGGTGGGGCTGTCGGTGCTCATGGCCCCGACGCTGGACGACATATTCGGCCACTTGGCCAAATTGGCCGCGCTTGGTAGCTTTCTCCCATGAAGGCCGCCTCCGAGAGCACCCGCGCGTATGGATCACGCGACGCCCGGCGGGCCGAGCTCCTCGACGCCGCGGTGCGCGTGATGGCCGTCACGGGCGTCGCCGGGGCGAGCACGCGGGCGATCACCGCGGAGGCCGGCCTCGCGCACGGCGCCTTCCACTACTGCTTCGGCGTGCGGGAGGAGCTGCTCGGCGCGCTGCTGCGGCAGGAGGTCGAGGCGGTCGTCGCGCAGCTGGCGGCCGCCGAGGATCCCGCGGGCGCACCGCTCGGCGAGGTCGTCGCCCTGACCCTCCGCGCCGAGCTCGACCGGGTGCGCCGCGAGCCCGACCGCCAGCGCGTGCTGCTCGACCTCGCCTCGGCCGTGCAGCGGATCCCGGCGCTCGCCGACCTGCCCGCGTGGGAGCACGGCCGCTACGTGGAGGAGACGCGCCGCCGGTTCGCCGCGGCCGGCCTCGACGAGGAGCGCGCCGGGCGGTGCGCGGCGCTCGCGGTGGCGGGCATGCAGGGGATCATCGGGGCCTGGCTCGCGTGCCGGGATGCGGGCGCGGATGCGGCGGCCGAGCGCGCGGTCGCCGACCTGTCCCGGGCGGTGGCGCTACTCGCGGAGGACGGCGGGCGCTGATCCTCCGGGCCGCCCGCCGCGGCCGGACCACGCCGATTCAGCAGTTGTGGAAATGGGTTCCCTAGGCTCGCGGATCGGGGCGCCGCCGTGCGCTGTGCCCCGCGTATCGCGAGACCACCCCGACGCCCGACCCCCCCCGAGAAGACGAGAGGCCGCATGAGCGCCATCCAGGCAGTGACCCCCGGCGAGATCCATCCGAGCGAGGGGTACGACGGCTTCGTCGGCTGGGTCCTCTCGCTCATCGAGACGCTGGGGGAGGTGGGCGTCGGCCTCGCCGTGCTCATCGAGACGTTCGTGCCGCCGATCCCCTCCGAGGCGATCCTCCCCGTCGCCGGCTTCCTCGCCTACGAGGGCCGGATGAGCGCGTGGGGCGCGTGGGCCGCGGCGACCGCCGGCGCGCTCGTGGGCGCGCTCATCTGGTACGCGATCGGCGCCGCGCTCGGCCGGGATCGCACGCGCCGGCTCGTCGGCCGGATCCCGCTGCTCGACCACGCCGACTTCGACAAGGCCGAGGCATTCTTCACGCGCTGGGGCGGCACCGCCGTGCTCCTCGGTCGGTGCGTGCCGCTCGTGCGCTCCTTCATCTCCATCCCGGCGGGCATCGAGCGCATGCCGATCGGGCGCTTCTCGCTCTACACGGTGATCGGATCCGGCGCCTGGAACGCCATCTGGGTGGGCCTCGGCTTCGCGTTCGGCCCGGCAATCCGCCCGGTGCTGGAGGAGTGGAGCGGCCTGATCTCGTACGCGGCCGTCGGCGTCATCGCGCTGCTCGTCGTGTGGTTCGTGGTGTCGCGGCTGATCCGGCGGGTGCGGACGGCCTGAGGCACTGCGGCCCGACCGCCGCCGCGCTCCTCTGCCAGGCTGGAACCCATGCAGATCCCCGGCGCCAGCGCCGCTCCCGACGCCGTGCCCGCTTCCGCCCCCGCCGAGATCCTCGTCCTCCGCGCCATCAAGCTCGGCGACATCCTCGTGGCCGTCCCCGCGCTCCGCGCCATCCGCCGCGCGCACCCCGACGCCCGCATCTCGCTCGCCACCACCGGCTGGCTCGCGCCGGTCGTCGAGCTCCTCGGCATGATCGACGAGCACCTCCCGCAGCAGGGCTTCGACCACCCCATCGCGCGCGCGCCTGGCACGGTCAACCTCGCGATCAACCTGCACGGCGCCGGGATCGAGAGCCGCACCCTCCTCCACGAGCTGCGCGCGCACCGCACCCTCGGCCACGCCGCCCCCGAGCTCGACGGGATGCCCGCCGCCGACGGCCCCGCCTGGGAGGACCACGTCCTCGAGCGCTACCGCTGGGCCCGGCTCGTGTCGTGGCACGGCATGCCTGCGGATCCCGAGGACGTCGGCATCCTCGTCCCCGCCGAGACGCCCGTCGCCGAGCACGCCGTCGTGATCCACGTGGGCGCCGCCTACGGTTCCCGCCAGTGGCCCGTCGACCGTTTCGCCGAGGTCGCCCGCGCGCTCGCCGACGAGGGCCGCACGGTCGTCTTCACCGGATCCGACAAGGAGCGCGAGCGCGCCCTCGAGGTCGCGGCCCTCGCCGGAATGCCGACGGAGACCGTGCTCGCGGGCGAGCTGGCCCTCGACGCGTTCGCCGGCATCATCGCCGCCGCCGACCTCGTGATCTCCGCCGACACCGGTGCCGCCCACCTCGCGACCGCCTACGGCATCCCCTCGGTCGTGATCTTCGGCCCGGCCCCGCCCGAGGAGTGGGGCCCGCCCGCGTCCGGCCCGCACATCGTGCTGACCGACGCCTCCCAGCGCCTCGGCGACACGTTCTCGGCGATCCCGGATCCGGCGCTCCTCGCGATCACGCCGGCCCACGTCCTCGAGGCGGCGCGCTCGCTCGACGGCCACCGCGTGATCCGGCCCCTCACGGGCGAGCCGCGCGACTGATCCGGCCCGGTCAGCCGACAGGCGCGCCCTCTCCCGGCCACGGCACCTTCGCCGCGGGCCAGCCCGACGTGCGCAGCCCCTCCTGCACGCGCTGCGCGGCCTGGACGGTCTCGAGGCTGTCGGTGCGGAAGGCGAGGGCGAGCGCGACGTCCGCCCAGTACGCGTCCCAACCGTCGTATGCCGCGAACACGCGCGCGCCGACCTCGCGGATGAGCGCCCACGCGTCGTCCGCGGGCAGGTACCCGGCGACGTAGGCGTAGCGGATCGCGCCGATCGTGCGCTCGCTGTCGCCCGCGAGCAGCAGCACGGGCGGCCGGTCGCCCCGGGGCCGGGTGCGCTCCATGACCTCGAACTCGCTGCGCCCGGTGAGCGCGGCCATGCGCGCGACCATCCGCTCGGCGTCCGGGCCCGCCGCCACCTCGGCGAAGCGGGCCGAGACGAGTCCATCGGTCATCGCGTCGGCCACGAACAGCTCGAGGTCCGTGCGCGACGCGATGCGGAACTGCGAGTCGAGGGCCGCGCGCTGCTGGGCGAGGGACGCGATGGGGAGGGCCGGCCATCCTCCCGTGCCCGTGGCGCCGTCCGCGTGGCGCTCGCGGATCCCCGCCGGCAGCTCCGCGAACGTCGGCTGGAAGGCGAGCGACGAGTTCCAGAGCCGGTAGGAGAAGTCGCTCACCGCATCCAGCGCCAGGAGCTGCTGCTGCTCGAGCGTGACGGGGGCGCGACCCGCGGCCGCCACGTAGGCCCGCTGGTGGGCGAGCGGCGCGCGGGCGTCGCGGAGGTGGAAGGCCACGCTCACGATCGTCACGCCGAGCATGAACGCGAGCACGGCGACCACGGGCGGCCCGGTCATGTCCTGCCGGTCGGCGAGGGGCACCGCGATCACGAGCGCGACGATGGCGAACGGCGCCGACCACGCGGTGATGAGGAGCGCGCGCCGCCGCAGGGCCGCGGGTGCCGTGCGCCGGGCGGCGTCGGCCGCGCGCGCGTGCCGGTTCCGCATTTGGACGGGGAACTCGACATCGCCGGGATGGTTCTGGAGCGTCACCCTGCGAGCCTAGTCAGGGGCTCGGCGATCCCGACCCAGCGGTCGTCGCGATCACCCCGGCCGAGTCCTCGAGGCGGCCCGTTCGCTCGCCGGCCACCGCGTGATCCGCCCCCTCGCGGGAGCGCCTCTGAACTGCTTCGAACGTGTCAGCGAGTACGGAGCTGGCGAGCCACCTCGAAAGCGAAGTCGACGGCGACGCCTAGCGGCTGTGCGTGCAGCGTGACCTCATGGTCGAATCGCTCGCCGTCAAGCTCAGTAGAGGCGATCGCGAAGTCCCCGTGCCGGTGGAGCGCGAGGTAGCGGAGCCGCGGCACGTTGTCGGAGAGATGGTGCTCGAGGAGCGCCATGTCGTAGTGGAGCGTCAGCCATGCTGCCCACACGGACATGGTCCCGGGGTACGAGTCCCAGCTCCATGGGTCCAGTGGCGCGAGGTCCATGACCCCGGAGAGGCGCCGGTGCAGCTCGGAGACGTCTGTCCAGGCAGGGATCTCGAGCGCGGATCCCGTGGTCGTGCGGATCGATGTCGAGTCGTCGTGGAAGTCGAGGGCGTCGACGACGAAGTCCCCGTCTGGCTGCGATCTCTCGAGGAGCGTGAGCTTCGAGAGGAGATTGCCGCGGAACGTCACCGCCGTCGGCAACCTAGACTCACCCCACGACTTCATTGATCCATGCCGGGCAGATCTGACCGGGAGTCGTGAGGCAGTACTCCGTGACCACCCCCTGTGGGTCACCGTCCACGTTGCGGAAGTCGACCACCGTACGCACGCGCTCCGTCGCCTCGATCTTGCCGTCCGTGCTCTTGATGAATGTGGTGAAGTACTCCTAGCTGTCGCCGTGCTCCGCGTGGGAAGAGTCGGGATACTCGGTCGCCACTCGAGGTACCTTCCGATTCAGGCCGTGCTTGCTGTAGATGTGCTGTTGCGCTGAGATCCTGAGCACCACGAGACGATTCCGATGATCCTGCCATCGGGAACCTACAGGGCTGGCCTGGAGGGGAGCGACGAGGGGATCGCCATCCTCCGCCGCCATGGCCACGCTCCCGGGCATCGCCGCCGTGGTGACGATGTGGTGGTGCGTCGGAGCAATGTGCTTCTCCGTGGCATCCGCTGGGGGTGCCATGGTCGAACCTGCGATGAGGATGCTGGCGCCGATGGTGCTGAGGATCCTGGCATGGATGTGCACTGGGGTCTCCTACTCTCTGCGGGATCGCGCGTCACGTGGCGTGCCCGGGAAATCTAAAGGGAGACCGCAGCTCCGTCAGGGGACCTTCCACACGCTGTCCTCACCCCTTGCTCGGCGAGGTGACTCGCGCATGACGTGAAGTCCAGCAGGAGTGGGGGCTTCTCTGTTCCTCTGCCTCAGCTGTAGTCCGCGTGCACGGTCTGCGCCGCCCCGTCGAGCCGCACCGTCCCGCCGTGCGGCAGGATCCACTGCGGCCGCGTGTGCCCGAACGGCACGCCCACGCACACCACGGCGCGCGGGTTGTAGCGGGCGATCTGCTCGATGACGGTGTCGCGCTGCTCCGCGCGCAGCCGGGCGCGCTCCTCGGCCGACGGCACGGGCGCGCCCATCACGATGGTCACCGGACGGGCGACGAGCACGCCCGCGACCACGTCGAGGATCCCGCGCTCGCCGAGCCCCCGCACCCACCGCCGCACGCTGTCGGCCGACGGCACCTCCTCGCTCGTCTCGAGCAGCAGGATCCCGCCCTCGAGCTTCGCGACCTCGGGCATGCGCCCGGCCATCGCGATCTGGTCGATCACCTCGATGCAGCCGCCCCACGTCGGCCCCTCCACCGTCTTCGCCGGGCCGGCCCACTTCCACGGCTCGGTCGCGTGACGCTCGCCGTGCTCGGTGAGCGCGCGGGGATCCGTCCAGTCGATCCCGAAGTCCTCCGACTCCCCGGGCTCGGTGATCTCGAGCTCCTCGCCCTCGATGAGCGCGGCCCGCAGCGAGCGCAGGTGCACGTCGTCGATGCCGGGCCCTGCGCCGAGGTGCACCTGCGTGGATCCGCCGTAGAAGGAGGGGATGCCGAGCCCGGCGAGCAGGTTGTGCAGGTTCGTGTTGTCGCTGTAGCCGAGGAACGGCTTCGGGTTGCGGGCCAGCTCCTCGATGTCGACGTGCGGGATCACCGTGACCTGGTCGTCCCCGCCGATGGTCGAGACGATCGCGCGGATGGAGTCGTCGGCGAACGCGGCCGTGATGTCGGCGGCGCGGTCACGGGCGCTCGCGCCGAGGCGCCGCGTGGTCGGGTACTCGACGGGGATCAGCCCGGTCGCCTCCTGCAGCCGCCGCATCGCCTGCTCGTGCACCTCGGGCGCCATGCCGGGCGCGGCGAACGCGGGGCTCAGCACCGCCACCCGATCCCCCGCCTTCGCCTTGGGCACGGACTTGCGGAACCGGGAGGTCGTGGAGGGGATCATGCGGGTCATGCTGGCAGAGGCGGCGGGGAGCGCGCGGACTCCGACCCGCTCCGCTCGGTACTCTCATCCGACCGAACGGAAGGGCCTCGTCGTGGCGCACGCAGAGAACGCCGCCGCCGCGGAGGACGCACGAGTCCGCGAGCACCTCGCATTCGCCGACGCCGCGCTCGCGCTGGCCGGGCACGAGGTGACAGATCCGGTGCTCCGCGCCATCCTCGAGCGTGCCGCGCGGCACGAGATCACCTCGGAGGAGGCGATCGCCGAGATCCGCAGGCACATCCAGGGCGATGCTCCGTCCTCTGACCACACGTCGGTCTGACAGGGGCTCGCGGAGATGCAGCATGGATCCGGTGACGCCGAGGACATCGCGGTCCGGGCGGCCGAGAGCCTGGCCTTCGCCGATGCGGCGCTCGCGCTGGCCGGCGGCGAGGTGACCGACCCGGTCCTGCTCGAGATCACCGAGCGGGCCGCGCTGGAGGAGATCACCTCGGAGGAGGCCGTCGCCGAGATCCGGCGGCACGTGCTCGGCCGATAGCTCCGGCCCCGTCTTTCGCGATTCAGCTGCTGCCCTCTTCCTGGCGCTGTCGATACGGCGATGACCCTCCGGGCCTTTCTCGGAGGTACCAATCCTTGGTACCTTCGCCCCATGGCGCAGAACACCTCGATCAGCCTGGACGGGCACTTCACCGGCTTCCTCGCCCGGGAGGTGGAGTCCGGGCGCTACCGATCCGCGAGCGAGGTGGTCCGCGCCGGGCTCCGTCTCCTGGAGGACCAGGAGACGCAGCTCGAAGCGCTGCGTGCGGCGCTGGTCGCCGGCGAGGCGAGCGGCGAGGCCGCACCGTTCGACCTCGACGCGTTCATCGCGGACAAGCGCGCGTGAAGCCGCACCGGCTCACGCCGGCCGCGACGAAGGACCTCTCCGAGATCTGGGACTACACGGAGGAGCGCTGGGACGCCGATCAGGCTGAGACCTATGTCCGGGAGATCGGCGCCGCGATCAGGCGGGTCGCCGAAGACCCCACGCGCGGCCGTGACTGCGGCGACATCCGCCCGGGCTACCGGCGGTACAGCATCGAGAGCCACACCGTGTACTACGTGGACCGACCCGAGACGGTCGACGTGATCCGGATCCTGCATCAGCGGATGGACCCGTCGCGCCATCTGTGATCGCTCGCAGGGCCGCGCCGGGCAGCTGTCCGAGGCCCTCTACGGCCCGCCCAGCCAGTGGTCGATCCGATGGTGGTCCGGGCTAAAGCCGTGCCCCACGCCCCAGATGACCGCCTGCGTGCGGCTCTGCACCTGGATCTTCCGGTAGATCGAGCGGATGTAGCTCTTCACCGTGTTGGGGGAGAGGTACGTGAGCGCCGCGACCTCCTGGTTGCTCTTGCCCTGTGTGATGAGCGCGAGGATCTCCGACTCGCGGTCCGTGATCCCCTCGCGCTTGCCCGGCCAGTCGAGCGCGGTAGCAGGAGCCGCAGGTCGAGGCGCTGCGAGCAACGCTGGTCGCCCGTGAGGCGAGCGGAGAAGCGCCACCGTTCGACATCGACGCTTGCATCGCGGACTATTTGAGGCGCAATATGAACCCAAGGTGAAGCGAAGTCCGTGGTCGGGGCAATGCGTCACGTGCTTTTCCGACCGCGACGCAAACGACGTTCTCGAAGCAGGTATCCTGCTTCGCGGATGGCCCCGATCTCGGCCTCCGAGAAGTCGAGGCGGTCGATCATGACCCGCTGATCCACAAGTGCGATGGCTTGCTCAATCTGTCCATTTCTCAAAAGATCGTCGACTCTTGACATGAGGTCTTCATCGATCAACTCGGGATCCGGCACGAGAAGCGCCACGGCTTCAGTAGGTTCGACTTCCAGAAGGCCACCGCCGTAGCTTCGGCCGAGGACCTCTGACATGGCCTGCGTCGCGGAGTTAAGGGCAGCGACCGTTAGCCTCCTCATGTCTACGCCAGGCTTCACGAAGACGCGATGCACTGTGTCGGTACTAGTGGCTCCGGTGTCATTGCTGAGAAAGCGTAGGTAGGTCGAAACCTGCCTCAACATAAATCCATCCGGCTGCGAGATTGAAGGAACAGACCACCAGGATTGGCGGATGCGGCACTTGTAACCGTCGTTGACGCCGTCTTGTAAGCCCAACCGAACGTACCGCGACAGGGAGGGGTCGGATGCGACGTCGTGCGCGGGATCGAGCGCGAGCAACCTAGTCATGGCTCCTCGTGCGGCCTGTGATCTCAGGTCTTGCGAGGTCAGGCCCACCCCGGTGAATTGCGCAGACCGAGAGAGCAGGGGAAGAGTGTGCTCCTCTATTCCGAGACGCTGCGCCTCCGCCTCCGTCATGCAGAAAAAGGAGTTCCGTCCAGTCACCACTCCGACATTGACTTTTGCGTAGCGCTCGAGGCGGGCCAGGCGTGAGTCGTTCTTAAGGTCGCGCAGGAGGCCGATCTGAACGACGTCGAGGAAGTACTTGGTCCACTTCTCAGAGCCATGAAGAGGGGCGCGAATGGCTGCGACATCGAGGTCGACGTCTGTGAGATGCGCTCCATTCGTCACTTCGACGGTGCGGATGGAAGCGGGGCCATTACCTTTGGTGACCAGTAGTAGCACCACTTCTTGAAGGACGCCGGGAAAGACCAGCTCACGGAATGCGACGATCGTGATCTCACTACATTGGTCCACAAGATACGCGCGCACTTGAGCGGCGTAGCCGACCTGCAATAGCTCCGCTGGGATCACGAGGCCTACTCGGCCGCCGTCGCGAACTGCCACGACGGATGCGACTACGAATGGAAGCCAAGCGTTGGTCAGCCTAGTAGGGCTCAAGCCTTCAGAGCGCATGAGCTCGAAGGCGGGCTCTCGGTACTGTTCCTCCCACGATCCGTAGCGGATGAACGGAGGGTTGCCCGCTACGCCGTCGAACGTCCCATGGCGCTCGGGAGCGAACCATGAGAAGAAGTCCCCGTCGAAGACGTCTGCACCCGTGCGCTCGCGAGCCGCAGCGGCCTCGAGGGGGAACAGCTCGACGCCCGTCGCTCGGCCCGAGGCCGCGAGGAACTGCAGGATCTCCCCGTCCCCACACGACGGCTCAAGCAGTTCGTCGCCGGCGACGGCGACCCAGGCGGCTACGAACCTCGCGAGCGGCTCGGGCGTGTAGTACCCCCCGCGCAGCTTCTCGCTCGAGGGGGCGCTCTTGGCTGCGAACACGGTCGTCATGACTCAATTCTGCCTTGCCCGACTGACACTCGTGTCCGTGCCTCCTCCGGTGCGGCAACCGCACGGTAGCCTCACCGCATGGTCTTTGCCCGGGTCACCAAGTCCGAGGGGCTCCGTCGCGTCACCGACCTCGTCGCGCGTTACCGAGGTGTGGCCTCTGAGCTCGTCCGGCCAGGATCGACGTACACAGAGACTGATGTCCGTGTGGAGTTCATCGACCCCCTCCTCGAGTGTCTCGGCTGGGATGTCAGGAACCAGGGCGCACATAGCCAGAGGTCAGTTGAGGTTGTAAGGGAGCGGACAGGAAGAGACGCCGACGGATCGTGGGGTCGGCCGGACTACCGCCTCCGTTTGGACGGAATGGACGTCATGCCGATCGAGGCGAAAAAGCCGTCCGTCTCCTTGGCTACAAATGCTTCGTCCTCGCGACAGGCGCGGTCGTACGGTTGGTCTCTGTCGCTCCCCGCTGCCGTTCTCACGAACTTCCACGAACTCATCGTTTTCGATTCGCGAGTAGAGCCGCGTGAAACCGACGGCCCGTCGGTCGCGGTCCTGCCTGGAGGCGTCTTCGGTTTCGAGGAATTCGTTACTCGATTCGACGAGCTCTGGCGTCTCGTCTCATACGAATCCCTCAGGGTTACCGGGCTCGAAGGCATCTACGACTTCGCCCGCCCGCCCCGGGGTGAGTCGCCTTTCGATCAGCGCTTTCTCGGTGACTTCCGTCACTGGCGTCAGTCGTTGGCTCAAGCTGTTGCCGATGGTAATCCAGCCCTCGGCGCGCCTGAAGTAGGTCGCCGGGCTCAGAGCCTGCTGAACGCTCTTCTATTTCTGCGCGTCTGCGAGGATCGGGAAATAGGGCGCTATCGCAGCCTGTTTGACTCGGCGCGATCGCGAACCTTGGTGGAAGCGTTTCAGGCTGCCGATCGAGTTTACAATGCGGGGTTGTTCAATGTGTTGCACGGGACCACCGTCGATGCGGACGTGCTGATGCTTGTGGTCGAGGACATGTATTGGCCGCGCACGCAGTATGCGTTCGGTGTCCTCGACGCGAGTATCCTCGCGGGCGTATACGAGCAGTACCTGGCTGAGCGGGTCGACCTCGACGAATGCCGGCGCGTCACTCTCATATTAAAGCCAGAACTCGTTCATGCTGCTGGGGTCGTAGCGACGCCCGACGACATCGTGAAAGAAATCGGGCACCAGGCTTTGGGGCCTGCTCTGGCGGAGGGTGTGCCCGAAGACCTGACCGTGCTCGATCCGGCAGTTGGCAGCGGAGTCTTCCTCCTCGATGCATTTGACCGGCTGGTTGAAGCGGCGGAACTGGCGCGCCCCCGTCTGTCGCTGGCGGAGCGCGGAGCGCTTGTGCGATCGCATCTATTCGGTATCGACATCGACGGGGCTGCTGTGGAGGTCGCGAAGCTCAGTCTCCAGCTTGCGGTACTCGGTAACCAAGATGTCGATCCGGCGATCGCCCGGGGAGTGCTGCCGAACTTAGATCGGAACATCGTGGTCGGCAACGCTGTCGTGCGCGAGGACTTCGACGCGCTCGTTCCTGCCGCAGCGCGTGTGCCGCACCGCCGCGCACTTGTAAGCCCCCTCGACATCAAGGCGGCCATAGGGGCGGCGTATCCCAGAAGGGGCTTCAGTGTGGTCTTGGGGAATCCGCCGTACGTGCGCATTCAAGATCTCGCTCGCCACATGCCGGATCAGCTGCAGTACCTGCAGCACGGCGCGTCACTCTATGATGCCCCGGTCGCTAATAACTTCGACCTTTATCTCGTTTTCATGGAGCGGGCGTTAGAGCTACTGGCTCCTGACGGCCGTCTAGGCATGATCGTACCGAACCGTTTTGCAAGCCATCTCTCCGCGAGTGGTGTCAGGCGCAAGCTGGGCCCACGTCTTGAGTCCATGGTTCACTTTGGTGAGCAGCAGGTCTTTCCGGGACGTACGACGTACACCGCCATTGTCGTCGCGGGCCCGAAGAGAGATGATGCGGTCTCGATTGCCATGGTTGGGGATTTGGAAGCATGGAGGACGGCTCGCAGCGCAACATTCCTAGAGGTGGAGCGCACCTCGCTCGGTCCCGCGACCTGGCCCTTCGCGACTGTCGATCAAACCACACTGTTCGGCCAACTAGCCGCAAACTGCGTGGCCCGCCTGGGCGATCCAGGTTGGGTCGACATCTTCGTGGGCGTCCAGACGAGTGCCGATGAGTGGTTCTTCCTCAAACCGATTGATGACGGCGACGACGCAGGAATCGTGGAGTTCATCGATATCGAAGGAGTGCGTACTGGGATCGAGGCAAGCCTCTTGAAGCCCGCGCTGAAGGATCGTAAAATAGCCGTTTACGATGGACAGCCGATCCCGGACAGGCGGGTCATATTCCCCTACGTCTTAGATTCCGAAAGTCGTCGTATGAAGCTCATCACGGAAGATGTCATGCGCACGCAATACCCTCTTGCCGCGAAGTACTTCGATCGCCACAGGGGCAAATTACAACACGGGCGGAATGTGTCGCCGGATCCAGGCGAGGCCTTCTGGGCGTTTGGGAGGTCGCAGTCGCTCAGCAAACTTAGTGGGCCCAAGCTCATTGCCAGGGTGATGTCTCTGAGTCCCAGGTATGCGGTCGATCATGAAGGGCTAGTCGCGCCCGGTGGGGGAGACGGGGGCCCCTACGGTTTCCTTCGACCTGATGCGGACTGTCCCTACTCGATGGATGTCATTCAGGCGATCCTTTCCCATCCCGTGGTTGATTTAATGGTGTCGGTTGCGGGTAAGAAGTACAGAGGTTCGTATGCTGTGCATCGGAAGGAGTTCTTGAAGGGCATCCCCGTTCCGGCGCTCTCGGACCGCGCGCAGCTCGTCATCGAGGAACGCGTAGAAGAGCTTCGAGATCTCGCTGTCCAGCTTCGTGATGAGAGCGACACGGCGATAGCGTCGACCATGAAGGACCGCCGCCGTCTCCTTCAGCTAGAGGTCGAGGAGTTGCTCTCGAGCGCTTACCAACTGGATCCGGAGCTCGTGGCTCGTGTTCTCGATCCGGAGTGATCCGTTCCGAGTTCGCGAGTGTAAATTCTGCTGTGCGGCGACCAGTCCCTCCTACGGCCCGCCCAGCCAGTGGTCGATCCGATGGTGGTCCGGGCTAAAGCCGTGCCCCACGCCCCAGATGACCGCCTGCGTGCGGCTCTGCACCTGGATCTTCCGGTAGATCGAGCGGATGTAGCTCTTCACCGTGTTGGGGGAGAGGTACGTGAGCGCCGCGACCTCCTGGTTGCTCTTGCCCTGTGTGATGAGCGCGAGGATCTCCGACTCGCGGTCCGTGATCCCCTCGCGCTTGCCCGGCCAGTCGAGCGACGGCGCGCTCGCGGCCCGCAGCGGCGCCTCGCTGAACAGCTCCTCCCCCTGGTGGATCCGCTCGAGCGCCTCCACGAGCTCCCGCGCCGGCAGCGCCTTGGAGAGGTAGCCCTGCACGCCCTGCCGGCGGGCGTCGGCGATCAGCTCGGGCTGGAAGTTCCAGGTGTAGACGACCACGCGGCGGGCCCGCGGGTTCCGCACCAGCTCCGCGATCTCGTGGTGGTCGGACTCCGGCTGCGCGAACGAGTCGTAGAGCACGATGTCGATCTCGTCGGAGAGGGCCGCGTTCGCGTCGATCTCGGCGACGACCACTCGGTCGCGATAGTCGTCGAACATGTGGGCGAGGCCCTTCAGCACCACGTCGTAGTCGTCGACGAGCGCGATCGTGACGGGGCGGGTGCGGGTGGCGGGCATGGATCCAGGATCCCACCCCCAGGGGTGTGCACCCACACCCCGGAGGGTGGTTGATTGAGGTCATCGCCCCGAACGGGCACCACCGCGCGTCCTCCTGACGTGCTCGCACAGAAGAGAGATCACCATGCTCGGACTCATCATCAGCCTCATCGTCGTCGGCCTCATCGCGGGCTTCATCGCCCGCGCCGTCGTGCCCGGACGCCAGAACATCGGCATCCTCATGACCATCGTGCTCGGCATCGTCGGCTCGTTCGTCGGCGGATTCCTCGGCTTCCTGCTCTTCCAGCACGACGCCATGGAGGGCTTCTTCCAGCCCGCCGGCATCATCGGCTCGATCATCGGCGCCATCATCGTGCTGTTCATCTACGTGAAGGTCGGCGGCCCCAAGTCCGTGCGTCGCTGAACACGGCCGGGCGACCCGTCGATGCGCTGGCGCGCGTCTGACGACAGCCGGTAGCGGAAGACGGAGAGGGGCGGGCGGCCGAGGAGGCTGCTCGCCCCTCCCGCGTGCGCGGGGTCAGGCGCACGCGGGCTCGTCGGCGGCGTCCGTCGGCCCCAGCAGCGGCGCCCGCGGATCCACCAGCACCGAGCGCGCAGCAGCCCTGAAGCCGCGCATCGCCTGCCGCCAGTACGCGCGCGGTGCGACGCCGCAGGCGCGGAGCGCAGCGCGGTGGTCGACCACGACCACCGTCGCCGCGCCCGCCGCGACGACCGTCCACGCGGCGCCGATGAGCGAGCGCAGGGGAGCGGGGGTGTCGCGGAAGCCGGTGCGGAGGCGGTCGATCTGGAAGCGGACGTGGTCCCGCTCGTCGTCCGCGATGCGCCGCCCGAGGGCCCGGAGCGCGGGATCCGGCGCGTGGTCGGCGAGGGTGTGGAAGTAGCCCATCGCGACGGTCTCCGCGATGAGGAACAGGCTGATCTCCGTCCGCAGCCCGATGAGGTGCCGGAGTCGGGTGAAGGCCGCGTCCGTCCAGTGCGCGGAGAGCGCGGGCGCGTCGAGGTGGTCGAGCGCGCGGAGGAAGAGGGCCGCGTGCTTCTGCTCCTCCTGCACGAGGAGCGCGAGGGCGTGCGTGTACGCGGGATCGCCCGCGTCGGCCGCCATGCGCAGGAGGTGCACGCCGTCGCCGCTCTCGCCGAGCGCGAACCGCTGGAACGAGCGGACGAAGGCGCGGCGGGTGCGGGCGTCGAGCGGCGAGGGCGTGCCGGACGGGATCAGCTGCTCGGGCGCCAGGTGCCGGTCGGCGTTGGCGTGGAAGTGGGCGATCCAGTCGGCGGCGGTCGCCATGCGGGTCGCGCTCGCCGTGCCGTATCCCGCGGCGCGCGCGTGGTCCGCGCGGCGGACGCGACTAACTCCTCCGCCCGACGGCTCGAAGGTGCTGGCGGCCTGCCCGCCGCGCGTCCCATCCGGTGACGCTTCGCCCGCGCGGCGTGATCGGCGCCGTCCGTGGCTCATGATGGGGATGCGCGCACCGGGAGGATGAGCGGTGCGCGCCCCGCCCGCGGATCCGGCCACGACGACGGCGTCGCCACCCGGACCGTCTGCGGGACGCCGCCTCGGCTCACCGCCGCCGCGGACCATCCCGAGCCCGGCGGCACCCCTGCCCGCACCGAGCGGAGCGCCCACGAGAGGAACCACCATGAGCATGGAAGGCGTCGCCTGGAGCTCGCTCTACAAGATCTCGAGCGCACGGGACGGCAAGAACCGCATCTCCCGCGCGTCCGTCTGCCGGATCCTGACGTTCGCGGTGCCGTACCGGGCGAAGCTGGTGCTCTTCATCGCGCTGTCCGTCGTCGGCGCGTTCCTCGCGGTGGCGACCCCGGTGCTCGCCGGCCAGGTGGTCGACGTCATCGTCGCCCGCGGCGAGGTCGGCACGATCGTCCGGCTCGCCGTCGTCATCGCGCTCGTGGCCGTGGCCGACGCCGGGGTGTCGCTCATCACGCGCTGGTACTCGGCGCGCATCGGCGAGGACGTGATCCTCGACCTCCGCACCGCCGTGTTCGACCACGTCCAGAAGATGCCGATCGCGTTCTTCACCCGCACGCGCACGGGCGCCCTCGTGAGCCGCCTCAACAACGACGTGATCGGCGCGCAGCAGGCCTTCAGCGGCACGCTGTCGGGCGTGGTCACGAACCTCGTGGCGCTGATCCTCACCCTCGTCGTCATGCTCAGCACGTCGTGGCTGGTGACGGTGCTCGCGGTGGTCATGCTCCCCGTGTTCCTGATCCCCGCGCGCCGCATGGGCGGTCGCCTCGCCGCTCTCCGCCGCGAGGCCGCCGACCACAACTCCGCCATGAGCACGCAGATGACCGAGCGCTTCTCCGCACCCGGCGCCACCCTCGTCAAGCTCTTCGGCCGGCCCGACGAGGAGGCCGAGGAGTTCCGCGTGCGGGCCGCCCGGGTCCGCGACATCGGGGTCCGCAGCACGATGCTGCAGTTCGTCTTCTTCACCGCGCTGATGCTCGTCTCCGCCCTCGCGCTCGCGCTCGTCTACGGGCTCGGCGGCGTCCTCGCGCTCGGCGGGCAGCTGGACACCGGCGAGGTCGTCACCCTGGCGCTCCTCCTCACCCGCCTCTACGCGCCGCTGACCAGCCTCGCGAACGCGCGGGTCGAGATCATGAGCGCGGTGGTCAGCTTCGAGCGCGTCTTCGAGGTGCTGGACCTCGAGCCGCTCATCCGGGAGAAGCCCGACGCGGTCCCCGTGCCGTCAGGGCCGGTGGCCGTCGAGTTCGACGACGTGCGGTTCGCCTACCCGTCCGCGGACAAGGTGTCGCTCGCCTCCCTCGAGGAGGTCTCCACGCTCGACACCCGCGGCGGCGAGGAGGTGCTGCACGGCATGTCCTTCCGGATCGAGGCGGGGCAGACCGTCGCCCTCGTCGGCACGTCCGGCGCCGGCAAGTCCACGATCGCGCAGCTCCTCTCGCGCCTGTACGACGTCGACAGCGGCGCCGTGCGCCTCGCGGGGACGGACGTGCGCGACGTCACGTTCGCGTCCATGCGGCACACCCTCGGCATGGTGACGCAAGACGGCCACCTGTTCCACGAGACGATCCTGTCCAACCTGCGCCTGGCGCGGCCCGAGGCGACCGAGGACGAGGTGTGGGACGCGGTCCGGCGCGCGCGGCTCGAGCCCATGATCCGCTCCCTGCCGGACCAGCTCGACACCATGGTGGGGGAGCGCGGCTACCGGCTCTCCGGGGGCGAGCGCCAGCGGATGACCATCGCGCGGCTGCTGCTCGCGCGCCCGCGCGTCGTGATCCTCGACGAGGCGACGGCGGCGCTCGACTCGACGTCGGAGGCCGCGGTGCAGGCCGCGCTCAGCGAGGCGCTCGAGGGGCGGACGGCCCTGGTCATCGCGCACCGCCTCTCCACGATCCGCAGCGCCGACATGATCCTCGTCGTCGAGGACGGCGCGATCGTCGAGCGCGGCACGCACGAGGAGCTGCTCGCCGGGGGCGGGCGCTACGAGGAGCTGCACCGGACCCAGTTCGAGGTGCGGAAGGACGTCGCGGCGGAGGAGGCGGCGCTGGGCTGAGGCGCGCCCTGAGCCCGCCCCGGGCCGCGGGTCCGTCTCACCCGAAGACCCGCCGCACCACCTCGTGCTCCTGCTCGAGGCCGTCCCACTCGTCGGATCCGTCGGGCCGGCTCGACTCGTTCACCATCGCGAGCGCGCCCTGGTAGCCCGCGTCCTGCAGCACGCGGAGGGAGCGGGCGTAGTCGACGTCGTCCAGGCTGCCGTCGTCGTGGCGGTGCGCCTTGGCGTGGCAGGTGACGGCGTGCGGGGCGATGCGGGCGAGCTGCTCGTGCTTGTCGGGCATGGTCCAGTTGCCGAGGTCGATGAGGAGGCGCACGTCGCCCGCGTCGGCCAGCAGGGCGAGCACTGCGTCCGCGTCGGGCATCATCTCGCGCCAGTTCTCGACGACCACCTGGATCCCCGGGTGCCCGTCCGCGAGCCGCGACAGCCGCCGGGCGCTCGCTGCCAGCAGCTCCGGCGTGGGCGCGCTGCGGCCGGCGCCGACGCGGGCGTGGTGGGCGCCGAGAGTGAGTGCGTCGTCGAGCAGGTCGGAGATCCACCGCTCGTGCAAGTCGGCGTCGGTGGGGTGCACGAGGTCGCCGTCGTCGACCAGGAACGCGTCGAGCACGATGCCGGACGACTCGAGCGCGGCCCGCAGCTCCTCGAGGTAGGAGGCGTCGCGCGTGGGCAGCTGGAAGTGGGCGAGCTGCACGGCGCGGTACCCGCGGCGGGCGAGCTCGGCGGGCAGGTCGAGGAGGTCGAGGGCGCCGGCCGCCCGGGTGACGGTGCCGGATCCGTCCGGGCCGGGGACGCGCGGATGCCCGAGCGTCCCGTCGAGGGACCAGGCGTGGACGGCCTTGTCGGTGGGGCGGGTGGTGCCGGTCGGGCCGGTCACCGGATCGCTCCGTGGTCGTCGGCGATGGCGTCCATGCGTCCTCCGGGTCGCCCGCATCGGCGCGGGGCATGCGTACGATCGTAGGCGCGGGCATGCCGCGTCGTCACGGCCGATCTCGGGCCCGACACGTCCGGAGCGCAGCCCGATCCCCCGATCACCGCCGAACGAGGAGCGCCATGGACATCGTCGTCTGGAACGAGAACGTGCACGAGAGCCGGGGGGACGCGACCGTCCTGTCGCACTACCCGGACGGGATCCACGCCGTGGTCGCGGACGGCCTCCGCGAGCTGCTCGGCGACGACGCCTCCGTGAGCACCGCCACGCTGCAGGATCCGGAGCACGGCCTCACGGAGGAGCGCCTCGCCGCGACCGACGTCCTCTACTGGTGGGGCCACGTCGCCCACGGCGAGGTGTCCGACGAGGTCGTCGAGCGCGTGATCCGCCACGTCCACGCCGGCATGGGCCTCGTCGTCCTGCACTCGGGCCACTACTCGAAGGTGTTCACGCGCCTCATGGGCACGACGTGCTCGCTGAAGTGGCGCAACGACGGCGAGCGCGAGCTGGTCTGGACCATCGCGCCGCAGCACCCGATCGCCGCGGGCATCCCGCACCCGATCGTCATCGACCGGCAGGAGATGTACGGCGAGCAGTTCGACATCCCGCGCCCCGACGAGGAGGTGTTCCTCTCCACCTTCGCGGGCGGCGAGGTCTTCCGCTCGGGCGTCGCGTACCACCGCGGCCGCGGCCGGGTCTTCTACTTCTCGCCGGGGGACCAGGAGTACCCCGTGTACCACCACCCCGACATCCGCCGCGTGCTCGCGAACGCCGCCCGCTGGGTCGCGCCCACCCAGGGCCGCGCCGATCTCACGGCCGACCAGCACCCGCGCGACTGGTTCCTCGCCCGATGAGCGCCGCGAAGAAGCCCGCCGCATCCGCGGCTCCCGCGGCTCCCGCCTACGACGGCCCCCGCGTCCGCGTGATCCACGTCGGCCTCGGCGGCTGGGGCGGCGACTGGGCGCGCAACGCCGTGCCAGCCGTCGCCGAGATCGAGGTGGCCGCGATCGTGGATCCGAGCGAGCCCACCCGCGAGAGGGTGCGCGCGCTGCTCGGCCTGCCCGCGTCCGCCGCGTACGCCTCGCTCGCCGACGCGCTCGCCGCGGTGGAGGCGGACGCCGTCATCCTCACCGCCCCGGCCGTCACGCACGCGCCGCTCGCGCTGGAGGCGCTCGAGGCGGGCAAGCACGTCATCGTCGAGAAGCCGTTCGCGAACTCCACCGCGGAGGCCGCCGCCGTGGTCCGGAAGGGCGAGGAGCTGGGCCTCATCGTGCAGGTCAGCCAGAACTACCGCTGGTACCCGGCGCCGCGGCGGGTGCGCGAGCTGCTCGCGGCCGACGCGCTCGGCGAGGTCGCGACCATCGAGATCGACTTCCGCCAGTGGGACAACGACGAGCCCGACGACTACCCGCACTACCGGTTCCCGCAGCCGATCATCAACGACATGGCGATCCACCACTTCGACCTGATCCGCATGGTCACCGGCCGCGAGGCCGTGCGCGTGTTCGCCCGCACCAGCCGCCCGTCATTCAGCCACTACCGCGACCCCGCGGTCGCGAGCATGGTCATCGAGCTGGAGGGCGGCCTGGTCGTCGACTACCGCGGCAGCTGGCTGCACCGCGGACCCGTCACTCCGTGGGCGGGCGAGTGGCGCATCTCCGGCGAGGACGGCGAGCTGACCTTCACGAGCCGCGGCGAGGGCGTCTCGGCCGACCGGGTCGGGATCCGCGACGCCGCCGGCGCCGAGCGCGAGCTCGACCTCGAGACCCTGCCGCTCATCGGACGCGCCGCGGGCCTCCGCGCCTTCGCCCTCTCGATCCTCGGCGGCCCGCCGCCCGAGACGAGCGGCCGCGACAACCTCGGCAGCCTCGCGCTCATGGAGGCGGCCGGCCGCTCGGCGGAGTCGGGCCGCTTCGAGGACGTGCGCGACCCCCTCGCGGAATAGGCGCCTCATGCGCGAGGACGCCGCCCGGTTCCACCCAGGAATAGCCGGGCGGCGTCCCGCATTGTGATCCGCGAGGCCCGACGGAGTGCCGCATCCCCGACATCGACCGAAGGAACCGCCATGACCCTCACCGAGGACGCCACCACCCCCGCATCGACCGAGCGCACCGCCGACACGGCCGTGCCGATCGTGCGCGAGCTCGATACCCGCTGGAGCCCGCGCTCCTTCGACAAGGACGCCACCGTCTCCGACCAGCAGCTCGACGCGCTGCTCGAGGCCGCGCGCTGGGCGCCGTCCGGCAGCAACCAGCAGCCGCGCCGCTTCATCGTCGCCCGCCGCGGCACGCACGCCTTCGACACCATCGTCGACGCGCTCGTCGGCTTCAACGCCGCGTGGGCCGTGAACGCGTCGGCCCTGTTCGTCGCGATCGCCGAGACCTCCACGGTCGAGGGGGAGAAGCGCCCCTACGCCGCGTACGACCTCGGCCAGGCCGTCGCGCACCTCTCCGTGCAGGCGCAGGCCGAGGGCCTGCACACGCACCAGATGGCCGGCGTCGAGTTCGACAAGCTGTCCGCCGCGTTCGACCTGCCCGAGAACCTGCAGCCGCTCACGGTCACGGCCGTCGGCACGGTCGCGCCTGCCGACGCGCTCGAGGGCCCGCTCGCCGAGCGCGAGACCGCGCCCCGCACGCGCCTGCCGCTCTCCGAGCTGGTGCTCGTCCGCGAGTAGTCGCCCCCCGCACGCCAGCGGCCGCCGACCCTCGGGTCGGCGGCCGCTCGTGCGTAGTGGGGGAGGGAACGCGGGTCAGCCGCCCAGCACCCGCCCGACGAGGCCATGCACGAACGGGATCGCGTCCTGCACCTGGTCGACGCTCGCGATGGTGGTGGCGACGAGCGGCCACGCGGATCCGACGAGCGCCGCGACCACGGCCGACACCGCGGCGATTCACGCGACGCGGCCGTCCCGGGTGCGGGAGGAGATCACGAGCATCACGACCGCGACCACCAGCGACACCCCCACGTCGAGCGCGATGAGGGTCACGGGCACGTCGAGCTGGCCGGCGGTCGCCGCGTCCGCCGCGCCGATGAACCCGAGCACGGGCAGCAGCACCCCGACGACCACGACCGCGCTCACGATGGCGCCGGTGCGCGTCGCGGCCCGCACAGCCCGCGGACGCCGCCGACGCACGGGGCCGTCCACGCGCGCGCTCATCGTCCGGCCTCGTCCCGGGATCCTCGGGTCGTCTCGCGCATGGCTCGGTCCTCCTGGTCGGTGACGGCGGGTCCGTCCCCCAGCGGACGAGACGGGCTCGTGCGGCGTCCTCCCGGTCCAGCGGGTGCACAGCGGGCGGGCCGGATGCTTCGGTCGGCGGACATGCCGGGCCGCCGCCGCATGGCCCCGCCGGCGTCCGCCGCCCCTCCGCCGCACTGAGGGCGGATCCCCGGCCGGCCGCGGCGACTCGCGTAGTGTCCGACGGGCGACCCGTGACCCGGAGGTCGGCCCCCGCCGCCCGAGCCGTGCCGTCGCGCATCCTGCGAACACCGTCCCCGACACGAGCCGGAGCCCCATGACCGACATCCTCGACTACGTCCGCACCTGGCTCGACCTCCGCGTCTGGCAGACCCGCGTCCCCGGCGCGCAGGTCGCGATCGCCCGGCACGGCGAGGTCGTGCTGTCGGAGGCGTTCGGCGTCGCGGATCCCACGACCGACGCGCCCCTCACCCCCGCGCACCTGTTCCGCGTCGCGTCGCACTCCAAGACGTTCACCGCGACCGCGATCCTCCAGCTCGCCGAGCAGGGCGCCCTCCGCCTCGACGACCGGCTCGGCCAGCACGTGCCCGAGCTGGCCGAGGCCGGATCCGAGCTCGCCGACGTCACGATCGCCGCCCTCCTCGAGCACGGCGCGGGCGTCCTCCGCGACGGGTTCGACGGCGACCACTGGCAGCACTCCGGCCCGTTCCCCGACCGGCGTCACCTCCTCGCCATCGCGACGACGCCCGGCGTCGCCAAGGTCGCGCCCGACACCGCCTTCAACTACTCGAACGTCGGCTACGCGCTGCTCGGCCTCGTGGTCGAGGCGGCGTCCGGCCTGTCCTACGCCGACCACCTCGCCGAGCGGATCACGGGTCCCCTCGGCCTCCGCGACACCACGGCCGAGTACGTCCCCGAGCGCGCGGACGAGTACGCGGCGGCCTCCACCTCGCTCCGCACCTCGCGCGAGCGCACCGTCCTCCCGCACGTCGACACGCGCGCGATGGCCGCGGCCACCGGCGTCACGAGCACGGCGTCCGAGCTCGTCTCCTTCTTCTCCGCGCTCGTGCTGCCCGACGACGAGCGGCTCCTCACGGCCGCGTCGAAGCGCGCGCAGCAGCGCCCGCGCTACGCCACGAGCGCGGATCCCGCCGGCCCCCGTCGCTACGGCTACGGCCTCATCGTCGAGCGCGTCGGATCCGGCGCCCACGAGGCCACCGTGCTCGGCCACTCCGGCGGGTACCCGGGCCACATCACGCGCACGGCGGTGGATCCGGAGAGCGGCTGGGCCGTCTCCGTGCTCACGAACGCGATCGACGGCCCGGCCGCCGCGCTCAGCACGGGGATCCTCGAGCTGCTCCTCGCCGACTCGGCCGCCACCGACGCCGAGCGCGCCGCGGTCGACGCGCCCTTCACCGGCCGCTTCGGGAACATGTGGGGCCTGCAGGACTTCCAGGTGATCGGCGACCGCTTCCTCCGCATCGACCCGACCGCGGAGCACCCGCTCGACTCGGTGGACGTGCTCGAGCGCACGGGCGATTCGTCGGCCCGCATCGTCGAGGGCGACGGGTTCGGATCCGTCGGCGAGGAGGTCACGGCCGACCGCGGCCCCGACGGATCCGTCGACCGGATCCGCGCGGGCGGCGGCATGACGCTCGAGCCCTGGACCCGGCGGATGGTCCCGAGCTCGCGCGGCTGAGGCGGATGGCCGGGCGCGCACCGCCCGGCCACCTCCGCTCCACCTCCCGGACGGATCCACGCCACGCGCGATGCCTACGGTGCCAGAGGCCGCACGGCCGCCCGCCCGTCCGACGAGAGGCACGATCATCCCCACCCTGCTCCGGCGTCCCCGCGCCCGCACCGCGACGCTGCTGTCGACCACCGCGATCATCGGCCTGCTGCTCACCGGCACCGGCGTCACCGCCGCGACCGCTGCCGACGCCCCGGCCGCGTCCTCCACCGCCCCGGCCGTCGCGCCCTTCGACCAGGCCACGCTCGACGCGCCCTACCCGTCGAACAGCACCTACGACTTCGTGCCGATGCTCGACCAGTTCACCTCGCTGAAGGCGAACCGGCCCGACATCATGAAGCTGAACGACAAGAAGACGATCAGGATCAACCAGGCCGCCACGAAGGCGCAGTCGGCCCGGGCGATCATCGACCAGTACGCCGACATGTCCATCACGATGTCGGACGGCCTCGGGAAGAACCTCGGCGAGATCTACCGCACCGCGCGCGTGGCGGGCCAGCTCCCGAAGACGGATGCGCTGCTCGCCAAGAACGGCGGCCTCGTCGGCAAGTACTCCTCCACCAACCCGGTGAAGGCGTACTTCGCGAACCCGCGGCCCTACGTCGCGTTCCCGCTCAAGCTCAAGTACCGCGATAAGCCGAACGGCAACGCGTGGGCCGGCCAGGACGGCTCGTACCCCAGCGGCCACACCTCGCAGGCGTTCTGGCAGGGCACCGCGCTCGCGACGATGCTGCCGGAGCTCGCCCCGCAGATCCTGGCCCGCGCCTCCGACGCCGGCAACAACCGCATCATCATGGGCGCGCACTACCCGCTCGACGTGATGGCCGGCCGCATGATGGGCCAGAAGATCGTCGAGCGCCGCTGGTCCGACCCGTCGTTCCGCACCCTGTTCGAGCAGGCGTCCACCGAGCTGCGCACGGTGCTCGAGGCCAAGTGCGGCGCGACGCTCGCGGTCTGCATCGCGAAGGACAAGCCGTACCTGTCCACGAAGCAGGCGCTCAAGGTCTACGAGCAGCGCATGAGCTACGACTTCCCGCGCGTCGGCGACAAGGGCCAGCCCATGACCGTGCCCACCGGCGCCGAGTCGCTCCTCATCACCAGCCACCCCGACCTCACGCCCGAGCAGCGCCGCCAGGTGCTCGCGCTCACCGCGATCGACTCGGGCGAGCCGCTCGACGAGGGCACCGAAGGCAGCTGGCAGCGCATCGACCTCCCGGCCGCCATGGCCGCGAAGGTGGTCGTGACGGCCGACGGCACGGTGTCGCTGGTGAAGCACGGGAAGGGCTGACCGGATCCGATTCCGTGCACGCGGGAGGGGCGGGTGGCCGTGTGGCCGCCCGCCCCTCCGTCGTCCCGTGGGCGTCCGCGCGGTTCAGGTGGCGGGGTGCCGCCGCCGCCGCACGAGACCCGCGGCGACGGCGATCCCGCCGAACAGGGCGAGGCCCGCGGCGATGGCGAGGTTCTCCGCGAGCGTGTTGACGCCGATGCCGGCGGTGCGGACCGCGCCGAGCGCTTCGGGAGCAGGAGCGGGATCGGACGAGGCGGGGTCGTCGTCCGCGGGGACCTCCGCTGCCGCGGGTGCGGGATCCACGTCCGCCGCCAGCTCCGGCGTCGTCTCCGGCGCGACCCGGTGCCCGGTCGCCTGCTCGTACGCGTAGGCCATGGCGAGCAGGTCGCCGTCGCGGCTGCGGGGCGCGGCGAGCTCGAGGCCGACGGGAGCGCCCGTCGAGGTGAAGCCGGCGGGCACGGAGATCGTCGGGATCCCGGTGTTCGCACCGATGTCGCAGAACGTCGTGCCCGCCCAGGTGGGCGTCGCGCTGGTGGCGCTCGTCGGCATGGCGAGGGCGTCGATCCGCTGCTCGACGAAGAACGCGTCCATCGCGGCCTTGCCCGCGTCCTGCTCCGCGATCGAGCGGTCGTAGTCGGGGTTCGGGATGTCCTCGTGGCTGAGGAAGTAGGCGATGTCGCCGTCGGTGAGGGCGCTCGGCCGGTCGGCCATCACGTCGGCGAAGGAGAGCACATCGGCGGGCTCGGTGCGGGCCGCCACGCGCGCGGGCCAGGTGGCGGGCGTCTCGCGGAGGAAGCGATCGATCGCCGGGCGCATGTCGCGCCAGCCGCCGCTCTGCAGCGTCTGCTCCACGAACTCCTCCGTGAGCGGCACCTCCACGACCTCGGCGCCCTGGGCCTCGAGGTCGCGCACGGCCTGCTCCATGAGCGCGGTCGTCTCCGCGAGGCCGGGCTTCTCGGGATCCTCCGGGATGTCCCAGCGCACCCAGCCGATGCGCTTCCCGGCGAGGGCGGTGGTCGTCAGGCCGGCGACGTACGCGTCGGTGTCCTGCTGGTCGGCGATCGCCGTGAGCGGATCCGCGGGGTCGCGGCCCGCGAGCACCTCCGTGAGGAGCGCGGCGTCGGCGACCGTGGTGGTCATCGGGCCGGAGACGTCCTGCCGAGGCGAGAGCGGCACGATGCCGGCCGTGCTCGTGAGGCCCATCGTCGGCCGGAAGCCCACGAGCGACTGGTGCGCGGCCGGTCCCAGGACGGATCGGCACGAGTCCGTGCCGAGACCCGCCGGCGCGTAGGCCGCCGCGACCGCCGCCGCCGTGCCGCCGCTGGATCCGCTCGCGCTCCACGACCGGTCGTACGGATTCGCGGTGCGGCCGCGCGCGGAGCTCAGCGTGTACGTGCCGTGCCGCGCGAACTCGGACATGTTCGTCTTCGCGAGGATGATCGCCCCGGCCGCCCGCAGCCGCGCGACCGCGGTGGAGTCGGCCGTCGTGCGGTAGTCGCGGAGGGCGGCGCTGCCGACGGTCGTGGGCATGTCGGCCGTGGCGTGGTTGTCCTTCACGACGATCGGGAGGCCGTGCAGCGGCCCGCGGATGGTGCCGGCCGCGCGCTCCGCGTCGAGCGCGGCGGCCGTCGCGAGCGCGTCCGGGTTCGTGGTGATGACGGCCTGGAGGCCCGTCCCACCGGCGGCGTCGTCGTCGTACGCGGCGATGCGCGCGAGGTAGGCGCGGGTCAGCTCGACGGAGGTGGTGGATCCGGCCTGGAGGAGCGCGACCGCGTCCGCGACGCCCAGGTCGACGACGGCGGGCGCTGCGGGCGCTGCGGGCGCCGCGGGTGCCGGGGCGTCGGCGTCGACGGACGCCCGGGCCGGCTCCGCGACGAGCCCACCGCCCGCGGCCAGTCCGAGCACGAGAGCGGCCGCGGCGAGGGCACGACCGCCGCCGCGGATCCGGGCAGGGGCGCGTCGACGAGCGGGCATGCGGATCCGTCCAGACGAGGGGAGAGGCGTCTCCCCAGTCTGGGAACCGGGTGTTGCGGGAGCGTTTCCGACGCGGGACGATCCCGGGTCGGCGGCACGCGGCGGCGGGATGCGGCGCGCGGCGACCCGGGCCGGGTCAGCGCTGCTTGGGGAAGACGATCCAGAGGATCAGGTACAGCAGCACCTGCGGGCCCGGCAGCACGATCGAGATGACGAACAGCAGGCGGACGAGGAAGCGGCTGATGCCGAAGCGGTCGGCGAGGGCGGCGCAGACGCCGGCGATGATCTTCCCGCGACGGGGACGCATGAGGGTGGCCATGCATCGAGCATGGCAGGCGCGGATCCGATGCCGCCGGGTGGGCGCCCCCGGCCGGCCCGCGAACGGCTCCCCGTGAGTTCTCGCCCCCGACGCTTTGCGTGCAAACTGATGGTGCGATACTCGAACGGTCGAGCCGGGGCTCGGCGTCTCCCCGCGACGCGGCGGGCCTGGGCATCCCGTGCCCGAGGAGCCGCCGACGACCCGACGAAGTGGGGAGGACGGGATGGAGCAGCACCGTTCGGCCCTGCCCGTGCGCGTCGTCGCCGCGTTCCACGCCGCCCCGAGCCGCGCCGCCGGCGTCGAGCTGCTGCTGGCCGCTCTCCTCGACGCGTCCTCCGCGACGGGCGCGGCCGTGGTCCTGCCGCGCGCGTCCACGGTCGCGACCGCGGGGGAGTCCGGCGCCGCCCTCGGCGCGCTCCTCGCGGCGGGCCCGGCACCCGACGGCTCCGGGGTGCTGCTCGTCGCGATGGAGGACGGCGCCGACGCGAGCCGGCGTTCCGGCGGCGCCGTCGCGCTGCACCGTTCGACCGGGGCGCTCGACGCGGTCGACCGCGCCGTGGCCGAGGAGGTCGCCGTCCACGCCCGCATCGCGCTCGCCGCGTGGGACGCGGCGGAGGACCTCGCCCTCGGCCTCGCGTCGCGGTCCGTCATCGGGCAGGCCCAGGGGATCCTGATGGAGCGCTTCTCGCTCGACGCCGACCGCGCGTTCCAGGTGCTCCGCCGCTACTCGCAGGACGGCAACGTGAAGCTCGTCGAGGTCGCGCGCCGCGTCGTGCAGACGGGCGCGCTGCCCGGCGCCTGAGAGGATCCGGGATGCCGAGGTCCTGGCGCGCGCACGCGCCGCCCCCCCGGCCTCAGGCCGTCTGGCGGTCGACCCCGCTCGGCCGGATCGGCGACACGGCGGCCAGCGGCGCCACCTCCGGCAGGGCCTCTGCCTCGCCGCGGGTCAGCTCGGCGCGCAACGCCCCGAGGATCCGCGCCAGCAGCCGCGAGACCTGCATCTGCGTCACGCCGAGCTCCGCCGCGATCTCCGACTGGCTGAACTCGTCGACGAAGCGCAGGTGCAGGATCCGCCGGTCGCGGTCGCTGAGCACCCCGCGCGCCGCGTCCAGCAGCACGGTGCGCTCGGCGCGCGCATAGCCGGGGTCGTCGGTGCCGATCGTGTCCGCGAGGGAGGTGCCCTCGTCCTCGTGCACCGTGAAGTCGAGCGACGCCGGCCGGAGGCTGGAGTGCGCCGCGAGCGCCTCGGCGACCTCCTCCTGCGCGTGCCCGGTGTGCGCGGCGAGCTCGGCCTCGCTGGGCGTGCGGCCGAGGCGCTGCGTGAGCGCGGGCACGACCGCGAGCAGCGCGTGCCGCAGCTCCTGGACCTGCCGCGGCGGGCGGATCACCCACCCGTTGTCGCGCAGGTGGCGTTTGATCTCGCCGGAGATGGTGGGGATCGCGAACGACACGAAGGGCGCGCCGAACCCCGGGTCGTAGCGGCGCGCGGCCTTCACGAGGCCGAGGTAGCCGACCTGGCGGAGGTCGCTCCAGTCGTGCGCGCGGCCCGAGTGCTGGCGGGCGAGCTGGTCGGCGAGCTCGAGGTGGTCGAGCACGATCTGGTCGTGCAGGCGGCGACGCTCGGCGTCGCCGGCCGCATCCTCGGCCGCGGCGGCGGCGCGCACGAACCGGTCGTGGGTCACGCGGCGCTTCTCGTCGCGCGCCGCCGTGAGGTCGGGCGCGAGCGACGTCGTGCGGGGGAGCGGGGTCGTCCGCGGGATGGCCGACGCGGATGCGCGGGAGGCGGATCCGCGCGAGGCGGGCGGGGCGGCGGCGAGGGCGCGCGTGCGCAGCGTTCCGGTCACTCAGGACCTTCCGGACTCGTGTCGGATGCGGCACGCTGCTTGACCGCTCCTCCAGAGAAGCACTGCTCCTCACACCTGCCTAGGTCCTCCGATCACTTCTCCTCGGCGCTTCTCCCGCTTCTCCGCGGGCCGGGCGTGTCGATGCCGCCGCGATCCGCGCCAGCACGGAGCAGCGCCCCACGACGGGGGCGCTGCTCGCCCGCCGGTAGGCTCGATCCCCGTTCCCCGCCGCCCGACACCGAACGGACATCCCATGAGCCTGTTCCGCACGAAGAGCATCGAGTCGTCGCTCGCCGACGCCGCGGGAGGCGAGCGCAGCCTCACCCGCTCTCTCGGCACGTGGGACCTCATGCTCATGGGCGTCGCCGTCGCGGTCGGCGCCGGCATCTTCTCCGTCGGCGCGAAGGCCGCCGGGAACTACGCGGGACCGTCCGTCACGCTGGCGTTCGTGCTCGCCGCCGTCACGTGCGGCCTCGCGATCATGTGCTACGCCGAGTTCGCGTCCGCCGTGCCCGTCGCGGGCAGCGCGTACACGTTCACCTACGCGACCATGGGCGAGCTGCTCGCGTGGATCATCGGCTGGGACCTCATCCTCGAGATGCTCACGGCGGCCGCGGTCATCGCGAAGTACTGGGGCATCTACCTGGAGTCGGCGCTGAAGCTCGCCGGGCTCGACATCCCCTCCACCATCACGGTGGCCGGCCTCGGCATCAGCTGGGGCGCCGTGCTCATCACCGCGATCTTCACGGTGCTGCTCGTGCTCGGCACCAAGCTCTCCAGCCGCGTCTCGAGCGTCTTCACGGTGCTGAAGGTCGCGGTCGTGCTGTTCGTGATCGTCGTGGGCGCCTTCTACGTCAGGCCTGAGAACTACTCGCCGTTCATCCCGCCGCAGCGTCCGGCCGAGGGCGGATCCGCCGACGTCTGGACCCAGTCCCTCTTCTCCTGGGCGAGCGGCCAGGAGCCCACGCAGTACGGCCTCTACGGCCTGCTCGCCGGCGCCTCGCTGGTGTTCTTCGCGTTCATCGGCTTCGACGTCGTGGCCACGAGCGCCGAGGAGGTGAAGGACCCGCAGCGCACCCTGCCGCGCGGCATCTTCGCGGGCCTCGCGGTCGTCACCGTGCTCTACGTGCTCGTGACCCTCGTGCTCACCGGCATGGTGCCGTACACGGTGCTCGCGGATGCCAAGGAGCCGTCGCTCACGACCGCGTTCGCGGCGGTCGGCGCCGGATGGGCGGCGCAGGTCATCTCGATCGGCACCCTGCTCGGCCTCACCACCGTGCTCATGGTGCTGCTCCTCGGCCTCGCCCGCGTCGTGTTCGCGATGAGCCGCGACGGCCTGCTGCCGCGCGGCCTCAGCCGCACCTCGGCGAAGCGCCGCACGCCCGTGCGGGTGCAGATCTTCGCGGGCGTCGTGGTCGCGGCCCTCGCCGGCTTCACCGACGTGGGCGTGCTCGAGGAGATGATCAACATCGGCACGCTGTCCGCGTTCGTGCTCGTGAGCATCGGCGTGATCGTGCTGCGCAAGAAGCGCCCGGACATCCGCGCGTCGTTCCGCGTGCCGCTCATGCCGTGGCTGCCGATCCTGTCGGCCGTGCTCTGCGTGTGGCTGATGCTCAACCTCACGACGCTCACGTGGGTGCGCTTCCTCGTCTGGCTCGCGCTCGGCTTCGCGGTCTACTTCCTCTACGGCCGGCGCCACTCGCTGGTCGGCAAGGAGGAGGCGCGCATCGCGGCGGGCGGCGCGCCCGCGCCCGAGCTGCCGTCGGCGTCGACGCCGCGGGACTGATCCCCCGGTGCCCGCGCGTCAGGTCTGGCAGCGCGGGCACCAGTAGGTGACCCGGTCGTGCGCGCCCATGCCGGGACGCACCGGATCGCCGAGCTGGCCTTGCTGGATCCGCGTGCCGCAGCGCAGGCACGGCTTGCCCTTGCGCCCGTAGACCCAGTCGGTGCGGCCGCGGCGGAGGTCGCCCGTGGTGGTGCGCTCGATGCGGTCGCGGTTGGCGCGCATGGTGCGGCGGGCCAGCGCGACCATCGCGGGGAGGTCCGGCACCTCGCTGACGGGCCGGGTGGGCAGCACGCCGCGCAGGAAGCAGAGCTCAGCGCGGTAGACGTTGCCGATGCCGGCGGCGTTGCGCTGATCCAGCAGCGCCAGTCCGATCGCCCGCTCCGGCTGCGCGGAGATCCGCCGCACGATCTCCTCGGCCGCCGCGTCGCCCCAGTCCGGCCCGAGGATGTCCGGCCCCAGGTGCCCGATGACCGTGTGCTCCTGCTCGCGCGGGATCACCTCGAGCACCCCCAGCGCGAACCCCACCGTGACCCGTTCCGCCGTCTCGAGCACGACGCGCGCCTCGAACGTCGGCCGCCGCCACGCGGTGCCGTGCTGGTAGATGTGCCAGGAGCCCTCCATCTTGAGGTGGCTGTGGATCGTGAGGTCGCCGACGCGGTGCAGGATGTGCTTCCCGACGCTCACCACCTCGTCCACCTCCTGGCCCGCGAGATCGAGCGTCGCGAACTTCGGCACGCGGAAGTCGCTGCGCGTGAGCACCTGGCCGCCGATGGCCTCGTGCAGGTGCGCGGCGGTGCGGTAGACGGTGTCGCCCTCAGGCACGCGCGGATCCCGTCGCCCGGGCGCCGCTCACGACCGCATCCGCAGCCCGCGCGGCGTCGCCGAGAAGCCGTGCTCCTGGAGCGCGGTGCCGAGCGGCGTGCCGAGGATGAACGCGCCGTTCACCTTCTCGATCGCGAGCTTGGCGACGCCGCCGCGCCGCACCACGCCGCCGAGCGACTCGGCCGCCGCGCGCAGCACCGCCTCGTCGTCGCCGAACTGCAGCACGGTCTTGCCGCCGCGCTCCACGTAGAGCACGAGCTCGCCGTCGACCAGCACCACGAGCGCGCCCGCCTTGCGGCCCGCGCGGTGCCCGGTGGGGCGCTCGCCGCGCGCGTCGACGCTGCCGGCCTCCGCGATCGTCGTGGACGCGTCGGCGGATCCCGCGTCGCCGGTCGGCTCCGTGCCGACGCCCGTGCCCGCGCCGCCGTCCCCGTCGGGCGACGACCCGTCGAGCCGCGGCCAGGGCAGCGCCGCCCCGTACGCGTTCGCCGGATCCGTGGCCGCCAGCGTCAGCGCGTTCAGCGGCCGCTCGCCCGAATCGGGATCGCGCGTGAAGCCGCGCAGCCGATCCACCGTGCCGCCGGTGGAGAACTGCGCCGCGCCCAGCGTCTCGATGAAGTAGCCGCGGCGCGCGCGCCCCGTGTCCTCGAACCCCGCGAGCACCTTGTACGTGAGCGCGAAGCCGCCGGGCACGCGCTCGGTCATGACGGAGCCGCGCGTGACCACGCCGTACCGCTCGAGCAGCAGCTCGGCGGTGCCCGCGGCGCGCACGGTGGCGTCGGTCTCGGCGAGCGGCACGATCGACCAGCGCCCGGCCGCCGTCGACGGGCCGGTGCGCGTGGGCATGTCGGGCCGCGGCATCCGCCCGCCCCGGTACATGCGCCCGCGCGGCGCCCGCTGCGGCGTCGTGTGCGCGGTGGATCCGCCGGCGAGCAGCGCCCGCAGCGGCGACAGCGTGTCGTTCGTGACGAGCCCCGCCCACACGAGGTCCCACAGTGCGGTGACGAGCGCCTTGTCGTCCGTGGATCCCACGGCGTCGCTCAGCTGCCGGAAGAAGTAGCCGCCGCCCGTGCCCAGCGTGGTGAGGATCTCGCGCTGCAGCTCGTCGGTGTCGTGCGCGTCGGGCTCGGGCAGCGTGAGCGCCACCTGGTCGGCGAGGTGCAGGCTGACCCAGCCGTCGGCGCCCGCGAGCGTGCCGGCGCCCGACCAGATGACCTCGCCCGTGGACGTGAGCTCGTCGAGGAACGCGGGGCTGTAGTCGCGCACCCGCGCGGGCAGCACGAGCGTCTCCCACGCGGAGGCGGGCACGGGCGCGCCCGCGAGCTGCTCGATGACCTGCAGCACGCCGTCGACCCCGCGGAGCCCGCGCTCGCGATCCGCGCCGGCCACGTGCTGCCACGCCGGGAGGAACCGCGCGTACGCGGAGCGCTCGACGGGCTCGACCTCGCTGCGGAGCGCCGCGAGCGAGCGGCTGCGCAGGCGCCGCAGCACCTCGACGTCGCAGCACTCGCTGCCGGAGGCGCCCTGCCGGAACTCGCCCTCGACCACGCGCCGCTGGGCGCCGAGCCGTGCGAGCGTGTCGGCGATGACCGCGGATCCGAGGCCGATGGCGGTGGCCGCGTCCGCGATGGTGAACGGCCCGTGCGTGCGTGCGTACCGGCCCACGAGGTCGCCGAGCGGATCGGCCACGGGTTCGACGAACGCGAGCGGCGTGCCGATGGGCAGCGGCACCCCGAGGGCGTCGCGGAGGCGGCTCGCGTCCTCGATCGCGGCGACGCGCGCGCGGCCGCCGAACGAGACGCGGAGGGCGCGCTTGCCGGCGACGAGCGCGTCGAGGTGGTCGGCGGCGGATCCGGCCTCCTCGGGCTCGAGCCGCGCCGCGACCTCCTCGGCCTCGAGCGGGCCGAGGATCCGCAGCAGATCCGCCACGCCCTCGAGCCCCTTCGCGCGCCGGTCGGGGGCGAGGCGCTGCAGCTCGAGCTCCGTGCGGGCGATGACCGCCGGATCCAGCAGCTCGCGCAGCTCCGCCCGCCCCAGCAGCTCGGAGAGCAGCCCCGCGTCGAGCGAGAGCGCGGCGGCCCGGCGCTCCGCGAGCGGGCTGTCGCCCTCGTACATGAACGCGCCGACGTAGCTGAACAGGAGGCTGCGCGCGAACGGCGACGCGTCCTCCGTGGTGGTCTCCACGATCTTGATGCGCCGGGCCTCGATGTCCTTCGCGAGCGACGTGAGCGCGGGCAGGTCGTAGACGTCCTGGAGGACCTCGCGCACCGTCTCCAGCACGATCGGGAACGCGGGGAACTTCCGCGCGACGTCGAGCAGCTGGGAGGCGCGCTGGCGCTGCTGCCACAGCGGCGAGCGGCGGCCCGGGTTGTAGCGCGGCAGCAGGAGCGCGCGGGCCGCGCACTCGCGGAAGCGGGAGGCGAACAGGGCGGATCCGCCGACCTCGCGCGTGACGATGGCGTCGAGCTCGTCGGGCTCGAACACGAAGAGGTCGGCCCCCGGCGGCTCGCCGTCCGTCTCGGGGATGCGCACGACGATGCCGTCGTCGTTGGCCATGGTCGCGCCGTCGATGCCGTACAGCTCGGTGACCCGGGCTCCGACCGCGAGCGCCCACGGCGCGTGCACCTGCATCCCGTAGGGGGAGTGCAGCACCACGCGCCAGTCGCCGAGCTCGTCGCGGAAGCGCTCGACCACGAGGGTGCGGTCGTTCGGCACGTGGCCGGTGGCCTTCTTCTGGTCGTCGAGGAACGCGAGCAGATTGTTGACGGCGCGGTCGTCGAGGCCTACGCGGCCGGCGCGGGCCCGGGCGTCGTCCACCGCGGATCCCGACAGCTCCCGCACGAACGCCCCGATGGCGCGCCCCAGCTCGAGCGGCCGGCCGAGCCCGTCGCCCTTCCAGAACGGCAGCTTGCCGGGCTCGCCGAACGCCGGGGTCACGAGCACGCGGTCGTGCGTGATCTCCTGGATCCGCCAGCTCGTGGCCCCCAGCGCGAACACGTCGCCCACGCGGGACTCGTAGACCATCTCCTCGTCGAGCTCGCCCACGCGCGACGCCTTCTCGCCCACCATGAACACGCCGAAGAGGCCGCGGTCGGGGATGGTCCCGCCGGAGGTGACCGCGAGCCGCTGCGCGCCCGGCCGACCCTCGATGGTGCCCTCGTCCCGGTCCCACACGATGCGGGGCCGCAGCTCCGCGAACTCGTCGGACGGGTAGCGGCCGCTCAGGAGGTCGAGCGTGGCCTCGTACGCGGAGCGCGGCAGGGTGGCGAACGGCGCGCTCCGCCGCACGATGTCGAACCACTCCTCGACGCCCAGCGGCTCGAGCGCGACGGCCGCCACGGTCTGCTGCGCCAGCACGTCGAGCGGGTTGGCGGGCACGCGCAGCGACTCGATCTGCCCGCTCGCCATGCGCTCGGCGGCGACGGCCGAGTGGATGAGGTCGGCCCGGTGCTTGGGGAAGATGACGCCGCGCGAGACCTCGCCCACCTGGTGGCCGGCGCGGCCGACGCGCTGCAGCCCGCTCGCGACCGACGGCGGCGCCTCGACCTGCACGACGAGGTCGACGTCGCCCATGTCGATGCCGAGCTCGAGGCTCGAGGTGGCGACCACGCAGCGCAGGCGCCCCGACTTCAGGTCGTCCTCGATGAGGGCGCGCTGCTCCTTCGAGACGGATCCGTGGTGCGCCTTGGCGAGCACGGGATCCGCGCCCGCCGTGCTCCCGGCCTGCGCCATGACCTCCGCGGGCGGCCGGGCGGGCGCGCGGCGCGTGGCGGAGAATGCGGTGGCGTCGACGGGCCGCGACGACCCGGATCCGGCCGCGGCGCCCGCCAGCACGGGCACGGCGTCGGCGTCCGCGCCCGCGTCGGCCGTCGCCGACCCGCCCGCGATCGCCCGCCCCTCCCCATCGATGCGCCCCTCCTCGATGCGCCCCGTGTAGATCTCGTTGAGCCGCGCCGTGAGCCGCTCCGCCAGCCGCCTGCTGTTCGTGAAGACGATCGACGACGTGTGCTGGAGCACGAGGTCGACGATGCCCTCCTCCACGTGCGGCCAGATGGATCCCTGCTGCGGAGCATCGCCCTGCGCCGCCGACCCCTCGAGCGGCGCCGTGGTGCCGAGCTCGGTCATGTCGTCGACCGGCACGATGACCCGGAGGTCGAACTCCTTGGTGTTCTTCGGCGAGACGATGCTCACGGGCGAGCGCCCGCCGAGGAACCGCGCCACCTCCTCGGGCGGCCGCACGGTGGCCGACAGCCCGATGCGCTGGGCCGGCTTCTCCAGCAGCGCGTCGAGCCGCTCGAGCGAGAGCGCGAGGTGGCTGCCGCGCTTGGTGGCCGCGACCGCGTGCACCTCGTCGACGATGACCGTCTCGACCCCCGCGAGCGTCTCGCGCGCGGCCGAGGTGAGCATGAGGAACAGCGACTCGGGCGTGGTGATGAGGATGTCCGGCGGCGTCTTCGCGAGCGAGCGCCGGTCGGCCGCCGGGGTGTCGCCGGAGCGCACGCCCACCGTGACCTCGGGCGGCTCGGCCCCCAGCCGCTTGGCCGTCTGCACGATGCCCACGAGCGGCGAGCGGAGGTTGCGCTCCACGTCGACCGCGAGCGCCTTGAGCGGCGAGATGTAGAGGACGCGCGTGCGCCGCATCGGATCCTCCGGCGCGGGCCGCGAGGCCAGCCGGTCGATGGACCAGAGGAACGCCGCGAGCGTCTTGCCGGATCCGGTGGGCGCCACGACGAGCGCGTGCGACCCCTTCTGCACGGCCCCCCACGCGCCGGTCTGCGCCGCGGTGGGGCCGGGGAACGCGCCCTGGAACCACTCCCGGGTGGCCGGGGAGAAGCGCGCGAGGACGGGATCCATCTACTCATCCTCCTCCGGACCGCCGACAACCGGCCGGGCCGGGCGCTCGCCGGACGACGGCAGGGCGGGTCGCACCGTGGATCAGCCCGCGTGCTCCCGGATGAACGTCGACACGTCGCGCAGCTCGGGCGCGGAGACCGAGTGCGGCAGGTCCTCGTAGATGCGCTCGGTGAGGGCCGTGTGGTCGCCGATCCACGCGGCCGTGCGCGCGACGGCGGCATCCGGGATCACCTGGTCGGCCGTGCCCCGGCCCCAGAAGACGGGCGTCGGCGACAAGGCGAGCGCCGCGTCGCCTGCGTGCTGGCCGCGCGCCGAGAACCCGCTGAGCTGCACCGCGTACGAGAACCGCCCGGGCGCGAGCCGCAGCAGCTGGAGCGCGGTCGCGCCGCCCTGGCTGAACCCGAGGAGCCCCACCGAGCGCGGCCGCACGGGCAGCGCGTCGAGCCAGTCGAGCACGCCCTGCGCGGCGGCGTCGGCGGCGTCGGGATCCGGGTCTCCGGTGGATCCGGGCACGATCGGGAACCACGCGAATCCGCCCTGCAGCGGGAGAGGCGCCCGCAGGGACGCGACCACCGGCCCGAGCGGCAGGTACGGCGACAGCCCGAAGAGGTCGCCCTCGTGGGATCCGTAGCCGTGCAGCAGCACGAGCAGCGGCCGGTCGGCGAGCTCGGCGGACGATGCCGACCAGAGGACGGCGTCGGGATCCAGCGGGAGAGCGGTCACGGTGTCCTCTTCGGGGGGAGCGGGTCGGCGGGCGCGCCCATCCTCGCATCCGCCCCCGGCAGCCGGTCCGCGCGCCGGGTGGTCGCCGCGCTCCGGCCGTGGGTCACAATGGACCATGACCGTGCGCACCCCGGACCCGAACATCCCCGACCCGAACTCCGGCTGGCTGTCGGACGTGGAGCTGGCGCAGATCCGGCAGCGGCTGCCCCTCCTCTACGTGGAGGCCGTGCCCGTGCGGGTCGACGGCATGGGGCAGGTCAAGGACATCGGCGTGCTGCTGCGCGCCACGGTCACCGGGCAGATGACGCGCATGCTCGTCTCCGGCCGCGTCATGTACGGCGAGACCCTGCGCGACGCGCTCTTCCGCCACCTCGAGAAGGACCTCGGGCCGATGGCGTTCCCGCAGCTCCCCGCGAGCCCGACGCCCTTCTCGGTCGCCGAGTACTTCCCGTTCCCCGGCGCGAGCCCGTACACCGACGACCGGCAGCACGCCGTGTCGCTCGCGTACGTGGTGCCGGTGACGGGCACGTGCGATCCGCGCCAGGACGCGCTCGAGATCACGTGGATGACGCCCGAGGAGGCGGCGTCCGACGCCGTCTCCGCCGACATGGAGGGCGGCCGCGGCGCACTGCTCCGCGCGGCCCTCGCCTCGGTGGGCGTGCTGCCCTAGTCGCGTCGCGCCAGCCGGGATGCGCGGGCGCGGACCACTGACCGCGGACCGCGCCCTGCCGGATCAGACGGCGGAGGCCCGCTCCGCGAACTGCGGCGGCTCGAGGTAGTGCCGGCGCAGGTCCTCGAAGGCCTGGCTCGCGCCGGCGCCCACGCCGTAGCAGCGCTGCACGTGCAGGCCGTCCATGGCCGAGAGCACGACGGCGGCCGCCGCCTCCGGGTCGAGGTGGGGGTCGATGAGGCCGCGCGCCTGGTCGACGACGACGCCGGCCGTGATGCGCTCGAGCTCGCGCGCGCGTCGCTCGCGGAACAGCTCGTGCAGCGGGTGGCCGGCGGCCGAGGCCTCCGACGAGACGACGGCGATGACGCGCGTGAGGCACGCGCTCTGCTCTCCGTCGGCGATGACCACGGCCGCGTGCTCCGCGACGCTGCGCGGGCGGTGCAGCTCGATGGCGGCGGCGAGGCGTTCCTCGCGGCGCTCGAGCACGGCGAGCAGCAGCTCCTCCTTGCCGCTGAAGTGGTGCAGCAGGCCGGCCGGGGTGATCTCCGCCCGGGACGCGATCTCCCGCAGCGAGCTGCTGCGGTAGCCCTGCTCGGCGAACACCTCGATGGCGGTGCGGATGAGGAGCTCCCGGCGCTCCACGCCGTTGCGGTACGGGCCACGGGTGGCGAGGGCGGCGCGAGTCATTGGCTCACCGTAACCGGATGGCGACGGGCGCCCGTGTGACCGTCAACAGGCACTGCCTCAGCTGGGGAGACTCGGGGCACGGACGCGTCGTCCCGCGGGCGGGCGGGGACGACGGAGGGCCCCCGTCCGTGGACGGGGGCCCTCGATGTCACGCCGGCGCCGGGTGCGCGCCGTGCGGTCTAGCGTCCGCTGGAGACGCGGCGGTGCGTGCGCTCGCGACCGCCGGCCGCGGCGCCGCCGGACGCCGCGGGGCGCTCCTGGCGGGGGCGGGCGGAGGCGACGGACGTGCCGCCGCCGAAGCCCTCGGACGAGGTGCTGAAGTTGCGGGGCGCGCCTCCGCGCTGACCGCCCGATGCGCCGTCGCGGCGACCGGACGAGGCGCCGTCACGACGACCGCCGCCGACGGGCGCGCCGTCGCGGGCCGCGCGCTTGCGCTGCGCGTTGGCGCCCTGCGAGCGTCCGCCGCCGTTCGCGCGGCCGCCCTGCGACTGGCGCTGGGTGGACTCGCGCACCGACTTCGTCTCGCGCGGCGCGGGCTTCACGTACGCCGCGACGGCGCCCGTCAGCTCGGCGACGGCGGGGGAGGACTCGGTGACCTGCTGCGGCGTGACGTGGATGTCGGCCTTGCGCATCAGGAGCTGCACGTCCTTGCGCTGCGCCGGCAGCATGATCGTGACGACGTCGCCCGCGGAGCCCGCGCGCGCCGTGCGCCCCGAGCGGTGCAGGTACGCCTTGTGCTCGGCCGGCGGGTCGACGTGGATCACGAGCTCGATGTCGTCGACGTGCACGCCGCGCGCCGCGACGTCAGTGGCCACGAGGACCTTGACGTCGCCCGCGGAGAACGCGGCCAGGTTGCGGTCGCGGGCGACCTGCGAGAGGTTGCCGTGCAGGTCCACCGACGGGATGCCCGCGTCGGTGAGCTGCTTCGCGAGCTTCTTGGCGTGGTGCTTGGTGCGCATGAAGAGGATGCGGCGGCCGGAGCCCGAGGCGAGCTTCTGCACGAGGAGGCGCTTGGCCTCGACGTCGGTCGTCTCGAACACGTGGTGCGTCATGGCGGCGACGGGCGAATTCGCCTCGTCGACGGAGTGCAGCACCTGGTCGTGCAGGTAGCGGCGCACGAGCTTGTCCACGCCGTTGTCGAGCGTGGCGGAGAACAGCATGCGCTGGCCGGTGTTCGGGGTCTTGTCGAGGATCCGTGTGACGACGGGCAGGAAGCCCAGGTCGGCCATGTGGTCGGCCTCGTCGAGGACGGTGATCTCCACGGCGTCGAGGTTCACGAAGCCCTGCTTCATGAGGTCCTCGAGGCGGCCGGGGCAGGCCACGACCACGTCGACGCCGGCCTTGAGGGCCGCGACCTGGCGCTGCTGCGAGACGCCGCCGAAGATCGTCGTGGTGGTGAGGTCGTACGCCTCCGCCAGCGGCGCCATCGCGGCGGTGATCTGCGTGGCGAGCTCGCGGGTCGGCGCGAGGATGAGGCCGAGCGGGCGGCCCGGACGACGACGGCCGCCGGCGAGGCCGCCGCCGAGGCGCGCGATCATCGGGATGGCGAACGCCAGCGTCTTGCCGGAGCCCGTCTTGCCGCGGCCGAGCACGTCGCGGCCGTTCAGGGTGTCGGGGAGCGTGTCCACCTGGATGGGGAACGGCGTGGTGATGCCGTTCGCCGTGAGGGCGGAGACGAGGGGGGCGGGCACGCCGAGCGCGCCGAAGCTGTCAGTGGTCATGCGGGGGAGTTGCCTTCCAGGCAGGGGTCCGCCCCGGTGTGCGTTCTCGGGATGTGCGTGAGGCGCACGGAAGCGGAGGATGGCGAAGGCGCCGATGGGCGCATCCGTTCGCCGTAAGAAAGATGTCACTCGGCCCCGTCGGCCTGTGCGGCGATCTGATCGGGGTGAGGAGGGAACGCGTTCTCTCGACGCAGGGAGCACGGTGATGTGCTCGCAAGTCCTCACACCATAGCAGGTCAGGCCGGGGAGAAGCCCATCTCGCCCACGGGGACCTCGAATCCGAGCACGTTGCCGGCCGGCGCGAGGGGGCACGCCCAGGCCGGGTCGTAGGCGCACGACGGGTTGTAGGCGAAGTTGAGGTCGACCACGATCGAGCCGGGCGCGCCCTGGCCGAGGTCGGATCCCTTCACCGTGTCGAGCAGGTAGCGGCCGCCCCCGTAGGTGCCGCCCGCGCGGCGGTGCGACGCGTCCTTGACGGGCAGGTGCAGGCCGCCGCCGTAGCTCGCGAGGCGCCAGACGTCGAGGCTGCCCGCGTCGCGTCCGTCGGCGGCGGGGATGTGCACGGATCCGAGCAGCTCGAACGGCACGACGCCGTCGGTGCCCGTCTCGACCTCGTGGCGCTCCTCGCCGCGGTCGTCGTGGATCTCCAGCTCGAACCGCCAGGCCGGGTCGTAGTCCACGACGTCCAGCCGGTCGAAGTCCGCGCGGTGCTCGGGCAGGAGCGGCGTGGCCGGGTGGCTGCGGAACATGTCGTCGCGCGTGCGGCGCCAGAGCGCGTGGGCGGCGGCGGGATCCGTCTGCGCGACCCAGCGCACCTCCGCGTACATCTCGAAGGTACGGCGGCGCCAGTCGGCGACGTGGAGGGCGGTGACGGCGGAGGGCATGCGCCCACCGTACGCGTCGGCTCGCGCCGGGCGCCTCGACGGGGCGCGGGCCGTCAGCGGGCGGACAGGCCCGCGTCGTCGGCCGGGGCGGCGTCCGCGTCGGGTTCGGCGGCGGGCTCCCAGTCGTACGCCCACGTCGGCGCGAGCTGGCGCAGGCGGAACGCGCGCCACTGCCAGAAGGCCCAGAAGGTCGGCCACATCGCGGGGCCGAGGAGCCCGGCCTCGAACTCGAGCTGGTCGCGGAAGAGGGTCTTGACGCGGCCGTCCGCGTCGGGGCCGGCGGGATCCGCCGAGACGGCCATGCTGTGCCGCATGCTCGTGGGGATCGACATCAGCCCGGAGAGCCCGTGGCCGTCGTCGCGCACGATGCGCACCCCGTCGACGCGGGGCTTCATGTCGCGGAGGCGGATGCTCTGGCGTCCGGCGGTGAACGGCCCGGCCTGCATCGCGGCGACGTGCTCGCGGCCGTCCCAGCTGCTGGGGAAGCCGTCGTCCTCCAGCGGCACGAAGTCGACGAGCGGGCCCGCGACCTCCCGCATGACGGTGGGCGAGTGGAGCGCGCGCCAGGCGGCGTCGGGATCGCAGTCGAGGATGGTCTTCAGCAGCACGCGCATGACCCCAGTGTGCTCCGCGCGGCTGGGCGCGCCCGGCGTCCCGCCGCCGTGGGACAGGATGGGACGGACATGATCAGGTACTGGGTGGGCGTCGTCTCGCGCGACCGCGTGCTCGACGGCCTGGACCTCGGCATCGCGCAGGTCAACCGCGGCGCCCGCGCGCCCGTCGAGCGCCTCGGCGAGGCCGACGGCTTCGTCTACTACTCGCCGCGCGAGTCGTACCCGGACGGCCCGCTCCTCCGCTCGTTCACCGCGATCGGCCGGGTCGCCGACGCCGCGCCGTACCAGGGCCGCGTGGGCGAGTGGCGGCCGTGGCGTCGGCGGATGGACTGGGACCTCGGCGCGGTCGACGCCCCCATCCGCCCGCTCGTGCCCGTGCTCGACTTCACGCGCGACTCGCTCGAGTGGGGTCGGAAGCTCGCGCCGGGGCTCCTGGAGATCACCCGCGACGACTTCGAGGTGATCCGCCAGGCCATGCGCCGCGGGGCGCCCGAGCCGTCGCGCCGCGTCATCCGCGGAGGGTCCGGGCCGTGGACGCCCGTAGCATCGGATCGTGACCTCCTCCGCTGACGCCGCGCACCCCGACCCGTCGACGCAGGCCCGCTACCAGGTCCGGCTCGACGGCGGCGTGGCCGGCGCCCGCCGCATCGCGGGCGGTGCCGACGTCATCGTCTGGGTCGACGCCCTGCCCTCCGTGCCGCCGCCCACGCCCGCCCGCCGCGACGAGGTCCTCGCGACCATGCCGGCCCGGCCCGCCGTCGTGAGCGCCGGCCTCGCAGACGCGGCAGCCGTCGCCGACCGGATCCTCGCCCTCCAGACCGCGCTCGGCCGCCGCGCGTACGTGGCCGTCATCGCCGCGGGCACCGTGGAGGCCGACGGATCCTGGCGCGCGTGCGCCGAGGACCAGCTCGCCGCGGGTGCCGTGGTCGATGCGCTCGCCGCCCTCGGGATCGACGCCACGTCGCCGGAAGCTGCCGTCGCGTGCGCCGCCTACCAGCAGCTGCGGCCGGCCGTCGGGCACCTCGTCACCGCGAGCGTCTCGGCGCGCCGGCTCGACGACGCGGGCCACGACGGGCTGGTCGCCGCGGCGCTCGCCGCGGGCCCCGCCGACGTGGTCGTGCACCGCCTCCACCGCGACGCCTGAGCCCGCGCGCCATCCGCCCGATGTCCGCCCGGAATGGGCGCCCAGGAGCGCGTGTTCCCCTTGGGCATCAGGCGCCGCACCGTCACGACGCCACGGAACCGGAAGGTCATCACATGAAGGCAGTCATCAACGGCGTCACCGTCGCCGAGGCCCCGAAGGACGAGCTCATCGAGATCGAGGGCAACTGGTACTTCCCGCCGCAGAGCGTCGACATGTCGCTCCTCGCGGAGACCAGCACGCCGTACCACTGCCCGTGGAAGGGCGACACGCAGTACTTCTCCGTCAAGGACGGCGACACCGTGCTGCAGGACCGCGCCTGGTCGTACCCGACGCCCATCCCGTCGTCGTTCGACCGCGTGGGCCGTGACTACAGCGGCTACGTCGCGTTCTGGAAGGAGGTCCGCGTCAGCGAGTGACGCGGATCCGCGACGACGGCCCGGGGGCTCAGGCGCCCGGGCCGTCGTCGTCCCCGGGGGCAGGCGCCGCCGCGGGGCGCACGGGCGCCACGCGCGCCGGGATCCCCGTCCGCCGCTCCCGCAGCTGCCGGGCGCGGTGGGCGCGCACCTTCGCGCGGTTGCCGCAGCGCCGCATCGAGCACCAGCGCCTCGTGCCCGAGCGCGTCGTGTCGAGGTAGAGCACGGTGCAGTCGTCGGCCGAGCAGCGGTGGATCCGCTCGGATCCCGCCCCGAACACCACCACCGCGTCGCGCGCCGCCGACGCGAGCGCCTGCGCGGGCCGGGCGAGGGCGCGGCCGGCCTGGCGGGATCCGCCGCCGAGCGCCGGCGGCAGGTCGGGCGTGGCCGCGTAGAGGTTGAGCACGTCGACGTCGCGCGGCGCCGGCTCCCCGCCGTCCGCGATGGCCGCCGCGATGTCGCCGATCGCCTGCCGGAGGGTGCGGGCGTCCGCGAGGTCGCGCTCGCCGGGCTCCGACACGGGCGCGAGGTGCTCGCTCAGCCACGCGCCGAGGGCCGCCGTGTCGGGGAGCGTCTCGCGCGGCTCCGGATCCCCGAGCGCACCGGTGTACGCGAGGTCGAGGCTCACGGCGCCCGTGTCGAGGAACCAGCGCAGGCCGTCGGGGTCGGTGATCCACTGGCCGGTGGGCCGCTCGGATCCCGGCGCGCGGCTCACGCGGCGCCCTCGCGCCGATCCGGCGCATGGCGCGTCGCGGCGGCGCCCGACGGCACGTCCCGCTTCGTCCACGCGATGAGGTGCGCCCGGTCGAACCGCCTCGAGCACAGCCCGCAGGCGAGCGGCCGGGTCGGCTTCCGGTAGCGGAAGTGCGCGTGGCCGGACGGGCACGCTCCCACCCAGGGCGCGAGCTCCTCGGCGACGGCGCCGGAGTGCAGACGTGACCCCTCGTAGCCGAGCTCGGCGGCCACCTCCTTCCACTTCGGCCCGTGCCCCGCGCGGGATCCGGCGAGCGCGTGCGCGACCTCGTGCAGCAGCACCTGGTGGATCTCGTCGTCCTCGAACCGCCCCGCGAGGTGCCGCGAGACCGTGATCCTCTTCTCGCCGTAGTGGCAGGCGCCGGCGCGCGTGCGGGCGTGGTCGAACGCGAACGTCCACGAGGGGTCGAGGTGGAGCGCGATCAGGGCCTCGGCCCAGATCCGCACCCGGGCGAGGTCAGCCACGTACGGCCGCCGTCGACCGGGAGGCGAGCGGGCCCATCACGCGGGCTGGGCGGCGATGCGCTCCTTGGCGACGTCGATCGCGAGCGCCGAGCTCTCCAGCTGATCGCTCGGGAGGCCCTCGCGCGTGCGCAGCGTGTACGCGTCCTCGAAGTCGGAGAGCGCGAGGCGGTAGTCGCCCCGGTCGAAGTGCACCTTGCCGCGGTGCTGCAGCGCGAACGCCTCCAGCGCGTACCACTCGTGCGCGCGGGCCTCGTCGACGCAGCCGCCGAGGTCCTGCAGCGCGATGTCGAGCTTGCCCCGGTACTGCTGCACCTGCGCGCGGCGGATGCGGCACGCGAGCAGCGTCTCCCGGTCGCCCGTGAAGCGCGCCTGGCGGACGGCCGCGTTCGCCATGTCCCACGCCTCGTCGAGCCGGCCGAGCATGCGCAGCAGCGCGACCTTCTCGGTGATGGCGGAGAGGCTGCGGAGGGCCTCGAGGTCGTCCAGGCGCTCGCCGGCCGCCCGCAGGTCCACCTTCTCCCGGAGGGTGTCCCTGTCGTAGCCGATGATGATCGCGGTGCCTGTCACGAGGTAGAGATTATCCCGCCTGGATCGGCATGAGCTCGACCCGGAGCAGCTTGTCGTCGCCCGCGCGAGGGGTGCCGCGGCCGTCGGTGTTGCCGGTGAGCATGCGCAGCGAGCCGTCGGGCGCGGCCTGCACGTCGCGGATCCGCCCGAATTCGCGCGTATAGAACTCGGTCACGCGGTCGTCCGGGATGGGGTCGGTGACCACCGCGCCCGGCCGGATCACCCAGAGGCGCTGGCCGCCGAGGCCCGCCATGAAGATGGTGTCGCCGGTGATCGCGATGCCGCTCGGGCTCGCGTCGTCGGTGGCCCACTGGCGGACCGGGTCGATGTACGCGTCGTCCGTCGCTCCCTCGACGACCGGCCACCCGTAGTTCCCGCCGGGCTCGATGAGGTTCAGCTCGTCCCAGGTGTCCTGGCCGAACTCCGCCGCCCAGAGGTTCCCCTCGGCGTCCCACGCGATCCCCTGGGGGTTGCGGTGGCCCATCGAGTAGACGGGGGATCCCGGCGTCGGGTTGTCCGCCGGCCCCTGCCCGTCGGGCGTGAGGCGGAGGATCTTGCCCGCGAGCGAGATCCGGTCCTGCGCGGCGTCGCGGAGGTTCGCGTCGCCCGTGGTGGCGTAGAGCATGCCGTCGGGGCCGAACGCGATGCGGCCGCCGTTGTGGGTCGTGTCGCGGGGGATCCCCGTCACGATGTCCTCGGCCGCCCCGAGCCCGAGCGATCCCGGATCGCCCGTCACGTCCATGCGCACGATGCGGTTGTCGGTGGAGCTCGTGAAGTAGGCGTAGAGCTGCGTGGCGCCGTCGGCCTCGCGCACCGCGATCCCGAGCAGCCCGCCCTCGCCCTGCGGCCCCACGCCCGCGATCGTGCCGGCGACCCGCGTGGTGCCGTCGTCGAGCACCTCCACGATGCGCGACGTGTCGCGCTCGCTCACGAGCAGGGCTCCCGACGGCAGCTCCGCGACGGACCACGGCGAGACGAGGTCGGACGCGACGGCGGTGGGCGTGCCCGACGGTGCGACGCCCACCGGGTCGGCGTTCGTGCTGGTGGGCGAGGGCGCGGGCGGTTCGGTGGCGCGCACGTCCACGGGCGAGCCGTCGTCGTTCGTGCAGCCCGTCAGCGCGACGAGGGCGGCGAACCCGAGCGCGGCGACGCGCGCCGGGCGGGTGCGGGAGCGGCGGTTCATGGTGACTCCGGTGGATCGGCGGGCCTCGATGCCCGGGGGAGGCCGGTCAGGGCTTCGTCTGGAAGATGCTGCGGGCGGGGGAGGGGGACGGCACGGCGGTGGCGTCGGTGACGACGGAGGCGCCCGCGATGAAGTCGGCGAGCTCGCGCCCCTCGACGACCTTCGCGGGATGCGGACCGCCCGCGAGCAGGCGCGGCACGAAGTCGAGCGGCAGGGGCGTCGCGGACGCGGCGAACACGACGTTCCCGAACCGCCGGCCCTTCAGGACCTGCGTCTCGGCGAGCGCGGCCACGTGCGGCAGCACGTCCTGGATCGTCGCGGCCTGGCCGCGGGCGAAGCGGAGCCCGTGGCCGTCGGCGACGTTGACCGTCATGATCCCGCCGGGCGCGAGGAACGCCGCGGCCTCCGCGTAGAAGTCGCGGCTCGTGATGTGGGCGGGCGTGCGGGCGCCGCTGAAGACGTCCACCACGACGAGGTCGACGGATCCGCGGAGCCCCTGCGGCAGCCGGCCCATGACCTCGCGCGCGTCGCCGTACCTCAGCCGGATGGATGCCTTGCGCGACCACGGGAGGTGCTCGCGCACCAGGTCCACGAGGTCCTGCTCGAGCTCGATGACCTGCTGGCGGGATCCGGGCCGCGTCGCCTCGACGTACCGCGGGAGGGTGAGCGCGCCGGCGCCGAGGTGCAGCGCGGTGACGGGCTGGCCGGGATCGCCCAGGAGGTCGATGACGTGGCCCATGCGCTGCACGTACTCGAAGAACAGCTCGCCCGGGTCGTCCATGTTGACGTGCGACTGCGGCGTCCCGTCGACCACGAGCTGGTAGGCCCCCGGCACGAACCGGTCGGGCTCGATGACGGCCCGGTGCCCGCTGAGTGACAGGACGGTCGACGGGTGCTCGGGCATCTCCTCAGCCTAGGCGTCCGCCCGGCGCCGGGGCCCGGCCGCCGGGCGTCCCGTCACCAGCCGCGCGAGCGCCACTCCGCCAGGGATCCACGCTCCGCGCCCAGCGTCGTCGCGTCGCCGTGGCCGGGGTGCACGTGCGCGTCGTCGGGGAAGCGCGCGAAGACCCGCTCCTCCACGTCGTCCATGAGCTGCCGGAAGCGGTCGGCGTCGCCCTGCGTGTTCCCGACGCCGCCCGGGAAGAGCGAGTCGCCCGTGAAGAGGTGCGTGCTGCCGTCGCCCGGCTGCAGCACGAGCGCGACGCTGCCGGGCGTGTGCCCGCGGAGGGCGATCACCGCGAGCTCGACGCCGCCGAACGCGACGCGGTCGCCGTGCGTGAGGCGCCGGTCGGCGTCGACGGGCAGGTCGGCGGCATCCGCGTCGCCCACGGCGGACGCGGCACCCGTCGCGTCGAGCACGGCCGCGAGGGCGCCGTGGTGGTCGGCGTGGCCGTGGGTGGTGACGACGACGGCCAGGCGGCCCACGGGATCCGGCTCCGCCACGAGGGCCAGCAGCCGCTCGACGTCGGCCGCCGCGTCGACGAGGAGGCGCTCGCCGGAGTCGAGGTCGGTGAGGAGGTACGCGTCGTTGTCCATCGGCCCGACGGAGGCCTTCCGGATCTCCACGTCGCCCGCCGTGTGCACGTGCGAGGGGCCGCCGGGGGACACGTGCCAGGGTGCGTTCATGCCCCGACGCTACGCGGGCGGAGCGGTCCTGCGGCAGGGCAGCCGGACGTTATACACCGAGACACGCCGAGGATGCAAGATTCCGCTGGACATGGCGCGTCGCGACCCGTATGGTGATCCTTTGCGCTCCCACTCCCTTTTGCCTTCATATTGCGGTCGGTCATCGTGTGCGCTCGGGTCCATCCCGAGCCCATCCCGCGAGGTGTGGCGAGCAACTCCATCAGGATCGGCACGGGTCACGTCCCAGGTCGGTCTCGGCGTATCGACGACATCGGAGCCCGACGGGGCCCACGGAGGTAATTTCCTTGGCTGCTGCGCGCAACGCAACTCCCACTCCCCAGAACGGTCGCGACGCATCGCGGCTCTCGTTCGCGAAGATCACTGACACCCTCACCGTCCCCGACCTCCTCGCCCTGCAGACCGAGAGCTTCGACTGGCTCGTCGGCTCGGACGCGTGGAAGAAGCGCGTCGAGGAGGGCACCGCGCAGGGTCGTACCGACCTGGCGCTCAACTCCGGCCTCGAGGAGATCTTCGAGGAGATCTCCCCCATCGAGGACCTGGGTGAGACCATGCAGCTCGGGTTCACCAACCCGTACCTCGAGGAGCAGAAGTACTCCATCGACGAGTGCAAGGAGCGCGGCAAGACCTACTCCGCTCCCCTCTACGTCGAGGCCGAGTTCATGAACCACCTCACGGGTGAGATCAAGACCCAGACGGTCTTCATGGGCGACTTCCCCCTCATGACGGAGAAGGGCACGTTCATCATCAACGGCACCGAGCGTGTCGTCGTGTCCCAGCTCGTCCGCTCGCCCGGCGTGTACTTCGAGCGCCAGCAGGAAAAGACCTCCGACAAGGACATCTACTCCGCCCGCGTCATCCCGTCCCGCGGCGCCTGGCTCGAGTTCGAGATCGACAAGCGCGACCAGGTCGGCGTGCGCATCGACCGTAAGCGCAAGCAGTCGGTCACCGTGTTCCTGAAGGCCCTCGGCCTCACGAGCGAGCAGATCCTCGAGGAGTTCAAGGGCGTCGCGTCCATCGAGCTCACGCTCGAGAAGGACTCCATCCTCACCAAGGAGGAGGCCCTCAAGGACATCTACCGCAAGCTCCGCCCGGGCGAGCAGGTCGCCGCCGAGGCCGCCCGCGCGCTGCTGGACAACTTCTACTTCAACCCGAAGCGCTACGACCTGGCGAAGGTGGGCCGCTACAAGATCAACCGCAAGCTCGGCATCGACAAGCAGCTCACCGACTCGGTGCTGACGGTCGAGGACATCCTCGCGACCATCAAGTACCTCGTCTCGCTGCACGCGAACGAGACGAAGATGAACGGCACGCGCGACGGCAAGCCCGTCGAGCTGCGCCTCGACGTGGACGACATCGACCACTTCGGCAACCGCCGCATCCGCGCGGTCGGCGAGCTCATCCAGAACCAGGTCCGCACAGGCCTGTCCCGCATGGAGCGCGTCGTCCGCGAGCGCATGACCACGCAGGACATCGAGGCCATCACGCCGCAGACCCTGATCAACGTGCGCCCCGTCGTCGCCGCGATCAAGGAGTTCTTCGGCACGAGCCAGCTGTCGCAGTTCATGGACCAGAACAACCCGCTCGCGGGCCTCACCCACAAGCGCCGCCTCTCGGCGCTCGGCCCGGGTGGTCTGTCCCGTGAGCGCGCCGGCGTCGAGGTCCGCGACGTCCACCCGTCGCACTACGGCCGCATGTGCCCCATCGAGACCCCCGAGGGCCCGAACATCGGCCTGATCGGCTCGCTGGCGTCCTTCGCCCGCATCAACTCGTTCGGCTTCATCGAGACCCCGTACCGTCGCGTCGTCGACGGCGTGGTCACGGACACGATCGACTACCTCACGGCCAGCGAGGAGGACGAGTTCCTCGTCGCCCAGGCCAACGCGCCCCTCACGAAGGACTTCCGCTTCGCGGAGGACCGCGTCCTCGTCCGCCCCAAGGGCGGTGAGGTGGAGCTCGTCGCGAAGGAGAACGTCCACTACATGGACGTCTCCCCGCGCCAGATGGTGTCGGTCGCGACCTCGCTCATCCCCTTCCTCGAGCACGACGACGCGAACCGGGCCCTCATGGGCGCGAACATGCAGCGTCAGGCCGTCCCGCTGCTGCGCAGCGAGAGCCCGCTCGTCGGCACCGGCATGGAGGGCTACGCGGCGATCGACGCCGGCGACGTCCTCACCGCCGACGCCTCGGGCGTCGTGCAGGAGGTGTCGGCCGAGGTCGTCACCATCCAGCTCGACGAGGGCGGCACGCAGACCTACTACCTGCGCAAGTTCGACCGCTCCAACCAGGGCACGAGCTACAACCACCGCGTCCTGGTCTCGGCCGGCGACCGCATCGAGGCCGGCGAGGTCATCGCCGACGGCCCCGCCACGGAGAACGGCGAGCTCGCGCTCGGCAAGAACCTGCTCGTCGCGTTCATGCCGTGGGAGGGCCACAACTTCGAGGACGCGATCATCCTGAGCCAGAACCTGGTCAAGGACGACACCCTCTCCTCCATCCACATCGAGGAGTACGAGGTCGACGCGCGCGACACCAAGCTCGGCAAGGAGGAGATCACCCGCGACCTCCCCAACGTCAGCCCGGAGCTGCTCGCCGACCTCGACGAGCGCGGCATCATCCGCATCGGCGCCGAGGTCCGCCCCGGCGACATCCTCGTGGGCAAGGTCACGCCGAAGGGCGAGACCGAGCTCAGCGCCGAGGAGCGCCTGCTGCGCGCGATCTTCAACGAGAAGAGCCGCGAGGTCCGCGACACGTCCCTGAAGGTGCCCCACGGCGAGCAGGGCACGATCATCGGCGTCAAGGTCTTCGACTCGCAGGACGGCGACGACGAGCTGGGCTCGGGCGTCAACCAGCGCGTCGTGGTGTTCATCGCGCAGAAGCGCAAGATCACCGAGGGCGACAAGCTCGCCGGCCGTCACGGCAACAAGGGCGTCATCTCCAAGATCCTGCCGGTCGAGGACATGCCGTTCCTCGCCGACGGGACCCCGGTCGACGTCATCCTCAACCCGCTCGGCATCCCCGGCCGCATGAACTTCGGCCAGGTCCTGGAGACCCACCTCGGGTGGATCGCCAAGCAGGGCTGGGAGGTCGAGGGCAAGCCGAAGTGGGCCGAGCGCCTGCCGGACCACGCGCGCCAGGCCCCGGCCGGCACGAAGGTCGCCACCCCGGTGTTCGACGGAGCGCTCGAGGAGGAGATCGCCGGCCTGCTCGACTCGACGACGGTCACCCGCGACGGCGACCGCCTCATCGGGTCCAGCGGCAAGACGCGCCTGTTCGACGGCCGCTCCGGCGAGCCGTTCCCCGAGCCCGTCTCGGTCGGCTACATGTACATCCTGAAGCTGCACCACCTGGTGGACGACAAGATCCACGCGCGCTCGACGGGTCCCTACTCGATGATCACGCAGCAGCCCCTGGGCGGTAAGGCCCAGTTCGGCGGCCAGCGGTTCGGCGAGATGGAGGTCTGGGCGCTCGAGGCCTACGGCGCCGCGTACGCGCTGCAGGAGCTCCTCACCATCAAGTCGGACGACATCCTCGGCCGCGTGAAGGTGTACGAGGCCATCGTCAAGGGCGAGAACATCCAGGAACCGGGTATCCCCGAGTCCTTCAAGGTCCTGATCAAGGAGATGCAGTCCCTCTGCCTGAACGTCGAGGTCCTCTCTGCCGACGGCCAGGCGGTCAGCCTGCGCGACACGGATGACGAGGTCTTCCGCGCGGCGGAGGAGCTCGGCATCAACATCTCCACCCGCTTCGAGTCGTCCAGCATCGACGACATCTAAGCCCGCTCAAGACTTTCGACTCGAAGCTTTCCAAGGAGAGAAGGAAAATTGCTCGACGTAACAACTTTCGATGAGCTGCGGATCGGCCTGGCCACGGCCGACGACATCCGCCGCTGGTCGCACGGTGAGGTCAAGAAGCCCGAGACCATCAACTACCGCACGCTGAAGCCCGAGAAGGACGGCCTCTTCGGAGAGCAGATCTTCGGACCCAGCCGCGACTGGGAGTGCTCCTGCGGCAAGTACAAGCGGGTGCGCTTCAAGGGCATCGTCTGCGAGCGCTGCGGCGTGGAGGTCACCAAGTCCGCGGTCCGCCGCGAGCGCATGGGCCACATCGAGCTCGCCGCGCCCGTCACGCACATCTGGTACTTCAAGGGCGTGCCGTCGCGCCTCGGCTACCTGCTCGACATGGCGCCGAAGGACCTCGAGAAGGTCATCTACTTCGCCGCCTACATGGTGATCAGCGTGGACGAGGACGCTCGCCACGAGGACATGCCGGGCCTCGAGAACGAGCTCCGGCTCGAGATCAAGACCCTGCAGGACCAGCGCGACAGCCAGATCGCCGAGCGCCTCGGGCGTCTCGAGACCGACCTGGCCGCGCTGGAGGCCGAGGGCGCGAAGAGCGACCAGAAGCGTCGCGCGAAGGACAGCGCCGAGAAGGAGATGGGTCAGACGCGCAAGGCGTTCGACGAGGACATCTCGCGTCTCGAGCGCGTCTGGGAGGAGTTCCGTAGCCTCAAGGTCGGCGAGCTCAAGCCCGAGGACGCCGTCTTCCACGAGCTGCAGGACCGCTTCGGCATCTACTTCGAGGCCCACATGGGCGCCGAGGCGATCCAGAAGCGCCTGGAGGCCTTCGACCTCGAGGCCGAGGGGGAGCTGCTCCGCGAGCAGATCGCCACCGGCAAGGGCCAGAAGAAGATCCGCGCCATCAAGCGCCTGCGCGTCGTCAGCTCCTTCCTCGCCACCGGCAACTCGCCGGCCGCGATGGTGCTGCAGGTCGTCCCGGTCATCCCGCCGGAGCTGCGCCCGATGGTGCAGCTCGACGGCGGCCGCTTCGCGACCAGCGACCTGAACGACCTGTACCGCCGCGTCATCAACCGCAACAACCGCCTCCGTCGTCTGCTGGATCTCGGCGCCCCCGAGATCATCGTCAACAACGAGAAGCGCATGCTGCAGGAGGCCGTCGACGCGCTGTTCGACAACGGCCGCCGCGGTCGTCCCGTTACGGGCACCGGCAACCGCGCGCTCAAGTCCCTCAGCGACATGCTGAAGGGCAAGCAGGGCCGGTTCCGCCAGAACCTGCTCGGCAAGCGCGTCGACTACTCCGGCCGCTCGGTCATCATCGTCGGACCGCAGCTCAAGCTGCACCAGTGCGGTCTGCCCAAGCAGATGGCGCTCGAGCTGTTCAAGCCGTTCGTCATCAAGCGCCTGATCGACCTGAGTCACGCCCAGAACATCAAGGCCGCCAAGCGCATGGTCGAGCGCAGCCGCGGACAGGTGTGGGACGTGCTCGAGGAGATCATCCGCGAGCGCCCCGTGCTGCTCAACCGCGCGCCCACGCTCCACCGTCTGGGCATCCAGGCGTTCGAGCCCCAGCTCGTGGAGGGCAAGGCCATCCAGCTGCACCCGCTCGTCTGCGCCGCGTTCAACGCGGACTTCGACGGCGACCAGATGGCCGTCCACCTCCCCCTGTCGGTCGAGGCCCAGGCCGAGGCGCGCATCCTGATGCTCGCCTCGAACAACATCCTCAAGCCGTCGGACGGACGCCCGGTCACCCTGCCCACGCAGGACATGATCATCGGCCTGCACCACCTGACCACCCTCAAGGAGGGCGTCGCCGGTGAGGGTCGCGCGTTCAGCTCGGTGGCCGAGGCCATCCTGGCGAAGGACCAGCTCTCGCTGGACCTCAACGCCAAGGTGCGCATCCGCCTGCACGACATCTACTTCGGCGAGGGCGAGGCGCCCGAGGGCGTCGAGCTCGACGAGAAGGGCAAGACCGTCGGCCCTGTGCTGCTCGAGACCACCCTCGGTCGCGCGCTGTTCAACGAGACCCTGCCGGTCGACTACCCCTACATCGAGGCCGTCGCCGACAAGGGCAAGCTCTCCGAGATCGTCAACGACCTCGCCGAGCGGTACCCGAAGGTGGAGGTCGCGGCAGCGCTCGACCGGATCAAGGACGCGGGCTTCTACTGGGCCACGCGCTCCGGCGTCACGGTCGCCCTCTCCGACGTGCTGACCCCGCCCACCAAGGCGGCCATCCTGTCGGGCTACGAGAAGCAGGCCGCCAAGGTCCAGGGCCAGTTCGAGAAGGGCCTCACGACGAACGCCGAGCGTCGTCAGGAGCTCATCGAGATCTGGAACAAGGCCACCGCCGAGGTCGCCAAGGCGATGGAGGACAACCTCCCCGCCGACAACAACATCAACCGCATGGTGTCCTCCGGGGCACGAGGCAACTGGATGCAGGTCCGCCAGATCGCCGGCATGCGCGGCCTCGTGTCGAACCCGAAGGGCGAGATCATCCCCCGCCCGATCGTCCACTCGTACCGCGAGGGCCTGACGGTGGCGGAGTACTTCATCTCCACCCACGGCGCCCGCAAGGGACTGGCCGACACCGCGCTGCGCACCGCCGACTCCGGGTACCTCACCCGTCGTCTGGTGGACGTGTCGCAGGACGTCATCATCCGCGAGGACGACTGCGGCACCGGCCGCGGGCTCGACCTGCCGATCGCCACGAAGGCCGCGGACGGCTCGTCCGTCCGCGACTCCAACGTGGAGAACTCGGTGTACGCCCGCTCGCTGGCCGCGGACGCGGTCAACGAGGCCGGCGAGGTCGTCGCCCCCGCGGGCAGCGACGTCGGCGACGTCATGATCGACCACCTGATCGCGGCCGGCGTGCACGAGATCAAGGTGCGCTCGGTCCTCACGTGCGAGTCCGCCGTCGGCGTGTGCGCGGCCTGCTACGGCCGCTCGCTCGCCACGGGCAAGCTCGTCGACATCGGCGAGGCCGTCGGCATCATCGCGGCCCAGTCGATCGGCGAGCCCGGCACGCAGCTCACGATGCGCACCTTCCACACCGGTGGTGTGGCATCGGCGGACGACATCACGCAGGGTCTGCCCCGCGTGCAGGAGCTCTTCGAGGCCCGCACCCCCAAGGGTGCGTCGCCCATCGCGGAGGCCGCCGGCCGCATCACGATCGAGGACACGGATCGCAGCCGCAAGGTGATCCTGACCCCGGACAACGGCGACGAGCCGCACATCTACCCGGTGCTCAAGCGCGCGACCCTCCTCGTCGAGGACGGCCAGCACGTCGAGCTCGGGCAGCAGCTGCACGTCGGCGCCATCGACCCGAAGGAGGTCCTCCGGGTCAAGGGCGTGCGCGAGGTGCAGAAGCACCTCGTGGGCGGTGTCCAGGGCGTCTACCGCTCGCAGGGCGTCCCGATCCACGACAAGCACATCGAGGTCATCGTGCGGCAGATGCTGCGCAAGGTCACGGTCGTCGAGCACGGCGACACGGACCTCCTCCCCGGTGAGCTCGTCGACCGGGCCCGCTACAACGAGGTCAACCGCGCCACGCTGACGGAGGGCAAGAAGACCGCCTCCGCCCGCCAGGAGGTCATGGGAATCACCAAGGCCTCGCTCGCGACCGAGTCGTGGCTGTCGGCCGCGTCCTTCCAGGAGACGACCCGCGTGCTCACACAGGCCGCCATGGAGGGCAAGTCCGACCCGCTGATGGGCCTCAAGGAGAACGTCATCATCGGCAAGCTGATTCCGGCCGGGACGGGGCTCGCGAAGTACCGCGACGTCACCGTCACCGCGACGGAGGAGGCCAAGGCCGAGCGCTACCCGAACCGCATCTTCACGGATGAGTCGGTGTTCAACGAGTCCGACCTGAGCTTCGTCGACTTCGACAGCTTCAGCTCGGACGACTACACGCCCGGCACCTACAACTAGGACCGCCGGCGCGTGAGCGCACGATGAGAAGGGCCCCGCTCCGGCGGGGCCCTTCCTCGTCCCCGGGGGCGCGCGTCGCGCGCCCCCGTCCCGCGCCCGCGGGCTCCCGGGGCGGGCCCGTCCCGGCGATACAGTGGGCGGACCCGGCAGCGGCCGACGCCGGGACCCGAGGAGGCGTCGTGCGCATGCTGGAGGACGTCGTCCTGGCGTGGCGGGCGCACGCGCTGCGCTACGCGACCTGGACGCCGACCGCGTCGGGCACCGGATCCGGATCCTGCCCCGCCTGCGACGCGTCGGTCTTCACGGACCAGGAGGCCATCCCGCGGGACGCGCCCCACACGGCGATCCACCCGCTCGTCGCCGCGCTCGAGGTGGCCCGCGCCGAGGCCGCCCGCGACGCCCGCGAACGCCTCTACCGCGACACCCGCGGGCCGGTCTACCGCGACCACCCCTTCGGCATGCCCGCGTTCGTCGACTACGGGGAGCGCGAGGAGGGGATCCAGCAGGCGGTGGACCTGGCGATGGTGCGCGAGCTCGCCCCGCTCGCGCCCGTGATCCGCCAGGCCCTCGACCGCTTCGTCAACCTGCGGCTCCAGGAGCTCGAGGGCGAGATCGGGCCGGTGCCCGACGACGGGGACGGCACCGGTCCCGAGCCGCTCTTCTAGCCGTGGCGCGGGCGTTCCGACGCGGCGGCTCCGTCATACGGCGACATGGGAATACCGACACGACTAGGGCGTTGAGACCATGACGGTCGGCGCGCTCGGACTGGTTCCGAGCACCAGGCGCCGCAGCACCGCGCACACAGCACCCGCACGAGGCGATCCCGCTCTCGAGATCCGCCGTGACCGCAAGGACCCCCATGACGCTCCGCTCCCGCCTCCGTCCCTCCCTCGCCCTCACCGGCCTCCTGGCCGTGGCCGCCCTCGGCCTCGCGGGCTGCGCCTCGGGCGACGCGGGCAGCGGATCCGCGCCGGGCGCGTCCGGCACCCCCGCCGCCGCCACGAGCCTCTCCGACGTCCAGGCTAAGGGCGAGCTCGTCATCGGCACCGAGGGCACGTACTCGCCCTTCTCCTTCCACGAGGGATCCGGCTCGGGCGCGCTCACGGGCTACGACGTCGAGGTCGCGACGGCGGTCGCGGACAAGCTGGGCGTCAAGCCGGTCTTCGAGGAGACCCAGTTCGACGGCATCTTCGCGGGCCTCGAGGCGGGACGCTGGGACGTCATCGCCAACCAGATCTCGATCACGGACGAGCGCAAGACGGTCTACGACTTCTCCGAGCCGTACACGGTCTCGCCCGGCGTGATCATCGTCAAGGGCTCCGACTCGGGCATCAGCTCGTTCGCCGACCTCAAGGGCAAGACCACCGCGCAGTCGCTCACGAGCAACTGGAACGACCTCGCGACCCAGAGCGGCGCCAGGGTCGAGGCCGTCGAGGGCTTCGCGCAGGCGGTGACGCTCCTCCAGCAGGGCCGCGTCGAAGCGACGATCAACGACCGCCTCACGCTGCTCGACTACCAGAAGCAGCAGGGCGACTCCGACCTGGAGGTGGCCGCCGAGACCGACGACCCGTCGCTCAGCGCGCTCGTCTTCCGCAAGGGCAGCGACGACCTCGTGACCGCGGTCGACCAGGCCCTCGCCGACCTCCGCGCCGACGGCACGCTCGCGTCGATCTCCGAGAAGTACTTCGGCACGGACGTCTCGCAGTAGGCCGCCGCGTACGCTGACGGACGAGGACGAGACGAGGGGATCGCATGTCGAGGGAGTGGGACCTGTTCTGGTCGTCGTTCGGGCCGCTCGCGCTCGAGACGATCCGCGGCACCATCCCGCTCGCCCTGGTCACGTTCGCGCTGGGCCTCGCCATCGCCCTGGGCCTCGCGCTCATGCGGCTCTACGGCAACCGGCTGGTGTCGGGCATCGCGCGCTTCTACATCTCCGTCGTGCGCGGCACCCCGCTCCTGGTGCAGCTCTTCGTGATCTTCTACGGCCTGCCGTCCATCGGGATCGTGCTGCCGCCGTGGCCGAGCGCCGTGATCGCCCTCTCGGTGAACGTGGGCGGGTACGCGGCGGAGATCATCCGCGCGTCGATCCTCTCGGTCCCGCGCGGGCAGTGGGAGGCCGGCCACACCATCGGCATGTCGCGACCCCTGACGCTGCGCCGCATCATCGTGCCGCAGGCCGCGCGCGTGTCCGTGCCGCCGCTGTCGAACACGTTCATCAGCCTGGTGAAGGACACCTCCCTCGCCTCGGTGATCCTCGTGACCGAGCTCTTCAAGCAGGCGCAGCTCATCGCGTCGTCTACCTTCGAGTACATGCTGCTGTACCTCGAGGCGGCCCTGATCTACTGGCTCGTCTGCCTCGTGCTCTCGTTCGCGCAGACCCGCCTCGAGAGGAGGCTCGACCGGTATGTCGCCCACTGACCCCGCCGATCCCGCGCCCGCGCCGCACCGGACGCCCGGCGAGCCCGTCCTCACCGTCCGCGGCCTCCGCAAGTCGTTCGGCGACAACGAGGTCCTCCGCTCGATCGACCTCGAGGTGCGCCGCGGCGGCGTGACCGCGCTCATCGGTCCGAGCGGATCCGGCAAGACCACGGTCTTGCGCTCCCTCAACGGGCTCGAGGTGCCCGAGGAGGGCGTCGTCGAGGTCGCCGCGGCCGACGCCGACTCCCGGTCCCGCACGACCGGCCCGCTCCGGGTCGACTTCGCCGCGAAGCCGCGCCACCGCGAGCTGCTCGCCCTGCGCGACCGGTCGGCGATGGTCTTCCAGCAGTACAACCTGTTCCCGCACAAGACGGTGCTGGAGAACGTCATCGAGGGTCCGGTGCAGGTCCAGCGCCGCTCCGTCGCCGAGGCGACCCGGGAGGCGGAGGAGCTGCTCGCCCGCGTCGGCCTCGCCGACAAGCGCGACCAGCACCCGTTCCAGCTGTCCGGCGGCCAGCAGCAGCGCGTGGGGATCGTGCGCGCGCTGGCGCTCCGGCCGCAGATCCTGCTCTTCGACGAGCCGACGTCGGCCCTCGACCCGGAGCTCGTGGGCGAGGTGCTCAGCGTCATCAAGGAGCTCGCCGACGAGGCGTGGACCATGGTGATCGTCACGCACGAGCTGGCGTTCGCCCGCCAGGTCGCCGACGAGGTCGTCTTCATGGACGGCGGCGTGGTCGTCGAGCGCGGGCATCCGTCGCAGGTGCTCCAGGACCCGACGGAGGAGCGCACGCGCCGGTTCCTGCAGCGGCTCCTCGAGCCCTTCTAGCCGCTCGCGACCATCTCGGCGCTCCCCGGCACGCCGCCCGGGCCGCGGGGCGCCGCCGAGGTAGGTTCGTGCCATGACCGACGACAGGCCCGCCCCGCACCGACAGCCCGACGAGGCCGACCAGCCGCTGGATCCCCGCACCCCGGACGAGCGCGCCGCCGCCGCCTTCGACGACGGCCCCGCCGATCGCGGCGCCGACTCCGCGCACTCCGACACCTCCACCTTCGACCAGACGGCGTTCGCCGCCGCGGTCGACGAGGACCACGACGCACGCGAGCGCGAGCGGCGCGAGTCCGAGGCCCGCGTCGCCGAGGCCCGGGCGCGCGACGACCACGAGCGCGAGGCCCGCGAGGCGGAAGCCCGTGAAGCGGAGGCCCGTGAGGCCGAGGCTCGCCAGCGCGACGTCGAGGACCGGGAGCGTCGCGAGCGCGAGGCCCGCGAGGCCGACGCCCGCGAGCGCGACGAGCGCGACCGCCGTGCCCGCGAGGAGGAGACCGCGCGCCAGTCGCAGTCCCAGCCCATCTACGTGCAGGCGCCCGTCCCGCCGGAGAAGCGCGGCAACCGCGGCTTCGGCGTGCTCATCGCCGTCGTCGCCGTCATCCTCTTCGCCCTGCTCTACTCGCTCGGCACGGCCCTGCTCGCCTCGGTGCGGAACACGGACGCGTTCGGCGAGGTCTTCGGCCGCTACATCGCGTCGCCCATCTTCTACGTGCCGACCATCGCGTTCCTCGTGCTCTTCGTGCTGCTCGCGCTCCTGGTCAACCGGGGCGGGTGGTGGGCGTTCGTCCTGGGCGGCCTGCCCGTCGCGATCCTCGTCTACGCCGCGTACGTCGGCACGCGCCTCCTCCAGGGCGGCGTCATGGACCTGGCCCCGTCGGAGCAGGCCCTCCTGCTCCAGCGCACCGTGACCTTCCCCGACGGGATCCTCGCGGGCTTCCTCGCCCGCGAGCTCGTCACCTGGCTCGGTGCCGGCATCAGCGCGCGCGGCCGCCGGATCAAGGCCAAGAACGTCGAGGCCCGCGCCGAGTACGACCGGAAGCTGGCGGAGCAGCCGGATCACCGCTGACGCGTGCCAGGCTGGGAGAGTGATCCCCCTCCTGGCTGCCGTCATGCACGTCGCGCTGGTCGTGTGCGTCTTCGGCTTCGTCGCGCTGCTGGGCGGTGACGACGTGATCCCCGAGCGCGACGCGGGCGTGCTCCTCGGACCCGTGATGGTCGTGAGCGCCACGCTGGTCTTCACCGTCGGCCTCATCCGCACCACCCGCGAGGCCGACCGGGAGCGGCGGATCCCCATCCTGCCGGTCCTCGGCTGGGGCGCCGCCGCCTGGCTCGCGTACGGGATCCTCGGCGCCGTCCTCTACCTGCTGGCCGGCGCGGACGTGTTCGCGAGCCTCGCGTTCGCCCTCCGGCACCTCGTGGATCCGTTCGGCGTCGCCGTGCTCGGCATCTCGGCGCTGCTGGGCCTCGGTGCCGTCGCGCTGGCGGCTCGCGGCCCCTCGTCCAACGTTTGACCGGCGAGTCGCGGAACTGTATCGTTGCCGAGGTGTGCGCTCACGCGTGCGCTCGTGTCGTGCCGTGAAGTCGGTGCGCCGAGCCGCACGGGAGCGCATCGACCAGGGTTCGTCCATTCGGCCGGCCCCCACGGCATACCCGCCGGCGCCTCCCACTCCCGTGGTCGGCGGACGCGCGGGTCCAGTTGAACTCGATCCCCGCTCGCGGGCGTCGAATGCTGACCATCAACCCGCTGTCACCGTGCAGCATCGAGGAGTCCCGTAGTGCCCACCATCCAGCAGCTGGTCCGCAAGGGCCGCACGCCCAAGGTCGTCAAGACCAAGGCGCCCGCCCTGAAGGCGAACCCCCAGCAGCGCGGCGTCTGCACCCGCGTCTACACGACCACGCCCAAGAAGCCGAACTCGGCCCTGCGCAAGGTCGCCCGCGTCAAGCTCAGCAACGGCCAGGAGGTCACGGCCTACATCCCCGGTGAGGGCCACAACCTCCAGGAGCACTCCATGGTGCTCGTCCGCGGCGGTCGCGTGAAGGACCTCCCCGGCGTGCGCTACAAGATCGTCCGCGGCGCGCTCGACACCCAGGCCGTGAAGAACCGCAAGCAGGCTCGCAGCCGGTACGGCGCGAAGATGGAGAAGAAGTAATGCCTCGCAAGGGTCCCGCCCCCAAGCGCCCTGTCGTCGCAGATCCCGTCTACGGTGCGCCGATCGTCAGCCAGCTCGTCAACAAGATCCTGCTCGACGGCAAGAAGGGCCTCGCCGAGAAGATCGTCTACGACGCCCTCGCCGGCGTCGCCGCGAAGAACGGCCAGGACGCCGTCGTCACGCTGAAGAAGGCGCTCGACAACGTCCGCCCGGCCCTCGAGGTCCGCTCGCGCCGCGTGGGTGGCTCCACCTACCAGGTGCCGATCGAGGTCAAGCCGCACCGCGCGAACACCCTCGCACTCCGCTGGCTCACGACGTACGCCAAGTCGCGTCGCGAGAAGACCATGACCGAGCGTCTCACCAACGAGATCCTCGACGCATCCAACGGCCTCGGTGCCGCGGTCAAGCGCCGCGAGGACACCCACAAGATGGCCGAGTCGAACAAGGCGTTCGCCCACTACCGCTGGTAGTCGACCACCTAGTTCGACAGCACCACCAACCCCTTTCGGAGGAACCTGTGGCACAGGACGTGCTCACCGACCTGAACAAGGTCCGCAACATCGGCATCATGGCTCACATCGATGCCGGCAAGACCACCACCACCGAGCGCATCCTGTACTACACGGGCATCACTCACAAGATCGGCGAGGTCCACGACGGCGCCGCCACGATGGACTGGATGGCCCAGGAGCAGGAGCGCGGCATCACGATCACGTCCGCCGCGACAACGTGCTTCTGGAACAAGAACCAGATCAACATCATCGACACCCCCGGGCACGTCGACTTCACCGTCGAGGTGGAGCGTTCGCTCCGCGTCCTCGACGGCGCGGTCGCCGTGTTCGACGGCAAGGAGGGCGTCGAGCCCCAGTCCGAGACGGTGTGGCGCCAGGCCGACAAGTACGACGTGCCGCGCATCTGCTTCGTCAACAAGATGGACAAGCTCGGCGCCGACTTCTACTTCACGGTCGACACCATCGTCAACCGCCTCGGCGCGAAGCCGCTGGTCATCCAGCTGCCCATCGGCTCCGAGAGCGGCTTCGAGGGCGTCATCGACCTCGTCGAGATGCGCGCGCTGACCTGGCGCGGCGACTCCAAGGGAGACGTCGAGCTCGGTGCGAAGTACGACATCGAGGAGATCCCCGCGGATCTGCAGGACAAGGCGGACGAGTACCGGGCCAAGCTGCTCGAGACCGTCGCCGAGACCGACGACGCGCTGCTCGAGAAGTACTTCGGCGGCGAGGAGCTGACGGTGGCGGAGATCAAGGCCGCCATCCGCAAGCTCACCGTCAACAGCGAGATCTACCCCGTGCTCTGCGGCTCCGCGTTCAAGAACCGCGGCGTCCAGCCGATGCTCGACGCGGTGGTCGACTACCTCCCCAGCCCGCTTGACGTGCCCCCCATGGAGGGACACGACGTGCGCGACGAGGAGAAGATCATCATCCGCAAGCCCGACTCGACCGAGCCCTTCTCGGCGCTCGCGTTCAAGGTCGCGGTGCACCCGTTCTTCGGTCGCCTCACGTACGTCCGGGTCTACTCGGGCACCATCGCGAGCGGCTCGCAGGTCATCAACTCGACCAAGGGCAAGAAGGAGCGCATCGGGAAGATCTTCCAGATGCACTCCAACAAGGAGAACCCGGTCGACTCGGTCACCGCTGGTCACATCTACGCGGTCATCGGCCTCAAGGACACGACCACGGGCGACACGCTGTGCGACCCGCAGGAGCAGATCGTCCTCGAGTCGATGACGTTCCCCGAGCCCGTCATCGAGGTCGCGATCGAGCCGAAGACGAAGGCCGACCAGGAGAAGCTGGGTGTCGCTATCCAGAAGCTCGCTGAAGAGGACCCGACCTTCCGCACGGAGCAGAACCAGGAGACCGGTCAGACGGTCATCAAGGGCATGGGCGAGCTCCACCTCGACATCCTGGTCGACCGCATGAAGCGCGAGTTCAACGTCGAGGCCAACGTCGGCAAGCCGCAGGTCGCGTACCGCGAGACCATCCGTGGCACGGTCGACAAGCACGACTTCACGCACAAGAAGCAGACGGGTGGATCCGGGCAGTTCGCCAAGATCCAGATCAAGATCGAGCCCATGGAGGTGACCGCGGAGAAGACCTACGAGTTCGACAACAAGGTCACCGGCGGTCGCGTCCCCCGGGAGTACATCCCGTCGGTGGACGCGGGCATCCAGGATGCGCTCCAGGTCGGCATCCTCGCCGGCTACCCGATGGTCGGCGTGAAGGCGACGCTGCTCGACGGCGCCGCGCACGACGTCGACTCCTCGGAGATGGCGTTCAAGATCGCCGGCTCGATGGCCTTCAAGGAGGCCGCGCGCAAGGCGAAGCCCGTTCTGCTCGAGCCGCTCATGGCCGTCGAGGTCCGCACGCCCGAGGAGTACATGGGCGACGTCATCGGCGACCTGAACTCCCGTCGCGGCCAGATCCAGGCCATGGAGGACGCGAGCGGCGTGAAGGTCATCACCGCGAACGTCCCCCTGTCGGAGATGTTCGGCTACGTCGGCGACCTGAGGAGCAAGACCTCGGGCCGCGCGGTGTACTCGATGAGCTTCGGCAGCTACGCCGAGGTCCCGAAGGCTGTCGCCGACGAGATCGTCCAGAAGAACAAGGGCGAGTAGCCCTCCAGTTCGAGCGGCATCCGCCGTTTCAGTACCATAAGCAAGATCTCCAACACGCAGGGCGTCCGGGAACAACCGGACGCTCCGCAACCGAGTCCTGAGGAGGACCCACAGTGGGTAAGGCCAAGTTCGAGCGGACCAAGCCGCACGTCAACATCGGAACGATCGGTCACGTCGACCACGGCAAGACGACGCTGACGGCAGCGATCTCCAAGGTCCTGGCGGACAAGTACCCGTCGGCGACCAACGTGCAGCGCGACTTCGCGTCCATCGACTCCGCTCCCGAGGAGCGCCAGCGCGGCATCACGATCAACATCTCGCACGTCGAGTACGAGACGCCCAAGCGTCACTACGCTCACGTCGACGCCCCGGGTCACGCTGACTACATCAAGAACATGATCACGGGCGCCGCCCAGATGGACGGCGCGATCCTCGTGGTCGCCGCCACCGACGGCCCCATGGCGCAGACGCGCGAGCACGTGCTGCTCGCGAAGCAGGTCGGCGTGCCGTACCTGCTCGTCGCGCTCAACAAGTCCGACATGGTCGACGACGAGGAGATCCTCGAGCTCGTCGAGCTCGAGGTCCGCGAGCTGCTGTCCAGCCAGGACTTCGACGGCGACAACGCCCCCGTCGTCAAGGTCTCCGGCCTCAAGGCGCTCGAGGGCGACGAGAAGTGGGTCGAGCAGATCGTCAAGCTCATGGACGCGGTCGACGACTCCATCCCGGAGCCCGTCCGCGACAAGGACAAGCCGTTCCTCATGCCCGTCGAGGACGTCTTCACGATCACCGGTCGTGGGACCGTCGTCACGGGTCGCGCCGAGCGCGGCACCCTCGCCATCAATTCGGACGTCGAGATCGTGGGCATCCGTCCCACCGTCAAGACCACCGTCACGGGCATCGAGATGTTCCACAAGCAGCTCGACGAGGCCTGGGCCGGCGAGAACTGCGGGCTCCTGCTCCGTGGCACCAAGCGCGAGGACGTCGAGCGCGGCCAGGTCATCGTCAAGCCGGGTTCGGTCACGCCGCACACGGACTTCGAGGGCACCGCGTACATCCTCTCCAAGGAGGAGGGCGGGCGTCACAACCCGTTCTACGCGAACTACCGTCCGCAGTTCTACTTCCGCACCACCGACGTCACCGGCGTCATCACGCTGCCCGAGGGCACCGAGATGGTCATGCCCGGCGACACCACCGACATGAACGTCGCGCTGATCCAGCCGATCGCCATGGAGGAGGGCCTCGGCTTCGCCATCCGCGAGGGTGGCCGCACCGTCGGCGCCGGCACGGTCACGAAGATCGTCAAGTAGCACCCAGCTCCACCAGCACCACCTCCGACAGGGTCGGGCCGTCATGGCCCGGCCCTGTCGGCCGTTGACGGGTCGCGAGGTGTCACGGCTGGCCGGGAGCCTTCGCATCGTGCCCTAACCGATGGCGGGACAGCGGGTAGGTTCGATCAATGGTCAGACTCCGGCGCAGCGACGCCACCGGCAAGGGCTACACCCGCAAGAGGGCCGGGAAGGGCTGGACCTACCTCGACGCCGACGGGAACCGGGTCACGGACAGGGCGCTGCGCGCCCGCATGGAGCACCTCGGGATCCCGCCGGCGTGGACCGACGTCTGGATCGCGCCGTACGAGAACGGGCACGTGCAGGCGACGGGCATGGACAGCGCCGGGCGCCGCCAGTACATCTACCACCCGACCTGGCGCGAGCAGAAGGACCGGATCAAGTTCGACCGGTCGCTGCAGCTCGCCGAGTCGCTGCCGTCCGCGCGCCGCCAGGTCACCATCCACCTCCGGCAGGACGGCTTCACGCGCGAGCGCGCGCTGGCCGCCGGGTTCCGCATGCTCGACACGGGCAGCCTCCGCGTCGGCAGCGAGCGGTACACCGAGTCGAACGGCAGCCACGGGCTGTCGACGCTGCTGTGCTCCCACGTCACCGTGCACGAGGACACCGTGCACCTCGAGTTCCCCGCGAAGAGCGGGCAGGAGTGGTCGAGCGACATCCGCGACCACGACCTGGTGCAGGTCGTGGGCGGGCTTCAGGAGCGGGGCCCGAACGCCCGGCTGCTGGCCTACGAGGTCGACGGCGAGTGGCACCCGCTCGGTGCGGCCGACATCAACGACTACGTGCGGGAGCGGACGGGCGGCGAGTTCACCGCGAAGGACTTCCGCACCCTGCACGGCACGGTCGCCGCGGCGATCAGCCTGGCGAAGCACGGACCCGAGGCGACCAAGGGCAAGCGGCAGCGGGCGCTCGCGCAAGCGTACCGCGACGCCGCCGAGGTGCTCAGCAACACCCCGACCATCGCGAAGAACAGCTATGTGGACCCGCGGCTCGTCGACGAGTACGTCCACGGCCGCACGATCGATCCGCAGCGCCTCGCGTCGGGGGAGACGGAGCTGCGGAACCTGCTGTTCCGGTGACCGCGACGGCGCCTCGACGCCGCAGGCTCGAGGCGCCGCGAGCCCCGGGATCACGGAGGAGTGGGCGCGACACGCCCGGGTTGCACGCGTGGCCGGACTATGACAAACTCGTCTAGTTCAACATTCCGACGCACGCCGCCCTGCGCGCGAGACGTCGGATCACTGCCAGGCAGTGCATAGCCGCCCGGAGCGCTCGTCGCTCCCTGGGCAGGTTAGGCCGCGGGCAGCAGAGCAGAAGCACACGACACCCACCGGATGAGCAGCGCTCGTCCGCGTCCGCATGCGGGCGGGTGCACGAGCTGCCCGAGGCCGCGTCCCACGATGCGTGCCCGGGTGCACGACGGATGGGGCGCGCCACGAGGCCGGGCCATCCGAGCGAGGGACACACGCGTCCAATACGGTCCGAGGCCGCATGACGCACGAAAGAGAGAGAGTCACACATGGCGGGACAGAAGATCCGCATCCGACTTAAGTCGTACGACCACTCGGTCATCGACTCCTCGGCCCGGAAGATCGTCGACACGGTGACCCGCGCGGGCGCCACGGTCGTCGGCCCGGTGCCGCTGCCCACGGAGAAGAACGTGATCTGCGTGATCCGTTCCCCCCACAAGTACAAGGACAGCCGCGAGCACTTCGAGATGCGCACGCACAAGCGTCTGATCGACATCGTCGACCCGACGCCGAAGGCGGTCGACTCGCTCATGCGACTCGACCTCCCGGCCGACGTCAACATCGAGATCAAGCTCTAAGGGAACCCATGTCTACCGCTAACAGGACTTTCACCGGTCTGCTCGGCACGAAGCTGGGCATGACGCAGGTGTGGGACGAGAACAACAAGCTCATCCCCGTGACCGTCGTGCAGATCACCCCGAACGTCGTCACCCAGGTGCGCACGCCCGAGGTCGACGGCTACGGCGCCATCCAGATCGCCTACGGCCAGATCGACCCCCGCAAGGCCGACAAGCCGAGCACCGGCCACTTCGAGAAGGCCGGCGTCACGCCGCGCCGCCACCTCACCGAGGTCCGCACGGCCGACTTCGCCGAGTACACGCTCGGCCAGGAGATCACCGTCGGCGCGTTCGAGCCCGGCTCCAAGGTCGACGTCGTCGGCACCAGCAAGGGCAAGGGCTTCGCCGGCGTCATGAAGCGCCACAACTTCAAGGGCGTCTCGGCCTCGCACGGTTCGCACCGCAACCACCGCAAGCCCGGTTCCATCGGCGCCTCCTCGACCCCCAGCCGTGTCTTCAAGGGCATGCGCATGGCCGGTCGCATGGGCGGCGAGCGCGTCACCGTGCTGAACCTCGTCGTCCATAGCGTGGACGCCGAGAAGGGCCTCCTGCTCGTCAAGGGCGCAGTGCCCGGCGCGCGTGGCCGCATCGTCTTCGTCCGCAACGCAGTGAAGGGGAAGTAGTCATGGCTACCGACACCCAGCTCGACGTCCTCGACGCGACCGGTGCAGTCACCGGCTCCGTCGACCTGCCCGCGTCGCTCTTCGACGTGCAGACCAACGTCCCGCTCATCCACCAGGTCGTCGTCGCCCAGCTCGCCGCGGCGCGCCAGGGAACGCACAAGACCAAGGGCCGCGGCGAGGTCTCCGGCGCCGGCCGCAAGCCGTTCAAGCAGAAGGGGACCGGTCGCGCTCGTCAGGGCTCGATCCGCGCCCCCCAGATGACCGGCGGTGGCATCGTCCACGGACCCACGCCCCGCAACTACTCGCAGCGCACCCCCAAGAAGATGATCGCCGCGGCTCTGCTCGGCGCCCTCTCCGACCGCGCGCGCGGCGCCCGCCTCCACGTCATCGAGAGCCTCTCCGCCGGAGACGTCCCCTCGACGAAGACCGTGGTCGCGCTGCTCGAGGGCATCGCCACGAGCAAGCACGTCCTCATCGTCCTGGAGCGCACCGACGAGGTCAGCCTCCGCAGCGTGCGCAACATCCCGACGGTCCACGTGCTGTCCTACGACCAGCTCAACGCGTACGACGTGCTCGTGAGCGACGACATCGTCTTCACGAAGGGCGCGTACGACGCGTTCGTCGAGTCGAAGACGGCCAAGGAAGAGGTTGCCGCATGAGCGCCACCCAGAAGGATCCCCGCGACATCATCATCGCGCCGGTCGTCTCCGAGAAGAGCTACGGCCTGATCGACCAGGGCAAGTACACGTTCATCGTGGACCCCCGCTCGAACAAGACCGAGATCAAGCTCGCCATCGAGAAGATCTTCGGCGTGCAGGTCGCGTCGGTCAACACGCTCAACAAGCAGGGCAAGACCCGCCGGACCAAGTTCGGGATGGGCAAGCGCAAGGACACCAAGCGCGCCATCGTCTCCCTCAAGTCGGGCTCCATCGACATCTTCACGACTGTCGGCTGAGACCGGGACTAGGAAAACACCAATGGCCATTCGCAAGTACAAGCCCACGACCCCGGGTCGTCGCGGTTCGTCCGTCGCCGACTTCGCGGAGATCACGCGTTCGACGCCCGAGAAGTCGCTGCTGCGCCCCCTTCCCAAGCACGGTGGTCGCAACAACGCCGGTCGCATCACCACCCGCCACATCGGCGGTGGGCACAAGCGCCAGTACCGCGTCATCGACTTCAAGCGCAACGACAAGGACGGCGTCCTCGCCACCGTCGCGCACATCGAGTACGACCCCAACCGCACGGCGCGCATCGCGCTCCTGCACTTCATCGACGGCTCGAAGCGCTACATCATCGCGCCGAACAAGCTGAAGCAGGGCGACAAGGTCGAGTCGGGCCCGCAGGCCGACATCAAGCCGGGCAACAACCTGCCGCTGCGCAACATCCCCACCGGTACCGTCATCCACGCCATCGAGCTCCGCCCCGGCGGCGGCGCGAAGATGGGCCGCTCCGCCGGCGCATCCGTGCGCCTCGTGGCGAAGGACGGCCCCTACGCCCAGCTGCGCCTGCCCTCCGGCGAGATCCGCAACGTCGATGCGCGCTGCCGCGCGACCATCGGCGAGGTCGGCAACGCCGAGCAGTCGAACATCAACTGGGGCAAGGCCGGCCGCATGCGCTGGAAGGGCGTCCGCCCGACCGTCCGCGGTGTCGCGATGAACCCGGTCGACCACCCGCACGGTGGTGGTGAGGGCAAGACCTCCGGTGGTCGCCACCCGGTCAGCCCGTGGGGCCAGAAGGAAGGCCGCACGCGCCACATCAACAAGCCCAGCGACAAGCTCATCGTTCGCCGCCGCAACGCCGGCAAGAAGCGCAAGTAGGAGTTGTAGAAGATGCCACGCAGTCTGAAGAAGGGCCCCTTCGTCGACGACCACCTGCTCCGCAAGGTGATCTCGGCGAACGAGGCCAGCAGCAAGAACGTGATCAAGACCTGGTCGCGCCGCTCGATGATCATCCCGGCGATGCTGGGTCACACCATCGCGGTGCACGACGGTCGCAAGCACGTCCCCGTGTTCGTCACGGAGTCCATGGTCGGCCACAAGCTCGGCGAGTTCGCGCTCACGCGCACCTTCCGCGGCCACGTGAAGGACGACAAGAAGGGTCGTCGCCGCTAACGCGGCGACGAGAAGGAGGAGAGAAATGGTGGAGTCGATCGCACGCGTGCGTCACATCCGCGTCACCCCCCAGAAGGCCCGTCGCGTCGTGGACATGATCCGTGGCAAGCAGGCCGAGGAGGCCCTGGCCATCCTGAAGTTCGCGCCGCAGGGCGCGAGCGAGCCGATCTACAAGCTGGTGGCCTCGGCCATGGCGAACGCGCGGGTCAAGGCCGACGCGTCCAACAGCTTCCTCGCGGAGCAGGACCTCTACATCGCCAAGGCGTTCGTGGACGAGGGCACCACCCTCAAGCGGTTCCAGCCCCGCGCACAGGGTCGCGCATTCCGTATCAACAAGCGCACCAGCCACATCACGGTCGTCCTCGCGACGCCGGATGAGGTGGACGTGGCGACGACCACGAAGAAGGCGAGCAAGTAATGGGACAGAAGGTCAACCCGTACGGGTTCCGTCTCGGGATCACGACCGACCACGTGTCGCGTTGGTTCTCGGACAGCACGAAGAAGGGGCAGCGTTACAGCGACTACGTCGCCGAGGACGTGCGCATCCGCACCATGCTCAAGACGAGCCTCGACCGCGCCGGTGTGGCGCGCATCGAGATCGAGCGCACCCGTGACCGTGTCCGCGTGGACATCTACACGGCGCGTCCCGGCATCGTCATCGGCCGCCGCGGCGTCGAGGCCGAGCGCATCCGCGCCGACCTCGAGAAGCTCACGGGCAAGCAGATCCAGCTGAACATCCTCGAGGTGAAGAACCCCGAGGCCGAGGCGCAGCTGGTCGCCCAGGGCATCGCCGAGCAGCTCGCGGGTCGTGTGGCGTTCCGCCGCGCGATGCGCAAGGGCCTGCAGGGCGCCCAGCGCGCCGGCGCCAAGGGCGTCCGCATCCAGGTCTCCGGCCGCCTCGGCGGTGCCGAGATGAGCCGCTCGGAGTTCTACCGCGAGGGCCGCGTGCCGCTGCACACCCTCCGCGCGAACATCGACTACGGCTTCTACGAGGCCCGCACCTCCTTCGGCCGCATCGGCGTGAAGGTCTGGGTCTACAAGGGCGACATCACGAACAAGGATCTCGCTCGGGAGCAGGCGAACCAGAAGTCGTCGCGCCCGGAGCGTCGTAACGACCGTTCCGACGGTCGAACCGGAGATCGCCGCACCAACGCGCCGCGCACCGCGCCGGCCGCCGAGGCAGCGCCGGTCGCCGCAGCAGGAGTTGAGGCGTAACCATGTTGATCCCCCGCAAGGTCAAGCACCGCAAGCAGCACCACCCGGGTCGTACCGGCCACGCGACCGGCGGCACCGTCGTCTCGTTCGGCGAGTACGGCATCCAGGCCCTCACGCCCGCCTACGTCACCAACCGCCAGATCGAGTCCGCTCGAATCGCCATGACGCGTCACGTGAAGCGCGGCGGGAACGTGTACATCAACATCTTCCCGGACCGCCCGCTCACCAAGAAGCCCGCCGAGACCCGCATGGGTTCCGGAAAGGGCTCGGTCGAGTGGTGGGTCGCCAACGTCAAGCCGGGTCGCGTGCTCTTCGAGCTCTCCGGCGTCGACGAGGCCACGGCGCGCGAGGCGCTCACCCGGGCCATCCACAAGCTGCCCCTCAAGGCACGCATCATCAAGCGCGAGGAAGGCGACGCATAATGGCGATCGGTTCCAAGGAGCTCGCCCCCGTCGAGCTGGACACTTTCGAGGACGAGCGACTCGTCGAAGAGCTGAAGAAGGCCAAGGAGGAGCTGTTCAACCTGCGCTTCCAGTCGGCCACCGGTCAGCTCGACAGCCACGGCCGCCTCCGCGCGGTCAAGCGCGACATCGCTCGGATCTACACGGTCATCCGCGAGCGCGAGCTGGGCATCCGTGCCACGCCCGCCCCCGTCGAGGTCCCCGAGAAGGCCGAGAAGAAGAAGGCGACGAAGAAGGCCGCGACGGCCGACGACGCCGCCGTCACCGAGAAGGCTGAGGAGGCTTGATCATGGCGAACGCCGAAGAGAAGAACACGGCTGACACCGCGACGGCCGACCGCGGCTACCGCAAGTCCCGTCGTGGCTACGTCACCAGCGACAAGATGGACAAGACCATCGTCGTCGAGGTCGAGGACCGCGTGAAGCACCCGCTGTACGGCAAGGTCATCCGCCGCACCTCCAAGGTCAAGGCGCACGACGAGGCGAACACCGCCGGCATCGGCGACCTGGTCCTGATCAACGAGACCCGTCCCCTCAGCGCCTCCAAGCGCTGGCGCCTGGTCGAGATCCTCGAGAAGGCCAAGTAGCCCCGGCTGCTTGGATAAGGAGCAACAGTGATTCAGCAGGAATCCCGCCTCAAGATCGCGGACAACACGGGTGCCAAGGAGATCTTGACCATCCGCGTGCTCGGTGGCTCGGGTCGTCGCTACGCCGGTCTCGGTGACGTCATCGTCGCGACCGTCAAGGACGCGATCCCCGGCGGAAACGTCAAGAAGGGCGAGGTCGTCAAGGCGGTCATCGTCCGCACCAAGAAGGAGACGCGCCGTCCCGACGGCTCGTACATCAAGTTCGACGAGAACGCCGCCGTCATCCTGAACAGCAACGGGGAGCCCCGCGGCACCCGCATCTTCGGACCGGTGGGCCGCGAGCTCCGGGACAAGAAGTTCATGAAGATCATCTCGCTGGCACCGGAGGTCATTTAGTCATGGCGAACATCAAGAAGGGTGACCTCGTGCAGGTCATCACGGGTCGCACGCAGGCCAAGGGCGGCGACCGGGGCAAGCAGGGCCGCGTCCTGTCCGTCCTGGTCGAGCGCAACCGCGTCGTCGTCGAGGGCGTGAACTTCGTCACGAAGCACGTCCGCGTCGGCCAGACGCAGCGCGGCTCCAAGACCGGCGGCATCGAGACCGTCGAGGCGCCCATCCACATCTCCAACGTCGCGCTCGTCGACCCCGAGTCCAAGAAGCCCACGCGAGTCGGCTTCCGGACCGAGCAGGTCGAGAAGGACGGGGTCTCCAAGACCGTCCGCGTCCGCTACGCCAAGAAGTCAGGTAAGGACCTCTAGCAATGACCGACACCGCAACCGCTGGCACGGCCGAGGGCACCACGCTCCCGCGCCTGAAGCAGAAGTACCGCACCGAGATCGTCAGCCAGCTGACCGCTGATCTCGGCTTCACGAACGTGCACCAGGTGCCCGGGCTCACGAAGATCGTCGTGAACATGGGCGTCGGCGACGCGGCTCGCGACGGCAAGATCATCGACGGCGCGGTCGCCGACCTCACCAAGATCACGGGCCAGAAGCCGCAGGTCACGAAGGCCCGCAAGTCGATCGCCCAGTTCAAGCTGCGTGAGGGCCAGGCCATCGGCACCCACGTGACGCTCCGCGGCGACCGCATGTGGGAGTTCCTCGACCGCCTGCTGTCCCTCTCCCTGCCCCGCATCCGCGACTTCCGCGGGCTCAGCCCGAAGCAGTTCGACGGCAACGGCAACTACACGTTCGGCCTCAACGAGCAGTCCATGTTCCACGAGATCGACCAGGACCGCATCGACCGGGTCCGCGGCATGGACATCACGGTCGTCACGACCGCTCGGACGGACGACGAGGGACGCGCGCTGCTCAAGGCGCTCGGCTTCCCGTTCCAGACGCCCGAGAACACGCCGTAACCAGCTCCACCCGCATCACCCGCACGACCAGCACCACCGTACGATCGGCGCCGGGCACCTCCGCCCGGCGCCGCCACCACCACAGGTCGTCATCCGTGTCCGGATGAACGAAACCAGGCGAGAGAGGCACCACCAGATATGACAATGACCGACCCGGTCGCTGACATGCTGACCCGACTCCGGAACGCGAACTCCGCGCACCACGACACGGTCTCCATGCCGCACTCCAAGCTCAAGTCGCACATCGCCGACATCCTCAAGTCCGAGGGCTTCATCGCCGGCTGGGACGTCGCGGACGCCCGCGTCGGCCAGACGCTGACGCTCAGCCTCAAGTTCGGTCCCGACCGCGAGCGCTCCATCCGGGGCATCAAGCGCGTGTCGAAGCCCGGACTGCGCGTGTACGCGAAGTCCGCGGAGATCCCCCAGGTCCTCGGTGGCCTCGGGGTCGCCATCCTGTCCACCTCCTCGGGTCTCCTCACGGACCGCCAGGCTGCGAAGAAGGGCGTGGGTGGGGAAGTCCTCGCCTACGTGTGGTAACGCCATGTCACGTATCGGAAGACTCCCCATCGACGTCCCCGCAGGGGTCGACGTCGCCGTGGACGGCCAGCTCGTCACGGTGAAGGGCCCGAAGGGCGAGCTCAGCCTCACCGTCGCGCAGCCCATCCGCGCCGAGGTCCAGGACGGGCAGGTGCTCGTCACCCGCCCGGACGACGAGCGCGAGTCGCGTTCGCTCCACGGCCTGACGCGCAGCCTCATCGCGAACAACATCGTCGGCGTCACCACCGGCTACACCAAGGGACTCGAGATCGTCGGCACGGGTTACCGCGTCGCGCTCAAGGACAAGGGCGTCGAGTTCGCGCTCGGCTTCTCCCACCCGGTGTACGTCGAGGCGCCCGCGGGCATCAGCTTCACCGTCGAGGGCGTCAACAAGATGACCGTCGTCGGCATCGACAAGCAGCTCGTCGGCGAGACGGCCGCCAACATCCGCAAGATTCGCAAGCCCGAGCCCTACAAGGGCAAGGGCGTCCGCTACGCCGGCGAGAACGTTCGCCGCAAGGCCGGAAAGAGTGGTAAGTGATCATGGCTCTCGGAGTTAGAGGAAAAAGCAAGTCCGCCGCCCGCGGCCGCAGGCACGCACGCCTGCGCAAGAAGGTCGAGGGCACCGAGCTGCGTCCGCGCCTGGTCGTCACCCGTTCGGCCCGCCACGTCTTCGTGCAGGTCGTCGATGACAGCCGTGGTCACACCGTCGCGTCCGCGTCGACCCTCGAGGCCGACATGCGCGCGTTCGACGGCGACAAGACCGCCAAGTCGCGCAAGGTCGGCGAGCTCGTCGCCGAGCGCGCCAAGGCGGCCGGCGTGGAGAGCGTCGTATTCGATCGTGGTGGCAACCGCTACGCAGGACGCGTCGCGGCCATCGCCGAAGGAGCTCGAGAGGGTGGTCTGAGCCTGTGAGCGCAGCCGAGAACAACAACAAGGAGCCCGAGGTCGTGGCCGTGGCGGAGACGCCCGTCGAGACCGCGGCGTCCACCGCACCCGCGCAGAACGAGGGCCGCGAGGGCCGTCGTGGCGGACGCGACCGGAACCAGGGCGGCCGCGACAGCCGCGGTGGCCGTGATGCCGACAAGAGCCAGTTCCTGGAGCGCGTCGTCACCATCAACCGCGTGTCCAAGGTCGTCAAGGGCGGTCGTCGCTTCAGCTTCACCGCCCTCGTGATCGTCGGAGACGGCAACGGGCTGGTGGGCGTCGGCTACGGCAAGGCCCGCGAGGTCCCGACCGCCATCTCCAAGGGCGTCGAGGAGGCGAAGAAGAACTTTTTCCGCGTCCCCCGCATCGGCCTGACCATCCCGCACGCCGTGCAGGGTGAGGCCTCCGCCGGAGTCGTCCTCCTGCGCCCCGCGTCCGCGGGTACCGGCGTCATCGCCGGTGGCCCCGTCCGCGCGGTGCTCGAGTGCGCCGGCATCCACGACGTGCTGAGCAAGTCGCTCGGCTCGTCGAACACGATCAACATCGTGCACGCCACGGTCGAGGCGCTCAAGCAGCTCGAGGAGCCGCGCGCCGTCGCGGCCCGTCGTGGGCTCGAGCTGGAGCAGGTCGTCCCGGCCCGCATCCTCCGCGCCCAGCGCGCCGAGGCCGACGCGAAGGCAGGTGTCTGATGGCTCAGCTCCGAGTGACGCAGATCAAGTCCAAGATCAGCGAGAAGCAGAACCAGCGCGACACCCTGCGGAGCCTCGGGCTCCGTCGCATCGGTGCCGTGGTGGTCCGTGAGGACAACGCCCAGAACCGCGGGTACGTGAACACCGTGGCGCACCTGGTCAAGGTGGAGGAGATCGACTGATGGCTGAGAAGAACGAGTCGGCCGAGACGCCCGTGAAGGCGCCCAAGGCCGCACCGAAGAAGACCGCGAAGGCCCCTGCTGCCGCCGCCGCTTCCGCTGAGACGACCACGGTCGGCCAGACGGAGACGGTCAAGCGCGAGCAGGTCCTCAAGGTCCACCACCTCCGTCCCGCCGCCGGGGCCAAGAAGGCACGCCAGCGTGTCGGCCGCGGTGAGGGCTCGAAGGGCAAGACCGCGGGTCGTGGCACCAAGGGCACGAAGGCCCGCTACACGGTCCGCGTCGGCTTCGAGGGTGGGCAGATGCCGCTGCACATGCGCACCCCGAAGCTCCGCGGGTTCAAGAACCCGTTCCGCGTCGAGTACCAGGTCGTGAACCTGGAGAAGCTCGCCGTGCTCTACCCCGACGGCGGCGACGTCACCACGAGCGACCTGGTCGCGAAGGGTGCCGTGCGCAAGAACGAGAAGGTCAAAGTCCTCGGGGACGGCGACATCTCGGTTAAGCTGACGGTTGCTGTCGACAAGGTCTCCGGCTCCGCTGCGGAGAAGATCGTCGCAGCAGGCGGCTCCGTCAAGTAGCACTTCAGGACGCAACGGCAGGGGCGGTCGGGTAACCGACCGCCCCTACCGGCACCTGGGGCCGCATCGGGTCGGCCCGACCCCCGCCTCCCGGCGGACCTCCCACAGAAAGCAGGACACCCTCCGTGTTGAGCGCCGTCGTCAGGATCTTCCGCACCCCCGATCTGCGTCGCAAGATCGGGTTCACGCTGGGCATCATCGCCCTCTTCCGCCTCGGATCCTTCATCCCGGCGCCGTTCGTCGACTTCGCCAACGTGCAGTCGTGCCTCGCGGCCAACCAGGGCACCTCGGGCCTCTACGAGCTCGTCAACCTCTTCAGCGGCGGCGCGCTGCTGAAGCTCTCCATCTTCGCGCTGGGCATCATGCCGTACATCACGGCGTCGATCATCGTCCAGCTGCTCCGCGTGGTCATCCCGCACTTCGACACCCTCTACAAGGAGGGCCAGTCCGGCCAGGCCAAGCTCACGCAGTACACGCGCTACCTCACGATCGCCCTCGCGGTGCTCCAGTCCACGACGCTCATCACGGTCGCGCGCAGCGGAGCGCTCTTCGGCCAGACCAACGTCAGCGCCTGCACCCAGCTCGTCACGAACGACGCCTGGTACGCGATCATGCTCATGGTCATCACCATGACCGCCGGCACCGGCCTCATCATGTGGATGGGCGAGCTCATCACCGAGCGCGGCATCGGCAACGGCATGTCGCTCCTCATCTTCACGTCGGTCGCCGCCGCGTTCCCGACCTCGCTCATCGCGATCCAGCAGAGCCGCGGCTGGGAGGTCTTCCTCCTGGTCATCGCCGTCGGGCTCCTGGTCGTCGCCGCCGTCGTCTACGTCGAGCAGTCGCAGCGCCGCATCCCCGTGCAGTACGCCAAGCGCATGGTCGGACGCCGCACCTACGGCGGCAACAACACCTACATCCCGATCAAGGTGAACATGGCCGGCGTCGTGCCCGTCATCTTCGCGTCGTCGCTGCTGTACCTGCCGGCCCTGGTCGCGCAGTTCAACCAGCCTGCCGTCGGCCAGGCGCCGGCGCCGTGGGTGCAGTGGATCACCGACAACCTCACGACGGGAGACCACCCGCTCTACATGGCGATGTACTTCCTGCTCATCGTCGGCTTCACGTACTTCTACGTCGCCATCACCTTCAACCCGGAGGAGGTCGCCGACAACATGAAGAAGTACGGCGGCTTCATCCCCGGGATCCGCGCGGGACGCCCCACGGCCGAGTACCTCGACTACGTGCTCACGCGCATCACGCTGCCGGGCTCGCTGTACCTCGGGCTCATCGCGCTCCTGCCGCTCATCGCGCTCTCGCTCGTCGGCGCGAACCAGAACTTCCCGTTCGGCGGCGCGAGCATCCTTATCGTGGTGGGCGTCGGCCTCGAGACGGTGAAGCAGATCGACTCGCAGCTGCAGCAGCGCCACTACGAGGGGCTGCTCAAGTGACCCGGCTCCTGATCGTCGGCCCTCCCGGCGCGGGCAAGGGCACGCAGGCGAAGCGCATCGCCGCCGAGCACGGCATCCCCGACATCTCGACCGGCGACATCTTCCGCCAGAACATCAAGGACGGCACCGAGCTCGGCCAGCAGGTGCAGGCCCTCGTGGACGCGGGCAACTACGTCCCCGACGAGCTCACCAACAGCCTGGTCACCGCGCGCCTCCAGGAGGAGGACGCGCAGGGTGGCTTCCTGCTCGACGGGTACCCGCGCACTCTCGACCAGGTCGCGTACCTCGAGGAGCTGCTGCAGGGCTGGGGCCAGGAGCTCGACGCCGTCATCCAGCTCGTCGCCGACGAGGAGGAGGTCGTCGCCCGGCTGACCCGCCGCGCGGCCGAGCAGGGGCGCGCCGACGACGGCGAGGACGAGATCCGCCACCGCCAGGAGGTCTACGTCCGCGAGACGAGCCCGCTCATCGACGTATACCGCGACCGCGGGCTGCTCGTCGAGGTCGACGGGCTGGGCGAGGTCGACGAGGTCGCCGCGCGCATCCGCGCGGCCCTCGCGGGCCGCGGCGTCCGTCCCTCCTCCGACGCCGGCCGCGCGTAGCGACGTGGGCGCGCTCCGCCGCACGCCGGGGATCTACAAGACCCCGGACGAGATCCGCCGCATGGTCGCGCCCGGCCTCGCGACCGCCGCGTCGCTCGACGCCGTCCGCGAGCTCATCGCCCCCGGCGTCACGACGGGCGAGCTCGACGCGGCGGCCGCCGCCGCCATCCGCGCGCTCGGCGGCCACTCCAACTTCCAGCTCGTGCCGGGCTACCGCCACACCGTGTGCGTCTCCGTCAACGACGAGGTCGTGCACGGCATCCCCGGCGACCGCGTGCTGCAGCCGGGCGATATCGTCTCGGTCGACAGCGGCGCGGAGATCGACGGCTGGAACGGCGACTCGGCCATGACCGTCGTGGTGCCGGATCCCGCGCGCCCCGACGTCGTCGAGGCCCGCGAGCGCCTGTCCCGCGTCACCGAGGACTCGCTGTGGGCCGGCATCGCCCGGCTCGCGACCGCGTCGCACCTCAACGAGGTCGGCGAGGCCGTGGAGGAGAGCGTCGAGGCGGCCGGCGCCTTCGGCATCGTCATGGACTACACGGGCCACGGCATCGGCCGGAGCATGCACGAGGACCCGCCGGTCTTCAACTACCGCGTGCGCGGCAAGGGCCCCGCGGTGACGCCCGGGCTCGTGGTCGCGATCGAGCCGATGATCACCGACGGCGAGGCGGAGACGCGCGTCCTCGACGACGACTGGACCGTCGCCACGGTCGACGGCAGCATGGCGTCGCACTGGGAGCACTCCGTCGCGGTGCACGCGCGCGGCATCTGGGTGCTCACCCTCGCCGATGGCGGCGCCTCGCGCCTCGTGCCGCTCGGCGTCACGCCCGTCGCGCCCTGATCTCCGCGCCCGCCTGACCCGACCGGACCCGTGCGCGGGTCGGCCGGTCAGGTGTCCATGACGTGCACGAGCTCCTCGATGAAGGAGCCGTGGGATCCCGACGCCCGCATGATCGCCTGCACGTCGCGGTGGTCGGAGAAGACCTCGACGAACTGGTCGAACACGTGCTGGAAGCTCGTGCGGCCGCTCGCGCTGAAGGCGACGAGCGCGACCACGTGCACGCGGTTGCCGCCCCACTGCATCGCCTCGTCGTTGACGACGATCGCGATGGCCGTGCGGTGCGCCGTCATGGCCAGCGAGTGCGGCACCGCGAGCGTGTCGGTGAACGCCGTCGACGACAGGCGCTCGCGCTCGATGGCGCCGTCGATGTACTCGGGCTCGATGATGCCCTGCTCCACCATCCGCTGGCCGAGCAGGCGGATCATCGCCTCCTCGTCGGGCGCGTGCAGGTCGCGGAAGAACAGCGACTCGTCGAGGAACCGCAGCAGGTCGTGCTTCATGGAGCTGCGGCGCGCGTGGCGGCGGACGCGGGCGACGGCGCGGCGGATCGCCTCGATGTCGTCGGGCGTCGGCAGCGGCTGGACGACCACGACGTCGTCGCCGGGCGGACGCGTGCCGGTGGCGTCGATCACGAGCTGCACGCCGAGGGCGTCCGCGTCGACGTCGGTGCGCGTCACCACGGCGTCCACGCTGATGTCCGCGCCGAGGGCCTGCTCGATGCGCTGGCGCATGATCTGATGCAGGTCGTAGTAGTTCGGGCACACGAGCGCGCACGCCACACGGTCGTCGCGGCGGGCGACGCGCTCCCGGTGCGAGCCCACGTGCAGGGCGATGTACGCGATCTCGTCGTCGTTGATCGCGATGCCGCGCCGCCGCTGCACCTCGCTCGCGATGAAGACGGCGATCTCGTAGGTCATCGGGTACGAGGTCTTGATGGAGCGCGCCAGCGGGTTGCGGGAGAACGACCGGTCGGCGGCGCGCGCCACCAGGTTGCCGAGGTGCAGCGAGAAGCGGACGGTGAAGTCCTCGTCCTCGAGGTCCACGAGGTACTCCTGCTTCACGCGGCGCACGATGGCGCGCACCACGTCGAGGTCGCTCTCCACGACGTGCTCGCGCATCACGGTGGCCAGCGCCTGCTCGTTGCCGGGGGTGACGACGCGCGTGCGGACGAGGAGCGCGAGGTAGGCCACGTCGCCCGCGGGCACCGGCGCGTCGAAGTGGGCGGCGAGGAGGCGGGCCAGCACCGTCCGGATCGCGAGGGCGGTGGGGTCGACGGAGGGCACGGGCGACGAGGCGTCGTGCATGGCGTCCGCTGCGGGATCCGCGTCCGCGCCCGTCCGCCGCGGCGCCCGCGCCAGCCGGTCGACCGCGATGGCCACGTGCAGCAGCACGTTGTCGACGCCGTACTCGTTGACGAAGAAGCCGCCCTGGGTCAGCTCGCGGACGAGGTCCGTCTTGAACGCCCGGAGCGAGTCGGAGGCGAACTCCCGCTGGACGGTCTCGAGCGGCAGGAAGCCCTGCGCGCTCTCATCGCGGAACATGCGCGACAGCAGCCGGCGGAAGTCGCGCTCCGAGCCCTCGAGCACGACCGTGGATCCCGCTCGGCGGAGGGCGAGGCCGGCGTCCTCGACGAGCGTGCGCACCTTGCGGAGATCCGCCTCGACCGTGGACTCGCTCACGTGCAGCTCGTCCGCGAGCGCGAAGACGTCGAGGCCGTCGGGGGCGTCGCCGAGGCGGCGTACAAGCGCGTGGAGACGGTCGCGGGGAGTGCCCTGAGGGTCACCGCCCGAGCGCGTGGCGAGGTGGCGCGCGTAGCTCCCGGCGTCGATCCGGTAGCCGTCGGGGGAGGAGGCCACGCCCACGGTCGAGCGCTCGCGCACCGCCGAGACGTAGTTCCGGACGCTGCGCGTGGTGACGCCGAGGCGGTCCGCGAGCTCGCCGGCCTCGACCCAGCGGTCGGCGGTGGACAGGTAGTCCAGCAGCCTCTCCTGGTTCTCGCTCAGCATGGTCGTCTCCCTGCGCGGCGGCTCGCGTCCCCGGGCGGCGGACCGAGCGTGCCGCTCTCGGAGACGAGTCAACCATCCGCTCCCGCCCGGGAAGCCCGCGGGAGCACCCGCCGGCCTCGTCTTCCTACCCCGCGGAAGCGGATCTGCTGGCACCGGCGACCTCCCGCGGAGCACGATGAGACGACCAGCGACGACGCGAGGAGGCACAGCATGACCGGGAGGATCCTCGTCGTCTGCGGCTCCGGCGCATCCAGCACCTTCCTCGCCCAGCGCCTCCGCGCGCTCGCCGAGGAGGACGGGCTCGAGATCGAGGCCGTCGCCGGGTCCCTCGCCCAGGTGCGCCTCGACGCCGCCGGCATGGACGTCGTCCTGCTGGGCGCCCACCTCGCCGACCGGCTCGACGCCGTGCGCGAGGCCGCCGCCGACGAGGGCGCGACCGCGGTGCTCCTCGACGCCGACGCCGCGCGGCCCGAGGGCGCGCGCGCCGCGCTCGACCGGGCCGTCGCCGCCATGCGCCAGGGCGCCCGCTCGCTCCGCCTCGCGCCGGGGCTGCACGGCCGTCCCCTCGGGGGATCCCCGCCCGTCGCCTGACCACCGGCCCCGCGCCGACACCGCACGACCAGCACGACGCCCGCCCACCAGGGCCCCGACGACGGGGCCGACCGAAGGAGCCACCATGGCAGAACGCACCGTCACCATCGCCTCGTCGCACGGGCTGCACGCCCGCCCCGCCTCGCTGTTCACGCAGGCCGCCGCGAAGGCCGGTATCCCCGTGCAGCTCGCCAAGGGCGACCGCAGCGTCAACGCCGCGAGCATCCTCGGCGTGATCTCCCTGGGCGTCGACACGGGCGACGAGGTCGTCGTCTCCGCCGAGGGCGAGAACGCCGAGCAGGTCGTCACCGACCTCGCCACGCTCCTCGAGTCCGACCTGGACGCCGCATGAGCTCCCGCACCCTGAACGGCATCGGCATCGGCCGGGGATCCGCCGTCGGCCCCGTCATCCGGATGCCCGACCCGCTCCCCGAGCCCGTCGACACCCCGAGCACCCTGACCGCCGACGAGGAGCGCATCCGCGTGAGCGCGTCGCTCGCCGCGACGGCCGCCGACATCCGCATCCGCGGGGAGAAGGCCGGCGGCGCCGCGAAGGACGTGCTCGAGGCGCAGGCCTTCATGGCCGAGGACCCGACGCTCGTCGACGACATCACCGCGCGCCTCGCGACGGGCCGCACCGCCGAGCGCGCCGTGCACGAGGCGTTCGCCGGCTTCCGCGACCTGCTGCTCAGCATGGGCGGCTACATGGGGGAGCGCGCGACCGACCTCGACGACGTCTCGCAGCGCGTCGTCGCGCACCTGCAGGGCGTTTCGGCGCCCGGCGTGCCGGATCCCGACCACGCGTTCGTGCTGGTGGCCCGCGACCTCGCGCCCGCCGACACCGCGCTCCTCGACCTCGACAAGGTCCTCGCGCTCATCACGACCGACGGCGGGCCCACCTCGCACACGGCGATCCTCGCCCGCGAGAAGGCGATCGTCGCGGTCGTCGGCGTCGCCGAGGCCGCCGACCTCGCCGACGGCGAGACCGTCGTGGTCGACGCGCTCACGGGCGCCGTCACCGTCGACCCGAGCGCCGAGGAGGAGTCCGCCGCGCGTGACGCCATCGCCGCCCGGAAGGCGCGCGTCGCCGTCCCCACCGGACCGGGGGCGCTCGCCGACGGCACCGCGATCCCGCTCCTCGCCAACCTCGGATCCGCCGACGGCGCGTCCGACGCGGTCGAGAAGGGCGCCGAGGGCGTCGGCCTCTTCCGCACCGAGTTCCTCTTCCTCGACGCCACGAGCGCGCCGACGGTGGACGAGCAGCGGGAGCACTACACGCGCCTGCTCGAGGCGTTCCCCGGGCAGAAGGTCGTCGTCCGCGCGCTCGACGCCGGCGCCGACAAGCCGCTGGCCTTCCTCAACGACGCCGACGAGGAGAACCCCGCCCTCGGGCTCCGCGGCCTCCGCGCGCTGCGGGCCAACGAGCAGATCCTCCGCGACCAGCTCACCGCGCTGGCGCAGGCCGACGCCGCCACCGAGGCCGACCTCTGGGTCATGGCACCCATGGTCTCGACCGTCGAGGAGGCGCGCTACTTCACGGCGCTCGGCCGCGAGCTCGGCCTGACGACGGTCGGCGTGATGGTGGAGGTCCCGTCCTCCGCGCTCCTCGCCGACCGGATCCTCGCCAATGCCGACTTCGCGAGCATCGGCACCAACGACCTGACGCAGTACACGCTCGCGGCCGACCGGCTGCTGGGATCCGTGGCCGCGTTCCAGGACCCGTGGCACCCCGCCGTCCTCCGCCTCGTGCAGGAGGTCGGCACCGCGGGCCGCGCGCTCGGCAAGCCCGTGGGCATCTGCGGCGAGGCGGCGGCCGACCCGCTGCTCGCCGTCGTGCTCGTCGGCCTCGGCGCCACCACCCTCTCGATGTCGCCCGCGGCCCTCGCCGACGTGCGCGCCGAGCTCGCCCTCCACACGCGCGAGGAGGCGGAGGCCCTGGCCGCCGTCGCCCTCGCCGCCGACAGCGCCGTCGAGGCGCGCGCCGCGGTCACCGCGGCGTCGGCGCCCGTCACCGTCTGACCCGCACCACCGACCCGCACGGCCCTCTCCACCGCACCACCGCACATTCCCCTCACCGCAGCACGGCGGGCCGCAGCAGGCCCGCCATCACCACGAACAGGAGCACCACCCCCATGACGACGACGTCACCCACCCGCAGCACGGGACAGTCCGTGCGGCTCGGCGTGCAGAAGTTCGGCACGTTCCTCAGCGGCATGATCATGCCGAACATCGCGGCGTTCATCGCCTGGGGCCTGCTCACGGCCCTGTTCATCCCGGACGGCTACCTGCCGAACGCGGACATCGCCCAGCTGATCAGCCCGATCCTGTTCTTCCTCCTGCCGCTGCTCATCGCGAACACCGGCGGCCGCATGGTCTACGACGCGCGCGGCGGCGTGGTCGCGACCATCGCGACCATGGGCGTCATCGCCGGCACCATCGGCGACCCCTACTACGACGGCGGCAGCCCGATGTTCCTCGGCGCCATGATCACGGGCCCGCTCGCGGCGTACCTGCTCAAGGTCATCGAGCGGCTCTGGATCGACCGCATCCGCCCCGGCTTCGAGATGCTCGTCAACAACTTCTCCGCCGGGATCCTCGGCGCGGTCTTCGCGATCGGCGCCTTCTTCGGCCTCACCCCGGTGATCCGCGCGATCACGTCGGTCCTGGGCGGCGGCGTCGGCTTCCTCGTCGACAACAACCTGCTGCCGCTCACGAGCATCGTGATCGAGCCCGCGAAGGTGCTGTTCCTCAACAACGCCATCAACCAGGGCATCCTCACGCCGCTCGGCACCGCCGAGTCGCTCGAGAAGGGCAAGAGCATCCTGTTCCTGCTCGAGGCGAACCCCGGCCCCGGCCTCGGCGTGCTCCTCGCGTTCGCGATCTTCGGCGCGGGTGCCGCCCGCTCCACCGCCCCCGGCGCGATCCTCATCCAGTTCGTCGGCGGCATCCACGAGATCTACTTCCCCTACGTGCTCTCCAAGCCGCTCCTGTTCCTCGCGGTCATCGCGGGTGGCGCCTCGGGCGTCGCGACCAACGTCGCGTTCGGCTCGGGCCTCCGCGCACCCGCCTCGCCCGGCAGCATCATCGCCGTGCTCGGCCAGACGGCCAGCGACAGCTTCCCCGGCGTGATCCTCTCGGTCATCATCTCGGCCGCGGTCACCTTCGTCGTCGCGGCGGTCATCCTCCGCACCGGCAAGAAGACCGAGGGCGACTTCGGCGCCGCGGTCGCCGCGACGCAGGCCAACAAGGGCAAGGAGTCCTCGATCCTCTCCGGGCTCGGCGCCGAGACCGGTACCGCGGGCACGGTCGGCGGCCTCGCCGACGGCACGACCAGCACGGGCACGGACGGCGGCACGGCCACGGCCACGCGCATCCAGGACATCGTGTTCGCCTGCGACGCCGGCATGGGCTCGTCCGCCATGGGCGCCTCGGTGCTCCGCAACAAGATGAAGAAGGCCGGCCTCACCGACGTCACGGTCGTCAACAAGGCGATCGCCGCCCTCGACGGCACGGCCGACCTCGTGATCACGCAGCGCGAGCTCACCGACCGCGCCCGCCAGAAGAGCCCGTCCTCGGAGCACGTCTCCGTCGACAACTTCATGAACTCGCCGCGCTACGACGAGATCGTGGAGCTGGTCCGGAAGCAGCGCTCGGACAGCTGATCGACCGGGTCCGCCCCGCGGCGGACCCCCGCACCACCGCACTCGCGGGGCCGGGCCATGCTGGAAGGCGCAGCCCGGCCCCCGCACCACGCACACACGTCAGGAGCACCATGTCGAACGTCCTCGAACCCGCCCAGATCCGCGTCGGCGGCACCGCGTCGAGCGTGGAGGAGGCCATCGCCGAGGCGGCGGGCATCCTCGTCGCCGCGGGCGCCGTCACCCCCGAGTACCAGGGCTTCATGATCGAGCGCGAGAAGAGCGTCTCGACGTACATGGGCAACCTCCTCGCCATCCCGCACGGCACCAACGAGGGCAAGGACACGATCCTCGACTCGGCGCTCTCCTTCGTCCGCTACGACGCCCCCATCGACTGGGCGGGCAACGAGGTGCGCTTCGTCGTCGGCATCGCCGGCAAGGACAACGGCCACCTCGACATCCTCAGCAAGATCGCCATCATCTTCAGCGATGACGACGAGGTGCAGAAGCTTGTCGACGCCCCCGACGCCGAGGCGCTCTACGCCCTCCTGGCCGAGGTGAACGAGGCGTGAAGGCCGTCCACTTCGGCGCCGGCAACATCGGGCGCGGCTTCGTCGGGCTGATCCTGCACGAGGCTGGCTACGAGGTCGTGTTCGCCGACGTCAACGCCGAGCTCATCGGGCACCTCGACGCCGCCGAGTCCTACCGCGTCACCGAGGTCGGCCCGCACGCGCGCGACTGGACGGTCACCGGGTTCCGGGCGATCGACAGCGCGGCGGACGGCGAGGCGCTCATCCGGGAGATCGCGACCGCCGACGTCGTGACCACCGCGGTGGGCCCGAACATCCTCCGCTTCGTGGCGCCGGCGATCGCCGCGGGCCTCCGGGCGCGCTCCGCCGACCTCGGACCCGTCGCCGTCATGGGGTGCGAGAACGCCATCAACGCGACGGACGCCCTCCGCGCCGAGATCGTGAAGGCCCTCACGGAGGAGCCCGACGCCCTCGGGCGCGCGCTGTTCGCCAACACGGCCGTCGACCGCATCGTGCCGAACCAGGATCCCGCCGCGGGCCTCGACGTCACCGTCGAGGACTTCTCGGAGTGGGTCGTGGAGCGCGGGCCGTTCGGCGACGCCGTGCCCGAGATCCCGGGCGCCACGTTCGTCGACGACCTGGCGCCGTACATCGAGCGCAAGCTCTTCACGGTGAACACGGGCCACGCGACCGTCGCCTACCACGGCTACGCGTGCGGCGCCGTGAGCCAGTCGGACGCGATGGCGATCCCCGAGGTCGCCGACGAGGTCCGCCGGGTGCTCGAGGAGACCAGCGCGCTGCTCGTCGCCAAGCACGGCCTCGACGCGGCCGAGCAGGCGGCGTACCGCGAGAAGAACCTCGTGCGCTTCGGCAACACGGCGCTCGCCGACACCGTCGAGCGCGTCGGCCGCCAGCCGCTGCGCAAGCTCTCCCGCGAGGAGCGCTTCGTGGGCCCCGCCGCGCAGCTCGCCGAGCGCGGGCTCCCGCACGACGCGCTCGTGCGCGCGATGGGGCAGGCGCTCCGCTTCGACCCCGCGGGCGACCCGCAGGCGCTCGAGCTGCAGGGGCTCCTCGCGACGGACGCGGCGGCCGACCTCGTCCGCCGCGTCACGGGCCTGGACGACCAGCACCCGCTGACGGCCGACCTCGTCGCCGTCGTCGACGCCGCGCAGGCCGACCGCCGCAGCGCGCCGCGCCACCGCGCGTAGCCCGAGCGGCAGCACCAGCACCGGCACCACGAGCACGGGCCGGACGGGCGACCGTCCGGCCCATCGTGCGTCCGCTAGCGCAGGATCCGCGGATCCGCACGCGACACGCGGGGAGAATTGCGACACGCCCGGGGATGCCGTACTCTCGACCCTTGGTGCTCGGCCGCCTCCCGGCGTGCCACCAGCACCTGCGTCTCACCATGATGCGCATCCGCACGAACAGCAGACACCACCTCTAGCGACAGTGAGTATATGGCCAAGAAAGACGGCGTCATCGAGATCGAAGGCGGAGTTGTCGAAGCTCTGCCGAACGCGATGTTCCGCGTTGAGCTGAGCAACGGGCACAAGGTCCTCGCCCACATCTCGGGCAAGATGCGTCAGCACTACATCCGCATCCTCCCCGAGGACCGCGTGATCGTGGAGCTGAGCCCGTACGACCTCACCCGCGGCCGGATCGTCTACCGCTACAAGTAGGCCTGCTGCACAAGGAACGGCCCCGCATCCGCGGCGGCACGAGGCCAGCGAGAACGAAAGCAAGGAAGCATCATGAAGGTCAACCCCAGCGTCAAGAGGATCTGCGAGAAGTGCAAGGTCATCCGACGCAACGGCCGCGTGCGCGTCATCTGCGACAACCCGCGCCACAAGCAGGTCCAGGGCTAGTCAGCACGACCGCACGGCACCACCCGCACCACCCAGAGAAGAACGACAGCAGCGCCGGAAGCCGGGATCCTGAGGGATCCGGGGGACACCATCGGTCGGAGGCCGATGCACAGGCTCTGCTGCAGACCTCCACCCATCACCAGGAGAAGCCTCAATGGCACGTCTAGCAGGCGTCGACCTCCCGCGCGACAAGCGCGTCGAGATCGCACTCACGTACATCTACGGCGTCGGCCGCACCTCGAGCGTCAAGACCCTCGAGGACACCGGCATCGACAAGAACATCCGCGTCAAGGACCTGAGCGACGACCAGCTCATCGCCCTCCGCGACTACATCGACGGGAACTTCAAGGTGGAGGGCGACCTCCGCCGCGAGGTGGCCGCCGACATCCGACGCAAGGTCGAGATCGGCAGCTACGAGGGCATCCGCCACCGCCGCGGCCTCCCTGTCCACGGGCAGCGCACGAAGACCAACGCTCGTACCCGCAAGGGACCGAAGCGCACCGTAGCCGGCAAGAAGAAGGCGCGCTAGGCCCTCGGCCCGCGCCTCGCCACCCGTAGACACAGGAGAATTCCATGGCAGCACCCAAGTCGGCCGTTCGCAAGCCGCGCCGCAAGGACAAGAAGAACATCGCCGTGGGCCAGGCCCACATCAAGAGCACCTTCAACAACACCATCGTCTCGATCACGGACCCCACCGGTGCCGTCATCAGCTGGGCGTCCTCGGGCGTCGTCGGCTACAACGGCTCGCGCAAGTCGACGCCGTTCGCCGCGCAGCTCGCCGCCGAGTCGGCCGCCCGCCAGGCGCAGGAGCACGGCATGAAGAAGGTCGACGTGTTCGTCAAGGGACCCGGCTCCGGCCGTGAGACCGCGATCCGCTCGCTCCAGGCCGCCGGCCTCGAGGTGGGCTCGATCAACGACGTCACCCCGCAGGCGCACAACGGCTGCCGCCCGCCCAAGCGCCGCCGCGTCTAGCTCGCGCTGATCGGCCGCTGCCGTTCCGCTCCACCAGGAGGGGACGGCGTCGGCCGATCCGCCGTGTGTCCGATCGACCAATTCACTACCCGCCCGGGCCGCCACCCGGGGGGCATCGCAGGCGTCATATAGCGGACGCCTCGCCGAAAGGAAACAACACAGTGCTCATTGCGCAGCGCCCCACCCTCACCGAGGAGTCCATCTCGGAGTTCCGCTCGCGGTTCGTCATCGAGCCGCTCGAGCCCGGCTTCGGCTACACGCTCGGCAACTCGCTCCGCCGCACGCTCCTCTCGTCCATCCCCGGCGCGGCCGTCACCAGCATCCGGATCGACGGCGTGCTGCACGAGTTCAGCACCGTCCCCGGCGTGAAGGAGGACGTGACCGAGATCATCCTCAACATCAAGGGCCTCGTCGTCTCCAGCGAGCACGACGAGCCGATCACCGCGTACCTGCGCAAGCAGGGTGCGGGCCAGGTCACGGCCGCCGACATCTCGGCCCCGGCCGGCGTCGAGATCCACAACCCCGAGCTCGTCATCGCCACGCTCAACGAGAAGGCGAAGTTCGAGCTGGAGCTGACGATCGAGCGCGGCCGCGGCTACGTCTCGGCGACCCAGAACCGCAGCGAGTTCAGCGAGGCAGGCCAGATCCCGGTCGACTCGATCTACTCGCCCGTGCTCAAGGTCACCTACCGCGTCGAGGCCACCCGCGCCGGCGAGCGCACCGACTTCGACCGCCTCGTGGTCGACGTCGAGACCAAGTCGGCCATCACGCCGCGCGACGCCATCGCGTCCGCCGGTCGCACGCTCACCGAGCTGTTCGGCCTGGCGCGCGAGCTCAACTCGGCCGCCGAGGGCATCGAGATCGGCCCCGCGCCGGTCGACGCCGTCCTCAGCTCCGAGCTGTCGATGCCCATCGAGGACCTCGACCTCTCGGTCCGGTCGTACAACTGCCTCAAGCGCGAGGGCATCAACAACGTCAGCGAGCTCGTCGCCCTCTCGGAGACGCAGCTCATGAACATCCGCAACTTCGGACAGAAGTCGGTGGATGAGGTCAAGGACAAGCTGGTCGAGCTCGGTCTGTCGCTGAAGGACGCCGTCCCCGGCTTCGACGGCGCGCACTACTACAGCTACGACGAGGACGAGACCACCACCAACTGATCCGTCCGGCCTCGGCCGTACGCCTTCTTTCGACACTTACGGAGACAAGACCATGCCCAAGCCCACCAAGGGTCCCCGCCTCGGAGGCGGCCCGGCGCACGAGCGCCTCATGCTCGCGAACCTGGCCCAGAGCCTCTTCGAGCACAAGTCCATCAAGACGACCGAGACGAAGGCCAAGCGCCTGCGTCCCGTCGCGGAGCGCCTCGTGACGTTCGCCAAGCGCGGCGACCTGCACGCCCGCCGCCGCGTCATGGGGATCATCCCTTCGAAGAGCGTCGTGCACGAGCTCTTCACCGAGATCGCGCCCCTCGTCGCCGAGCGCGACGGCGGCTACACCCGCATCACGAAGCTCGGCTTCCGCAAGGGCGACAACGCCCCCATGGTGCAGATCGAGCTCGTGCTCGAGCCCGTGACCCCGAAGGTCCGCTCCTCGCGCACGTCCACCGCGACGGCTCCGGCCGCCGCGGCCCCGGTCGCCGAGGCGCCCGCGGAGGAGGCGGAGGTCCCCGTCGAGGAGACCGACGCCGTCGAGCACACCGACGCGACCCCCGCGGAGACGACCGACGAGGCCGCCGCCGAGGTCGAGGCCGACGCCGCGGAGAAGTCCGACAAGTAGCACCCGCACCATCCCGAGAGCCCCCGCCGCCCTGCGCGTCGGGGGCTCTCGGGCGTCCGGGCGCCCTGGGGCGGCCGCGCGTGCCCCGGTACCCTGGACGGATGACCGACACGAGCACGGCCCTGCCGGACGATCCCTCCTCCACCTCTGCCGTCCCGCTCCCCGAGGGGCCCGACGGGATCACGTGGCGGCCCATCTCCCCGGACGACGTCGACGCGCTCGTCGAGCTCATGAGCGACGTGGCCGACGCCGACCATCCGGACCACCGCGCCACCCGCGACGAGATCGTGATGGCGCAGGGGTTCTCCTTCGTCGACCTCGCGCGCGACACGATCGTGGCCGTCGACGCCGACGGACGCCTCGCGGCGGAGGGCGTCGCCGTCGTCAAGCCGGACGACGAGACCGTCGTCCGCGCGAACATCTCGGGCTCCGTGCACCCCGGCTTCCGCCGCCGCGGCATCGGCGGTCGGCTGCTCGACTGGCAGATCGCGCGGGCGACGCGGTCCCTGGCCGTCGCCCAGCCCGCCCCGCACGTCGAGGAGCCGGTGCCGACGAGCATGGGGGCGGACGTGCAGGTCGACTCCGCGGGGGCCATCGCCCTCCTCGAGTCGCGCGGGTTCACCCTCAGCCGCTACTTCATCGAGATGCACCGCGACCTCCAGTCGGAGCTGCCCGACGTGCCGGCGCCCGAGGGCCTCCGCCTGATCCCCGTCACGCGCGAGTGGTGGGAGCGCACCCGGCTCGCCAAGAACGAGGTGTTCCGCGACCACTGGGGGTCCGAGCCCGTCAGCGTCGAGCGCTGGGAGGCCTTCCTCTCGCTGCCGACCGCGCGGGACGACCTCTCCGTCATCGCCGTCACGGGCGATGGCGAGGATGCCGTCGTCGCCGGTTTCGCCATGGCCGAGGTCACGCCGGAGAACTGGGAGCGGGCCGGCTACACGTCCACCTACATCGCCCTCGTCGGCGTCCGGCGCGAGTACCGCGGCCGCCGTCTCGCGCAGGCGCTCCTGTCCACCGCGCTCGCGGGGTCCCGGGCGGAGGGCGTCCAGCGCGCCGTGCTCGACGTCGACTCCGACAGCCCCACGGGCGCGCTCGACCTGTACGAGCACCTCGGCTTCACGCAGGCCAGCCGCTCGGCCGTGTACGAGCGCGAGGTCGGCATGACGCCGCCGCGGGGATCCGCCGCCCGATGAGCGCGGATGCCGGAGCGAGACACGCGGGCACGCGCCTCCGCCTCGACATCGCGTACGACGGCACGGGCTTCGCCGGCTGGGCCAAGCAGCCCGGTCTCCGCACGGTGCAGGGCGCGCTCGAGGACGCGCTCGCGCAGCTGCTCGCCCGCACGCCGCCTGCGCCGACGCTCGTCGTCGCCGGGCGGACCGACGCGGGCGTGCACGCGACGGGGCAGGTCGCGCACCTCGACCTCACGGACGCGCAGATCGCGTCGCTCGACCGGCCGCCGCGGGGCCGCGCCGCCGACGCGGCCGCGGGGGAGGGGCCGCACGCTGCTTCCGCCGAGCGCGCCGCCGGGGCCCTCGCACGCCGGATGAACGGCGTCCTCGGCGCCAGGTCCGACGTCGTCGTGCTCTCCTGCGCGCCCGCGCCCGACGGCTTCGACGCCCGCTTCTCCGCGACCTGGCGGGCGTACCGCTACCGGATCTCCGACGCCTCCGGCCCCCGCGACCCCCTCCAGCGGCACCGCACCGTCGAGGTCCCGGTCGCGCTCGACGCGGCCGTGCTGCAGCAGGCGGCCGACGCGCTCCTGGGCCTCCACGACTTCGCCGCGTACTGCAAGCCGCGCGAGGGGGCGTCGACCATCCGCACGCTGCAGGACCTGACCTGGGCGCGCGCGGCCGACGGCGCGCTCGAGGCCGCGGTGCGGGCGGATGCCTTCTGCCACAGCATGGTGCGCGCGCTCATCGGCGCGTGCGTCGCGGCGGCGTCCGGACGCGTCGACGTCGCGCGGCTCCGCGAGCTGCTGGAGCTGCGCGAGCGGACGAGCGAGTTCACCGTGATGCCCGCGCGCGGCCTCGTGCTCGAGCGGGTGGGCTACCCGCCCGACGCGGAGCTCGCGGCGCGCACCGAGGTCACCCGGAACCGGCGGGCGTCGCATGAGGTGGACACGATCGCCGAGGGTGCCGCCGCGGCCGCGCGCGACCTCGCCCGCCTCCGCGACACGCCCGGGATTGCCTGATCGCTCCGGATCGCGTACTCTGAACCGGTTGTCCGCACGCCTGCGTGCGGCGACGTACAAGGTTGAGCCCTCCACCGGATGCGTTCTCGTCAGAACGCCCACGGAGCGGGATTCACGACCATCTCACCTCGAAAAGAAGGCAGTCAGATCAATGACGCGCACCTATTCCCCCAAGGCCAGTGAGGTCCAGCATGACTGGGTCGTCATCGACGCCACGGACATCGTCCTCGGCCGTCTCGCCAGCCACGCCGCCGCGCTCCTGCGCGGCAAGCACAAGGCCACGTTCGCCCCCCACATGGACATGGGCGACTTCGTGATCATCGTCAACGCCGAGAAGGTGGCGCTCACGGGCCAGAAGCTCGAGAAGAAGCTGGCCTACCGCCACTCCGGCTACCCGGGCGGCCTCACGGCCACCACCTACGTCGAGATGCTCGAGAAGCACCCCACGCGCGCGGTCGAGAAGGCCATCCGCGGCATGCTGCCGAAGAACTCGCTGGGTGCGGCGCAGCTGAAGAAGCTCAAGGTCTACGCGGGCCCCGAGCACCCCCACGCTGCTCAGCAGCCCACCCCGTACACCCTCGGCCAGGTCGCTCAGTAGCTCCGGCTGCCGACAGCGACGACCAAAGACCTCAGAAGGAATCGAACCCAGTGGCTCAGATCTCAGACTCCCTCGACGTGGCTCCCGAGAGCTTCTCGACCGAGACCCCGAACGAGGAGGCCCCCAAGGCCCCCCGCGCGGTCCTCAACGTGTCCGGCGGCGCCGTCGGACGACGCAAGCAGGCCATCGCCCGCGTGCGCCTCGTCCCCGGCTCCGGCTCGATCACGGTCAACGGCCGTGAGTTCGCGGACTACTTCCCCAACAAGCTGCACCAGCAGCTCGTCAACGACCCGTTCAAGGTGCTGGACCTCCTCGGCAGCTACGACGTCGTCGCGCGCATCTCCGGCGGTGGCCCCTCCGGCCAGGCCGGCGCCCTGCGCCTCGGCATCGCACGCGCCCTCAACGAGATCGACGAGGAGAACAACCGCGCCGTGCTGAAGAAGAACGGCTTCCTCAGCCGCGACGCGCGCGTCAAGGAGCGCAAGAAGGCCGGACTCAAGAAGGCCCGCAAGGCGCCCCAGTTCTCGAAGCGCTAAGGCGCTCGGGTACCCCGGCACTCATGCCCCGGCTCTTCGGCACGGACGGCGTCCGCGGACTCGCCAACGGCGAGACCATCACTGCGGACCTCGCCCTGCGCCTGGCCCAGGCCGCCGCGCACGTGCTCGGCCAGGACGCCCGGGATGCCGGACGACGACCCGTCGCGGTCGTCGCCCGGGATCCCCGGGTCTCCGGCGAGTTCATCGCGGCGGCCGTGGCCGCCGGCCTCGCGAGCTCCGGCGTCGACGTGTTCGACGCCGGGGTCATCCCGACGCCGGCCACGGCGTACCTCATCGCGGACTTCGACGCCGACTTCGGCGTGATGATCTCCGCGTCGCACAACCCCGCTCCCGACAACGGGATCAAGTTCTTCGCCGCCGGCGGACGGAAGCTCGCCGACGAGCTCGAGGACCGCATCGAGGCGCAGCTGAGCCAGCCCGTCCTGCTCCCCACGGGAGCCGACGTCGGCCGCATCCGCCGCTTCGCGGATGCCGAGGACCGCTACGTCCTCCACCTGCTCGGCACGCTGCAGCACCGGCTTGACGGGATCCACGTGGTCCTCGACTGCGCGCACGGCGCCGCCGCGGGCATCAGCCCCGAGGTCTTCACGGACGCGGGCGCGCGCGTCACCGTCATCGGCAACGACCCCGACGGCATGAACATCAACGACCGGGTCGGGTCCACGCACCTCGACCTGCTGGCCGAGGCCGTCCTCGCGCACGGCGCCGACGTGGGCATCGCGCACGACGGCGACGCCGACCGCTGCCTCGCGGTCGACCACACGGGCGCGATCATCGACGGCGACCAGATCATGGCCGTGCTCGCGCTGTCCATGGCCCGCCGCGGCCTGCTCGCGGAGCGCACGCTCGTGGCGACCGTCATGAGCAACCTCGGCCTCCGCATCGCGATGGCCGAGAACGACGTCACCGTGCTGCAGACGCGCGTCGGCGACCGCTACGTGCTCGAGGCCATGAACGAGGGCGGCTACTCCCTCGGCGGCGAGCAGTCGGGTCACCTCGTGATCGCGGAGCACGCGACGACCGGCGACGGGATCCTCACGGGGATCCAGCTGCTCGGCGAGATGGCGGCCACGGGCAAGAGCCTGCGCGAGCTCGCCTCGGTGATGACCGTCTACCCGCAGGTGATGATCAACGTGCGCGGCGTCGACCGCGAGCGCGTGGGCGACGACGCCGAGCTCAACGCGGCTGTCGCGCGGGCCGAGGCCGAGCTCGGCGACACCGGCCGGATCCTCATGCGCGCCTCGGGCACCGAGCCGATGATCCGCGTGATGGTCGAGGCCGCCGACCAGGCGACCGCGGAGCGGCACGCGCAGGAGCTGGCCGCCCTCGTGACGGAGCGCCTCGCGATCTAGGCCTGCCGCCGACCGGCGTCATCGGGCACGCGGTCAGAGCTTGCGGAGCAGGACGTTCGCGACCGAGTGGTCCGCGTCCTTGCGCAGCACGAGCGTGGCGCGCGAGCGGGTCGGGCGGACGTTCTGCTCGAGGTTCGGCTCGTTGATGGTCGACCAGATCCGCCGCGCCCGCTCCACGGCCTCGGCCGGGCTGAGCTCCGCGTACCGGTGGAAGTAGGAGCGCGGGTTGCTGAAGGCCCCGCGCTGGAGGCTGAGGAAGCGGTCCTCGTACCACTGCGCGATGTCATGGGTGCGGGCGTCCACGTAGATGGAGAAGTCGAAGAGGTCGCTCACGGCGAGCTTCGCGCCGGACGCCGCCGGCTGCAGCACGTTGAGGCCCTCGATGATGAGCACGTCCGGCTGCCGCACGACCACCTCGGCGCCCGGCACGATGTCGTACGCGAGGTGCGAGTAGAACGGCGCGCGCACCTCGGCCACCCCGCTCTTGACCTGCGTGACGAACCGCAGCAGCGCCCGCCGGTCGTACGACTCGGGGAAGCCCTTCCGCTCCATGAGGCCGCGGCGCTCGAGCTCCGCGTTCGGGTGCAGGAAGCCGTCGGTGGTCACGAGCTCGACGCGCGGGGTGTCCTCCCAGCGCGCCAGCATCTCGCGCAGGAGGCGCGCGACGGTCGACTTGCCGACGGCCACGGATCCCGCGACGCCGATGATGAACGGGGTGCTCTTGGCGCGCTCGCCGAGGAACGCGCTCGTGTCGCGGTGCAGCTTCTTCGTGCCCGTGACGTAGAGGTTGAGCAGGCGGCTGAGCGGGAGGTAGACGGCCTCGACCTCGCGCATGTCGAGCCGGTCGCCGATGCCGCGTAGCTGCACCAGCTCGGTCTCCCGGAGCGGGAGGTGCGTCGCGGGCGCGAGGGCCGCCCAGTCGGCGCGGGCGATCTCCACGAACGGGGAGACGTGCCCATGGCTCGTCGGGGATCCCGTCGCGGTGTCTGGCATGGCGTCCCCATCCTACGGCGGGGTCGGCGGGCGCCCGGAGCGCGCGTACGCCGGCCGACGGCCCCTCCCCAGGCGCCTCCGGGCCCGGGGCACGCCGCGACGCCCGGCCGCGCAGGGGAACCCCGACGCGGACGGCTAAAGTGGTGCCCCATGTGCGGAATCGTGGGATACGTCGGTGAGTCCAAGAGCCTCGAGGTGCTCCTCGGGGGGCTGCGGAGGCTCGAGTACCGGGGCTACGACTCCGCGGGCGTCGCGGTGCTCGACGAGGACGGCACGCTCGGCGTCCGCAAGCGCGCGGGCAAGCTCGACCGCCTGCTGGAGGACCTGGAGGCGTCGCCGCTGCCGAACGGATCCACCGGCATCGGCCACACCCGCTGGGCGACGCACGGCGGCCCCACCGACCGCAACGCGCACCCGCACCTGGGCGACGACGGCAAGCTCGCGCTCATCCACAACGGCATCATCGAGAACTTCGCGGAGCTCAAGGACGACCTCCTCGCGGACGGCTACACGTTTCACAGCGACACCGACACCGAGGTCGCGGCGCAGCTGCTCGGCCGCGAGTACGGCGTCACGCACGACCTGGAGCAGGCGTTCCGCAACACGGTGAGCCGGCTCGAGGGGGCGTTCACGCTCCTCGCTGTGCACCGCGACCAGCCCGGCCTCGTGGTCGGCGCCCGCCGCAACTCGCCGCTCGTCATCGGGCTGGGCGAGGGCGAGAACTTCCTCGGATCCGACGTCGCGGCGTTCGTGGAGTTCACGCGCCGCGCGGTCGCCATCGGGCAGGACCAGATGGTCGCCATCCGCCCCGACTCCGTCACGGTCACCGACTTCCACGGCGCCCCCGTCGAGACGCACGAGTTCGAGATCGCGTGGGACGCCTCCGCATCCGAGAAGGGCGGCTGGTCGAGCTTCATGGCGAAGGAGATCAGCGAGGGCCCGGATGCCGTCGCGAACACCCTCCGCGGCCGCATCGTCGACGGCGTCGTCGTGCTGCCCGACCTCGACGCGATCGGCGAGGTCGACCTCGCCGACATCTCGCGCATCGTCATCGTCGCGTGCGGCACCGCCGCGTACTCCGGCATCCTCGGCAAGTACGCCATCGAGAAGTGGGCCCGCGTCCCCGTGGAGGTCGAGCTCGCGCACGAGTTCCGCTACCGCGACCCCGTGCTCGACGCCACCACGCTCGTCATCTCCATCAGCCAGTCCGGCGAGACCATGGACACGCTCCTCGCCGTCCGCTACGCCCGCGAGGCCGGCGCGCGCGTCCTCTCCATCTGCAACACGCAGGGCGCCACGATCCCGCGCGAGTCCGAGGCCGTCGTCTACACGCACGCGGGTCCCGAGGTCGCGGTCGCGTCCACGAAGGCGTTCGTCGCCCAGGTCGCCGCGCTGTACCTGTTCGGGCTGCACCTCGCGCGCATCCGCGGCACGCTGTCGGCCGACGAGATCGTCGCCAACACCGAGGAGCTCCTGGCCGTGCCGGAGAAGCTCGCCACCGTCGTGGAGCAGGGCGAGAAGATCAGCCAGCTCGCGAAGTGGATGGCCGACACCCGGGCCGTGCTCTTCCTCGGCCGCAACGTCGGCTTCCCGGTCGCGCTCGAGGGCGCGCTGAAGCTCAAGGAGCTCGCGTACATCCACGCGGAGGGCTTCGCGGCCGGCGAGCTCAAGCACGGGCCCATCGCGCTCATCGAGCCGGGGCAGCCCGTGTTCGTCATCGTTCCGAGCCCCGTCCACCAGCTCGCGCTGCACAAGAAGGTCATCTCCAACATCGAGGAGATCCGCGCGCGCGGCGCCCGCGTCATCGCGATCGCCGAGCAGGGCGACGCGTTCGTGCTGCCGCACGCCGACGAGGTCATCCCGATCCCGCTCGCCGCGCCGCTGTTCGAGCCGCTCCTGGCCGTCACGCCGCTGCAGATCTTCGCCATGGAGCTCGCGGCGGCCAAGGGCCTCGACGTCGACCAGCCGCGCAACCTCGCGAAGTCCGTCACCGTCGAGTGACCGCGGCGGCGTGATCAGGGGCATCGGCGTCGACGTGGTCGACGTGGCGCGGTTCGCCCGGAGCGCCGGGCGCACTCCGGGTCTCGTGCCGCGCCTGTTCGCGCCCGCCGAGCGGTCCCTGCCCGCGCGGTCGCTCGCGGCCAGGTTCGCGGCGAAGGAGGCGCTGATCAAGGCGCTCGGCGGCCCCGGCGGGATCAGCTGGCAGGACATGGAGGTCGTCCGCGACGAGCACGGAGACCCGTCGTTCCGCGTGGCCGGCGTCGTCGCGCAGGTCGCGGCCGCGCGGGGCGTGACGCGGATCCACCTGAGCATGAGCCACGACGCCGGCCTCGCCACGGCGTTCGTGGTGACCGAGGGGGACGTACCGTGACCGACGAGGCGACGCTCCAGGCGCCGGCCGCCCTCCGGCGGGAGGCGCGCATCGACACGGGCGCGATCTCCGTGAACGTGCGCACGCTGCGGGCCACCACGGGCGCGCCGCTCGTGATGGCCGTGGTCAAGGCCGACGGCTACGGGCACGGCGCTGTCGCATCGGCGCGCGCGGCGCTCGCGGGCGGGGCCGACCGGCTCGGCGTGGTCGACATCCGCGAGGCGCTCGCGCTGCGGGCGGCCGGGATCGAGGCGCCGATCCTCACGTGGATGCACGCGCCCGGCGCCGACTTCGCCACCGGCCTCGAGGCCGGCGTCGACCTGGGGCTCAACAGCCTGCGCCAGGTGCGCGAGGTCGCGGACGCCGCCCGCCGCGTCGGCCGCGCCGCGGACGTGCACCTCAAGGTCGACACGGGGCTCGGCCGCAACGGCGTGACGCCGGCGGAGTGGCCGGCCGTCGTCGCCGAGGTCGCGGCGCTCGTCGCCGAGGGCAGGATCCACCTCGGCGGCGTCTTCAGCCACCTCGCCAACGCGGGCGAGGAGGAGGACCGGGCGCAGGTCCGCGCGTTCCACGAGGCGGTCGACGTGGTGCGGGCCGCGGGGCTGGAGCCCGGGATCCGCCACCTCGCCGCCACCGCGGGCGCCCTGCGCGTGCCCGAGGCCCGCCTCGACATGGTGCGCCTCGGCATCGGGATCTACGGCATCTCGCCGCTCGACGGCGTCACGTCCGCCGACCTCGGCCTCGTGCCCGCCATGACCCTCGTCGGCAGCGTCGTCGCGGTGAAGCGCGTGCCCGCCGACACGGGCGTCTCCTACGGCTACACGTACCGCACCACGCGGGCCACGACCCTCGCGCTCGTCTCGCTCGGGTTCGCCGACGGCGTCCCGCGGCTCGCGAGCAACCGCGCGCCCGTCGCGATCCACGGCGCGCGCTTCCGCGTGAGCGGCCGGATCGCCATGGACCAGTTCGTGGTCGACGTGGGCGACGGCGTCGTCGACGACCGCCCCGTGGTCGTGGGCGACGACGCCGTGCTGTTCGGGGATCCCGCCACGGGCGCCCCCTCCGTGGAGGAGTGGGCCGAGGCGACGGGCACCATCGGCTACGAGATCGTCGCGCGCGTCGCCGGCCGCGTCACCCGGAGGTACTCCGCATGAGCGACGCCGTCCCCGCGCCCGTCCCGGCCGGCCCCGTCGCGCCCGGCCGTCGTGCCGTGATCGACCTCGACGCGATCCGCCACAACGTCCGCACGCTCGCCGCGCTCGCCGCCCCCGCGCGCACGATGATCGCCGTGAAGGCCGACGCGTACGGACACGGCGCCCTGCAGGTCGCGCGCGCCGCCCTCGAGGCGGGCGCCGAGAGCCTCGCCGTGCTCGACGTGGCCTCCGCCGTCGAGCTCCGCCGCGCCGGGATCGACGCGCGTCTCCTCGCCTGGCTGCACGGCGTCGACACCGACTTCCGCGTCGCGGTCGAGCACGGCATCGACCTGGGCGTCTCGGCGCTGTGGGAGCTGGAGCGCATCGCGGCCGCGGGACGCGCCACGGGGATGCGCGCCCGCGTGCACCTCAAGGCCGACACGGGCCTCAGCCGCAACGGCGCCACCCCGGAAGCGTGGCCCGACCTGGTGCGCGCGGCCGTCGCCGCCGATGCCGCGGGCGAGCTGACGCTGCACGCGCTCTGGTCGCACCTCGCCGACGCCTCGCCCGAGGACGACGACGCCGCGCTCGCCCGCTTCCGTGAGGCCGTCCGCGTGGCCGAGGAGCTGGGCGCGCGGCCGGTCGAGAAGCACCTGGCCGCCAGCTCCGCGGGGATCCGCCTGCCCGCCGCCCGCTTCGACATGGTGCGCTTCGGCATCGCCGTCTACGGCATCTCGCCGTTCGACGACCGCTCCGGTCGCGACCTCGGCCTCGTCCCCGCGATGACGCTCGAGGCCGACGTCGTCTCCGTCAAGCGCGTCCCGGCGGGGCACGGCGTCTCGTACGGCCTCGACCACCGCACCGCGGGGCCGTCGACGCTCGTGCTCGTGCCGCTCGGGTACGCCGACGGGATCCCGCGCATCGCCGCCCCGCACGCCTCCGTGCTGCTGAACGGCCGCCGCTTCCCGATCGCCGGCCGCATCGCCATGGACCAGCTCGTGCTCGACGTCGGCGACCTGCCCGTCGAGGTGGGGGACACCGCCGTGATCCTCGGCCCCGGCCACCGCGGCGAGCCCACCGCCGAGGAGTGGGCCGGCTGGGCCGAGACCATCGGCGACGAGATCGTGACCCGCGTCGGCCCCCGCGTCGACCGCGTGCACCTGCACGAGCGGGCGGCCGCCGACGCGGAGGCGCCGGCCGCCGAGCTCCTCTCCGACGTGCTCGTCCCCGTCGCGACCACGGACGACATGGAGGAGGTCGGCCGCGCCGTCGCGCGCGAGCTGGGCGCGGGCGACCTCGTCGTCCTCTCCGGCCCGCTCGGCGCGGGCAAGACCACGTTCACGCGCGGGCTCGGCGACGGCCTCGGCGTCCGTGGCCCCGTCACGAGCCCCACGTTCGTGCTCGCGCGCACGCACCCGAGCCTCGTCGACGGCCCGCCGCTCGTGCACGTCGACGCCTACCGCCTGGCCGACGCCCGCGAGCTCGACGACCTCGACATCGACTTCGCGCGCTCGGTCGTGGTGGTCGAGTGGGGCGAGGGCAAGCTCGACGGCGTCGCGGAAGAGTGGTGGGACCTGCGGATCGCGCGGCCCACGGGCGCGGGCGACGCCGACGCGGATCCCGACGCCGACGCGGATCCCGACGCCGCTCCCGAGGAGCCCCGCACCGTCCGCATCCGACGGCTCCGCGCGCGGCCCCGCGCCTAGACTCGTCCAGTGCTCCTCGCGATCGACACCTCCGCCGGCACGGGCGTCGCCGTCATCGACCCCGACGGCCGCGTGCTCGCCGAGCGCCAGGAGGCCGACACCATGCGGCACGCCGAGGTCATCGGCACGCTGCTCGACGAGTGCCTCACCGCGTCCGGCATCGAGCGCTGCGACGTCCGCGCGGTCGTCGCGGGCATGGGCCCCGGCCCCTTCACCGGCCTCCGCGTCGGCATCGCGGCGGCCCGGATGCTGGCAACCGGCCTGGACGTGCGCGTGATCCCCGTGGTCAGCCACGACGCCGTCGCGCACGACCACTACGCGGCGGGCGGCACCGGATCCCTCGTCGTCGTCACCGACGCGCGCCGCCGTGAGCTGTACTGGTCCGTCTACCGCGAGCCCGCGCCCGGCGGCGTCGCCGAGCGCACCGCGGGCCCCGGCCTCAGCAAGCCGGACGACGTGCCCGCCGCGGATCACCGGATCGACGCCGCCGGCGTCCGCGCGGCCTCCCTCGCGCAGGTCGCCCGCCGGATGGACGAGCTCGACCTGCCCTTAGCGCCCGACGAGGCGCTCTACCTCCGCTCGCCCGACGTCACGGTCTCCGCCGGCCCGAAGCGGGTCACCTCGTGAGCGTCCTGTTCCGCACCGCGGAGGTCGCTGACCTCCCCGCGCTGATGCACCTCGAGACCACCACGTTCGTCTCCGACGCCTGGTCGGCCGACGCGATGCGCGGCGAGCTCACGGCCCGGCACGGCTGGTACGTCGTGGCCGCGGACACGGACGGCGGCAGGATCCTCGGCTACGCCGGCCTCTCCTGCCCGCGCGGCGCGCACGCCGCCGACGTCCAGACCATCGCCGTCGCCGACGGCAGCCGCGGCCGCGGCATCGGCCGCGCCCTCCTCACCCGGCTCGTCGCCGAGGCGCACTCCCGCGGCGCCCGCGAGGTGCTGCTGGAGGTGCGCGCCGACAACCCGGTCGCCCAGTCCCTCTACTCGTCGCTCGGATTCGAGGCCATCGCCGTCCGCCCGCACTACTACCAGCCGGACGACGTCGACGCCGTCGTGATGCGCGTCGCCCTCGCCGCGACGCCGCCCGAGGTCGCGGAGCCGCGGGACGCACCCGCCGAGCGCGTCCAGCCCGCCGCATCCGGCGCCGCGGGCACGGAGGCGGACCCGCACGAGACCGCCGCGGACGACGCCGGCCCCCTCGTCCTCGGCATCGAGACCTCGTGCGACGAGACCGGCATCGGCATCGTCCGCGGCCAGACGCTCCTCGCCAACGTCATCTCCAGCTCCATGGACGAGCACGCGCGCTACGGCGGCGTGGTGCCGGAGGTGGCCGCCCGCGCGCACCTCGAGGCGCTGACCCCCGCCATCGACGCGGCCCTCCTCGAGGCGGACGTCACCCTCCGCGAGCTCGACGCGATCGCCGTCACCGCGGGCCCCGGCCTCTCCGGCGCGCTCATGGTCGGCGTCGGCGCGGCGAAGGCGCTCGCCGTGGCCCTCGACATCCCGCTGCACGGCGTCAACCACCTCGTCGGACACGTGGGCGCGGACCTCCTCAGCACCGACGGCGGCCCCGGCGTCCCGCTCGAGACCCCGAGCATCGCGCTGCTCGTCTCCGGCGGCCACACCTCGCTGCTCCTCGTGCGCGACCTCGTGGACGACGTCGAGCTCCTCGGCGAGACCATCGACGACGCCGCGGGCGAGGCCTTCGACAAGGTCGCGCGCGTGCTCGGCCTGCCGTACCCCGGCGGCCCGCACATCGACCGGGTCGCGGCCGACGGGGACCCGAGGGCGATCCGCTTCCCCCGCGGCCTCTCTCTGCCGAAGGACATGGAGCGCCACCGCTACGACTTCTCCTTCTCGGGCCTCAAGACCGCGGTGGCCCGCTGGGTCGAGAAGCGCCAGGACGCCGGCGAGCCCGTGCCCGTCGCGGACGTCGCGGCGAGCTTCCGCGAGGCCGTCGTCGACGTGCTGCTCACGAAGGCCGTCGCCGCGTGCGTCGACCACGGGATCCCGCGCCTGCTGCTGGGCGGCGGCGTCGTCGCGAACGCGCGCGTGCGGGAGCTGGCGGCGGAGCGGTGCCGGGCCGCGGGCATCGAGCTGCGGATCCCGCCCCTGTCGCTGTGCACCGACAACGGCGCCATGATCGCGGCGCTCGGCGCGCGGCTCATCGAGTCGGGCCGCGCGCCGTCGGGGCTCGCGTTCGGCGCGGACTCGACGCTGCCCGTCACCGTCGTCCAGGTCGGCTGACCGCCCGACGCCCCCCGATCGGGGTCCTTTCGGGTTTATTTACCTGACGCGAGAATCCCGGGGCACGCATCACGGTATGTTCCCAGGGACGAAAGGAACGACAATGACCGATCCGCAGAACCCGGACCGCTCCAACGACGGCTTCCCGCCCGCGCCGAGCCAGCCCGCCTACCCGGCCGCTCCCGCCGCAGGCTCCGACTCGCCTTACGCGGCGCCCTACCAGCCCGGCCAGGGCGGTGCGCCCGTCTCCAAGGGGCTGAGCATCACGTCGATGGTCCTCGGCATCGTGTCCGTGGTGACGATCCTCTTCTGGTTCCTCTCCGCGCCCCTCGGCATCGCCGCGATCATCACGGGCGTCCTCGGCAAGAAGCGCAACCCGGACGCGAAGGGCTTCTGGCTCACCGGCATCATCACCGGCATCGTCGGCCTCGTGCTCGCCGTCGGCCTCGCGATCCTCGGCTTCATCGCGCTGGCCGCGCTGCAGGAGCAGGGCTACACCACGCAGTAGCGTCACCCGCACGACACGACGCGGCCGTCCCCTCGGGGGCGGCCGCGTCGTCGTGTCCGGGCGGGGGGCGGCGGTCGGGCGTCAGCCCGCGTCGACCCCGTGCCGGTCCGCGAGGATCGCCACGCGCCGCCCGCCGACCCGCGTCGCGATGAGCGTCGCCGACCCGTCGCCCTTGAGCTGCAGCCGGGTGCGCAGCCGCGCCGGATCGACGTCGACCCCGCGCTTCTTGATCTCCAGCGTGCCGATCCCGCGCGCCCGCAGCTCGCGCTTCAGCCGCTGCTCGTCGAGCGGCAGCACCTCGCGCACCCGGAAGCCGCGCGCGAACGGCGTCGCCTGCTCGCGCTCGGACGTGATCCACGCGATGCCCTCGCCGACCATCCGCCCGTCGAGGGAGCGCGCGAGGTCGCCGATGAGGCGGGCGCGGATCACGGCGCCGTCGGGCTCGTAGAGGTGCGCGCCCAGCTCGCCGAGCTCGGCGTCCTCGCTGTCGGCCTCCGCCGTGAGCTCCGCCTGCGACCCGCCGCTGATGACGAGCGCCGCCCGCCGCACGCCGTCGCGCCGCGTCGGCCCGAACCAGAGGCCCATCTCCACGGCCTGCCCGTCGACCGAGACCCACTGCGCCTCCGCCTCCGCGGGGATGAGGTCGCGGTCGAGGCCCGGTCCGAGCTTGATGCCCGCGGCCCGTCCCGCCGCCAGCTCGAAGGCGGCGGAGAGGGTGGGGGAGTAGGCGTCCGGATCCGAGATGCGGCGGGTCGACGAGTGCCCGTCCGTGCGCCGCGCGGGATCCAGGTAGACGCCGTCGACGCGGCCGGTGTCGAACGCCTCAGCCGTGCCCTGCTCGACCTCGGCCTCGGGGAACGGCGCGAGGTTCCAGCCGGCGACCGCGGCGGTCACCTCGTCGCGCTCGACGGCCGTGACGCGGATCCCGATGGCCGCCATCGCCATCGCGTCCCCGCCGATGCCGCAGCCGAGGTCCGCCACGTGCGCGACGCCGGCCTGCTGGAAGCGCCCGGCGTGCTGCGCGGCGACCGGCAGCCGCGTGGCCTGCTCGAGCCCGGCCTCCGTGAAGAGCATGCGCGCGGCGAACTCGCCGAACTTGCCCCGCGCCCTGGCGCGCAGGCGCGACTGCGTGAGGACGGCGGACACGAGCGCGGGGGAGTGCCCCTCGCCGCGGAGCGCGCTCACCATCCGCACCATGTCGTCCCCCGGCGCCGGCGCGGGAAGGGAGTCGAGCAGGCGGAGCCCCTCGAGCGAGAGCACCTCGCGGAGGTCGGTCTGATCCATCCGCCCACCGTACCCGGGCGCCTCTGCACCGATTGGCACTCGCGTTGCGCGAGTGCAAGCGCGGCCCGTAGAATCTCACCTGGCACTCTCCCCGGGAGATTGCCAATCAGTCTTGTCCCTTAGTCACGAAGGAAGAGGTCAACCGTGTCGGTCTCCATCAAGCCGCTCGAGGATCGCATCGTCATCCAGCAGGTCGAAGCCGAGCAGACCACCGCGTCTGGTCTGGTCATCCCCGACACCGCCAAGGAGAAGCCCCAGGAGGGAGAGGTCGTGGCCGTGGGCCCCGGCCGCATCGACGACAACGGCAACCGCGTCCCGCTCGACGTCGCCGTCGGCGACAAGGTCATCTACTCCAAGTACGGCGGAACCGAGGTCAAGTACGACGGCCAGGACCTCCTCGTCCTCTCCGCGCGCGACGTGCTCGCCGTCATCGAGCGCTGACGCTCCGCACCAGCGACACCGCAGCACCGCACCACCCGGGAGCCCGGCCGACACGTTCGGCCGGGCTCTCGTGCGTCCGCGGCGCTAGCCTCGTGAGGTGACGCGCCCCACCCCGGAGACCTCGACCCGCACCGGCCTGATCGCCGCCGTCGGCGCCTACGGCCTCTGGGGCGTCCTCCCCGTCTTCTTCCTCCTGCTCGTGCCGGCCGGGGCGTTCGAGATCGTCGGCTGGCGGATCCTCTTCTCGCTCGTCTTCTGCGCCGTCGTCATCACGGCTGCGCGGCGCTGGGGGCGCGTGGTGGCCATCGTGCGCCGGCCGCGCATCCTCCTCGGCCTCGGCCTCGCGGGCCACCTGATCCTCGTCAACTGGACCGTGTACGTGTACGGCACGCTCTCCGGCCACGTGGTCGAGACCGCGCTCGGCTACTTCATCAACCCGATCGTCACGGTGCTGCTCGGCGTGCTCCTCCTGCGCGAGCGCCTGCGCCCGCTGCAGTGGACCGCCGTGGGCCTGTCGGCGCTCGCGGTGGCGGTCATCGCCGTCGGCTACGGGCAGCTGCCGTGGGTGTCGCTCGCGCTCGCCGGCTCGTTCGGGCTCTACGGGCTCGTGAAGAAGCGCGTGAGCGGCGGAGCGGACGCGCTCTCCGGCCTCGCGCTCGAGACGGCGTGGCTGGTGCCGGCCGCCACGACGATGCTCGTGATCACGGGTGCCGGCGCCGGCCTCACCATCGGGACGGTGTCCCTCGGGCACACGCTCCTCCTCGTCAGCACCGGCGTCGTGACCGCCGGCCCGCTCCTGCTCTTCGGGTTCGCCGCCGGCCGCCTGCCCCTCTCGGTGATCGGGCTCACGCAGTACCTCGCTCCGCTGCTGCAATTCGCGTTCGGCGTCTTCGTGATGTACGAGGCCATGCCGCCCGAGCGGTGGGCGGGATTCGCGATCGTCTGGGCGGCGCTCGTGCTGCTCACGATCGACATGGTCCGCGCGTCCCACCGATCCCTGCCCGTCGCGGTGCCTGCGCGGAGGGATCCGGCGGTCGTCGAGGGCATCTGATTCGGATCCCGTCGCGCATTTCGCGACAGGTAACGATCGGGTCGCGTTACACGACGGAAATGCCGATGCATTGTGCCCGTCTCATCCGCGCCCTAGGGTCGCACCAGGCGAGGCACGCATTCGCGTGCCTCATGCACCACATTCCCGAGCATCACCACACACATCCATAAGGAGCACCATGAGCGCATTCGGCAGGGCTTCGGCCTCCCGCTCACGATCCGCCCGCACCGCCCTCAGCGCCGTCACCATCGCGGTGGCCGGCGCCCTCGTCCTCGCCGGCTGCTCCGGCGGCGGCGGTGGCACGGGAGGCACCACGGCCGACGGCGGCCTGGACCTCAAGATCGGCACGATCCTCCCGCAGACGGGGTCCCTCGCGGTCCTCGGCCCGCCCGAGTTCGCGGGCGTGGACCTCGCCGTGAAGGACATCAACGACGCCAAGGCCGGCATCACGGTGACCAACACGGCCAAGGACTCGGGCGACACCACGACCGACATCGCCAGCCAGTCGGCCACCTCGCTCATCGCGGACGGCAACACCGCCATCATCGGCGCCGCGTCCTCGGGCGTCTCGAAGACCTTCATCGACCAGGTCACCCAGGCCGGCGTCGTGCAGCTCTCGCCGGCGAACACCTCGCCGGACTTCACGACCTACGCGGACGACGGCTACTACTGGCGCACCGCCCCCTCGGACGTGCTCCAGGGTCGCATCCTCGGCAACAAGATCCTGCAGGACGGCAAGACCAACGTCTCGATCCTCTACATGAACGATGCCTACGGCACGGGCCTCGAGGAGAACATCAAGAAGACGCTCGAGGCCGGCGGCGCCACCATCGCCGCCGAGCAGGTCTTCGAGCCCTCCGCGACGGACTTCAACAGCGCGATCACCTCCGTGCTCGCCCCGAACCCGGACGCGCTCGTCGTCATCTCGTTCGACGAGATCAAGACCATCGCCGACCAGCTGGCGTCGAAGGGCTTCGACTTCTCGAAGTTCTACGGCACGGACGGGAACTACGGCGTCATCAAGGAGACCGACACCAACGTCGACATCGCGGGGGCGCAGTTCACGAACCCCGGCGTCGAGGCCAAGGAGGACTTCCAGACGCGCCTGCAGGACATGGTGAAGGCCGAGGGCGAGCCCGCCCTCACGGTGTTCAGCTACTCCGCCGAGTCGTACGACGGCACCGTGCTCCTCGCGCTCGCCGCGCTCCAGGGCAAGGCGACCGACGGCGCGACGCTGAAGGAGAACCTCCAGTCCGTCTCCGAGGGCGGCGAGAAGTGCACGACCTTCGCGGACTGCGCCAAGCTCATTGCGGACGGCACCGACATCGACTACGACGGCCTCTCCGGCCCGATCACGTTCGATGAGAACGGCGACCCGACCGAGGCGTACGTCTCCGTCTACAAGTACGGCACGGGCAACACCACGACCTTCGAGGAGCAGGTCTACGGCAAGCTCGACTAGCACCCGCACCACGCACGGCTGAGGGCCCGGTCCGCATGGACCGGGCCCTTCGGCGTGCCCGGGTGCGCGCGGTGCGGCCGCGGCCGGCTGGCGTCGCGTGCCGTCCTCCCGCGTCGGCGGCCGGGCGGTCACGCGCCGGCGGAGCGCCGTCCCGCAGGGGGCCAGCGCGCCGTCACGACGGCGGGACGCGCACGGTCGCGGTCCGTGGGGCGGACGCCCGCGCCCCCCCCCCCGCACACAACGACGCGGCACCCCCGGAGGGATGCCGCGCCGTGTCGTGCGTGGGTGAGGATCAGGGCTGGGGCGCCGCCTTGGCCTTCTCCTGGTCGGCCGCGAGCGTGCCGAGGTACAGCTCGATGACCTTCGGGTCGTTCATGAGCTCGCGCCCGCGGCCCTCGTACGCGTCCTTGCCCTGGTCGAGCACGTAGCCGCGGTCGCAGATCTGCAGCGCGCGCCGGGCGTTCTGCTCCACGATCATCACGGAGACGCCCGCGCGGTTGATCTGCGCGACGTTGATGAACGTCTCGTCCTGGCGCACGGGGGAGAGACCGGCGCTCGGCTCATCGAGGAGCAGCACCGTCGGGTCCATCATGAGCGCGCGCGACATGGCGACCATCTGGCGCTCGCCGCCGGAGAGGGATCCGGCGCGCTGCTTGAGCCGCTTGCCGAGCTCCGGGAACAGGTCGGTGACGAACGCCAGCCGCTCCTTGTACATCTTGGGCTTCTGGTACGCGCCCATCTGCAGGTTCTCGTCGATCGTGAGCGTCGGGAACACGTTGTTGTTCTGCGGCACCATGCCCACTCCGCGGGAGACGAGCTTGTCGGCCTTGAGCCCGGTGATGTCCTGGCCGTTCAGCTCGATGCTGCCGCCGCGCACGTTCACCTGGCCGAAGATCGCCTTCAGCAGCGTCGACTTCCCGGCGCCGTTCGGGCCGATGATGCCCACGAGCTCGCCCTTGTCGACGTGCACGTTGCATCCGTTGAGGATGTTGACCCCGGGCAGGTAGCCCGCGTGGAGGTCGGTGGTCTGGAGGACCCGCTCTGCCGTCACTTGTCTGCCGCTTCCTTCTCGATCTCGCTCTTCACGAGGTCGGAGTCCATGTCCTTCGCCACCTCGCGCTGGCCCGTGAGGGTGCCGAGGTCGGTGTCGTGGTGGGCGCCGAGGTAGGCGTCGATGACGGCCGGGTCGCTCATCACGGTCGAGGGCGGGCCCTCGGCGACGATGCGGCCCTCGGCCATCACGACCACCCAGTCGGCGATCTCGTTGACCATGTGCATGTCGTGCTCGACGAACAGCACCGTCATGCCCTCGGTCTTGAGGTCGAGGATGTGGTGCAGCAGCGACTGCGTCAGCGCCGGGTTGACGCCGGCCATCGGCTCGTCGAGCATCACGAGATCAGGCTTCGTCATGAGCGCGCGCGCCATCTCGAGGAGCTTGCGCTGACCGCCGGAGAGGCTGTCCGCGTAGTCCTCCTCCTTGGCGTCGAGCTTGAACTTCTTCAGCAGCCCGCGCGCGCGGTCCGTGATCTCGTCCTCCTTCTTGCGCCAGAGGGGGCGGATCAGCGCGGAGAAGAAATTCTCGCCGCCCTGGCCCGTGGCGCCGAGGCGCATGTTCTCCAGCACCGTCATGCCGCCGAGCGCCTTCGTGAGCTGGAAGGTGCGCACCATGCCGAGGCGGGCGACGCGGAAGGCGCTCATGCCGGCGAGGTTCTTCCCCGAGAACTCCCACGTGCCGGTGTTCGGCTTGTCGAAGCCGGTCAGCAGGTTGAAGAACGTGGTCTTGCCGGCGCCGTTCGGGCCGATGAGGGCCGTGATGGAGCCGCGGGGGATCTCGAGGTGGTCGACGTCGACGGCCTTCAGGCCGCCGAACTGCCGGCTGACGCCGTGCGCGACGATGATGGGGTCCTTCTTGGCGCAGCCCGGACCGGCGTCGCCGTCGAGGATGGCCGAGACCGGGGTCTTGTCAGGCAAAGTGCGTCTCCTTCTTCTTCCCGAAGATGCCCTGTGGTCGGAAGATCACGAGCAGCATGAGCGCGACGCCCACGATGATGAAGCGGATCGGGCCCTGCTGGGTGCTCGAGATGGGCAGCCAGCCGTTCGACACCGCGAGGCTGAGCAGGCCGTCCGAGAGCGACAACGTGACCCAGAAGATGATCGAGCCGATGACCGGCCCGAAGATCGTGGCCGCGCCTCCCAGCAGCATGATCGTGTACAGGAAGAACGTGAGCTGCGTGCCGTAGTTGTCGGGCTGCAGCGACCTCGGGAGGATGAAGACCACGCCCGCGAGCCCGCCGAACACGCCGCCGAGCACGAGCGCCTGCATCTTGTAGGAGTAGACGTTCTTGCCGAGCGCGCGGACCGCGTCCTCGTCCTCGCGCACGCCCTTCAGCACGCGGCCCCAGGGGCTGCGCATGAGGAGGAACACGAGGAGGCAGGCGATGCCGACGAGGCCCCATCCGACGATGCGGATCCACCACTGGTCGGCCGAGTAGGTGAGCACGCCGAAGCCGAAGCGGCCCTCGGGCAGCGGGTTGAGGTCGTTGAAGCCGGCCGCCGCGCCGTTGATGCCCTCGGAGCCGCCCGTGACGGCGGAGAACTCGGGCGTCTTGACGCTCAGCCGGATGATCTCGGCCGCAGCGATGGTGACGATGCTCAGGTAGTCCGCCCTCAAACGGAGGGTCGGGATGCCCAGGATCAGCGCGAACACGGTGGACGCGACGATCGCCGCGAGGAGCGACGCCCAGACGGACCAGTCGTACATGACCGCCGTGATGGCGAACGCGTAGCCGCCGATGGCCATGAAGCCGGCCTGGCCGAAGTTGAGCAGGCCCGTGAAGCCGAAGTGGATCACGAGGCCGACGGTCGCGAGCGCGTACGCCGCGGTGGTCGGCGAGAAGATCTCGCCGAGCGCCAGGAAGATGAAGTTGGAGTTCATGCGCGGCTAACCGATCCGATCTTTCCGACCCAGGATTCCCTGGGGCCTGATGAGCAGGATGACGATCATGACCACGAGCGCGGCCACGTACTTCATGTTCTCGGGCAGGACCATGGTGCTGACGTTGATGAAGACGCCGATCACGATCGAGCCGATGAGCGCGCCGAACGCCGTGCCGAGCCCGCCGAGGACGACGGCCGAGAAGACGAGCAGCAGGATGGACGCGCCCGTGTCCCAGCGCAGCGACTGGTAGTAGGCGATGAAGACGCCGGACAGGGCGGCCAGCGCGGCGCCGCCGATCCAGACCACGCGGATCACGCCCTCGACGTCGATGCCCGACGCCGCGGCGAGCGAGCGGTTGTCGGAGACGGCGCGCGTGGCCTTGCCGATCTTCGTGTAGAGCAGCACGTACGCGACCGCCAGGAGGAGCACGACCGAGACGACCGCGCCGGCGACATCGGTGAACTTGAGGCTCACCGGCCCGACGACCAGGAACGGGGCCGGGCTGTTGGGGAGCGTCAGGCGGTCGGCGCCGAAGATGAACTGGAAGAGGTAGCGCAGGGCGAGGGACAGGCCGATGGTGACGATCATCAGCGGCACCAGCCCGAGGCGCCGCTTCCGCAGGGGCTTCCAGAGCGCCGCGTCCTGCGCGAACCCGAACGCCCCGCCGAGGATCACCGTGATGACGATCGCGAGCACCGGGTTCAGGCCGAGCACGTTGCTGAACAGGTACGCCATGAGCGCGCCGAAGGTGACCAGCTCGCCGTGCGCGAAGTTGTTGAGGCCCGTCGTGCCGTAGATGAGCGAAAGGCCGATGGCCGCGAGGGCGAGCAGCAGGCCGAAGATGAGGCCCGTCACCACCTTGGGCCAGAAGATCTTCCAGAAGTTGTTCTGGGTGACGGGCTCCGCGGTGCCGGAGACCGCGCCGGTCTCGGTGTCCGGTGCGGCGGTCTCGCCGGCGGTGGACGTCCCCGTGCCGGCACCTGCGCTGGCGCTCGGTGCCGGGGTCGACCCGGCGGAGCCCGCCGCCGCGCCGTCGGGCGAGAGGAAGAAGAAGGCGGGCACGTTCTTGTTGCCGGCGGCCACGTCGATCTCGCGAGGGCTCGAGCCCGCGCGGGGGACGCCCGCGCCCTCGGGGATCGTCGACGCGTCGACCTCGACCGTAAAGGAGCCCGGCGCGCTGAGGCCGACCTCGGCCTTGCCGTCCGCGCCGGTCGTGCCGGTGGCCTCGACGCCGCCGCCCGAGACCTTCACGGTGACCCCGGCGATGCCGGTCTTGTCGGCGTCCGCCCGGACCCACACGAGCAGGGACTGCTCGGCGGACGCCGGGTCGACCGCCTGCGGCGCCGCGCGGGGATCCGCGTGCGCAGCCGACGGGGCCGAGAGGAGAAGTGCGGTGCAGGCGAACGCCACCGCGAGAATCAGGGCCCACATGCGCTGCGCGCGTGCTCCGGCCGAACCAGTGGCTATCACTAGACCTCCATAGGGGGAGCCGTGCGAGGGGTAAGTCCGCACAGGCACCGCGACTACCGTCAGGACGACGTTGGTTGACAGTACGTGCTGATTATGTCCTGGATGTTTCGGGCGTGTACGGCGTGGAGGCGTGATACGCCGGGAATGCCGGTCGGCGCGTCCCGTTAACATTGAGACACCGGTTGCCGACGCGGTCCCCCGGGTACCCCATCCGCCTCTCATCCCCCTGGAGGGAACTTGGACCAGTCCGACCCGTTCGGCGTCATCGGCCTCACCTACGACGACGTCATGCTCCTGCCGGGGCACACCGACGTCATCCCGAGCGAGGCGGACACCACGTCCCGCCTCACGCGCAACATCAGCGTCGCCGCTCCGCTCCTCTCCTCCGCCATGGACACCGTCACCGAGGCGCGCATGGCCATCGCCATGGCGCGCCAGGGCGGGCTCGGGGTGATCCACCGCAACCTCTCCATCGAGGACCAGGCCGCGTTCGTCGACAAGGTGAAGCGCAGCGAGTCGGGCATGATCACGAACCCGGTCACCACGCGACCCGACGCGACCGTGGCCGAGGTGGACGCGCTCTGCGGCCAGTTCCGCGTCTCCGGCCTCCCGGTGGTCGAGCAGGACGGCACGCTCGTCGGCATCATCACGAACCGCGACATGCGCTTCGTGTCGCCCGTGCAGGCCGCCACCACGCTCGTGCGCGACGTGATGACGCGCACCCCGCTCATCACCGGTCGCGTCGGCATCGACCCCGACCACGCGATCGCGATCTTCGCGGAGCACAAGATCGAGAAGCTCCCGCTGGTGGACGAGGCGGGCAAGCTGCGCGGCCTCATCACCGTCAAGGACTTCGACAAGTCGGAGCAGTACCCGGACGCCACGAAGGACGCCGAGGGGCGCCTCCGCGTCGGCGCGGCCATCGGGTTCTTCGGCGACGCCTGGCAGCGCGCGCTCGCGCTCGTCGACGCCGGCGTCGACGTCATCGTCGTCGACACGGCCAACGGCGACAGCCAGGGCGTGCTCGACATCATCCGCCGCCTGAAGTCCGACCCCGCGACCTCGCACGTCGACGTCATCGGCGGCAATGTCGCCACCCGCTCGGGCGCGCAGGCGCTCATCGACGCGGGCGCGGACGCCATCAAGGTCGGCGTGGGCCCCGGGTCCATCTGCACCACGCGCGTCGTCGCCGGCGTCGGCGTGCCGCAGGTCACCGCGGTCTACGAGGCGTCGCTGGCCGCGCGCGCCGCCGGCATCCCCGTCATCGCCGACGGCGGCCTCCAGTACTCGGGCGACATCTCGAAGGCGCTCGTCGCCGGCGCCGACACGGTCATGCTCGGCAGCCTCCTGGCCGGCTGCGACGAGAGCCCCGGCGACCTCATGTTCGTGGGCGGCAAGCAGTTCAAGAGCTACCGGGGGATGGGGTCGCTCGGCGCCCTGCAGACCCGCGGCTCGAAGACCTCCTACTCGAAGGACCGCTACTTCCAGTCGGACGTCCCGAGCGACGACAAGCTCATCCCCGAGGGCATCGAGGGCCAGGTGCCCTACCGCGGATCCCTCGCGAACGTCGTGTACCAGCTCACCGGCGGCCTCCGGCAGTCGATGTTCTACGTGGGCGCGCGCACGGTCGGTGAGCTCAAGGACCGCGGGCGCTTCGTGCGCATCACGGCGGCCGGGCTCAAGGAGTCGCACCCGCACGACGTGCAGATGGTCGTCGAGGCACCCAACTACCGGCGCTGATGCGCTGACCCGCGCGTCCCCCGCGCGGTCACGACGAGGGGCCGGTGCCTGGCGCACCGGCCCCTCGCGCGCGCGGGCGCTCCCTCACAGGGCGCGGATCCGGACGCACGCCCGGCGGGTCGCGGCGGGCCGCGTCCTCGGCGCCCGCGGCCCGCGACACTGCCCGCATGACACCGACCCCGCCGCCGTCCGCCGTCCCGCCACCCGCCGCCCCTCCGTTCGAGGCGGTGTCGCTCGGGCCGCCCGGGGTGGCGCTGATCCTGTCGGGGGTCTCGCGTCCCTCCGCCGCGCGTCCTGTCGCCGAGGAGGAGCGGGCCGACGCTGCGGTCGTCGCCCGGGCGGAGGCGCGCGGCGAGCTGCTGCGGCTGCGCGCGGGCGTGCACGTGCGGCGCACCGAGTGGGAGGCGGTGTCGGCGCGCGGACGGCACCTGCTGCGCATCCGCGCGCTCGCCCGCGTCGCGCTCGACCCGGTCGTGCTGGGCGGGGCGTCGGCGGCCGCCGTGCACGGGCTGCCGCGCCTCGCCCCGTGGCCCGCGCTCGTGACGCTGCTCGAGGCGCCGGGGCTCCGGCGCGGTCGCCCCGCGGGCACGCGCGTCGTCCGCGATCCCGCGCACGGGCGGTCGCGTCTCGTGCTGGGGGCGGAGGCCGTTCGGCTGCCGGGGCTCGCGGCGACGGCACTCGCCGCATCGCACGAGGCGGCGATGGCGGCGGTGCGCGGAACCGCGCCGCGCGGCCCGGGGTGGTACGCGCACGGTCTGGTCGCGCTCGACCACGCGCTCGCGCCGACGCGCAGGTCGCCGGTGACGCGCGCCGACCTCGATCGGGAGTGGGGGATGCGCGGTTCGGGTCCGTGGAGCCGACGCGCGGAGCTGCTCGTCCGGGCGGCGGACGGCGCCGCATGCTGCCCGCTGGAGTCGGTCGCGCGCGGCGTCGCGCACGAGGTCGGGCTCGCCCCGCCCGCCGTGGGAGTCGCGGTCGGCGGCCACGGGCGGCTCGCGCTGGCCTGGGCGGCCCAGCGGGTGGGGCTGCGGATCGTCGGGAGGGGGTGCGCGGGTCGCGTCGCGCCCGGGGCCGATGCCGACGCCGGCCACGCGGGGCAGCGGGAGGTCGGCCGCTGGCGCGTGGTGGTCGCGGGGGAGGGGGACGTGCTGGGCGCGGGGCGGCTCCGCGCACTCCTGCTGCACGCGGGCCTCGAGCCCGAGCGGCGCGCGGCGCGTGCCGCCCGGGGGTGACCGCGGATCCGGGCGGCGGCCGGTCGCGCAGGAGCCCGCCGCTAGGCTGGGCGGGTGAGTGATGTAGAGATCGGCCGCGCCAAGCGGGCCCGCCGTGTGTACGCGTTCGACGACATCGCCATCGTCCCGTCCCGTCGCACGCGCGACCCGCAGGACGTGTCGGTCTCGTGGTCCATCGACGCATACCAGTTCGAGATCCCGTTCCTCGCCGCGCCCATGGACTCGGTCGTCTCCCCGGCGACGGCCATCGCGATGGGGCGCTTCGGCGGCCTCGGCGTCCTCGACCTCGAGGGCCTCTGGACCCGGTACGAGCACCCCGAGCGCCTGCTCGAGGAGATCCGGTCGCTGCCGCCCGAGTCGGCCACCGCGCGCATGCAGCAGATCTACTCCGAGCCGATCAAGCCGGAGCTCATCACGGCGCGCATCGCGGAGATCCGCGCGGCCGGCGTCGTCGTCGCCGCGGCGCTCTCGCCCCAGCGCACCGCCGACCACTACGAGACCGTGGTCGCGGCCGGCGTCGACCTCTTCGTCATCCGCGGCACCACGGTGTCCGCCGAGCACGTCTCGAAGGGCGCGGCCCCCCTCAACCTCAAGAAGTTCATCTACGAGCTCGACGTCCCCGTCATCGTCGGCGGAGCGGCCACCTACACCGCGGCCCTCCACCTCATGCGCACGGGCGCGGCCGGCGTGCTCGTCGGCTTCGGCGGAGGTGCGGCGTCCACGACGCGCTCGACCCTCGGGATCCACGCGCCCATGGCGACCGCGCTCTCCGACGTCGCGGGCGCTCGCCGCGACTACATGGACGAGTCCGGCGGCCGCTACGTGCATGTCATCGCCGACGGCGGCCTCGGCAGCTCGGGCGACATCGTCAAGGCCATCGCGGTCGGCGCCGACGCGGTCATGCTCGGCTCCACGCTCGCGCGCGCCACCGACGCGCCCGGGCAGGGCTTCCACTGGGGCGCCGAGGCGCATCACTCCGAGCTGCCGCGCGGTCACCGCGTGCGGGTCGACCAGGTCGCGCCGCTCGAGCAGATCCTCTACGGCCCGTCCACCACGGCCGACGGCAGCGCCAACCTGGTCGGCGCCCTGCGCCGTGCCATGGCCACCACCGGCTACTCCGACCTGAAGGAGTTCCAGCGCGTCGAGGTCGTCGTCGCGCCGTACGGCAAGTAGTCCGCGCCGGCCACCCGGCCGGGCCCGTCCCGCGCCGAGCGGACAGGGAACATGCGGGGCGCGGCCCGCGTTGTGAACCAGAGGAAGAGGGAGGTGCGCGCATGGCGGAGGTCCGTCGCGTCAAGCTGCCGGGTGTCGGCGTGCTGCACACCTTCATCACGGACGACGGGGGCAAGGTCGGCGTCATCGCGCACCGCTCCGGCCACAGCGACCTGATCACCTTCTCCGAGGAGCAGGACGGGCCCGACACGCAGAAGGTGTCGCTCCGCCTCAGCGAGGACGAGGCGCACACGCTCGCCGAGCTGCTGGGCGGCACGCGGATCACCGAGTCCCTCGACAAGCTCGACCAGATCCCGGGCCTCAGCATCGACTGGTTCACGGTCGACTACGACGACCACATCGCCGGCCAGGCCCTCGGCAACCTCGCCTCGCGCGGCGTCGTGGGCCTCACGGTCGTCGCGGTCGTGCGCGGCGAGTCGGCCAACCCCGCGCCCTCCGACGACTTCACCGTCTACCCGGGCGACACGCTCGTCGTGGCCGGATCCCCCGAGAAGGTCGCCAAGGCCTTCGCGTTCTACCGGACGGGCGAGTTCCCGCACCGCCCCGCGCCCGGCTCCGCGCCGGACGGAGGGTAGCGGGTGCACCACGGCCTCGACCTCATCGTCCTCGGCCTGCTGTTCGTCCTCGCCTACGCGTTCGGCCAGCTCGGCAAGCGCATCGGCCTGCCCGCGATCCCCATCTACATGCTCGTCGGGCTCCTCGCGAGCCCGAGCGTCGACTGGTTCCCGCTCGACTTCGCCTCGGGCGACATCGAGCTGATCGCCGTCTTCGGCCTCATCCTGCTGCTGTTCAACCTGGGGCTGGAGTTCGACCAGGACGAGTTCTTCGGCAACGCTGGCAAGCTCATCATCTCGGGCGGCTCGTACGTGCTCATCAACATGGGCGTCGGGTTCGCGTTCGGGTTCGCGCTCGGCTGGGGCACGCGCGAGGCGCTCATCATCGCGGGCATGACGGCGACGTCGTCGAGCGCCATCGTGACGAAGCTGCTCATCGAGCTGAACCGCCTGGCCAACGACGAGACGCCCATGATCCTGGGCGTCACCGTGGTCGAGGACATCTTCATCGCCGTCTACCTCGCCATCGTGTCGGTCGTGCTGAGCGGCGAGACCGAGCCGTGGGCGGTGGTCGGCCAGCTCGCGGTGTCGTTCGCCTTCCTCGTGGTGATGTTCACGGTCGCGCGCAAGGGCGGCGCGTTCCTGTCGCGGTTCATGCGCACGCGCGACGTCGAGCTGTTCACCGTCCTGTTCTTCGGCCTCGCGATCCTCTTCGGCGGCATCGGCGAGGTGCTCGGCGTCACCGACGCGATCGGCGCCTTCCTCATCGGCCTCGTGCTCGGCGCGACGCGCGTGCGCAACCGCATCGAGCAGATCGCCATCCCGCTGCGCGACGTCTTCGGCGCGTTCTTCTTCCTCAACTTCGGCCTGGCGCTGGATCCCGGCGAGTTCCCCACCGTCGTCGTCCCGGTGCTCCTCGCCGTGCTCATGACGGTCGTGCTCAACATCATCGCCGGGCAGTTCGTCGCGTGGCTGAACGGGCACGGCGCGCAGGCCGGCATCAACACGGCCTTCATCCTGCAGAACCGCGGCGAGTTCGCGCTCATCCTCGCGACTCTCTCGCTGTCGGCGGGGCTCGACGAGCGGATCCAGCCGTTCGCGGGCCTCTACGTGCTGGTGATGGCGATCATGGGGCCGCTCCTCGCCGCGAACTCGGTGCGCATCGGCACGGCCGTGCTGCCCACGCGGTACCGCTCCGCCACGAAGCGCGCCGCCGAGAAGGCCGAGCGCGACGCGGAGCGGGCGGGTGCGCTCGCCCTGTTCGAGGCGGCGGAGCGCGGCGCGCAGGTGCCCGGCGACGGCCTCGCGGTGGCGACGCCGCGGCCGGGCACCGCGGCGCGCGGCACGACGCCGGGCACCGGCCCCGAGGCCGAGGGCGCCGTCGCCGCTCGGAGGGGCGCCGACGAGGATGCCACCGACGATGCGGGAGCCCCGTGGCCCGCCCCCGACCGCCGCGCCGAGCAGGCCGGCCAGCAGTCCGACCACGACACCTGGACCCCACCCACCCGCGAACGGGAACCCGACTACTGATGACCCACGCACCCGACCCCCGCTCCGACGCCGCACCGCGTCCCGACGCCGCGACCGCGGTATCCGGTCCGGGCGGATCCGGCGCCGCCGGCCCCACCGTCGGCCAGGTCGCCCGCCGCCCGCGCTCCCTCGCGCTGCTGGCGCTCGCGCTCGTCATCGCCGCGGGCTTCGCCGCGCTCGGGCAGTGGCAGCTCGCGCGCGCGGTCGAGTCGGGCGTCGTCATCGAGCGCGACACCGAGACGGCGCTGCCGCTCGGCACGCTCGCCCAGCCGCAGGGCTACGTCACCGACACGTCCGCCGGGCACATGGTCACCGTCCAGGGCTCGCTCGTCCCCGGCGACTTCGTCGTCGTCTCCGACCGCCTCAACGCCGGCCGCACCGGCGCCTGGGTCGTCGGCCACCTCTCGATCACGGACGACGGCTCCGCGGATCCGGCGCCCGACGCGCTGCCCGCCAGCGTGCCGGTCGCGCTCGGCTGGACCGCGACCGACGACGAGGCGGCGGCCGTCGCGACGCAGCTGGACGCGGGCGACGGATCCCCGACGGGGGTCCAGGAGATCGTCGGCCGCTTCCTCCCGAGCGAGCAGCCCGAGCCCCCGGGCGAGGGCCAGGACCCCCAGCGCATGACCCGGCTCAGCACGGCGGCGCTCGTCAACCTCTGGCCGGGCGACGCGGGCGACGTCTACAACGGCTTCATCGTCGCGTCGACCCCGATCGCCGGCCTCACGGCGATCGACTCGCCTCCGCCGAGCGAGGCCGTGCAGCTCAACTGGCTCAACATCTTCTACGCGGCCGAGTGGGCGGTCTTCGCGGTCTTCGCGATCGTCATCTGGTACCGCACCGTCCGCGACACCTGGACCCGCGAGCAGCCCGGCTACCGCGAGGACGAGGACGAGGACGAGGACGGCGACGAGGACGGTGACGACCCGCTCCCCGACGGGGGTCGCGACGAGGCCGTCGGCGCTCCCCGGCGCGGGAGCCGCGCAGACGCCGACCGGTAGGATCCACGCATGGCCTACGGACTCAAGCGCTCCGACGTCCCGCAGATCCGGAGGGTCCTCGGCTTCTACCGCGTCATGGCGTTCATCACCGGCGCGTTCCTGCTCCTCCTCGTCGTGGAGATGGGCATCAAGTACCTGCCCGGCTTCCAGTTCGTCGACGGATCGCTGCAGTACCTCGCCGGCGCCGGCTACGAGCTCGAGCTGAACGGCCCGTCCGGGTTCCTCGCGCTCTCGCCCGCGGACACGCTCACGGGCACGAACGTGAGCCTCCTGATCCAGATCGTCCACGGCAACATCTACGTGGTCTACCTCATCAGCGACTTCCTGCTCTGGCAGAAGATGCGCTGGTCGTTCACCCGCTTCATCCTCATCGCCGCGGGCGGCGTCGTGCCGTTCCTCTCCTTCATCGTCGAGGCGCGCATCGCCCGCCGGGTACGGGAGACCATCGCGGAACTCGAGGCGCCCCGCCGGAAGGCCCCCGCCGCCGACGACCGCGATGACGCGGATCCCCGACCCATCGACCCGACCACCACTACGGAGGCCACCACTTGAGCGTCGACAACCCCACGAACCAGCGCCCCGTCCTCGTCGTCGACTTCGGCGCCCAGTACGCGCAGCTGATCGCCCGCCGCGTCCGCGAGGCCAACGTCTACTCGGAGATCGTGCCGTCCACGATCACGGCCGAGGAGATCCGCGCGAAGGACCCGTCCGGCATCGTCCTAAGCGGCGGCCCGTCGAGCGTCTACGAGGAGGGCTCGCCCGGCCTCGACGAGGGGATCCTCGACCTGGGCGTCCCCGTGCTCGGCATCTGCTACGGCTTCCAGGTCATGGCTCGCGCGCTCGGCGGCGAGGTCGCGCACACCGGAGCCCGCGAGTACGGATCGACCGCGGTCACGCTCACGCCCGGCAGCACCCTGCTCGACGGCCAGCCCGACGACCAGACCGTGTGGATGAGCCACGGCGACTCCGTGTCGAAGGCTCCCGCGGGCTTCGAGGTGCTCGCGTCCAGCGCGTCCACGCCGGTCGCCGCGTTCGCGAGCGACGAGCGCCGCCTCTACGGCGTGCAGTGGCACCCCGAGGTCAAGCACTCCGCCCACGGGCAGGCCGTGCTCGAGAACTTCCTGCACCGCGCCGCGGGCATCCCCGGCGACTGGAACAGCGGCAACGTCATCGCCGAGCAGGTCGAGCGGATCCGCGCCCAGGTCGGCGACGCCCGCGTCATCTGCGGCCTCTCCGGCGGCGTCGACTCCGCGGTCGCCGCGGCCATCGTGCACCGCGCGGTCGGCGACCAGCTCACCTGCGTCTTCGTCGACCACGGCCTCCTCCGCCAGGACGAGCGCCGTCAGGTCGAGGAGGACTACGTGGCCGCCACGGGCGTCCGCCTCGTCACGGTCGACGCGGCCGAGCAGTTCCTCGACGGCCTCGCGGGCGTCACGGATCCCGAGGCCAAGCGCAAGATCATCGGCCGCGAGTTCATCCGGTCGTTCGAGGGCGCCGCCGAGGCGCTCGTGCTGGAGGCGAAGGCCGACGGCGAGCCGATCCGCTTCCTCGTGCAGGGCACGCTCTACCCGGACGTGGTCGAGTCCGGCGGTGGCACGGGCACCGCGAACATCAAGAGCCACCACAACGTCGGCGGCCTCCCCGAGGACCTGAAGTTCGAGCTCGTCGAGCCGCTCCGCACGCTGTTCAAGGACGAGGTGCGCGCCATCGGCCGCGAGCTCGGCCTGCCCGAGGTCATCGTGGGGCGCCAGCCGTTCCCCGGCCCCGGCCTCGGGATCCGCATCGTCGGCGAGGTCACGGCCGAGCGCCTCGAGCTGCTGCGCAAGGCCGACGCCATCGCGCGCGCCGAGCTCACCGCAGCGGGCCTCGACGGCGAGATCTGGCAGTGCCCGGTCGTGCTCCTCGCGGACGTCCGCTCGGTCGGCGTGCAGGGCGACGGCCGCACCTACGGCCACCCCATCGTGCTGCGCCCCGTCTCCAGCGAGGACGCCATGACCGCCGACTGGACCCGCCTCCCGTACGACGTGCTCGCGCGCATCTCGAACCGCATCACGAACGAGGTCGACGGCGTGAACCGCGTCGTGCTCGACGTCACGTCGAAGCCGCCGGGAACCATCGAGTGGGAGTGATCCTCCCGCGCCGGCCCTGACGCCGGTGCTCGATGACGAAGGCCGCTCCCCTCGGGGAGCGGCCTTCGTCGTGCTGCCGGCCCGCGGTGCTGGGCCAGGGACCTGCTGTGGTGCTAGTTGTTGCCGCGCAGGATCGCGAAGAGGCGGAGCAGCTCGACGTACAGCCACACGATGGTGACGACGAGGCCGAACGCCGCGGTCCAGCCGTACTTGCGGGGAGCGCCGGCGCGGACGCCGCGCTGGATGAAGTCGAAGTCGAGGACCAGCGAGTACGACGCGAGGAAGACGGCGAGGATCCCCATCAGGAAGCCGAGCGGGATGCCGAAGACCTCGTAGCCGCGCATACCCCAGGGGTTGTCCGTGGCGCCGAAGATCATCATGAAGAAGTTGGCGACCGAGAACAGCGCGTAGCCGACCATCGCGATCAGGAAGATCTTGGTCGCCTTGGCGGAAGCGCGGATCTTGCCACTGCGGAACAGCAGCAGGACGGTGACGAAGACCGCCGCCGTGCCGAGGACTGCCTGCGTGGCCACGCCGGGGAACTGGGCGTCGATGAAGTACGAGAGACCTCCGACGAGCAGCCCCTCGAATGCGGCGTACGCGACGATGAGCGGGACGGACGGCTCCTTCTTGAAGGAGTTGACGAGGCCGAGCACGAGGCCGCCGATGGCGCCGAGCATCGCGAGGGGGAGGGCGAGCGGGCCCGAGAGCCACGCGACGGCGCCGAGGACGACGACGATCGCGAGCAGGCTGACCGTCTTGACGGTCGTGTCCTCGAAGGACATGCGGTCGGTCTCGAGCGGCGTCGCCGACGGGCGGTTGTAGAGCTCGTCGAGGCTCTCCGGGGTCACATCCCTCGTGGGCGTCGCACCCCGGCCGTTGAAGACCGGGTTGTTGGAGAACGTGGGGTTGGCCATGGTCCTTCTACTCTCAATGGTGGTTGAACGTGATTGACGACCAATTTAGCTGGCCAGGCTGGGAGACCACTCGCGTGGGCCGTGTATTTCCTCAGATGAGTACGCGCTCGCCGTCCACCCGGCGCCTGTAGCGTGCGCGGCGTGGATCACGCCCCTCGCCCTCGCCCCCTCGTCATCGCCCATCGCGGAGCCAGCGGCTACCGCCCCGAGCACTCCGCCGCCGCCGTGCGGCTGGGCTTCGCGCAGGGCGCGGACGCCGTCGAACCCGACCTCGTCGCCTCGTCCGACGGGGTGCTCGTCATCCGGCACGAGAACGAGCTGTCCGGCACGACCGACGTGGCCGACCGGCCCGAGTTCGCCGACCGCCGTGCCACGCGCGTCGTCGACGGCGTCGAGCGCACGGGCTGGTTCACGGAGGACATGACGTGGGCCGAGATCCGCACGCTGCGCTGCCGGGAGCGGATCCCCGCGGCCCGGCCCGACAGCGCGACCCACGACGACCAGGAGACCGTGCTCTCCCTGCCCGACCTGCTGCGGATCATCGACCAGGAGTCGGCACGCCACGGCCGCCCGCTCGGCATGGTCGCGGAGATCAAGCACGCCACGCACTTCGCCGCGCTCGGCATGCCGCTCGACGAGCTGCTCGCCCGGGACCTCCGGGAGCACGGCTGGGGGGACGACGCCTCGCGCCTCACGATCGAGTCCTTCGAGCGGACAGCGCTCCTGGCCGTCCGGGCGCGCGGCGTCGCGGCACGGCTGGTGTACCTCCTCGAGGGGTGCGGTGCGGCGATCGACGAGGTGGCGCGTCACGGCGACTCGGCCATCACCTTCGACGAGCAGCTGACCGACGCGGGGCTCGCGGCGCTGGCCGCCGAGGTGGACGGCATCAGCGTGGGCCTCGAGCGGATCTGCCCTGTCGCGGGCTTCGGCTCCGGCTCCGGCGCCGGGTCTGGCGCCGGCTCCGGGTCTGGCTCCGATGGAGGGGCGGCTCCCGTCTCCGACCTGGTCCGCCGCGCGCACGACGCCGGGCTCTCGGTCTTCACCTGGACGCTCCGTCCCGAGAACGCGTTCCTGCCCCGGCCCCTCCGCGGCCCCGGTCCCAAGTCCGCGCACGGCGACTTCCGTACGCACTGGGGGCGGCTCCTCGACGCGGGCGTCGACGGCGTGTTCGCCGACCACCCGGATCTCGCGGTCCGGCTCGTGGAGGAGCGGGTGGCGGCGGTGGGGCGGTAGCGCGCGAGGTGCGGGCCTCGCGGGACGCGCGGCCCACGCAGCCTGCGCGGCCGATGGCCATCCAGCCCGGCCTGCCTCGCCTGGGCGCCCGGTCGTGCGTCGGGGGCAGCGCCTAGGATCGATGCCGACATGAGTGCCGACCCCGCCGCCCTTCGCCCCTCCAGCACGCCGATCATCCTCGACGGCCGGTCGGGCGCCGACGGCGGGCCGGGAGCCCCGGAGGATCCGCTGCTCGAGGGTCTCAACCCGGAGCAGCGCGAGGCCGTCGTGTACCGGGGTCCCGCCCTGCTCATCGTCGCGGGCGCCGGATCCGGTAAGACGCGCGTGCTGACGCACCGCATCGCGAGCCTCATCGAGTCCCGGGAGGCGTGGCCGAGCCAGATCCTCGCCATCACCTTCACGAACAAGGCCGCCGCCGAGATGCGCGAGCGCGTCGAGTCGCTGCTCGGGCAGGCATCCGAGGGTATGTGGATCTCGACGTTCCACTCCGCGTGCGTGCGCATCCTCCGACGCGAGGCGGAGGCGTTCGGCTTCACGCAGAACTTCACCATCTACGACTCCGCGGACAGCCGCGTGCTCATCAAGCGGATCATCAAGCAGCTCGACGCGGACACGCTCGGCTTCACCGTCTCCTCGGTGTCCGGTCGCATCTCGAAGCTCAAGAACGAACTGTCGGATGCGGACACGTTCGCGCGTACGGCCAACTTCAACGACCCGGTCGAGGCCATGTTCGTGGAGATCTTCCGGCAGTACACGCGCTCGCTCGCCTCCGCCAACGCGTTCGACTTCGACGACCTCATCGGGCAGACCGTCTACCTCTTCCGCGCGTTCCCCAAGGTCGCGGCGCTCTACCAGCGGCGCTTCCGGCACGTGCTGGTGGACGAGTACCAGGACACGAACCACGCCCAGTACTCGCTCATCCGGGAGCTGACGCGCGCGGTCGCCCCGGAGGACGTGCCCGTCGACACGCGCATGTCCACGAACGGCATGGGCGGGATCGACGGGGCGTCGCTCACCGTGGTGGGCGACAGCGACCAGTCCATCTACGCGTTCCGCGGCGCTGACATCCGCAACATCACCGAGTTCGAGCGCGACTTCCCGCAGTCGAAGGTCGTGCTCCTCGAGCAGAACTACCGGTCGACCCAGAACATCCTCACCGCCGCCAACGCCGTCATCTCGAACAACTTCGACCGCAAGGACAAGAAGCTGTGGACGTCCATCGGCGACGGCGACAAGATCATCGGCTTCACCGGGTACTCGGGCCACGACGAGGCGCAGTTCGTCGCCGACGAGATCCAGAAGCTCCACGATGAGGGCACCGCCTACTCCGAGATCGCCGTCTTCTACCGCACCAACGCGCAGACGCGCGCGCTCGAGGAGATCCTCATCCGCTCGGCCGTTCCCTACCGGATCATGGGCGGGACGAAGTTCTACGAGCGGGCCGAGATCAAGGACGCCATGGCGTACCTCGTCGCCGTGGCGAACCCCGCGGACGTGCTGGCCCTGCGCCGCATCCTCAACACCCCGAAGCGGGGCATCGGCCCCGCCACGGAGACGGCTCTGGCCAACTTCGCGGAGTCGCACGGCGTGACCTTCCGCGAGGCCATGCGCCGCGCGTCCGAGCTGGGGCTCGGGCCCAAGGTGACGCAGGCGATCCTCACGCTCTCGCGCATGCTCGACGAGGTGGCGTTGCTGCTGGACCCCGACCGCCCGGAGGGGCGGACCTCCGTGGGCGACCTGGTGACCACGCTGCTCGAGAAGAGCGGCCTGGTGCAGGCGCTGCGGGCGAGCAAGGACGCGCAGGACGAAGCACGCGCCGAGAACGTCGAGGAGCTCGTCGCCGTCACGAAGGAGTTCTCGCGCAACAACCCCGAGGGCCAGCTGGTCGACTTCCTCACGGAGGTGTCGCTCGTCGCCGCGGCGGACGAGCTCGACGACTCGAGCGGCACCGTGTCCCTCATGACCCTCCACACCGCGAAGGGGCTCGAGTACGACTCGGTCTTCCTCACCGGCGTGGAGGAGGACCTGCTGCCCCACCGCATGTCGGCGAACGAGCCCGGCGGCCCGGCGGAGGAGCGCCGCCTGTTCTACGTCGGCATCACGCGCGCCCGCCGGCGCCTGTTCATCTCCCTGGCGATGACCCGGGCCCAGTTCGGCGAGGTGAACGTCGCGATGCCCAGCCGGTACCTGCAGGAGATCCCGGCCGAGCTCATCGACTGGAAGCAGTCGCCCGGCATGGCCACGTCGCGCGGAGGCACTCAACCGCGCGCTCTCAACGCCCGACGCGAGGGAGGGGGGTACGGCGGTCGCTCCCGGTCCTCGAGCGGGTTCGAGGATCCGGCCCTGCCGCCGCCTCCGCGCCCCAAGACCCAGTGGGCCAACACGGTCACCGGCCAGGTGCGCGACAACGGCGACCTCGAGCTCGCGTTCGGCGACCGCATCCGCCACACCGACTTCGGCGAGGGCCGCGTCACGGGCATCACGGGCGAGGGGCGCAAGCGCATCGCCGAGGTGCAGTTCGACGGACCGGCGGGCCGCAAGCGCCTGCTCATCAAGATCGCGCCCATCGAGAAGCTCTAGCCGGGGGTCGGCGCCGGCCTGCTCTTCGCGCGCCGATGCCGACGGCACCGAGAGCGCCGAGGGCCGTGGCTGCGCACGCGAGCTGCTGCGCGCCCATCCGGTGCGTGCCACCGGATCCCGGCACGTCGATCCCCGGTGCTCCGCCCGTCGTCGCGAGCTGCGCGTGGGCGGGCGGTGCGGCGACCTCGGCGGCGGGCGGCGGACCCGCGTGGAAGGTCTCGCCCGCGTGCGCCACGTGATCGGCGAACGGCGCGATGGCGGCTCCGTCCGCGTCCCCCGCGGGGCGGCCCGGGCTGTCGAGGACGGCGACGTACCAGCCGGGCGAGGTGACGCGAATGCAGGGCGTGATCACGTCGCCGTCGTCGTCGAGCGCGATGTCGGCCGCGGGGCCGCCGGAGCCGCTGGCATCACCGACGAGCACCTGCTCGCCCTCGGCGGGCGCGGTCGCGAAGGGACCCGCGAGACGGACGTGCACGGGGATGGACCCGACCCCGACGAACGACGTCACGTGCAGCGTGTCGGTCTGGCATCCGCCCGTCGTAATCTCCGAGGATCCGATGGTCGTCGTGATCCGCGGCGGCTGCGGCACCTGCGTCGTCTCGGTGGCGGCGCCGAAGGTCGACCGCCAGGGCAGCACCCGTGCGCGCCCGTCCGCGACGGCGGTGTCATCGGGCGAGATGGACTCGACCCAGGTGTAGAAGCCCCCGGCGGGGAGACGGCAGGCGGGCGAGGCGTAGTCGCCCGGCCCGCGGTCGATGCGCGTCACGACCTCGCACACCTGCGGGGCGCCGGCAGGGGCTTCGTCGCGCTCGGGCCCGACCTGCTCCGGGAACGGCCCGAGGAGCCTGCTCCGGACGGTGACCGGCACGGGTGCCAGGCTCCCGTCGCCCCGGCGGGTCAGCCCCCAGCCGTCGGACGTCGCCGGCCTCCCGTGGTCGGCGGGGGTGGCGGGATCGGCGGACACCCGGAGCGCGTCGGCGAGCTCGTCGCCCATCGACGCCACGGTGCGCGACGTCCGCGTGACGACGCGCGGGGCGAAGGGGAGCGGGCTCGGCGACTGCGCGTCGGCGTGCGCCTCGGCCCGGGCGTCCGCGGGCCGGGCGAGGATCATCCGCTGCGACGCACCGCCGTCGCCCACCGCGTCGAGGGCGTCGCCGTAGGGGAGGGAGGAGAAGGCGGCGCTCGCCGTGACGTGGAGCGTCGCAGAGGATCCCGTCGCCCGGAGCGACACCGCGGTGCCGTTCGCCACCTGCGCGGTCGTGCTCCCGTCGTCGAACACGGCGCCGTCGAGCGTGACGGTCCCCGTCTGGGAGCCGGCCGGCACGTCCGACGGCCCGGTCGCGACGAGGTCGGCGCGCAGGTCGACGCGCACGGTCCCGCGTCCGTCGTCCCCGAGCGCCACGGTCGCGGCGGCGGTCACCGAGCGCGATGCGCCGGATCCCGCCTCCGCGAGCATGTCGCGCGCACGGGACTCGACCGCCCCCGCGTGATCGCCGGCGCGGGCCGCGTACCAGGAGAGGTCGTGCGCGCCGAGGCCGGTGATGCTCCACGTCGCGAGCTGCCCCGCGGCCGCGGTCTCGGGATCCGCGGAGCCCGCCCAGCGCCGCGATATGTAGGCGAGCCGGGCGCGGTCGTCGGGCGTCGCGCCCGCGTCGTCCACCGGGGAGTACGCGTGACCGGGCGGCGCAGCGAGCCCGACGTCGATGCAGAAGCCGAGGCGGCCGTCGTCCATGCGGTACGAGCCCAACCAGCGGCCGTCCGACCCCGCCGCGTAGCCGACGCCGTGGGAGACCGCGCCCAGCGCCAGCGCGGGAGGCACGGCGCTCGTCGCGGACCCGAGCGCGAGGCCGACGCCCACGATCGCCGACACGAGCCGGGCGGTGCGCGGCCGCCGTGCCGGGCGGTCGCGCCGAGGGGAGGAGGAGCGGGTGGTCGAGGGGTTCCATGTCATGGCCGCACAGTGCGGCTCGAGTGCATCGGTCGCGTCGCCCGTGCGGAGGGCCGGGGACTGCTCCTGCGACCACCTGCCTGTGCAGGAGCGGCCCGGACGCGCCCTATCCGACGGCGCGGCGGCGGTACCTGCGCGTGATGACCGAGCGCGGCGCCTCTCGGACGACACGCGGCAGCACCCGGTAGACGGCGAGGACGGGCGCGAGGAGGCGGGCGCAGCGCCGCTCGTGCCGCGCGTCCCACCGCATCCCGAAGCCCGCCCGGATCCGCGGCGGCAGGAGCCCCGCCGTCACGAGCGCCACGAGGGGCATGACCGCGCGGACCGCCGGCGGCGCGGCCCGCCCGTCGAGCAGCGTCCGCGCGATGCGACGGGCGTCCGCCGTCGGCTCGAGCCTCGCGATCCGCTCGTCCCAGTAGGCGCGGAACGCCCGGCGGTCCCCGGGCCACATCCCCTCCGGCACCTGCAGCGCCGTGCCGAGGACGGCGTACTGCCGGTGGATCCTGTCGGCGGCCTCCTCGGGCAGCGGCCCGAAGCAGAGCTCGAACATCGTGATGGCCGACTGGTAGACCGTCGCCGCCACCCAGAGCTGCAGCTCCGGGTCGTAGGCGGAGTAGGCCGGCGCCGAGCTGTCCGCCGCCGCGTCCGTCGACCGGACCGGTGCATGCGCCCGCCCGACGATCCGCCGGGCGCGCGCGACCTCGGCGGGGGATCCGAACACGACGGCGTAGATGTAGCCGAGCGTGCCCTCGAGCCGGTCGAGCGGCCGCGACGCGAAGTCGCTGTGCTCGGCCACGCCCCGGGCCACGGCCGGGTCCGCGACCTGGAGCAGGATCGCCCGCGCTCCCGCCGCCAGGAGGATCCCCTCGCCCGCGATGTCCCGGATGGATCCGTCAGGCAGGAGCGCGGGATGCGTCCTCGGCCTCATCCGCCCAGTGTCCCTCCCCAGGCCGCCGATCGCGCGTCGGCGAACGGTCCCGGCGCACCCGGACCGGTCCACCCGCGACCCGATAGGCTCTCCACGGTCGTCGACGCGGCGGTCCGGCCTACGCAGGTGGGCGGCGGACGCGTCGACCAGCCGCAACACACCGGGTGCCGCCACCAGACGGTCGTGGCACCGCAGCCTCGAACGACGCACGTAACCGCCGAGCGCGGGTGCGGATGGGATGACACGCGTGGATCTTTTCGAATACCAGGCCAGGGACCTCTTCGAGTCCTACGGCGTCCCGGTCCTGCCGGGGATCGTCGCCGACACCGCCGAGGAGGTGCGCGCCGCGGCCGAGAAGCTGGGCGGCACCGTCGTCGTGAAGGCGCAGGTGAAGACCGGAGGCCGCGGCAAGGCCGGCGGCGTCAAGGTCGCCCAGAGCGCCGACGCGGCCCACGAGGCGGCGCAGTCCATCCTCGGGCTCGACATCAAGGGCCACACCGTGCACCGCGTGATGGTCGCGGCCGGAGCCCGCATCGCGCAGGAGTTCTACTTCTCGATCCTCCTCGACCGCGCCGAGCGCTCCTACCTGTGCCTCGCCAGCTACGAGGGCGGCATGGAGATCGAGGAGCTCGCGGTCACGCGCCCCGAGGCGCTCGCCCGCATCGAGATCGACCCGGTCGCCGGCATCGACGCCGCCAAGGCCGAGGAGATCGCCCGCGCCGCCTCGTTCCCGGAGGAGCTCATCGCCAAGGTCGCGCCCGTCTTCGAGCGCCTCTGGTGGGTGTACCGCGACGAGGACGCGACGCTCGTCGAGGTCAACCCGCTCGTCCTCACGGAGTCGGGCGACATCATCGCCCTCGACGGCAAGGTCACGCTGGACGAGAACGCCGGCTTCCGCCACGAGGGCCACGCGGCCCTCGAGGACGCGGCCGCCGCGGATCCGCTCGAGGCGAAGGCCAAGGAGTCCGACCTCAACTACGTCAAGCTCGACGGCCAGGTCGGCATCATCGGCAATGGCGCGGGTCTCGTCATGTCGACGCTCGACGTCGTCAGCTACGCCGGCGAGAAGCACGGCGGCGTGCGCCCGGCGAACTTCCTCGACATCGGCGGCGGAGCGTCGGCCGAGGTCATGGCCGCAGGCCTCGACGTCATCCTCGGCGACGAGCAGGTCACCAGCGTCTTCGTCAACGTCTTCGGCGGCATCACGTCGTGCGACGCGGTCGCGAACGGCATCGTCGGCGCGCTCGACAAGCTGGGCGACGCCGCCACCAAGCCGCTCGTCGTCCGCCTCGACGGCAACAACGTCGAGGAGGGTCGCCGCATCCTCGAGGAGCGCGCCCACCCCCTCGTCACCGTCGTCGGCACCATGGACGAGGCGGCCGACAAGGCCGCCGAGCTGGCCGCCGCCTAACTCCCGAGAGAACAGGAACAGATAGATGTCGATTCTTCTCGACGAGAACAGCAGGATCATCGTCCAGGGCCTCACGGGCTCCGAGGGCACCAAGCACGCGGGCCGCATGCTCGCGTCCGGCAGCAAGGTCGTCGGCGGCGTCAACCCGCGCAAGGCGGGCAGCACGGTCACCATCGAGGGCGTCGAGCTCCCGATCTTCGGCTCGGTCGCCGAGGCCATGGCGGAGACGGGTGCCGACGTGTCGGTCATCTTCGTCCCCCCGGCCTTCGCGAAGAGCGCCGTGGTGGAGGCGATCGACGCCGCCATCCCGCTCGCGGTCGTCATCACCGAGGGCATCCCGGTCAAGGACTCCGCGGAGTTCTGGTCGCACGCCAAGAGCACAGGCGGGAAGACCCGCATCGTCGGCCCGAACTGCCCCGGAATCATCAGCCCCGGCAAGTCGAACGCCGGCATCATCCCCGCCACCATCACGGAAGCCGGCCCCATCGGCCTCGTGTCGAAGTCGGGCACGCTCACGTACCAGATGATGTTCGAGCTGCGCGACCTCGGCATCTCGACCGCCATCGGCATCGGTGGCGACCCGATCATCGGCACCACGCACATCGACGCCCTCGAGGCGTTCGAGGCCGACCCGGAGACGCGCGCCATCGTCATGATCGGCGAGATCGGCGGCGACGCCGAGGAGCGCGCGGCCGAGTACATCAAGGCGCACGTCACCAAGCCGGTCGTCGCGTACGTCGCGGGCTTCACGGCTCCCGAGGGCAAGACCATGGGCCACGCCGGCGCCATCGTCTCCGGCGGCAGCGGTACGGCGCAGGGCAAGAAGGAGGCCCTCGAGGCCTCCGGCGTCAAGGTCGGCAAGACGCCGACCGAGACGGCCAACCTCCTCCGCGAGGTCTTCGCGGCCCTGTAGCGCCGATGCGCTCGCGAGCGCACCACGACGGCCCGCATCCCCGGTGGATGCGGGCCGTCGTGCTGCCCGGGTCCTCCACATGCGGATCGGCCTGCAGATGCTCCGGCGCGCCCGTCGCCGGACGGGTCGCGCATGGCCCGGCCGGTAGGGTCGTCGAGGCATGAACCGACACGCAACCGCCCTGTTCGCGGCACTCGAGGCGCTCCTGGTGGTGGGGGTCGGCGTCGCCCTGCCCCTCGTGCCGCTCACGGCTCTGTGGGCCGGGCAGTACGACCTGCAGATCGACTGGGGCGTCTTCGCGCGCACCGCGGTGGACCTGTGGCTCCTCGGGCACGGAGTGCCGCTCACGGCGTCGCTGGATCCGGCGCTCGCCTCGTCCCTCGGCCTCCCGGGCGTCGACGCCCCGTTCGCGCTCACGCTCGCGCCCCTGGGCTTCGCGCTCCTCACGCTCCTCCTCGGCATCCGCGCCGGCCGCCGCATCGTCGAGACCGACCACCCCGGCGTCGGCGCCGTCTCCGCGGTGGCCACCACCGCCGTGCTGTCCCTCGGCCTCGCGCTCTCGGCGCAGCACGAGGGCGTCTCCCCGGCCGTCGGGCGCGGGGCGATCCTGCCGACGCTGGTCCTCGCACTCGGTCTCCTCATCGGCGGGATCGCGCGCGCCGATCGGGCGAGGGCCCGCCGGTGGTGGGGGTCCCTATCGTCCGGCCGCGCGGCCGGCGCCATCCGGAGCGCCCGCGACGCGTTCGACCGCCTGCCGGAGGGCGCGGCATCCGTCGCCGCCACGGCCGTCCGCGGGGGAGCGGCCGCGGCGTTCGGCGTCGTGGCGATCTCCGCCGTGGTCGTCGCGGTGCTGCTGGGCCTCCAGTACGCGACCGTCATCACCCTCTACGAGACGCTGCAGACGGGGATCGTCGGCGGCGTCGCGCTCACGCTGGCGCAGATCGCGCTCCTGCCGAACCTCGTGATGTGGGCGGCGTCCTGGCTCATCGGCCCCGGCTTCGCCCTGGGCACCGGGTCGTCCATCTCGCCGCTCGGCACGACCGTCGGCCCGATCCCGTCCGTGCCGGTCCTGGGGGTCCTGCCGCAGGGGGCCTTCGACCTGGGTTACCTCGGCATCCTCGTCCCGGTCGTCGTGTCCTTCGTCGCCGCGGTCGCGCTCTCACCGCGGGTCGCGCGGATCCCCGAGCCCGAGGCGCGGCGCTGGCCGTGGTTCCTCGTCGCGGGTCTCGGCATGGGCCTCGTCGGCGCCATCGTGCTCGCCCTGCTCGCGATCCTCTCCGGCGGCGCCGCCGGGCCGGGGCGGCTGGCCGACGTGGGCCCGGGGGCCGGGTGGATCCTCCTCGTCGCGTTCCTCGAGATCGGCGTCGCGTCCGTGGCGGGCATGTTCGTCTCCGGCCTGATGGCCCCCCTCGTCCGGCGCAACCCCGAGGGACGCGGATAGGCTGTGCGCGTGCTCAACGTGGTCGTCCTCATCTCCGGCAGCGGGACCAACCTCCACGCCCTCCTCGAGGCGGCCGACCACGCGGACTACCCGGCTCGGGTGATCGCGGTCGGAGCCGATCGCGACGCCGACGGCCTCCTCTTCGCCGAGGAGCGCGGCATCCCCACCTTCACGGTCCCGTTCGCGAGCTTCCCCGACCGCGCGGCATGGGGGGACGAGCTCGCGGCGGCCATCGCGGGCTGGGAACCCGACCTCGTCGTCCTCAGCGGCTTCATGCGGCTCCTCCCGCCCCGCGCCGTCGCGGCGTTCGCGCCCCGAATCGTCAACACGCACCCGGCGTACCTGCCGGAGTTCCCGGGGGCCCACGCCGTCCGGGACGCCATCGCCGCCGGGGCCACGAGCTCCGGAGCGTCCATCATCGTCGTCGACACCGGGGTCGACACCGGGCCGGTGCTCGCGCAGGAGCGCGTGCCGGTGCGACCGGACGACACCGAGCACACCCTGCACGAGCGCATCAAGGTCGTGGAGCGCAGGCTCCTCGTCGACACGGTGCGCGCGATCTCCCTCGGCACCATCGACCTCAAGGAGCTGTCCCCGGCATGAGCGGTCCCCGTCACGACCCATCCCTGTTCCGCGATCGAGACGGCATCGAGGTGGCTCGCGCCCTCGTCTCCGTCAGCGACAAGACCGGGCTGCTCGAGCTGGCCCGGGTGCTCGCGGAGGCCGGGGTCGAGATCGTCTCCACCGGATCGACGGCCAGCACCATCGCCGAGGCGGGCTTCCCGGTCACGCAGGTGCAGGACGTGACGGGCTTCCCGGAGTCGCTCGACGGCCGCGTCAAGACGCTGCACCCCGCGGTGCACGCGGGCCTCCTCGCCGACCTCCGGCTCGAGTCGCACGAGGTGCAGCTCGCCGAGCTCGGCATCTCCCCGTTCCAGCTCGTGGTCGTGAACCTCTACCCGTTCGTCGAGACGGTCGCGTCGGGCGCCCCCGCGTCGGACGTGATCGAGCAGATCGACATCGGCGGGCCGGCGATGGTGCGCGCGTCCGCCAAGAACCACGCGAACGTGGCGATCGTCGTGTCCCCGTCGAGCTACGACGAGGTGATCCAGGCCGTGCGCGCCGGGGGGACCACCCTCGAGCTGCGGCGTCGCCTGGCGGCCGCGGCCTTCGCGCACACGGCCGACTACGACCGCGCCGTCGCGGACTACTTCCGGTCGACGGTCGTCGGCCCCGATGCGTCGGGGGAGCCCGGCACCGGGTGGCCCGCGAGCTGGGATGTCGGGGGCGAGCTCGCCCAGGTGCTCCGGTACGGCGAGAACTCCCACCAGGACGCGGCCCTCTACCGACGATCGGACGGCGCCGGCATCGCCCAGGCGGTGCAGCTCCACGGCAAGGAGATGTCCTACAACAACTTCGTCGACGCGGATGCAGCCGTCCGGGCCGCCTACGACTTCGCGGAGCCGGCGGTCGCCATCATCAAGCACGCGAACCCGTGCGGCATCGCCGTCGCTGCGCCCCGCGCGGTGGACGCGATCGCCGCCGCGCACCGCAGCGCGCACGACTGCGATCCCGTCTCGGCGTTCGGGGGAGTGATCGCGGCCAACCGCACCGTCACCCTGGGCATGGCCGAGATGGTGAAGGAGATCTTCACCGAGGTGCTCGTCGCTCCCGGGTTCGACGACGACGCGCTCACGCTGCTGAAGACGAAGAAGAACCTGCGCCTGCTCAAGCTCCCGGAGGGGTACCACCGCGAGGACCTCGAAGCCCGGCAGATCTCGGGCGGCCACCTCGTGCAGTCCGGGGACGTGTTCCCCGTGGACGGCACGCGCCTGTCGGCGTCGTGGACCCTCGCCACCGGGGACGCCGTCGACGAGCAGACGCTTGCGGACCTGGAGTTCGCGTGGAAGGCCTGCCGCGCGGTGAAGTCGAACGCGATCCTGCTCGCCCACCACGGTGCGTCCGTGGGGGTCGGCATGGGCCAGGTCAACCGGGTCGACTCCTGCCAGCTCGCCGTACAGCGCGCGGGAGACCGGGCGTCCGGATCGGTGGCCGCGTCCGACGCGTTCTTCCCGTTCGCCGACGGTCTCCAGGTACTGCTCGACGCCGGAGTCCGCGCGGTGGTCCAGCCCGGGGGATCCGTGCGCGACGAGGAGGTCGTCGAGGCCGCCCGCGCCGCCGGCGTCGCCATGTACTTCACGGGCGAGCGGCACTTCTTCCACTGATGCCCGCGGGCGGCGGTCCCACGGGGCCGCCGCCGCGCCGCCCGCGGGAGGCGGTTGCGACACGCCCGGGATGCGGGTTGTTTTGCGGGGGTGGGGTGGTCCGCGTAATGTCTCCTCTTGTCGCCGGAACGGGCGGGGAGCTGGAAGGCTTCCGGAGCTGTTCTGGTGGGTGATGATCCTGGTGAAACAGAAGTTGCCGTGGCCTTGAGGGTTGCGTGTTTACCATCAACTGAGCTAGGGTCTGATTCTGCTTCCGACGTGAGTGCTGGGCCTTCTGGTCTGGATCACTCCCACGGGGAGCGGTGGAGTGTGAGCTCCGATGGCTGGCTGTGATGGTCGGTGTCGGGAGCGTCCGTTCCTTGAGAACTCAACAGCGTGCACAATGTCAAATGCCAAATACCCGTTGCGGGTGTCCTTCGGATGCTCGTTTCGGATTCCTTTGGAATACATTTAAAACAAACAAGCAAGTCAGTAATGATTTGTTCTGTCGGTTTCAAACTTGCTGGTTCGTGTTCGATTCCCGTTCACGTCCGGCTTTAGATGTGCCGATCGCTTTCGGGTGGTCGTGCGTTTAAGCATTTATGGAGAGTTTGATCCTGGCTCAGGACGAACGCTGGCGGCGTGCTTAACACATGCAAGTCGAACGGTGATGTCAGAGCTTGCTCTGGCGGATCAGTGGCGAACGGGTGAGTAACACGTGAGTAACCTGCCCCCGACTCTGGGATAACTGCTAGAAATGGTAGCTAATACCGGATATGACGACTGGCCGCATGGTCTGGTCGTGGAAAGAATTTCGGTTGGGGATGGACTCGCGGCCTATCAGGTTGTTGGTGAGGTAATGGCTCACCAAGCCTACGACGGGTAGCCGGCCTGAGAGGGTGACCGGCCACACTGGGACTGAGACACGGCCCAGACTCCTACGGGAGGCAGCAGTGGGGAATATTGCACAATGGGCGCAAGCCTGATGCAGCAACGCCGCGTGAGGGATGACGGCCTTCGGGTTGTAAACCTCTTTTAGTAGGGAAGAAGCGAAAGTGACGGTACCTGCAGAAAAAGCACCGGCTAACTACGTGCCAGCAGCCGCGGTAATACGTAGGGTGCAAGCGTTGTCCGGAATTATTGGGCGTAAAGAGCTCGTAGGCGGTTTGTCGCGTCTGCTGTGAAATCCCGAGGCTCAACCTCGGGTCTGCAGTGGGTACGGGCAGACTAGAGTGCGGTAGGGGAGATTGGAATTCCTGGTGTAGCGGTGGAATGCGCAGATATCAGGAGGAACACCGATGGCGAAGGCAGATCTCTGGGCCGTAACTGACGCTGAGGAGCGAAAGCATGGGGAGCGAACAGGATTAGATACCCTGGTAGTCCATGCCGTAAACGTTGGGAACTAGATGTGGGGGCCATTCCACGGTCTCCGTGTCGCAGCTAACGCATTAAGTTCCCCGCCTGGGGAGTACGGCCGCAAGGCTAAAACTCAAAGGAATTGACGGGGGCCCGCACAAGCGGCGGAGCATGCGGATTAATTCGATGCAACGCGAAGAACCTTACCAAGGCTTGACATATACCGGAAACATGCAGAGATGTGTGCCCCGCAAGGTCGGTATACAGGTGGTGCATGGTTGTCGTCAGCTCGTGTCGTGAGATGTTGGGTTAAGTCCCGCAACGAGCGCAACCCTCGTTCTATGTTGCCAGCACGTCATGGTGGGAACTCATAGGAGACTGCCGGGGTCAACTCGGAGGAAGGTGGGGATGACGTCAAATCATCATGCCCCTTATGTCTTGGGCTTCACGCATGCTACAATGGCCGGTACAAAGGGCTGCGATACCGTAAGGTGGAGCGAATCCCAAAAAGCCGGTCTCAGTTCGGATTGAGGTCTGCAACTCGACCTCATGAAGTCGGAGTCGCTAGTAATCGCAGATCAGCAACGCTGCGGTGAATACGTTCCCGGGCCTTGTACACACCGCCCGTCAAGTCATGAAAGTCGGTAACACCCGAAGCCAGTGGCCTAACCGCAAGGGAGGAGCTGTCGAAGGTGGGATCGGTGATTAGGACTAAGTCGTAACAAGGTAGCCGTACCGGAAGGTGCGGCTGGATCACCTCCTTTCTAAGGAGCATGTGCACCTCTCCTCTGTATACAGGGAGATCACGGTGCCAAGTCACGCGTCAGGCGTATGTCCTGGTGGTGGCGCTCATGGGTGGAACATTGACATTGATGCCGGCTGATGTGTCGGGCTGCTAGTACGCCTCCTTGTGGGGTGGGAACGCGGTCTGGTGTGTCGAGGGCATGTTGCACGCTGTTGGGTCCTGAGGGACCGGGCCGCACCTTCGGGTGTGTCTGGTTTCTTGTCGGACCCTTTCCGTCGTCCTTTCGTGGATGGTGGTGGGGTACCGCCCGTATATTGAGAACTACACAGTGGACGCGAGCATCTTAGATTCACCGGTTTTCCGGTGGATCACAAAGATCTATTTATAGATCATTGGTCAATTCTGTCTCCTCTAGGGGAGGCGAAACGATTCAATCTCATGTGATTTCAAGATTCTAAGAGCAAACGGTGGATGCCTTGGCATCTGGAGCCGAAGAAGGACGTATAAATCTGCGATAAGCCTCGGGGAGCTGATAATAGAGCTGTGATCCGAGGATCTCCGAATGGGGAAACCCCGCCAGGCCCTTTGGGTGACCTGGTGACTCCCGCCTGAATATATAGGGTGGGTAGAGGGAACGTGGGGAAGTGAAACATCTCAGTACCCACAGGAAGAGAAAGCAAAAGCGATTCCGTTAGTAGTGGCGAGCGAAACCGGAAGAGGCCAAACCGATCATGTGTGATATCCGGTAGGAGTTGCATGGTCGGGGTTGCGGGACTTTCCGTACAGTTCTACCGAGCTGTGAGGGCAATGAGCGCGATATAGGCGAATGGTCTTGAAAGGCCAGTCATAGAGGGTGCGAACCCCGTAGTCGAAATGTCGTCGCCTGTCCGGAGAGTATCCCAAGTAGCACGGGGCCCGAGAAATCCCGTGTGAATCTGTCAGGACCACCTGATAAGCCTAAATACTCCCAGATGACCGATAGCGGACAAGTACCGTGAGGGAAAGGTGAAAAGTACCCCGGGAGGGGAGTGAAATAGTACCTGAAACCGTTTGCTTACAAACCGTTGGAGCACCCTTGTTGGTGTGACAGCGTGCCTTTTGAAGAATGAGCCTGCGAGTTAGTGATATGTGGCGAGGTTAACCCGTGAGGGGCAGCCGTAGCGAAAGCGAGTCTTAATAGGGCGTATGAGTCGCATGTTCTAGACCCGAAGCGAAGTGATCTATCCATGGCCAGGTTGAAGCGACGGTAAGACGTCGTGGAGGACCGAACCCACTTCAGTTGAAAATGGAGGGGATGAGCTGTGGATAGGGGTGAAAGGCCAATCAAACTTCGTGATAGCTGGTTCTCTCCGAAATGCATTTAGGTGCAGCGTTGCGTGTTTCTTGCCGGAGGTAGAGCTACTGGATGGACGATGGGCCCCAAAAGGTTACTGACTTCAGCCAAACTCCGAATGCCGGTAAGTGAGAGCGCAGCAGTGAGACGGTGGGGGATAAGCTTCATCGTCGAGAGGGAAACAACCCAGACCACCATCTAAGGTCCCTAAGCGCGTGCTAAGTGGGAAAGGATGTGGAGTTGCATAGACAACCAGGAGGTTGGCTTAGAAGCAGCCACCCTTGAAAGAGTGCGTAATAGCTCACTGGTCAAGTGATTCCGCGCCGACAATGTAACGGGGCTCAAGCACGCCACCGAAGTTGTGGCATTTATATTATAGGCAGGCCTTCGTGGTCCAGCCGTATGGATGGGTAGGAGAGCGTCGTGTGGCCAGCGAAGCGGCGGTGTGAACCAGCCGTGGAGGCCACACGAGTGAGAATGCAGGCATGAGTAGCGAAAGACGGGTGAGAAACCCGTCCTCCGAAAGACCAAGGGTTCCAGGGCCAGGCTAATCCGCCCTGGGTAAGTCGGGACCTAAGGCGAGGCCGACAGGCGTAGTCGATGGACAACGGGTTGATATTCCCGTACCGATGAAGAACCGCCCAAGACAAGCCAGTAATGCTAAGTGTCTGAATCCTTGATTCGATCCCTTCGGGGTGACGGTCTTGGCCTAGCACACGACCCTACGCTGGGGCGTTTAGCGTATTAACAGGTGTGACGCAGGAAGGTAGCTGAGCCGGGCGATGGTTGTCCCGGTCTAAGGATGTAGGGCAGAAGATAGGCAAATCCGTCTTCTATGTAGCCTGAGACCCGATGGGTAGTCCTCACGGACGAAATCAGTAATCCTATGCTGCCGAGAAAAGCATCGACGCGAGGTTCCAATCGCCCGTACCCCAAACCGACTCAGGTGGTCAGGTAGAGAATACTAAGGAGATCGAGAGAATCGTGGTTAAGGAACTCGGCAAAATGCCCCCGTAACTTCGGGAGAAGGGGGGCCTGAGGCGTGTAGGGATTTACTCCTGAAGCGTTTGAAGGCCGCAGAGACCAGTGGGAAGCGACTGTTTACTAAAAACACAGGTCCGTGCTAAGTCGCAAGACGATGTATACGGACTGACGCCTGCCCGGTGCTGGAAGGTTAAGAGGAACGGTTAGCACGTAAGTGCGAAGCTGAGAATTTAAGCCCCAGTAAACGGCGGTGGTAACTATAACCATCCTAAGGTAGCGAAATTCCTTGTCGGGTAAGTTCCGACCTGCACGAATGGCGTAACGACTTCCCAGCTGTCTCAACCGCGAACTCGGCGAAATTGCACTACGAGTAAAGATGCTCGTTACGCGCAGCAGGACGGAAAGACCCCGTGACCTTTACTACAGCTTGGTATTGGTGTTCGGTGTGGCTTGTGTAGGATAGGTGGGAGACTGTGAAGCTCGGACGCTAGTTCGGGTGGAGTCATTGTTGAAATACCACTCTGGTCACTCTGGATATCTAACTTCGAACCGTAATCCGGTTCAGGGACAGTGCCTGGTGGGTAGTTTAACTGGGGCGGTTGCCTCCTAAAGAGTAACGGAGGCGCCCAAAGGTTCCCTCAACCTGGTTGGTAATCAGGTGTCGAGTGTAAGTGCACAAGGGAGCTTGACTGTGAGACTGACAAGTCGAGCAGGGACGAAAGTCGGGACTAGTGATCCGGCAGTGGCTTGTGGAAGCGCTGTCGCTCAACGGATAAAAGGTACCTCGGGGATAACAGGCTGATCTTGCCCAAGAGTCCATATCGACGGCATGGTTTGGCACCTCGATGTCGGCTCGTCGCATCCTGGGGCTGGAGTAGGTCCCAAGGGTTGGGCTGTTCGCCCATTAAAGCGGTACGCGAGCTGGGTTTAGAACGTCGTGAGACAGTTCGGTCCCTATCCGCTGCGCGCGTAGGAAATTTGAGAAGATCTATCCCTAGTACGAGAGGACCGGGATGGACGAACCTCTGGTGTGTCAGTTGTTCCGCCAGGAGCACCGCTGATTAGCTACGTTCGGAACGGATAACCGCTGAAAGCATCTAAGCGGGAAGCCGGCTTCGAGATGAGATTTCCATCCCTTTCAGGGTGAAGGCTCCCGGCTAGACTACCGGGTTGATAGGCAGGATGTGGAAGCGAGGACTAAAGACTCGTGGAGCTGACCTGTACTAATAAGCCGATATTTTGAAAACACTTTGCTTGCGTCCACTATGTGGTTCCCGATATACGGTCGGCTACTAATTGAACAACCAGCTTGACTGGTCGATTCATCACAGATTTCATGCCCCTTCGGGGTGTGTGTGAGGTGTTTCGGCGGCCATAGCGAGAGGGAAACGCCCGGTCACATTCCGAACCCGGAAGCTAAGACTCTCAGCGCCGATGGTACTGCAGGGGGGACCCTGTGGGAGAGTAGGACACCGCCGGACTTAACTTGAGAATGATCGGGGAGGCCCGTCGCACATCGTGCGGCGGGCATTTCCGCGTCGACGGGCAGTGCGAGCGGCAGTGCGAGCGGAGGCGGGCGTGCCGACGACAGCCCCGCGACGCTCGCTGGCTCTGTGCACGCGAATCTCCGCGTCATCTTCGCTCCTGCCCCCGGAAGGCGGGCGCTCTCACGGCGGTCAGCGCTCACCGCCGTGCAGTTCCGCCGTCCATCGCTTTGTACCTGTCAGGCCCCTCACATGGCGGTCATAACAGGTGCCGTTATCGTCGTCGTTCGTGACCGAATCCCGCGAGAACGACCGCACGCCCGGCCAGCCCCGAGACCCCGCGGTGGGGGACGCTTCCAGCACTCCCGCGATCACGCGGAAGCCCGACGCGAGATCCGCGCGGGCGGGCGGCGGCGTCCCGCTCGGCAGAGCGTTGTCCGCCGCCCTCGTCTCCGCGGGCGTCTCCGCGATCCTCGGTCTCCTCTTCAGCGTCCTGACGCTCTTCAGCGCCAACCAGCCGGGCGCCGCCGTGTTGGTGACCCTGCTCGACTACTGGACCGTCCACACGCTCGTGGCGTTCGTGCTCCTCGCCGCCCTCGCGGGCGTCGGGATGCACCGCCGGCTGTGGACGTCGATCCTCGGCTCCGTCGTCGCTGCGGTCGCCGGCGCGCTGATCGGCAGCCTCGTCGGCGCCATGGGCCAGGGCGCCACCATCACCGGCGACATCGTCGGCCCGCTGCTGGAGACGCTCCTCGGCCTCAACCTCATGTTCGTGCTCGGGGTCTCGCTCGCGTCCGTCCTCCTGGGTCGACGTCTGTGGGTCCGGCTCGGGGGAACCGGGGGTGACGCGGTCGCCCGGGAGGGCGTCGCGCTCGTGCGCATCCCCTCCTCGCGGCTCGCGGAGGGCGAGGTGACGCACCTGGACCGCCGTCCCATCGACTCGGAGCTCGCGGACCAGCAGTGGGAGCGCTACGTGCTCGCGCTCGAGGAGGGCGGGTGGTCCACCCGCGAGGTGCCGCCGGCCGACGACCACCCCGACTCGGTCTTCGTGGAGGACGCGGTGCTGGTCCTCGGCACCACTGCCGTGCTGCTCACCTCCGGGGCCGACTCGCGCCGTGGTGAGCGCACCGGCGTGGAGCGGGCGCTCGAGGACCTGGACCTCGAGGTGACGTCGATCGACCTGCCCGCGACCATCGACGGGGGAGACGTGCTCGAGGTCGGGCGCACGCTCTACGTCGGGGCGAGCAGCCGGACCAACGCCGCGGGGATCCAGCGCCTGCGTGAGATCGCGGCGCCGCTCGGATACGCCGTGGTGGGCGTCCCGGTCACCAGGACCCTCCACCTCAAGTCCCAGGTCACCGCGCTGCCGGACGGCACCGTGATCGGGTACGAGCCGCTGGTCGACGAGACGCGTCTGTTCCCGTCGTTCCTCCCCGTGCCCGAGGCGGAGGGGACGGCCGTCGTCGCACTCGACGACGACACCCTCCTCCTCTCGGCCGCGGCACCCCGCACGGCCGACCTGCTCCGCAACCTGGGGTACGAGGTCGTCGCCGTGGACATCAGCGAGTTCGAGAAGCTCGAGGGCTGCGTCACCTGCCTGTCGGTGCGCATCGGCTGACCGCGATCGCCCGGGCGGCCGCATAGCCCGTCGGCCGCATATCCCGACGTCCGCGTCGCACGATCTGAGCCCGGCCCGCATCCTCGGATGCGGGCCGGGCTCTTGTGCGCGCGTCCCCCCCGTCCATATCCTGGAAGGCTGCCTGGAGCTGCCACTCACGTGGTCCGACGGTGTGGCCCACACGTGAATCGCATACGCAGCCAGGGAGGGTGTCATGACCACGACATCGACGACAGACGCACGCACGACCTCGAGCCCGATGGGCGCGCCGGCCGCTGCCGTGGCCCCGGCGTCCCGCGGCCCGCTCGGCTAGCTGCCGGTCCCACCCGACGCCCCGGCGTCGCGTGCGCGTCCGCCGATCTCCACGGTCGGGCCGGCCGCGCTGCCCCTCCTCCCGTAGCGTCGGCGTCTCGGCGCGGCGGCGGTCACGTGCCGCGGCTGCACGGATCCCGTGTCCACCCCACCGAACCCGCCCCGGTCGCCCGGCGGACCCCCGCTCGCTCCCCGAGATCCACCCGCCTCCGATCCTCCGCCGCACGCGTCCTGACGCGCGCGCCCTCCCCCACGTCCGGCCGCGCTTCGGACGACTACTAGAAGGAATGACACGTGTCCACCTCACCGCCCGCATCGCACGACCAGGCGCCGTCCGAGCGACACGGCCCCCGGCCCGGCACCGTCGCCGTGCTGATGCGGCTGCTGCCGTTCGCCCGGCCCGCCATGCCCAGCATCATCGCGGGCATGGTGGTGGCGCTCGTCGGCTCGCTGCTGTCGCTCGTCATCCCGCAGGTCCTCCGCGGGCTGGTCGACGGGCCGCTCGGCGACGGCGACTCCGCGGCCGTGGTGCCCGCGGTGCTGCTGATCCTCGGGCTCGGGATCCTCGAGGCCGCCATGATCGCCCTCCGCCGCTGGTTCGTGCTGAAGCCCGGCACGCTCATGGAGGCGGACATGCGGAACGCCTTCTACCGGAAGCTGCAGCGGCTCCCGGTCGCGTTCCACGACCGGTGGCAGAGCGGCCAGCTCCTGTCGCGCATGGTCAGCGACCTCAACCTCATCCGCCGCTGGATGGCGTTCGGCCTGGTGCTGTTCATCGTCAACATCCTGACGATCCTCGTGGGCATCGGGTTCCTGGTCTCTATCGACTGGCGACTGGGCCTCGGCTTCCTCGTCTGCTCCATCCCGCTCTGGGTCTACGGCTACCTCTTCGAGCAGAAGTACTCCTCGGTGGCGCGGCTCAGCCAGGACCAGTCCGGCGACCTCGCCACGAGCGTCGAGCAGTCCGTCCACGGGATCCGCGTGCTCAAGGCGTTCGGCCGCGGAAAGCACATGCACGACGCGTTCGCCGAGCAGGCGGAGGAGCTGCGCGGCACGGAGATCACGAAGGCGAAGGCCATCGCCGGCATCTGGCTCTGGCTGCTGCTGGTGCCGGACCTGACCTTCGCGCTGGCGTTGCTCGGCGGCGTGCTGCTCGCGGCGGGCGGGCAGATCTCGGTGGGCGACCTGGTGGCGTTCTTCGCGACCGCCGCGGTGCTGCGCTGGCCGATCGAGTCGGTGGGCTTCCTCCTGTCGATGACCTTCGACGCGCGCACGGCCATCGACCGCTACTTCGAGGTGATGGACGAGGACGACGTGATCACGGATCTCGCGACGCCCGTGCGCATCCAGGAGCCCCGCGGTCACCTCGTCTTCCGCGGCGCGCGCTTCCGCTACCAGGACGCCGTCGCGGGCCAGCCCGACCTGATCGACGGGGTCGACCTCGACCTCCAGCCGGGCGAGACCATGGCGCTCGTGGGCGTCACCGGCTGCGGCAAGTCCACGCTCACGGCGCTCACGACCCGGCTCTACGACGTGACGGGCGGCAGCATCGAGCTCGACGGCGTGGACATCCGCGACCTCGGGCTCGAGGAGCTCCGCCGCCGCATCGCCATGGCCTTCGAGGACGCGACGCTGTTCTCCTCGAGCGTCCGCGACAACGTGCTGCTCGGCCGGCCGGACCTCGCGGACGGCGGGCCCGAGGCGGACCGCGTGCTCCAGGAGGCGCTCGACATCGCGCAGGCCGGCTTCGTGCACGACCTGCCCGACGGCGTCGAGACGACCGTGGGCGAGGAGGGGCTGAGCCTCTCCGGCGGTCAGCGGCAGCGGCTCGCGCTCGCGCGGGCCGTGGCGGCGGCACCCGACGTGCTCGTCCTCGACGACCCGCTCTCGGCGCTCGACGTCGACACGGAGGCGCTCGTCGAGGCGGCGCTGCGCCGCGTGCTGGCCTCCACCACCGCGCTGATCGTGGCGCACCGCCCCTCGACCGTGATGCTCGCGGACCGGGTGGCGCTCATGCAGGACGGCCGCATCACCGCGGTCGGCCGGCACTCCGACCTGCTCGCCACGAGCGAGCACTACCGGTTCGTCATCTCGAGCCTGGACGTGGAAGGGAACACCGTGCGCGACGAGGCCTCAGCATGAGCGTCACCGGAGTCACCGGCGAGGAGAGGGACGACTTCTCCCGCGCCGAGAGCAAGCAGATCCGCCGTCGGTCGACCAGGCTGCTCGTCAGCACCGTCCAGCCGGTCAAGCGGACGCTGATCCTCACGGCCGCGACGATCCTCGTGGCCACGGCCGCGAACGTCGCCGGCCCCGCCCTCATCGGCATCGGCCTCGACCGTGCGCTGCCGTCGCTCGTGCGCACGGGCGATCCCACGCTGCTCGCGCTCGTCATCGGCGCGTACGTCCTGGTCGCGGTCACGGGCGCCGTGCTGGTGGCCAAGTACCAGGTCATGTCGGCCCGCATCGCGCAGGAGATCCTCATCGACCTCCGCAAGCGCATGTTCCTGCACACGCAGAAGCTGAGCCTGGAGTTCCACGAGACGTACACGTCCGGCCGGATCATCTCCCGCCAGACGAGCGACCTCGACTCGATCCGGGAGCTGCTGAACGGCGGCATCAACCAACTCGTGCAGGGCGCGCTCTACATGGCGTTCACCGCGATCGCGCTGTTCTCCTTCGACTGGGTGTCGGGCCTCGTGCTGCTCGCGGCGCTCGTGCCGCTGTTCTTCCTGAGCCTCTGGTTCGCCGTGAAGTCGCAGGCGCTGTTCCGCCAGACGCGCGTGAAGTCCGCGCGGCTGATCGTGCACTTCGTCGAGACCATGACGGGCATCCGCGCGGTGAAGGCCTTCCGCAAGGAGAAGCGCAACGCGGAGGAGTTCTCCGAGCACGTGGAGGGCTACCGCGACACCAACATGCGCGTGATCCAGGTGTTCGGCATCTTCGACCCGGGCCTCATCCTCATCGGCAACATCACGGTCGCCGTGGTGCTGCTGGTCGGCGGTCTGCGCGTCGCGGACGGGCAGCTCGGCATCGGCGCGCTGCTCGCGGTCGTGCTCTACACGCGCCAGTTCTTCGGGCCGGCGCAGGACATGGCGATGTTCTACAACAGCTACCAGTCCGCGTCGGCCGCGCTCGAGAAGGTCTCGGGCGTGCTCGAGGAGGAGCCGAGCGTGCCAGATCCCGTGCAGCCGGTCGACCTGTGGGAGTCCACGGGCCACGTCTCCTTCGAGGGCGTCGAGTTCGGCTACGGCAAGGGGAAGACGATCCTGCCGCGCTTCGACCTCGACATGCCGGCGGGGCAGACCATCGCGCTCGTCGGATCCACCGGCGCGGGCAAGACCACGCTCGCGAAGCTCATCTCGCGGTTCTACGACCCGTCCGACGGGCGCGTGGCGCTCGACGGGATCGACCTCCGCGACCTGCATCCGAAGGACCTGCGCCGCGCCATCGTGATGGTGACGCAGGAGGCGTACCTCTTCTCCGGGTCCGTGGCCGACAACATCGCGATCGGCAAGCCCGACGCGACCCGGGGCGAGATCCAGGCGGCGGCCGAGGCCGTGGGGGCGCACACGTTCATCGAGTCGCTGCCGGACGGGTACGACACGGACGTGAACAAGCGCGGCGGCCGGGTCTCGGCGGGGCAGCGCCAGCTGATCTCCTTCGCGCGGGCGTTCCTCGCGGACCCGGCGGTGCTGATCCTCGACGAGGCGACGAGCTCGCTCGACATCCCGAGCGAGCGGCTCGTGCAGCAGGGCCTCACGACGCTGCTCGCGGACCGCACGGCGATCATCATCGCCCACCGGCTCTCGACCGTCGCGATCGCGGACCGCGTGCTCGTCATGGAGCAGGGCCGCATCGTCGAGGACGGGACGCCGGACGCGCTCATCCAGGGCACGGGCCGCTTCTCGCAGCTGCACGCGGCCTGGCGGGAGTCGCTGGTCTAGCGCCGGCGCGTGGTCGCGGCCCGGGCGTCCCCATGGGGGGCACCCGGACCGCGTCGCCTCCGGGCCCCGCGCGATCAGAGGTCGAGCGCGGGGGATCCCTTCGGGAGCCACGCGTGCACGGCGTCGCCGTCCGCGGCGGCCAGCCAGCCGTCGCCGCACGTCATGGCCGCGGCGGGGGAGGGATCCGGCCACCAGGTGTCCTGCACGGCCGGCGCGGGAGCGTCGGCGGGTGCGGCGGCGCAGCCCATCCGGTCGGCCGGCGTCGCGGAGCGGAACTCGAGGATCGCGCCCTCGCCGCGGAGCGACGTCTTGATGCGGACGTCCGTCGCGTCCGCGGGGATCCACGCCGGGATCCGGCCGTCGGCGTCGGCCGCGGTGGCGTAGACGCGCGCGTCCGCCGGCGTGGTCATCCCGCCGACGGCGCTCGCCGCACCGCAGCCGGCGAGGGGCAGCGCGATCGCGATCGCGAGGGGAGCGGCGGCGAGGGCGCGGACGGACCGGGTGCGGGGCATGCTCCCAGTCCAGCGGAGCGGCGTGCTCCCCGCATCGGCCGCGAGGCCCCGACCGTGGTCCCGGAGCATGACCCGTGCTCGGCCGCCAGGCGGACGGCGGTCGGCGGACTGCCGGTGGTCGTGCGTCAGCGGATCACGGGAACCAGCGGGCCGCCGTGAGGTCGACGCGGTAGCCCGCGTCCGTCGGGGCCTCGAGGAGCGGCGTGCCCTCGGCCTCGTAGCGGGAGCGCGCCTCGCGGGCGAGCCCGGTCGGCGGGTGCCCGCCCGCCCGGAGCACGCGCCACCAGGGCAGCCCCGCGCCGTGGTAGTGCAGCACCATGCCCACCGCCCGGGCGCCGCGGCGGCCGAACACGGCGGCGACGTCGCCGTAGGTCATGACGCGACCCGAGGGGATCTCGGCGACGACCTCGAGCACCCGGTCGGTGTACTCGCCCGGGGTGGCGAAGACGGCCACGCGCTAGAGCGCCAGGGCGCCGATGGCCTCGCCGTACTGGGTCTCGCCGATGACCTCGAAGCCGACGTGGGTGAAGAACTCCTCCGGGCCGTCCTCGCCCGGCTCCCACACGACCGTGAGGCGGTCGAAGCCGCGCGAGCGCGCCTCGTCCGCGAGCGCGAGGACCGCGAACCGGCCCACGCCGTGGCCCTGCGCGTCGGCGTCGACGTTGATGCGCCAGATGCAGCTGCGGAAGATCTCCTCGTGGGCCTCGGGGTCGAAGTTGCCCATGATGAACCCGACGACCTCGCCGTCCTCCACGACCACGCGCGGCCAGGCGGTGGTGGGATTGACGTAGGCCTCGGCGATGGAGTGCGACACGGGGGCGACGTAGTTCTCCTGCCCCGGCTTGAGCGTCAGCGTGTTGGCCGCCACGATCGTGCGGGCGCTCAGCTCTTCGAGGGTCATGTCGCTCATGGGCACAGGGTATCGGGCGGGCCTCCGTCGGGCCAGGTGCCGCAGGCCCGGTCAGGATGCCGGGCCGGGAGGCGGCGCCCGGGCGCGGATCCGGCCCTGACCCGCCGATGTCTCGATGTCGAGAGAGCGGGGCCGCCGGGTAGGCTGGCCCACGGATCCACCGGCGACGAGCCGGACCCGGCGCGCGCCGACGGAGACGCGCACGGAGGCGACCGACGAGCATGAGGAGGACTTCGTGGAGAAGATCAAGGTAGAGGGGACCGTCGTCGAGCTCGACGGCGACGAGATGACGCGCATCATCTGGCAGTCCATCAAGGACACGCTCATCCACCCGTACCTCGACATCGACCTCGAGTACTACGACCTGGGCATCGAGAAGCGCGACGAGACCGACGACCAGATCACGATCGACGCGGCCAACGCCATCAAGAAGCACGGCGTCGGCGTCAAGTGCGCGACGATCACGCCCGACGAGGCGCGCGTCGAGGAGTTCGGCCTGAAGAGGATGTGGCGCTCGCCGAACGGCACCATCCGCAACATCCTGGGCGGCACGATCTTCCGCGAGCCCATCATCATCAGCAACATCCCGCGCCTCGTGCCCGGCTGGAACAAGCCGATCATCGTCGGCCGCCACGCGTTCGGCGACCAGTACCGCGCCACCGACTTCCGCTTCGAGGGCGAGGGCACGCTCACGATGACCTTCACGCCGAAGGACGGCTCCGAGCCGCAGCAGTTCGAGGTGTTCCAGAGCCCCGGATCCGGCGTCGCGATGGGCATGTACAACCTCGACGACTCGATCCGCGACTTCGCGCGCGCGTCGCTCTCGTACGGCCTCGCCCGCAACTACCCCGTCTACCTCTCCACCAAGAACACGATCCTCAAGGCCTACGACGGCCGTTTCAAGGACCTGTTCCAGGAGGTCTTCGAGGCCGAGTACAAGGAGCAGTTCGACGCCGCCGGCCTCACGTACGAGCACCGGCTCATCGACGACATGGTCGCCGCCTCGCTCAAGTGGGAGGGCGGCTACGTCTGGGCGTGCAAGAACTACGACGGGGACGTGCAGTCCGACACCGTCGCGCAGGGCTTCGGCTCGCTCGGCCTCATGACGAGCGTGCTCACCACGCCCGACGGCAAGGTCGTCGAGGCGGAGGCCGCGCACGGCACCGTCACGCGCCACTACCGCCAGCACCAGCAGGGCAAGCCCACCTCGACGAACCCCATCGCGTCCATCTACGCCTGGACCCGGGGTCTCGCGCACCGCGCCAAGCTCGACGGCAACGACGCGCTGAGGACGTTCGCGGACACCCTCGAGGACGTCGTCATCACGACGGTCGAGAGCGGCAAGATGACGAAGGACCTCGCGCTCCTCGTCGGCCCGGACCAGCCGTACCAGACGACCGAGGAGTTCCTCGCGTCGCTCGCGGAGAACCTGCAGACGCGCCTGGCCTGATCCCGCGGGCGTCGACCCGACGCCGCCGCACGCCGAGAGGCCCCGCACCCGTTCCAGGGGCGGGGCCTCTCGCATGCTCGCATGAACCTCACGTGTGCAGAGGGTCAACGGGGGCCGTGGATTCCTCCCTACGGTTCTCGCCATCGCGTCGACGACGTGACACCGCGACGGGGGCCCGTGCCGTCCTGCGCATGTCGGGCTCCGCGGATCCACGAGCCGGCCGACGCCGGCGACAGGAGGGAACAGCCATGCCCATCCACCGAGACCCGCTCCGGCCCGATCGGAGGCGGCGCCTGCGCGCGGGCCGTCCGCTCGCCGCCTGCGTCGTCGCTTTGGCGCTCGTGGCCGCGGGGAGCACCGCGGCCGGCGCCGCCGTCCTCCCGCAGGCCGCCGTGCCGCTCGACGCCACCGACGGCCACTACCTCGTCACGCTCAGGGACCAGCCCGCGGCGACCTACGACGGGACCCTCGATGGGCTCGCCCGCACGAAGGTCGACGCCGGGGCGCGCCTCGACGCGCAGTCGGACGCCGTCCAGCGCTACGCCGACCACCTCGCGAAGGCCCAGCACAGCGTCGCCGACTCGATCGGCGTGACGCCCACGCACGAGTACTCCCTCACGACGAACGGGTTCTCGGCCTCGCTCACCGCCGCCCAGGTGAAGGCCCTCGCGCACGACGCCGACGTGCTGAGCGTCGAGCCCGACCAGACCATGCACACGCAGTCGAACCCCGACTCGCGCTTCCTCGGGCTCGAGGGGCGCGGGGGGCTCTGGGACGCGGTGGGCGGATCCGACCACGCGGGCGCGGGCACGGTCATCGCCGACCTCGACACGGGCATCGCCCCGGACAACCCGTCGTTCGCGGGATCCCCGCTCGGGTCCGCACCCGGGAGCGAGCCCTACCTCGACGGCTCGGGCATCGCGTTCCGCAAGGGCGACGGGAGCGTCTTCCACGGGAAGTGCGAGACCGGGGACGGCTTCGCCGCGTCCGACTGCTCGACGAAGATCGTCGGGGCACGCTCCTTCATCGCCGGGTGGGACGCGGCGGGCAGCCCGCTGGGGTCGCAGGAGAAGCGGTCGCCCCTCGACACCGAGGGACACGGATCGCACACGGCCAGCACGGCCGCGGGCGACGCGGGCGTGACGGCGCAGATCCAGGGCCACCCCCTGGACGCCATCGCCGGCGTGGCTCCCGCCGCCAGGATCGCCGCCTACAAGGTGTGCTGGTCGGGACCCGATCCCACCGTCGAGACGGACGACGGCTGCCAGCTCTCGGACATCGTCGCGGGGATCGAGCAGGCGACGGCCGACGGCGTCGACGTCATCAACATGTCGCTGGGCGGGACCGGACAGTCCGCCGACGAGGAGCAGCGCGCTCTGCTCGGGGCGGCGTCCGCGGGCATCTTCGTCGCCGCGTCCGCCGGGAACAGCGGCCCCGGCGCGGGCTCCGTGACGAACCTGGAGCCGTGGGTCACCACGGTCGCCGCGAGCAGCGTCCCCGACAACTACTCGGCGACGCTGACGCTCGGCACCGGCGAGAAGCTCCTGGCGGCGTCGATCACGGTGCGCACGCCCGTCTCCGGCCCGCTGGTCCGCGGCGCGGACGTCGGCGTCGCGGGTGCCGACAAGCCCGAGCTGTGCGGCAAGGGCACGCTCGATCCGGCCAAGGTGAAGGGCCGCATCGTGCAGTGCGACCGCGGGGTCTCGGCCCGCGTCGACAAGAGCGCCGAGGTGCTGCGCGCCGGGGGGATCGGGATGGTCCTCACGAACGTGAACGCGAACTCGCAGGACCTCGACGCCCACACCGTGCCGACCGCGCACGTCGACGTGGACGCCCGGCCAGCGATCGTCGCGTACGCCGCCAAGGCCGGCGCCACGGCGACGCTGACCCCGGGGAACACCACCGGAGTCCGCACGCCGGCGCCCCAGGTCGCGGGGTTCAGCTCCCGCGGGCCCGACACCGCGGACGGCGCCGACATCATCAAGCCCGACCTCACGGCGCCGGGCGTCGACATCCCCGCCGCATACGCGGACATCGACGGGAAGCCGGGCTTCGCCGTCGAGTCGGGGACCTCGATGTCCTCCCCGCACATCGCCGGCTTCGCGCTCGTCTACCTCGGGGTGAACCCGAAGGCGACGCCGTCGGAGATCAAGTCCGCGATGATGACGACCGCGACGGACACCCTCGACGCGCAGGGGAAGGCCACCGCGGATCCCTTCGCCCAGGGAGCCGGGCAGATCGCGCCGGCGCGCTACCTGCACCCGGGCCTCGTGTACCGGAGCGGCCCGAAGGACTGGGCGGGGTACGCCGCCCAGACCGGGCTCGACCTGCCGCATCCCGCGGCGGCCGTGCCGGTGTCGCAGCTGAACCTGCCGAGCATCGCGGTCGGGAAGCTCATCGGCAGCTCGACCGTCACCCGCAGCGTCACCTCGCAGGCCGCGGGCACCTGGACCGCGTCCGTCCAGGGCGTGGCCGGGGCCGACGTCACGGTCAGCCCGGCGAAGCTCACCTTCACGGCGCCGGGACAGACGAAGTCCTTCCGGGTGCGCATCACGGCGAAGGCCGGAGCGGCCACCGGTGCCTGGACGACAGGGTCGCTCACGTGGACGGGTCCGGGCGGCACCGTCCGCAGCCCCGTCGCGGTGCGTCCGCAGGAGCTCGACGCGCCGACGTCGGTCACGGGCAGCGGGACCGCCGGCAAGGTGGCCGTGCCCGTGACCTCGGGTGTCACCGGGCGGATCGGGCTCACCGCCTCCGGGCTCGCACCCGGGAAGGTGCTCCACGACGCGTCCGGATCGCCGACGGGACCGAGCGGGTCCCTGGCGGTGGGCGAGCAGTTCGAGATCCCGCTGACGGTCGCCGCGGGCGAGAAGACGCTGGTGCTCGACGCGATCCCGCGCGACGGCGCCTCGGCCCTGTCCATGCAGCTGGAGCGCGTCGAGGCGGACGGCACGAGGACGGTGGTGGACACGGAGGTCACCTCCTCGCCGTCCGAGCGCGTCGTGGTGACGGCGCCCCCGGCCGGGTCGTACGTCATCGGGGTGGAGGCCGAGACGGTCGCGGGCTCCGCCGCGAAGGCCGACGTCGACCTGACCCGCTTCGACGTCAGGGCCTCGGGCGGGCAGGGGTCCTTCGCGGTGACCCCGGCGCAGCTCCCGGTGGCCCAGGGCCGGAAGGCGACGTACACCGCGTCGTGGTCCGGGCTCGCCGCGGGATCCCGATACCTCGGGCTCGTGTCGTACTCCGGATCCGGCGCCACCACGCTGGTCGACGTCACGACGTTGGCCGCCGCGGCCGCACCCGTGGCGAGCGCGCCGCCCGCCATCGCCGGCACGCCCGACGTCGGGCAGACGCTGACGGCGTCGACCGGCACGTGGACCCCGGCGGGCGTCACGCTCGTCACGCAGTGGCTGTCGAACGGCACGCCGATCGCCGGGGCGACGGGATCCACGTTCCGCGTGACCCCCGCGGTCGCGGGCTCGGCGCTCGCCGTCCAGGTGACGGCCACCGCGTCGGACGGGCAGACGGGGGTCGCCACGAGCCCGACCATCACCGCGCGGGACGTCGCGACGGTGCACCTGCAGGCGACGCAACCGCGGGGTGCGGCGAGCGGCACCGTGCACGTGCAGGTGTCGGTGACCTCGGCCGCGGAGCAGGCCGCCACGGGCGTGGTGCGCGTGACCGTCGACGGCGTGGAGCACGACGTGCCCCTCGACGGCTCCGGGAACGGGTGCACGGACCTCACCGGCATCGCACCGGGGACGCGCACGGTGCAGGCCTCCTACGCGGGCGACCACCTCGTCGGCGGGGGCACGAGCCGCGCGCAGAGGATCGTCGTGCGCTGATCGTCGCGAGAGGCGAGCGGAGGGCGGGTGCCGGCTGGCACCCGCCCTCCGTCGTGCGCGCGGCACCCCGCCCGTACACGAGAGGGAACGGTGGTTCCTGAAAGGCAGCCACTCTGCAGGGGATCGCCATCCGGCTCCGGCGACGCGCGATCGGGCGAGAGCGCCGTCATGACGGGCTTCTGGGGCGGTGGGCAACTGTTACACGGCGGTAACACCCGGCCGGTCTCAGGGTGAATACCCGGGGTATGTTGAGGATTCGCGCGTGTCGCACGGGGTACGCGCTGGCCACTCATCCCCTCTCGAAGGACGTGTTCGTGATCCCACGCTCCCCCCGGCTCCGCTCGGAGTCCGACCGCGCATCATCCCTGCGCAGGGCGACGGCCTCCGTCGCCGCCACCGCCCTCGTCGCCGCCGGCCTCGTCACGTTCGGAGCGGGCGGCGCTTTCGCCGCCTCGGCCCCGCACGTCGCGACGCCGGCGTCCGACCTGCAGGACGGCCGCTACATCGTGACCCTCGCCGACGAGGCCGCAGTGACCTATCAGGGCGGGGTCTCCGGACTCCCCGCCACCGAGGCCCGCCCGGGCACGCAGCTCGACGCGCGGTCCGCTCCCGTCTCGGAGTACACGGACTACCTCGAGGGCCAGCAGGAGGATGTCGCCGCCAGCGTCGGCGCCGACATCGACTACTCGTACTCCCTCACGGTCAACGGCTTCTCGGCCGACCTCACCGCCGAGCAGGCGTCGGCGCTCACGAGCGACCGGAAGGTCCTGAGCGTCGAGCCCGACCGGATCTACCACCCCACCTCCACCCCCGCGGCCGACTTCCTCGGGCTCACCGGCCCGGACGGCGTCTGGGCGAAGACGGGCGGCCAGGAGGACGCGGGCGAGGGCGCCGTCATCGGCGTCATCGACACGGGCATCGCGCCCGAGAACCCGTCCTTCGCGGGCGAGCCGCTCGGGACCGCGGCGGGCGACGAGCCCTACCGGGACGGATCGACGATCCGCTTCGACAAGGGCGACGGCACGCAGTTCACCGGCGTCTGCCAGACCGGCGAGCAGTTCACCGCGGACGACTGCAGCACCAAGATCGTCGGCGCCCGCTACTTCGTGGACGGCTTCGGCAAGGCGAACATCGGGAACGCGAGCACGGGCGAGTACGTCTCCCCGCGCGACGGCGACGGACACGGCTCGCACACCGCGTCCACCGCGGCGGGCGAGGCCGGCGTGGAGGCCACCATCGACGGCAACCCGCTCGGCGAGATCTCGGGCGTCGCGCCCGCGTCCAAGATCGCCGCGTACAAGGTCTGCTGGTCGGGCCCCGACGGCTCCGTGCAGACCGACGACGGCTGCGCGGGTGCCGACCTCGTCGCCGCCATCGAGCAGGCGACCGAGGACGGCGTCGACGTCATCAACTACTCCATCGGCGGCGGATCCGCGGAGACCACGTTCTCCGCGACCGACGCGGCGTTCCTCGGTGCCGCCAGCGCGGGCATCTTCGTCTCCGCCTCCGCGGGCAACTCCGGCCCCGGCGCCTCCACGCTCGACAACGCGTCGCCGTGGATCACCACGGTCGGCGCGAGCACGGTCGCCGGCAACTTCGAGGCCACCGCGAAGCTCGGCGACGGGCAGCAGTTCGCGGGCTCGTCCATCACCGTCACCGAGCCGGTCTCGGGCGCGTTCGTCACGGCGGCCTCCGTCGCCGTGGCCGGTGCGGTCACGCCGGCCCTCTGCGGGCCCGGCGTGCTGGATCCCGCGAAGACCGCGGGGAAGATCGTCCTGTGCGAGCGCGGCACGTTCGACCGGGTCGCGAAGTCGGCCGAGGTCGAGCGCGCGGGCGGCATCGGCATGGTCCTCGTGAACCCGACGCCCAACTCGATCGACGCCGACACGCACTCCGTGCCGACCGTCCACCTCGACGCGGACGTCTACGCCGCGGTCTCCGCGTACGCGGCCACGCCCGGCGCGACCGTCACGCTGGTGCCCGACAACACGACGGGCGTCTCCGCCCCGACCCCGCAGGTCGCCGGCTTCAGCTCGCGCGGCCCGGTGCTCGCGGACGGCAGCGACATCCTGAAGCCCGACGTCACGGCGCCCGGCGTCTCGATCATCGCGGCGACGAACAACGCCGAGGGCGGCGAGCCGACCTTCGCGCTCCTGTCCGGCACCTCGATGGCGGCCCCGCACGTGGCCGGCCTCGCGCTGCTGTACCTCGGCGAGAAGCCGAAGGCGACGCCCGCCGAGATCAAGTCGGCCCTCATGACCACCGCGTACGACACGGTGGACGCGGACGGCGCGAAGGTCACGGATCCGTTCACCCAGGGCGCCGGTCACGTCGACCCGCGCCGCTACCTCGACCCCGGCCTGCTCTACCTCAACGACCGCAGCGACTGGGGCGCGTACCTCGTGGCCCTCGGCTACGCGACGGGCGTCGACCCCGTCGACCCCTCCGAGCTGAACCTGGCGAGCATCGCGATCGGCACCCTCACGGGCTCCGAGACAGTGACGCGCGAGGTCACCTCCACGGGCCCCGGCACCTACACGGCCAGCGTGCAGGGCCTGGCCGGAGTGCGGGCGGACGTGTCGCCCTCCACGCTCGAGTTCACCGAGGCGGGTCAGACCAAGTCGTTCGAGGTCGCGTTCACGCGCACCACGGCGACCGTCGACGAGTACGCCACGGGCTCGCTCACCTGGACGAGCGCCGACCACGTCGTGCGCAGCCCCGTCGCCGTCAACCCCGTCTCCATCGCGGCCCCGGCCGAGGTGCAGGGCACCGGGATCGACGGATCCGTGGACGTCACGGTGACGCCCGGCACCACCGGGCCCATCGCGCTCACCGCCGAGGGCCTCGCCCGCGGCGTCGTGATCCCGGACCCGAAGGACGCCTCGTCGCCGTACACCGGCTCCGGCCCCGCGAAGGCGAAGGCGACCTACACGGTCACCGTGCCGGAGGGGCAGCTGGCCACGCGGATCGACCTCGACTCCGCGGACGACGCCGCCGACCTCGACCTCACGGTGACGCACGTCGCCGACGGGAGGACGACGACGTACACGTCGGCCACCGCGTCGGCCGACGAGTCCGTGACCATCGAGACGCCGGATCCCGGCGCCTACGTGGTCACGGTCGACGTGTTCTCGATCCCGGCGGGCGCGACCACGGCGGCGTACACGGTCACGCACTTCGACCTGTCCACGACGACGGACGAGGGCGCCTTCACGGTGTCCCCGAACCCGATCGACGCGGTGCAGAGCCGGCCGGCCACCTACACCGCCTCGTGGAGCGACCTCGAGCCCGAGACCGCGTACCTGGGCCGCGTGGCCTACTCGGGTTCCGCGTCCACGACCTACGTCCGCGTCGAGTCCGGCGCCATCCCGGCGCCCGCGGCCACCGCGCCGCCCGTGATCACCGGGACGCCCGTGGCCGGCCAGACGCTCACGGCGTCGCCCGGCACGTGGGACCAGGAGGGCCTGAAGTACTCCTACCAGTGGTTCGCGGACGGCAAGGCGCTCCCCGGCCAGACGCGCGCGACCTACAAGGTCTCGCCGTCGGTCGCGGGCAAGGCGATCACCGTCGTCGTGACGGCGAAGCCGACCGAGGGCCCCACGGGCACCGCGACGAGCGAGCCCGTCGTGATCAAGCTGGCCAGCACGATCACGGTGAGCGTGAAGCCCGCCGTGCTGACCAGCGCGCAGAAGGCCGTCGTCACGGTGAAGGTCGACAGCGCGGCGAAGGCGGCGCCCACGGGCACCGTCACCGTCAAGGTCGGCGCCGACTCGTTCGAGGTCACGCTGGATGCGTCCGGCACCGGACGCGTCGAGCTGCCGGCGTACGCGAAGGGCCGCTACGCGGTCACCGCGACGTACGCGGGCGACACGGCGAACGCAGCCAAGACCAGCGCGCCGAAGTACCTCTACGTGAGCCGCTGATCCGGTTGACGTACCGGACGACCGCGGAGGGGCGGGTGCCGGCAGGCACCCGCCCCTCTCGGCGTCCGTGCCCGGCGCGGTCGGCGGTCGCGCGCCGGCGCCGGGCGTCCCGGCGCGCGCGTCAGCGGAAGATGATCGTGCGCGCGCCGTCGAGCAGCACGCGGTGCTCCGCGAACCAGCGCACGGCCTGCGTGAGGGTGCGCGACTCCTCGTCCTGGCCGATCGCCATGAGCTCGCGGGCGCTGCGCGAGTGGTCGACGCGCACGACGTTCTGCTCCACGATCGGGCCCTCGTCGAGATCGCTGGTGACGAAGTGGGCGGTCGCGCCGATGAGCTTCACGCCGCGCGCGTGCGCCTGCTTGTAGGGGTTCGCGCCCTTGAAGCCGGGCAGGAAGGAGTGGTGGATGTTGATGATCCGGCCGCTGTGCCGCGCGCAGAGCTCGGGGGAGAGGATCTGCATGTAGCGCGCGAGCACCACCAGCTCGATGTCGTGCTCCTCGACCGCGCGGATCACGCGCTCCTCGAACGCCCGCTTGGACGCGTCGTCCGTGACGGGCACGTGCTCGAACGGCACGCCGTAGAAGCCCGCGAGGTCCGCCAGCTTGCCGTGGTTGCTGAGCACGAGCGGGATGTCGACGGGCAGCTGGCCCGCGCGCTGCCGGAACAGGAGGTCGTTCACGCAGTGCTCGGCGGTGGATCCCAGGACGAGCGTGCGCAGCGGCCGGCCCACCTCGTCGAGGTGCCACGTCGCGTCGTAGCGCTCGACGACCGCGGCGAGCGCGTCGGCCAGCCGGTCGTCGTCGGCGGCGCTCTGGATCTGCAGCCGCATGAAGAACCGGCCCGTGTCGGCGCTCGAGAACTGCTGCGACTCGGTGATGTCGCCGCCGGCCTCGACGATCGCGCCCGCGATGGCGTGCACGATGCCCGGGCGGTCGTCGCAGGAGAAGACGAGGACGCGGTGCGGCGGACGCGCGGGGGTGGCCTGGTCGGTCATCCGTCTAGGCTATCGACTGGCTGCGCGGGTCCCGCCGGCACCGGGAGCACTCCCGCCGTCGACGTCCTGTGGGTCTCCATGACGAACACCTCCCCCATATTCCTGCCCGACCTCGAGCGCGCCGAGCGCTCCGGCCGCCGCCGCCCGCGACCGGGCGTCGACCCGTCGTTCCGCTTCCCCTGGGTCGGGATCCTCACGCTCGCCGCGTGCGTGTTCCTCAGCGTCACGAGCGAGATGCTGCCCACGGGCCTCCTCAGCGGGATGAGCGGCGACCTCGGCGTCGAGGAGTCGCGCGTCGGCCTCCTCGTCTCGGTGTTCGCGGTCGCGGTGGTCGTCTCCAGCGCGCCGCTCGCGGCCCTCACCCGCCGGGTCCCGCGGCACGCGCTGCTGCTCGCGGTGCTGGCCGTCTTCGCGACGAGCAACCTCCTCACGGCGATCGCGCCCACCTTCGAGCTCGTCACCGCGACGCGCGTGCTCGGCGGCCTCGCGCACGGCCTGTTCTGGGCGGTCGTCGGCGCGTACTCCGCGCACCTCGTGCCGCCCGCGCTCATCGGGCGGGCGGTCGCGCTCACGGTCGGCGGCGGCAGCCTCGCGTTCGTGCTCGGCGTGCCGGTCGGCACCGCGGCCGGGCAGGCGTTCGGCTGGCGGGCGGCGTTCGCGGGGATCGGCGTGCTCACGCTCCTGGGGATCCTGCTCGTGTGGCGGTTCCTGCCCGCGGTCGGGCGGCCCGAGCGGGCGGCGCCCGACGGCGTGCCCGCGGGGGGTCGCGTCGGCCTGCGGCAGCGCATGGCCGGGCAGGGCCTCGGCGGCGTGCTGCTCGTGTGCCTCACGGCGATGGTCATCATGATCGGCCACTACGGCCTGTACACGTACGTCGACCCGTTCGTCACGCGCGTCATGCGGATCCCCGAGCAGCAGCTCAGCGCCATGCTCTTCGGCTACGGGATCGCCGGCGCGGTCGGGCTGCTCGTCGCGGGCACCGTGTTCGCGAGCCGCCCGCAGCTGGGCGTGCTCGCGGGGCTCGCGGCGGCGGCGCTGGGCGTCAGCGCGCTCGCGTTCGCGCCCGGCCTCTGGGTCGTCGCGATCCCCGGCTTCCTCCTGTGGGGCCTCGCGTTCGGCGCGATCCCGACCCTGCTCCAGACGCGCATGCTGCACGCCGCGCACCCGTCGTTCCGCGACACGGCCAGCTCCTTCTACACGACCGCGTTCAACGTCGGCATCGGTGGCGGCGCGCTCGTGGGCGGCGCGCTGCTCGACGGGTTCGGCATCGCCGCCCTGCCGGGGGCGTTCCTCGCGGTCATGGCCGTGTCGGTCGTGCTCGTCGTGGGATCCGCGGGCCGCGCCGCCCGGGGTCGCGCGGCTGCGGCGCGCACCGCCGGCTGAGGCCCGCGGTGTCGGTGTCCCCAGTCGCACCGGGGGCCCTCCGGCCTACGGGAGGATGGGAGCCGTGACCACGACCCCCGCGCCCCTCGGCCTCCTCCTCGACGTCGACGGCCCCATCGCCAGCCCGATCACCCGCACCCTCGCCATCCCGAGCATCGCCGCCGACCTCGTGGAGCTCGCGGCCGCCGGGGTCCCCGTCGTCTTCAACACCGGGCGCTCGGACGCCTTCATCCGGGACCAGGTCGTCGGCCCTCTGCTCGACGCGGGGCTCCCGGCGGGCGCGCGCGTGCACGCCGTGTGCGAGAAGGGCGCCTCCTGGTTCTCCATCACGCCCGACGGTGCGGGGGAGGTGCACGTCGACCGGTCGCTCGCGCTGCCGGAGGCGTACATGCGCGACATGGAGCGGCTCGTCGCCGAGCGCTTCGCCGACTGGATGTTCTTCGACACCACCAAGCACGCGATGGTCTCGCTCGAGCAGCTCACGAGCGTGTCCTCCGCCGACTACCTCCGGGTGCAGCCCGACCTCGACGCGCGCGCGGTCGAGATGCTCACCGCGCACGGCCTCGGCTCGGTGCTCGAGGGCGTGGAGGTGCCCGACGCGGAGGGGCGCGTGCAGGTGCGCGTGGATCCCACGATCATCTCGACCGACGTCGAGTCGATCCGCCTCGGCAAGGACCTGGGCGCCGCGCGCGCCCTGGAGCTCCTCGCCGACAGCGGGCCGCTCCCGCTGCGCTGGCGCACGGTCGGCGACTCGCGCACCGACTACGCCATGGCGACGTGGCTGCACGAGAACGGCCACGAGGTCGCGCACGTCGACGTGCGGCCGGCCGACGGGATCCCCGCGACGCCGTATCCCGTGCTGACGGCCGGTGACCTCATCCACGACGAGGCGGGCGCCGCGCTGCTCGCGCAGTGGGTGCGCATCGTGCGCGGCGAGGCGGAGGACGACTCCGCGTTCCTCGCGCCGGGGCGCGCCGCGAGCTGAGCCGCGCTCCGTCGATCCGAGCCGATCCGCGCGCGGCCGCCCGCCGCGCTCGCCGGAGACCGAAGGGCCCGTCCGCATCCGGACGGGCCCTTCCGCGTGTGCGCGAACGGATGTTAGCCTCGGCTAACACTTCGACGGAGAGGCCGCCATGACCCGCACCGCCCCCGAGCGCCCGCGCGCGCGTCGGCCCGTCTCGGGCCCGCGGCTCGTGCTCCTGCTCGGCCCGGCGTTCGTCGCGGCCATCGCGTACGTGGATCCCGGCAACGTCGCCGCCAACCTCACCGCGGGAGCGCGCTACGGCTACCTGCTGGTGTGGGTGCTCGTCGCCGCCAACCTCATCGCCGTGCTCGTGCAGTACCAGTCGGCGAAGCTCGGGCTCGTCACGGGCCGCAGCCTGCCGGAGCTCCTCGGTCAGCGGCTCCCGACCACGCGGCGCCGCGCGTTCTGGGTGCAGGCCGAGCTCATCGCCGCGGCCACCGACCTCGCGGAGGTCATCGGCGGGGCGATCGCGCTGCACCTGCTGTTCGGGATCCCGCTCGTCGCGGGCGGCGTGATCGTCGGCCTCGTCTCCATCGGCCTCCTCGCCGTGCAGTCGCGCCACGGGCAGCGGCCGTTCGAGCTGGTGATCGGCGCGCTCCTCCTCGTGATCACCGTCGGCTTCCTGATGGGCCTCGTCGTGAGCCCGCTCTCGGCGTCCGGCATCGCGGGCGGCCTCGTGCCGCGCTTCGACGGGCCGGACAGCGTGCTGCTCGCCGCGAGCATGCTCGGCGCGACCGTCATGCCGCACGCGGTCTACCTGCACTCGTCGCTCAGCCGCGACCGGCACGGCGTCCAGACCGAGGACGGCGTGCTCCGGCGGCTCCTCCGCGCGACGCGCTGGGACGTGATCACCGCGCTCGCCGTGGCCGGCGCCGTCAACATCTCCATGCTCCTCATCGCGGCCGCGAGCCTCGGCGGCGTGCCCGGCACCGACTCGATCGAGGGCGCGCACGCGGCCATCACGGCGTCGCTCGGGCCGGTCGTCGGCGTGGTGTTCGCGGTCGGGCTGCTCGCGTCGGGGCTCGCGTCGACGTCCGTGGGCGCCTACGCCGGTGCGGCCATCATGGGTGGGCTGCTGCACGTGAAGGTGCCGCTGCTCGCGCGGCGCGTGGTGACGCTCATCCCCGCGCTCGCGATCCTCGCGGTCGGCGTCGACCCGACGACCGCGCTCGTGGTCAGCCAGGTGGTGCTGAGCCTCGGGATCCCGTTCGCGCTCGTCCCGCTCATCCGGCTCACGGGAGACCGTCGCGTGATGGGGGCCCACGTCGACCGGCCGCTCACGCGCGTCGCGGCGTGGGTCGCGGTGTCGCTCGTGGTGGTGCTCAACGTCGCGCTCGTGGTGCTGACCGTCACGGGCTGAGCCGGGCGCCGGCCGGGACGCGCGCGCTCAGCCGGCGTCGGAGACCCAGACCGCGGACGCCGCGGCGGCCGTGAGCGGGCGGCGCGCGGATCCGTCGACCGTCACGACCACGGCGGCGGCGCCCCCGCCGGACGCGTCGCCCGCCGCGGCCGCGCGCACGAGCGTCGCGTCGAGCCCGATGCCGTGCTCGGCGAGCTCGCGCAGCAGGCGCGGGTCCTCGTCGGAGATGCGCCGCACGCGCATGGGCCGGTCGGCGACGGCGTCCGCGAGCTGCGTCGCGTCCGGCAGGTGCGGCTCGCCGTTGGCCGAGGGGATGGGGTCGCCGTGCGGATCCCGGGACGGGTGCCCGAGGTGCGCGTCGATGCGCGCCACGAAGTCGTCGGAGACCGCGTGCTCGAGCACCTCGGCCTCGTCGTGCACCTCGTCCCAGCCGTAGCCGAGCACCTCCACGAGGAACGTCTCGAGCAGGCGGTGGCGGCGCACCATCTGGATCGCGTGACGCCGCCCGTCGTCCGTGAGCTCGATGCTGCCGTACGGCCGGTGCTCCACGAGGCCCTGCGCGGTGAGGCGGCGGATCCCGTCGGAGGCGGTGGCGGGCCGGATCCCGAGCCGCTCGGCCAGGCGGCTGACGGTCATGGGCTGGTCGGTCCACTCGGTGGCGGTCCAGATGAGCTTGAGGTAGTCCTGCGCGGCGCTGGAGAGCTCGTCGACGGACATGCGCCCATGGTACCGAGCAGCCCCGCCCGGTCCCCGGCCGCCCGAGCGGTGCAAGCTGGAGCGGACCGTGGGCAGGGACGCCCGCGGCGGATCCGATGGAGGAACCACATGCACTACCGCAATCTCGGGAACAGCGGCGCGGTCGTCTCGACCTACGCGCTCGGCACCATGACCTTCGGCGCGGAGGCGGACGAGGAGACCTCGGGACGCATCCTCGAGGCCTACGTCGCGGGCGGCGGCACGTTCATCGACACGGCCGACGTCTACACGTCGGGCGTCTCGGAGGAGATCGTCGGCCGCTGGCTCGCGGCGCACCCGACCGAGGCCGACCAGCTCGTCGTCGCCACGAAGGGCCGCTTCCCGATGGGGGAGGGGAACAACGACGTCGGCACCTCGCGCCGCCACCTCGCCCGCGCGCTCGACGACTCGCTGCGCCGCCTCGGCGTCGACACGATCGACCTGTACCAGATGCACGCGTGGGACGCCGTGACGCCGCTCGAGGAGACCCTGCGCTTCCTCGACGATGCCGTGCGCGCCGGCAAGATCTCGTACTACGGCTTCTCGAACTACCTCGGCTGGCAGCTGACGAAGGCGGTCGGGCTCGCGAAGGCCCTCGGGTGCACGCCGCCCGTGACGCTGCAGCCGCAGTACTCGCTGCTCGTGCGCGAAATCGAGTCGGAGATCGTGCCCGCGTCGCTGGACGCCGGAATCGGGCTGCTGCCGTGGTCGCCGCTCGCGGGCGGTTGGCTCACCGGCAAGTACCGGCGCGACGAGACGCCCACGGGCGCCACCCGCCTCGGCGAGGACCCGGAGCGCGGGATGGAGGCGTTCACGCCCCGGAACGGCCAGGAGCGCACGTGGGCGATCCTCGACGAGGTGCGCCGCGTCGCCGACGCGCACGGATCCAGCTCCGCCCGCGTCTCGCTCGCGTGGCTCGAGGCGCAGCCGGCGGTGACCAGCGTGATCCTCGGCGCCCGCACCGTGGAGCAGCTCGAGGACAACATGGCCTCGGCCGACCTCGAACTCACGGCCGACGAGATCGCGTCGCTCAGCGCGGTGAGCGCGCCCGTGGTCTCCGACTACCCGTACGGCCCGGCCGGCGTGCAGCAGCGCCACCGCGCGATCGACGTGCGCGGCTGAGCCCGCCGCCGGCCGTCGCCTCGTCCGCTCCGGCGACGCGGGGGCGGCCGGCACCCGGCGCCCGGGGCGTGATCCGCACCCGCGGCACGTGCCGGCGCACCACGACCTCGAGGGTCAGCTGGCCGCGCCGCGCGAGCACCACGGCGACGACCGCGGCCGCCAGCGCGGGCACTCCGCCCGAGACGACCATGCCGACGTGCACGCCCCACGCCTCGACGATCCCGCCCATGAGCGGCCCGCCGACGGCCTGGCCGCCGAGCAGCACGAGCACGTAGACGCTCGTCACGCGGCCGCGGATGGCCACGTTGCTGGACAGCTGCACGAGCGAGTTCGCCGCGGTCTGGAACAGCAGCGACGCCATGCCGACGGTCACGAGCAGCACCGCGAACGGCGCGATGCCCGGCATGAGCCCCGCGGCCGCCTGCAGCAGGCCGGTGATCCCGACGCCGACCACGATGGTCCGCAGTCGGACGGTCGCACGGCGGGTCGAGAGCAGCGCGCCCGTGAGCGCGCCGATCGCGACCATCGAGTTGAAGAAGCCGTAGCCGCCCGCGCCCACGGCGTAGACCTGGCTCGCGAACGCGGCGAGGAGCACGGGCATCGTCAGGCCGAAGACGCTGAACACCGCCACGAGCACGACGGGCCACAGGATGGTCGGCTTGGAGCGCGCGTACCGGAGGCCCTCCGCGAGCTGGCCGCGGCGGCGCGGAGCGGGTGGGATGCGGATCAGGTCGCGCGTCTTCAGGCTCCACAGCGTGAGCACCACGACGACGCACGCGAGCGCGTTGATCGCGAACGACCAGCCGGCGCCGACCGCGAGCAGCAGGATCCCGCTGAGCGCGGGGCCCACCATGCCGCCGAGCTGGAACACCGACGAGTTGACGCTGATGGCGTTCCTCAGGTGCTCCTGCCCCACGATCTCGGTGACGAACACCTGGCGCGCCGGGTTGTCGATCACCGTCACGAGCCCGGTCGCGAAGGCGATCGCGAAGATGTGCCACGCCTCGACCTGGCCCGAGAGCGTGAGCACGGCGAGCAGCGCGCTGAGGAGCGCGTAGGTGCCCTGCGTGATCATCATGAGCATGCGCTTCGAGCACCGGTCGACGATGACGCCGCCGAGCAGGCCGAAGAGCAGCATGGGCGCGAACTGCATCGCGACCGTGATGCCGACCGCCGTGACGCTGCCGGTGAGCTCGAGCACGAGCCAGTCCTGGGCGATGCGCTGCATCCAGCCCGAGGTCATGGCGATGACGTTGGAGGCCGTGAACCGACGGAAGTTCGGCACGCTCAGGGCGATGAGCGTGTGGCGCCACGGCGGGCGCTGGGTCTGGATCGGGAGCGGGGCGGTCGGGGGGAAGGCGTTCGGCGGGGTCACGGTGTTCCTGCGGTGGCGGTTGCGTATGGGTGGCGTCGGTTCTGCATGGATGCGGCTCGGCGTCGAGCCGCGTCCGACGCTACCCGCGGGCTTCCCATTCGGATCCCGTCTCGACATGATGAGTGGCATCACATCCTCGAATGGCCGGGAGGCCCCGTGCTCGACCCGACCCTGCTCGCGACCTTCCTCGCCGTCGCCGACACCCGCAGCTTCACGCAGGCGGCCGCGCGGCTCGGGATCAGCCAGCCGACCGTGAGCCAGCAGGTGCGCCGGCTCGAGCGCGCGGTCGACCGCACGCTCATCGCGCGCGACACCCGGGCGATGCGCCTCACCGACGCGGGCGACGCCATGGCCGGCTTCGCGCGCACGATCCTCGCGGCGCACCGGGCGGCGGAGAGCTACTTCGGCGGATCCGAGGTGAGCGGCCGCCTGCGGTTCGGCACCGCGGACGACCTCGCGATCACGCAGCTCCCGCGGATCCTCCGCCACTTCCGGCAGCTGCACCCGCAGATCGAGCTGGAGCTCACGGTGACGCAGAGCGGGCCGCTGCACCGGCGGCTGCTGGCGGGCCAGCTCGACCTGATCCTCACCAAGACCACGGTCGACGAGCAGCCGGGCGCGCGCCTCGTGGGCCGCGACCGCATGGTGTGGGTGGGCCTCGAGCGCACGCTCGTGGAGCCCGGCGCGACCGTGCCGCTCATCGCGTACCGCGCCCCGAGCATCAGCAGGCAGATGGCCATGGACGCGCTCGAGCGGGAGGGTCGCACCTGGCGGATCACGTGCAGCACGCGCGACGTGAACGGCGTGCTCGCGGCCGTGCGCGCGGGCATGGGCGTCGCGGTGCTGCCGCAGGCGCTGATCCCGACGGACCTCGTGAAGGTGACCTCGCGCCTCGGCCTGCCCGAGCTCGACGAGGTGGACTACGTGCTGATGGACAACCCGGCCGGGCCGCGCGCGTCCATCGAGGCGCTGAGCTCGGCGATCATGTCGCGCGGGGTGACGCGGGCGAGCTGAGGGGCGGGCGCGCTACCAGCGGGCGACGGGCGGCATGTCGTCGTCGGGCCAGACCTCGCGGGCACGACCCTTCCGGCCGCGGCCCCGGCCGGTGGGCTGGTGCGGCGGTTCCGGCTTGTCGGGATCCGCGGACGGGTCGCCCGGCTGCTCGAGCTGCATCGCGAGCGCGCGAAGACGGGCGTCCATCTCCGCGTGGGCCGCGGCGGCCTCGTCGAGCCGGGCGCGCTCCTCATCGACGTCGGCGGGGATCCGAGTGGCCTCGGCGAGCGGCAGGGCGGCGGCCTCCGCCTCGGCGAGACGGCGGGCGCGGCGGCGCGAGGCGAGGATGCCGAACGCGCCCACGCCGATCTGGAAGAGGCCCAGCCAGCCGGACGCGTCGTTGACCGGCGCGAGCACGTGCCAGGCGCCGAGCGCGATCCAGCCGATGTTGACCCACATGGGCCAGGCGAACCCGGATGCGGCGCCCGCCCCCTCCCGGGGCTCGTCCGTCTCGCGTCCCTCGTCGCTCATGCCGTTCCTCCGTGCCGACCCGCCCGTGACTGAGAGTGTGTCACGCGAGGTCGTGAGCCGCCTGGAGCCAGACGAACGTGCGCGGGCTGAGCACGATGCCCTTCGTGAGGCGGAGGCGCTCGTCGCGCACGAGGTCCACGGCGTGCTCCGCGACGCCGCCGAGGGTCTCCGCGGACACGGTCGCGGGCTCGTCGCCGAGGTTCGCGAGCACGAGGACCGTGCCGTCCGCGTGCGGGCGCTGGTAGCCGAGCACGTGCGGGTCGTTCGCGTCGAAGCCGACGACGCGCGTGCCGCCGAGCGCGGGCGTGGCCCGGCGGACCGCGATGAGCCGGCGGATCCCGGCGTGGACGACGCCCGTGCTCGTGGTGCGGTCGTCGCGCTGGTCGTAGCGGTCGAACGGGTAGAGCGGGCGGTTCACCCACCTGCTGTCGTCGGCGTGGGCCGGGACGTCGTCGTAGCCGTAGTCGTTGAGCTGGCCGACCTCGTCGCCGAGCACGATCAGCGGCAGGCCGCCCGTGCTGAGGGCGATGGAGTGGGCGAGGAGGATCCGCTCGACCGCGCCCGGGTCGTCCTGCTCGAGGCCCGCGAGGGACGCTGTGGTGCCGGCGACCGCGCCGTCCCGGTGCCGGATGCCGCGCGCGTGGCTGCCGGGGAAGCCGCCCGCGTGGTACTCGGCGAGGAAGCGGCGGTGCTCGTCGGGGTCGATGCCGAGGGCGCGCGCGTCGTCGTCCTCGAAGGGGAAGCGGAGGGCGTCGTGGCTGCGGACGCGCGCGGTGCGCATCGAGCCGGCGGGCGCGTCGCCGCGGCGCTCGAGGGCGCGGGAGAGGAGGGCGGCGGACCGGGTGGCGAGCGCCTCCCAGACGAGCGCGGAGAGCGCGGGGTCGTCGGCGAGGCGCACGGCGTCGCCGTCGAGGAGTTCGGCGGATCCGCGGGGATCGGCGTCGGCGGCGACGGCCAGCGCGAGCGCGGGGGAGACGCGGCGGCCGAGGGCGGCGATCGCGCGGAGGAGGGCGGGCCGCTCGGCGATGGCGGCGGCGGGATCCACGCGCACCACGTCGACCCCCGCGGCGGCGAGGGCGACGGCCTCGCGGGCGGCGCCGCGGATCCGGTCGGCGAGGGGCGCGTCGGCGTCCGCGGCGGAGAGGTCGACCGCGAGCGTGAGGCCCGCGTCGTGGAGGGCGTCGACGAGGGCGCCGAGGTCGGCCGCGGATCCGAGGCCGGCGCGCACGCGCACGCCCGGCGCGAGGAGCGCGGCGTCGTCGGCGTCCCCGTCCGCGGGCTCGGCGACGGGCGTGATCTGCAGGTGCGTGAGCCCGAGGTCGCGGAGGGCGGGGATCCGCGCGGCCAGGCCCCGGAGGTCGTCGGCGTAGCGGTCGACGTAGCAGACGCCGCCCGTGCGGAGGTCGAGGTGGAGGTCGGCGGGGGATGCGGCGGCCGGGGCGCGGCGGGCGCGCACGTCGCGGAGGTCCGCGGCCAGCGCGTCGGCGAGGTCGTCGGCGTCGTCGCCCACGAGCGGGCGGAGGTCGGCGGCGAGCGCGTCGCGGTCGATCGGGGGCGCGGCGGGTGCGTCGGCGGGGGCGCGGTCGTCGCGGGCGGCCCGGTCGTCGGCGCGCGCGCCGTCGCGGTCGTGTCCGCCTGCCGCGGGATCGGTCGTGAGCGCTGCGCTCCCCATGCTCGGTCCTTCCTCCGCATCCGGCGGGCAACGTCGCCCGACCCCCTGATCCTACGGCGGGGCGCGAGACGCCACGAACCCTTCGTGCACTTTGTATCACCTCGCTCGACGGCCAGGCGCCCGTGCGTCATGCGCGGCTGCGCGCCTCGCGGGCGCGCGCCCGCCCGGGTAGGATCGGACCCGTCGCGACTGGCGTTCGGATGGGTCACCATCGGGGAGCGACTCACACGGTTGGTGGCCGTACGCCTGGGCCACGACGCATCCGCTCGTCCACCGTGCACAAGGAGTCCCATGCCCGTCGACCAGTCCTTCAACGCCCCCCTCTCCGAGGTCGATCCGGAGATCGCGGCCGTCCTCGAGCAGGAGCTCGGCCGCCAGCGAGGCACCCTCGAGATGATCGCCAGCGAGAACTTCGTGCCGCGCGCCGTGCTGCAGTCGCAGGGATCCGTGCTCACCAACAAGTACGCCGAGGGCTACCCGGGCCGCCGCTACTACGGCGGCTGCGAGTTCGTCGACGTCGCCGAGCAGCTCGCCATCGACCGCGCGAAGAGCCTCTTCGGCGCCGAGTTCGCCAACGTCCAGCCGCACTCGGGCGCCACCGCGAACGCCGCCGTCCTCGCCGCCATCGCGCAGCCGGGCGACACGATCCTCGGCCTCGAGCTCGCGCACGGCGGCCACCTCACGCACGGCATGAAGCTCAACTTCTCCGGCAAGCTCTACGACGCGGCCGCGTACGGCGTGGATCCCGACACCTTCCTCATCGACATGGACGTCGTGCGCGAGAAGGCGCTCGAGCACCGCCCGCAGGTCATCATCGCTGGCTGGTCGGCGTACCCCCGCCACCTCGACTTCGCCGCGTTCCGCGCCATCGCCGACGAGGTCGGCGCCAAGCTCTGGGTCGACATGGCGCACTTCGCGGGCCTCGTCGCCGCGGGCGTCCACCCCTCGCCCGTGCCGTACGCGGACGTCGTCTCCTCCACCGTGCACAAGACCCTCGCGGGCCCCCGGTCCGGCGTGATCCTCAGCCGCGACACCGCGCTCGCCAAGAAGCTCAACTCGGCCGTGTTCCCGGGCCAGCAGGGCGGGCCGCTCATGCACGTCATCGCGGCCAAGGCCACGGCGTTCAAGATCGCGGCCACCGAGGAGTTCGCCGACCGGCAGCGCCGCACCATCCAGGGTGCGCAGATCCTCGCCGAGCGCCTCGTCGCGGCCGACTCCACTGAGGCCGGCGTCTCGGTGCTCACGGGCGGCACCGACGTGCACCTCGTGCTCGCCGACCTCCGCCACTCCGAGATCGACGGCAAGCAGGCGGAGGATGCGCTGCACGAGGTCGGCATCACGGTCAACCGCAACTCGGTGCCGTTCGACCCGCGCCCGCCGATGGTCACCTCCGGCGTCCGCATCGGCACGTCGGCGCTCGCGACCCGCGGCTTCGGCGAGGCCGAGTTCACCGAGGTGGCGGACATCATCGCCGAGACCCTGAAGCCGGGCAGCGACCTCGCCGCCCTGCGTGCGCGCGTGCTCACGCTCACCGACGGCTTCCCGCTCTACGAGGGCCTCGCCCAGTGACCGCGGTCGTGCTCGACGGCGTCGCGACCGCGTCGGCCGTCAAGTCCGAGCTCGCCGTGCGGATCCGCGCCCTCCGCGAGCAGGGTCTCGTCCCCGGCCTGGGCACGCTCCTCGTGGGCGACGACCCGGGTTCCCGCTCGTACGTCGCCGGCAAGCACCGCGACTGCGCCGAGGTGGGCATCGAGTCCATCCGCGTCGACCTCCCGGCCGACGCCACCGAGGCCGACGTGCGCACCGCGATCGAGCGCCTCAACTCGGATCCGGCCGTCACGGGCTACATCGTGCAGCTGCCGCTCCCCGCGGGCATCGACGAGAACGCGATGCTCGAGCTCATCGACCCGTCGAAGGACGCGGACGGCCTGCACCCGACCAACCTCGGTCGCCTCGTGCTCGGCGTGCAGGGCGAGCTCACCTCGCCGCTGCCGTGCACGCCCGCGGGCATCGTCGAGATGCTCGAGCGCTACGAGGTGCCGATCGCCGGCCAGCACGTGGTCGTCGTCGGCCGCGGCCTCACGGTGGGCCGGCCGCTCGGCCTGCTGCTCACGCGCAAGGGCCTCGACGCCACCGTCACGCTCACGCACTCGCGCACGCGCGACCTCGAGCAGGAGGTCCGCCGGGCGGACGTCGTGGTCGCGGCCGTCGGCGTCGCGCACCTCATCCAGCCGGAATGGGTGAAGCCGGGCGCGGCGGTGCTCGACGTCGGGATCACGCGCGTCGTGGATCCCGAGACCGGCAAGGCGCGGCTCACGGGCGACGTCGACCCGGCCGTCGCGGAGGTCGCCGGGCACCTGTCCCCGAACCCGCGCGGCGTCGGGCCGATGACCCGGGCGATGCTGCTGGTGAACGTGGTGCTGGCCGCCGAGCGCGACGCGCGCCTGGCCGCCGAGCTGCGCGGCTGACGGCGCTCGCCTCCGTGGGTCAGCTGAGCGGAGGCGCCTCTTCGCTCGTTTCCGGGCGGGAGGGATTTTCGTGAGCGAACGTGACCGACGGCCACGAGGCCCTACGAGATGGCGGCCATGAGAGGCTATTTCTTTGGTCTAGAAATATAAGCCGAAGATATCGCGTGTGTGAGGCTGAAGCAAGGCTCATCTGGAATGACGCACATGCTGGTTCGCAGACGGACTTCCCCCTAGTCTCGGCGCTAACGCACGTTGCGCCGGCTGCGCGTGTGATCTCGTGCCACGAAAGGGCATCTCGTGGAATCTGTTCGAATCTCGATTCTCGCTGCAGGAATCGCGGTGGCGTCCCTCTTCGCTGTCGGGCTGCCTGACCAGGCCCAGGCAGCGGCATCCGCTTCGGACAACGTCGTGACTTTCTCCGAATTCATCTCCGACTTCGGCGTCTCACCGGGAACGGCATCGGCTCTCGAGGCGAAGTTCGCCGAGTTGCCGGACGATGTCCAGGACTCCTACCTCGCGGACCCGAACTCGCTCTTCACGTTCGGACCTGTCGTGGTCGCGACCTCCACCCCGTCGACGACGCCGCACTTCTCCACGATGGCAGCGGCTGTGAGGACCCGGCAAGTCGTGGACAAGCAGGCGGTCCGCGTCTTCGGCGTCGAAGTGGGCAACTTCACATCGAGCTACACGTTCGAGGCGACGGCTGGGGCCGTGAAGCGCAATCTGGAGTGCGTCGGATCATTCAGCGGTTTCGGTTTGGCGGGATCCACCAGCTCGTCGGACTACGTCAGCAAAGGTCGTGGGACGTGCAGCGCGCGCCACACCATGAGCTACGCATTCACGGGAGCGCCTTTGTCGTTCACGAAGCTGCACACCGTCAGCACGGTCGTGGGGGACCCGACCCGTGGGACCGGTTCGATCAGGAACGTATAGCACCATGACGACCATGACAGATCGTCCGCGAACGAGCTCAACGCACTGGTGGCTGCTGTTGGCGGCAGTCGTCTCGTCCGTGCTCCTACTCGGGACCGCATGGTCGCTGGCTGTGCAGGTGGTGGTGGTCGCGATCGCGGTGAACCGGCTTGCACGACGGCCCCCTCGGCGGGAGGCGGTGGTTCTCTGGAGTGCCATCGCGGTGATCGCTGCCACCCTCATCGCCGCAGCCGCGGTCGCCTTCGCAGCGGCTGGCGTGTCGAGCACGTTCACCCGCACTACCGTTCCGATCGACTAGTTCACGCGGACACTCGCGCCGGAGCCCGAGCGAAGTGTCTACTGGCGTGCAAGGAGATCAGGGTGCACGAGGGGGCGGCCGGTCAGGCCGTCCCCTCCTCCCGTCCGGGGTCCGCGCTCAGCAGGACGGCCGGCGTCGGGATCGCGCCCGCGTGCAGGCGCGCGTTCTCCACGTAGTGGTCCGCGTTGGCGCGGAGGCCCGCGACCTCCTCGTCCGTGAGCTCGCGCCGCACCTTGCCGGGCACCCCGGCGACGAGCGAGCGGGGCGGGATCACCTGCCCCTCGAGCACGACGGTGCCGCCCGCGAGGAGCGACTCGCGGCCGACGTGCGCGCCGTTCATCACGGTGGCGGACATGCCCACGATGCAGTCGTCCTCGATCGTGCAGCCGTGCAGCACCGCGTTGTGGCCGACGCTCACGCCGGTGCCGACGGTGAGCGGGAAGCCCGCGTCGACGTGGCAGCTCACGTTGTCCTGCAGGTTGGAGCGCGCGCCGATCGCGATGTCCGCGGCCTCGGCGCGCAGCACGGCGTTGAACCACACGCTGGATCCCGCGGCGAGCGTCACCCGCCCGACGACGCGCGCACCCGCCGCCACCAGGGCGTCGGGCGCGATGTCGGGCGCGGGCGATCCGGGGAGCGCGCGGACGGTGGCCTGGGGATCGACGGTCATGCCGCCAGGGTAGGCCGCACCCTACCGCTCGGCCTTCGCCCCGTCCGACGGCGTGACGGTGAAGACCGTCGGCCCGGTGTACCCGTGCTCCGCGAACGCGCCGTCGATCGCGACCTGCAGCCGCGACAGGGAGTCGACGTCGATGAGCGCGATGGCCGATCCGCCGAACCCGCCGCCCGTCATGCGCGCGCCGATCGCGCCCTCGTTCTGCGCGACCTCGACCGCGAGGTCGAGCTCCGGGACGCTGATCTCGAAGTCGTCGCGCATCGAGCGGTGGCTCGCGTCCAGCAGCTCGCCGATGGCGCGCGGGCCCTCCTCGCGGAGCGCGCGCACGGTGTCGAGCACGCGCTGGTTCTCCGTGACGATGTGGCGCACGCGGCGGAACGTCTCGTCGTCGAGCACCTCGCGGGCGCGGACCAGGTCGTCGACCGTCAGCTCGCGCAGCGACGACACGCCCATGAGGCGGGCGCCGGTCTCGCACGACTCGCGGCGCGCGCGGTAGCCGCCGTCGGCGTGCGCGTGCGCGACGTGGGTGTCGATCACGGCGATGGTGAGGCCGGCCGCCTCGAGCCCGAGCGGGATGACCTCCGCGTCGAGCGAGCGGCAGTCGAGGAACACGCCCGCGTCGGCCTGCCCGAGGAGGCTCGCGGACTGGTCCATGATCCCGGTCGGCGCGCCCACGATCTCGTTCTCGGCGAGCTGGCCGACGGCGGCGAGCGTCGGCCGGTCGAGGCCCAGGCGCCAGATGTCGTCGAGCGCGAGGGCGACGGATCCCTCGAGCGCGGCCGACGAGGACAGCCCCGCGCCCACGGGTACGTCGCTGTCGATGAACACGTCGAAGCCGGGGACGGCGGCGAGGTCGGCGCCGCGCTGGCCGAGCGCCCACGCGACACCCAGCGGGTAGGCCTGCCAGCCCTCGATGCGCTCGCCGGTGAGGTCGGCGAGGCGCGCCTCCACGACCTCCTCGGAGAAGGAGCTGGTGAGGCGGATCCGATCGTCGTCCCGCGGCGCGAGCGCGATGACCGTGCGGCGGTCGATCGCGAACGGGAACACGAAGCCCTCGTTGTAGTCGGTGTGCTCGCCGATGAGGTTCACACGCCCGGGCGACGACCACACGCCGTGCGGCTCGCGGCCGAATCGGGCGCGGAATCCCTCGCGCACGTCGTCTCGGATGTCGGTCATGCGTCCTCCACTGCCTTCCGGATCATCTCGGCCGCCTTCTCCGGCGGCACGTCGCCGATCCAGGCGCCCATGGCCGCCTCGGATCCGGCCAGGAACTTGAGCTTGTCGGCCGCGCGGCGCGGCGACGTGATCTGCAGCATCAGCCGGATCTCGTCGCGGTGCGCGTCCACGGGCGCCTGGTGCCAGGCGGCGATGTACGGCGTCGGGGTGTCGTACAGCCGGTCCATCCCCTTGAGGAGCCGCAGGTACATCGTCGCCAGCTCGTCGCGCTCGGCCTCGGTCGTCTCCCCGAGGTCGGGCACGTGGCGGTGGGGGAGCAGGTGGATCTCCACGGGCCAGCGGGCCGCGAACGGCACGAACGCGGTGAAGTGCTCGCCGCGGAGCACGACGCGCTCGGACGCCTGCTCGGTCTCCAGGATCCGCTGGAACAGGCCCGGCCCGAACCGCTCGATCGACTCGACGAGGCGGCGCGTGCGCGGCGTGACGTAGGGGTACGAGTAGATCTGCCCGTGCGGGTGGTGCAGCGTCACGCCGATGGCCTCGCCGCGGTTCTCGAACGGGAACACCTGGCGGATCCCGGGCATCGCCGAGAGCGCGCGCGTGCGCTCGGCCCACGCCTCGACGACCGTGCGGGCGCGCGACGGCGTGAGGCCGCTGAACGAGCCGGTGTGCGCGGGGCTGAAGCAGACGACCTCGCAGCGGCCGACCGAGGTGCGGGTGCGCTCCAGGCCGATGGAGGTGAGGTCGTCGTCGTCGGCGGGCGCGTCCACGCCGTCCGCGTCGGCGAGCGCGGGGCCGAAGGACGGCGACTTGTTCTCGAAGACCGCGACGTCGTACATGCTCGGGATCTCGGACGGGTTGGTCGGGCTCGCGGGGGCGAGGGGATCCAGCTCCGCCGGGGGGAGGTGCGCCCGGTTCTGGCGCGCGGCCGCGATGGAGACCCACTCGCCCGTGAGCACGTCCTGCCGCATCGTCGCGGTGGGCGGGCGGGGCGCGGCGGGGCGCGCATCGGCGGCGCGCTCGGGCGGGAGGGTCGTGTCGGCGTCGTCGAAGTAGACGAGCTCGCGGCCGTCGGACAGCCGCGTGCGGCGCTGCGTGATCCCGGACGGCGACGTCGTGACGGTCTGGTCGGCATGCATGATGCCCCGATCCTACGGGCTCCCGGGCACCGGATCTGCGCTCGCGAAAGCGCCGGCTTGCGTTCCGGCAACCGCGTGCGGGAGGCTCGCCGCATGGCCGACGACTGCGCATCCGTCCCCGCGGCGACCCGCCGGTCGCGCATCCTCGAACGGCTCGGCGACCGCGGCTTCGCGACCGTCGCCGAGCTGGCGGCCGACGCGGGCGTCTCCGCCGTCACCATCCGCGCCGACCTCGACGCGCTCGCCGACTCCGCCGCCGTCCAGCGCGTGCACGGCGGCGCGGTCCTCCGCTCCGGCCTCGCCGCGCGCGAGCAGAGCCTCGAGGTGACGCTCGAGTCGGCCGCCGACGCCAAGCGCGCCATCGGCCGCGCCGCCGCCGACCTCGTGGAGAGCGGGCAGAGCGTGCTGCTCGACGTGGGCAGCACGACGCTCCAGGTGGCGCGGGCGCTGGTCGCGCGCGAGGACCTCGTCGACGTCACGGTCATCACGAACGGGCTCACGCTGGCGCTCGAGCTCGAGCGGGCCATGCCGCGCTTCACCGTGGTCGTCACGGGAGGCACGCTCCGGGCGCTGCAGCACAGCCTGGTGGATCCGCTCGCCACCGTCGTGCTCGACCGCCTGCACCCGGACCTCGCGATCATCGGCTGCAACGGCGTCGACGTGGAGCGGGGGATCACCAACGTGAACCTTCCCGAGGCCGAGGTGAAGCGGCGGATGGTCGCCGCGAGCGCCCGCACGGTGGTCGTCGCGGACGGCGCGAAGCTCGGCCGCACCCACCTCGGATCCGTCGCGCCGCTCGACCTGGTCGACACGCTGCTCACCGACCCCGGCGCCGACCCGCACGAGGTGGGCCGCCTGCGCGACGCCGGCCTGCGCGTCGTCGCGGCGGGAGGGCCGCCCGGCGCCGGGCGGCCGTAACGTGGATCCCATGAGACCCGTCACCGGAGAGCAGCACCACCTCGTCCACGCCGGCCCGACGGGCGAGCTCCGCGCCACCGTCGTGCAGCTCGCGGCCGCGATCCGCGGCCTGACCCTCGACGGCGTCGACCTCGTCGAGCCCTACGGCGACGACGTCGTGGCGCCGATGGGCGCCGGCATGGTCCTCGTGCCCTGGCCGAACCGGATCCGCGGCGCCCGCTACGAGCTCGACGGGAAGTCCCAGGCGCTCGACGTCTCCGAGCCCTCGCTCGGCAACGCGTCCCACGGCCTCCTCCGCAACACCGGCTACACGGCCTCCGACCGCGCCGACGACCGCGTGACCCTCTCCGCGACCGTCTTCCCGCAGCACGGCTACCCGTTCCTCCTCGACACCTCGGTCACCTACCGGCTCACGGACGACGGCCTCGTCGTCACGCACCGCATCCGCAACGACGCGGACCGCGCGGCGCCCGTCGCGGTCGGCGCCCACCCGTATCTCGCGATCGGCGGCGTGCCCTCGTCGGAGCTCACCCTCACGGTCCGGGCGGACACCTGGTCCGAGGTCGACGATGCGCTCATCCCGATCGCCGACCACCCCGTCGACGGCGCCGACGAGGACCTCCGCCAGGGCCGCGTCGTCGGCGAGCTCGACCTCAACACGGGATACGGCGATGTGCACGTGGAGGGCGGCACGAGCCGCCACGGCCTCACCGCGCCGGACGGCCGCGGCGTCGAGCTGTGGGCGGACGGGTCCTTCCGGTTCCTGCAGGTCTACACGCCGCGCGAGTTCCCGACCCACGGCGGCCAGGCCGTCGCGATCGAGCCGATGACCGCGCCCGCGGACGCCTTCAACTCGGGCGTGGGCGTCCGCCGCCTGGCGCCCGGCGAGGAGTGGACGCTGAGCTGGGGGATCCGCGCGACGGGCTCCTAGCGTCTTCGGAACGAGCACGCAACTCGTCGCGAGGTAGAGCATCTCTTCATATCATCGGATGCGCGACGCGGATTCTCGGCGTCGCGCCTCGATGGGTGTGTCTCCAGGAGGTTCGCTTGCAAAAGAGATTCCCCATGTCTGTAATTCCCATGAACATGGCTGGGGTCGCCCTGTCTGTCATGTCGGTCGTCGCCGTCATCGGTGTCGTTCACAGCGGTGACCGTCCTCCGGTGTACGTGTCACCTTCGACGGTCGACGCACGAGCGGCGAGCTTCGACTCGCCGGTCGCGCCGACAGGTACCGTCCTGGACAGGCTCACGCAGTACGTCGGGTCTACCACCACCGTCCCCGCTCAGGAGCTGGATCAGTACTTGTCGGCCGCGCACATCTCTGACGTGACGACGTCAAGCGGCCGCGCCCTCGCCCCGCAGAGAGCAGATGTCCGGAGGACCGAGGGTGGGCAGTTCGTCCTTCACGTGCCCTTCACCGAAGCGCCCCAGCAGCTGGACATCTCGGGGTACACCGTGTTCCTCGACCGCGATCTGAGGGTGATTTCGACAGGCGAGGTGCTGTTCACCGCGATGACCCCCGATTCCGGCCGAATGCAGCTGTGGCAGAACGGGGTCCTCGGCCTCGACAAGGTGGCGTCGAATGATTCGACGTCTGCGGTGGACGCGAACCGCTCTAACATCACGAATGCAGATTTCAATTGGGACACCCTCAATCAATGTCTGCTGAACGCGGGCATCTCGCAGTGGGTGATCACGATCATCGGCACGGGATGCGCGCTTCTCTGCGGCGCCACGCCCGGGACAGGGTGCGTCGCCTGCATCGTCGGCTTCGCTGGGGTGGCCGGTGGGACCGTGGGCACCTGCGTCGGTCTGGCTATGTCATGACGAAGCTCAAGGTGGTCATCCTGTTGATCCTCGCGTTGATCGCGATTCCCACCGCGCATCTGGTGCCGGACTTCGCGACCGCATTCTGGGCGGTGGGTACCGCGCTTCCGATGGTGGCGCTCCTACTCATCGTGCGAGAGCGTCGTCGGCTAGCTCGAGAGCGCTGAATCGCCGAGACCGCCGCGCTCTCTGACCTTCCCCAGGACGGTCGGAGAGCGCGGCGGTCTCTCCATCTACGGCATCTCACGAGCCGTCCTCCTGCGCCCATTGCAGCGCGACCCGCTGCGTGTACCGCTCGAGCGCGATCCGGTTCTCCTCCGGCTCGCGGAGCCCGTCGATGTAGGCGAGCAGCCGTCCGACGACGCCCGACAGGTACTGCACTCCCCGGTCGTCGTGCTCCTCCAGCGCGGACTTCAGCAGGTCGTAGCGCTCGCTCGTCTCCTCGGCGGTCAGCATCGCGATCACGGGTTCGTCGGCCTGCATGCTCATGCGACCCAGCATCGCACCGGCGCATCCGCCGTCGCCGCCGAGCGCGCGGCCCGATCCCCATGGCGACGCGGATCCGGGCCCCGTGGAGACCGCGGTCGCGCCGCCCCGAACTGGGGATACGCTCCGGGCGGCAGCGGGACGCACCCTTGCCGTATCCAGCGTGGGGCGTCCGGTGCTCGGGGGAGCGGATCGGCGCGACCCGTCCGCGCCCGTCAGCACGGCCCACCCGGAAGGCTCCCCTCTTGCCCCAGTCACGCGCGGACGCGCATGCGCCCACCTCCGACCTGCCCGAAGCGGCCCTCGCCCAGGACGCCCCGGCGCCCGCCGAGCGCCCGCCGCTCCTCGGCCGCCGCTCCGTCTTCCTCGCCGCCGTCGGCGCGACCGCGGGTGCCGCGTCCGTCGCCTCACCCGCCGCGGCGCCGTCCGCCTCGGCCGCCGCCGTCGTCGGCGACCAGACGCGCATCTACTACCCGGAGCAGTTCGGCTTCGTGTCGTCGGCGGCGGACCACACGAAGGCGATGACAGCCTTCTTCGCGGCGCTGCAGAAGACCGGCGGTCGGGGGATCCTGCCGCCGTGCGAGATCCGCGTCACGTCCACCGGCATCGACTACTCGAGCGCCACCTGGCCCAAGCAGCCCCTCTCGGGAGCGCCGTACGGGTACCCGGCCATCTCGATCGAGGGGTACGGGCGGCGCGTCACGACCATCCGGCAGATCGCGGGATCCACGGGCGACGTCTTCAAGGTGCAGGGCAAGATCGGCGCCGACGCCGGGCCCGCCGCGAACAACAAGGCGACGGTCTCGCTCACCGGCTTCAGCATCACCGGCACGCGCACGGGCCGCCACGGGCTCTACCTGCGCTCGCTGCTGCACTGCCGGATCACCGACATCGAGCTGAACGCCACCGGCGGCGCCGGGGTCTTCTTCGCGCGCGCGGCATTCACCGCGGCGAGCGACGAGTACTCCTACGCGAACGTCATCGAGGGCCTGCGCGTGATCACGGCGGGCACCTGGGGCGTCGACTGCGACGGCGTCAACGCCATCGACATCGTGATGCGCGACACCGAGATCGTGAACTGCACGGCGGGCGGGATCCGCATCGCCCCCACCAACGCGCGCTTCGAGAACACGCGCGTCATCGGCTGCGGCGCCGGCAACAAGGCGGCGCGCGGCTTCCTTGCCATCCCGACGAGCAACGCGTCGTCCATGGTCTCCGAGCTCGGCATCAACGGCATGCGCCTCGAGGGCAACTCGGGCGCGGGCGGGTACCAGATGGAGATCGGGGCGGGCGTCGGGGCCACCGTCGTCGGCTACAACATCGTGACGGGCGGCGACGGCGGCGCCCACGGCATCGGCGTCGGCCTCGTCGACCAGGGCGGGCGGCTCGCCCAGGACACGTTCGTCGGCCGCGGCACCATGTTCATGACCCCGAGCAAGTACCCGTCCCCGCGCGTGGTCGTGGTGGGCGCGTTCGCGCGCGACACCCGCGTCGAGCGCCCGTCCCTCCCGAACAACCCCGACACGCCCTTCGCCTCGGTCATCACGGATCGCGGCGTGCGCAGCGTCGACGGCTTCGGCCGTGCGCTCACCGACCCGGGGACGACGCCGACCCCGGCGGGCCTGACGCCCGCGGCCTGACGGCCCGGTCGCGGACGGCGGTGGCTAGTCGAGAGCGTCGATGATCCGGGGAAGCTGCTCGCGTGCGGCGTCGGCCATGAGCGCCGAACCGACTCCGTTCGCGTGACGGGCATCGTCGCTGTTGCCGTCGGCCCACGTGCCGTCGGATTGCGCGACGGACGTGTAAACGTCGATCAGCTCCAGTCCCTGCTCCGCTGCTGCGGTCCGGATCAGGCGGTTCAGCTCGACGACGAGCTGAGGGACCTCGTCGGAGGGAGGCACCAATGCGGCCACGGGGACGGCGCCTCGATCTCGGATTCCCTGCCAGAGGCCCGAGAGCCCCTCGACCGCTTGTTCAGGAGTGCGCTGGGAGAGCAGGTCGTTCGTGCCTGCCTGGACGACGACCGCGCCGCCCTGGGCGGTGACCGCGTCCAGCATGGGGGTCAGCGAGGACGTGACCGCTCCAGGGAGCGACTCGAACTCTCCCAGATAGGCATCCGGGAACGTGCCCGTGCCGATGGTCTGCCGCCACCAGGAGCCGGCGTTGTAGGCATGGGAGTCACTGAGGACGGACATGAGGAATCGGGACTCCGCCTCGACCGCGTCCGACGTGGGTACCGCCGCCACTGAGCCTGCGTTCGCCGGACGCTCGAGCTGTGACTCGGAGAGGGCGAGGCCGGCGAGCACGTACGTCGCCCCCGCCGCTGCAACGATCCCGAAGATCGTCCAGGTGGTGGTGTTCCGCCGACGGCGCTTGTTCTTCATGTGTGAACAATACGTGCACGATCGAGTCGAGCTCGTAGATAAAGACGGTGTACGCCGATTCTCGTCCGGGCAGCGCTCACTCGGCCCCCTGCGCCGCGGGCCTCCGGCGACGCGCGGGCGAGCACCGATCACCGGAGCACGGGGATCACCACTGATTCCGCCTCCTGCCGCCGCCCTCCGACACGATCCGGACACATCGCCCGATACCGTGGCGAGCATGTCTGGGGGAGACGGAACGACGATCACCGCTGCGCGCGCGGACTGGGTGGATGCGGCCAGGGCGATGGCCATCCTGCTGGTCGCGCTCTTCCATGCGGGCCTCCTGCTGATGCAGGAGGACCTCGCGTCACCGGTCTGGGCGACCGTCAACAGCGCCTTCGTCACCTTCCGGATGCCGATCTTCTTCCTCGCATCGGGTCTCCTCGCGGGTTCCGCCGTGCGCCGCTCCTGGCCGGAGCTCTGGAACTCGCGCATCGCGGTCCTCGTGTGGGCGCTCGCGATCTGGTCGCTGCTGCGCTTCCTCTACTTCTCGCTCGTGCCGCTCGACTCGCGTCCGCACGAGGGCGATCCGCGGGCGCTGCTGCTCGCGTTCGTGTTCCCGGCGACGGGCCTGTGGTTCCTGCACGCGCTCGCCGTGTTCCTCGTGCTGGCGAAGGTCGCGCACGGACGGATGCCGCCGTGGATCCAGCTGACGGTCGCGGCCGTCGTCTCCGCCCTGTTCCTCAGCGTGCTGCGCGTCGGCAGCCTGAGCTGGGACGGCATGGCGAAGTACCTCGTCTTCTTCCTCATCGGGCTCCACGCCAAGGACCTCGTGTTCCGCGTCGCGTCGCGTCCCCGGCCCATCGCGGCGGCGGCGGCCCTGGTCGCGTTCGGCGCCGCGGGCGTGGTCGTGGAGCTGACCGGCATCAGCTGCATCCCCGGCGTGCTCCTGGTGGTGTCGTGCCTGGCGATGGCGGTCGGCGTGCTGTGGGCGGCCCTGCTCGCCCGCACGCGGCTGGTGCGTCCGCTGCGCTTCCTCGGGCGCAACACGCTGCCGATCTACGTGGCGCACGTGCTCGTGATCGCCGCGGCCTGCGCCGTGCTCGAGGCCGTCGGCTTCGAGCCGTCCGGCGCCGTCCCCTACCTGCTGCCGCTCGTGGTGAGCGTGGTCGCGATCGCGGCATCGCTGGTGATCCACGCGGTGGCGATGCGCACGCCGCTGCGGTTCCTCTACCGCACGCCGCCGTTCCTCGTGCTGGACCGGGGCGCTCGGGGCTGATCCCCGGCGCCGGCATCCAGCCGGTCGCCGTCGGTGGGCCCCGTCGGGCTCGAACCGACGACCCAGGGATTAAAAGTCCCTTGCTCTACCAACTGAGCTAGAGGCCCGCGTCCCCGATGCTACGGGATGGGCGGTGGCCCTCTCGGAGCGGACGGCGGCGACCGACGGGGGCCCGGCCCGGAGCGCGCGTCCGGCGTACGCTTGCCGGGATGTCCGGCGACTACCACAAGCCCACCAAGTTCTCCGGGTCCAAGTTCGACAGCATGCTCGGCGGCGAGGACCCCGCCACGATCAGCCGCGTGGCCCACGAGACCGCGTCGGCCCTGCTGGCGCGCGTGCGGGCGGATCCCGACCCGGCGGTCGTCGAGCGCCTCATCGCCTACACCGACGAGCACGGCATCGACGCGGTCGCCGAGCTGTGGTCGCGCGCCAGCCCGCGCAGCCTGCCGGGCGCGCTCTGGCGGCTCTACCTCATGCGCGCGCTCATCCGCCAGGATCCCGACGGCATCAGCCTGCTCTACCAGCGCGGCACCGAGGTGGCCACGACCATCGACCCGGTGGTCGCCGGAGCCACCGCGCCCACGGGGCCGGCGGAGATCGTCGAGCTCGCCGACAGCATCCTCCGCGGCCTCTTCACGGGCGACTTCGCGGTCGCCCTCGACCGCGCGGGCGCGTTCAGCCGGCTGGCCGCCCTCGGCGCCACGAGCGTCGCCGACGACCTCGACGCGACGGCGTCGCCGGAGCGCGCGGGCGACCTCACCACGCGCGCCCTCCGCCTCTCGCAGATGGCGGCCGACCTCGTCCAGTGCGCCCGGCTCTGGCGGGGCGACCGGCTCGACTGACCCGTCGCGGCCGCGGATCCGGCCGTTCGCTGTGAGGGCGACCTCCGGGACGACAGCCCGCGCCGACTCGGTTACAGTGGATCCTGGTCGGGCCGCAGTACTCCCGGGTACCAATATTCGCCGCTCCGAGCGGCCTCGCGCCGAGAGGCGTCCTGCGGTCCGGCTCCTCATCTCCCTTCCCCTCCTCCTCGGCGGGACGGCCCCCGTGCGAGCGGCCGAGCTCCCCGCATCCGCGTCGCCGGATCCCCCCGGCCTGTGACCAATCCGTGACGCGCGTCGCGCCGAAGAGTCATCGTGAGGCGCTCACCCGCCTCGCATCCGTCACCCGCGAGGGTGCGACCCGCATCGGTCGGGTCCTGCCCGCGTGGCAGGCCACCCGGCCATCCCAGATGTCCCGCATGACGGGATCCCGGCTGATGCGGGGCACCGCACGCCCGCGGGTCGGCTCCCCATCCCGCCGCACCACGACCCGGAAGCATCACATGACCTCCCCGCAGCACCGCTCCAGCTCGCCGGGCCCCGCCCTGCCTGCATGCGGTTCGCACGCGGGTCTGGAATGCTGGGGCTCGTGCCTTCATCGATCGAGCGTCCCGACCTCCCCGGGCCGGCGGACCCCGAGTCGAAGGAGGCCCTCCTCGGCCGCGTCGCCCAGGGCGACAAGCGCGCCTTCTCGGAGCTCTACGACCAGCTCGCGCCTCGCGTCCTCGGGCTCGTCCGCCGTCTGCTCGTCGACCATGCGCAGTCGGAGGAGGTCACGCAGGAGATCTTCCTGGAGATCTGGCAGTCTGCTTCCCGCTTCGACCCGGCCAAGGGCGCAGCGACCACGTGGGTGCTCACCATGGCCCACCGCCGCGCGGTCGACCGCGTGCGCGCCTCCCAGTCCAGCCGCGACCGCGACGTCCGCATCGGCATCCGCGACCACGAGCACGGCTACGACCAGGTGTCCGAGACCGTCGAGATCAGCATCGAGCACGAGAGGGTCACGAAGGCCATGACGAAGCTCACCGAGATCCAGCGCCAGGCCGTCTCGCTCGCCTACTACGGCGGCTACAGCCACAGCGAGGTCGCGTCGATGCTCGACGTGCCCATCGGCACCGTGAAGACACGTCTGCGCGACGGCATGATCCGCCTGCGCGACGAGATGGGGGTCGCATCATGACCACCGACGACGACACCCGCATGCTCACCGCGGCGTACGCGCTCGGCGCCGCCGACACCGAGGAGGCAACGGAGATCGAGGCGCTCCTCGAGCGCGATCCCGCCCTGCGCGCCGAGGTGGAGGAGCTGCGGGCCACCGCGGCCGACCTCGCCTGGACGACCGAGCCGGTGGATCCGTCGCCGCGCCTCAAGGTCGACCTCATGGCCATGCTCGACGCCACCCCGCAGCTGCCGCCGCTCGCCGCGCCGTCCGCCGTGACGGACGACGGGCGTCGTCCTGCGCCGGTCACCCGGCTGCGGCCCGCGGCACCCGCGGAGGCCGTCGCCGGCGACTCGGCGCCGTCATCCTCCGCGCCGCGCGAGCGCCTCGGATCCGCGTCCGCCCGTGCCTCCGAGCGCTGGTTCCGCCGTCCGGGCACCCTCATCGGCGTCGCCGCGGCGGCCGTCGTGCTCGTCGTGGGCGGCGTGGTCGTCGGCACGAACGTGGGCGGTCCTGGTACGTCGCAGACGCCTGTCGCGTCCGCGTACGAGCAGGTCACCACGGCGTCCGACGTCGTCATCGACAAGCGCGACGTCGTCGGCGGCGGCACGGCGACGGTCTACTTCTCCGCCTCCGAGGCGAAGACGGCGGTCGTGCTGAACGACGCGTCGCCGCTGCCCGAGGGGCGCGTCCTCCAGATGTGGTACGTCGGCGCGTCCGGCCCCGTTTCCGCCGGCGTCATGTCGGCCTCGGACGGGGCAGGTCACGCCGTGCTCCAGGGCAGCTACACGCCCGGCGACACCGTGGCCATCACGGTCGAGCCCGAGGGCGGATCCGAGCAGCCCACGACCGAGCCCATCGTGGCGGTCACCAGCACCTGATCGGCGCCGCACGACCCGCGCGCGCAGAAGGCCCCCGCATCCCTCAGGGATGCGGGGGCCTTCCCCGTGCGCGCGGCGGATCAGCCGAAGCGCCCGCTGACGTAGTCCTCGGTCGCCTGCACGCTGGGCTTCGAGAACATGGTCGTGGTGTCGTCGTACTCGATGAGCTTGCCGGGCTTGCCGGTGCCGGCGATGTTGAAGAACGCGGTGCGGTCCGAGACGCGGCTGGCCTGCTGCATGTTGTGCGTCACGATGACGATCGTGTACTGCGCCTTCAGCTCCTCGATGAGGTCCTCGATGGCGAGCGTGGAGATGGGGTCGAGCGCGGAGCACGGCTCGTCCATCAGCACCACGTCGGGCTGCACCGCGATGGCGCGCGCGATGCAGAGGCGCTGCTGCTGGCCGCCGGAGAGACCCGAGCCCGGCAGCGCCAGGCGGTCCTTCACCTCGTTCCAGAGGTTGGCGCCCATGAGCGACTGCTCGACGAGCGCGTCCGCGTCCGACTTGGAGATCTTCCGGTTGTTGAGCTTCACGCCCGCGAGCACGTTGTCGCGGATCGACATGGTGGGGAACGGGTTCGGCCGCTGGAAGACCATGCCGACCTGGCGGCGCACGAGCACCGGGTCGACGCCGGGGCCGTAGAGGTCGTTGCCGTCCACGAGGACCTCGCCCTCCACGTACGCGCCGGGGATCACCTCGTGCATGCGGTTGAGCGTGCGGATGAAGGTCGACTTGCCGCAGCCGGACGGGCCGATGAAAGCGGTGACGGTGCGCGGCTCGATCCGCAGGTTGACGTCCTCGACCGCCTTGAACTTGCCGTAGTAGACGTTCAGGTCGTTGACTTCGATGCTCTTGGACAAAGGGTGTTCCTAACCGTTCGGGTCGTGGCCGGGGGAGCGGGCGCTAGCGGCCGAGCTTGGGGGCGAAGATGCGGGCGATGAGCCGCGCGACGATGTTCAGCACCATGACGATGAGGATCAGCACGAGCGCGCCGGTCCACGCGCGGTCGACGTAGGCCGCCGCGTCCGAGCCCTGGTCGGCGTACTGCCGGAAGACGAACACCGGCAGGGTCATCATCTGGTCCTTGAAGGGGTTGTAGTTCATGCTCTGCGTGAAGCCGGCGACGATGAGCAGCGGCGCCGTCTCGCCGATGACGCGGGCGATCGCGAGCATGACGCCGGTGACGATGCCGGCCAGCGACGTCGGCAGCACGATCTTCACGATCGTCAGCCACTTCGGCACGCCGAGCGCGTACGACGCCTCGCGGAGCTCGTTCGGCACCAGCTTGAGCATCTCCTCGGCGCTGCGCACGACCACGGGGATCATGAGCACGGAGAGCGCGAGCGCCCCGCCGAAGCCCAGGCGGATGCCCGGGCCGAGGAAGATCACGAGCAGCGCGTAGGCGAAGAGGCCCGCGACGATGGACGGGATGCCCGTCATGACGTCGACGAAGAACGTGATGGCGTGTGCCAGGCGGCCGCGGCCGTACTCGACGAGGTAGATGGCCGCCATGAGGCCCACGGGGATGGAGATCACCGCGGCGATGGCCGTGACGATCAGCGTGCCGATGATGGCGTGCAGGCCGCCGCCGCCCTCGCCCACCACGTTGCGGAGGCTCGAGTTGAAGAACAGCGGGTCGAAGCGCCCAGAGCCGTTCGTGACGGCGGTGAACACGAGCGACACGAGCGGGATGAGCGCGAGCACGAAGGCGACCGTGACGAGGATCGTGATGACCCGGTCCTTCGCCTTCCGCTCGCCCTCCACGGCGAGCGAGAAGCAGAAGAGCGCGATGCCGAACAGGATCGTGCCGAACACCGCCGTGCCGACGATGTTGAAGCCGTCCGCGGCTCCCGAGAGCTCGAGCACCAGGAAGATGGCCGCCATGACGAGCCAGGAGACCAGGAAGATCGCGGGCGCCGTGAAGCGGTGCAGCTTCCCGGCGGTGAGGGAGTTGGGCAGGGTGCTCGCGACGGGCCGCGTGCGGGAGGGGGCTGTGGTGGCCATCAATTCGCTCCGGAGAAGGCCTTGCGGCGGCTGATGATGTAGCGGGCCAGCATGTTCACGGCCAGCGTGATGACGAAGAGCATGAGGCCGGACGCGATGAGCTCGTTGATCTTGAGGCCGTACGCCTCGGGGAAGCTCAGCGCGATGTTGGCGGCGATGGTGTTCGAGTTCGTCGACTGGAACCACGCGAAGTTCACGACCGCGGCGGGGGAGAGGACGATCGCGACCGCCATCGTCTCGCCGAGGGCGCGGCCGAGGCCGAGCATGGCGGCCGAGATGATGCCGGGGCGGCCGAAGGGGAGCACGGCGGTCTGGATCATCTCCCAGCGCGTCGCGCCGAGGGCCAGCGCCGCCTCCTCGTGCAGCTTCGGCGTCTGGAGGAAGACCTCGCGGGAGAGCGCGGTGACGATCGGCAGGATCATGACGGCGAGCACGACGGCGACCGTGAAGATCGTGCGGCCGGTGCCCGAGACGGGGCCGTCGAAGAGCGGGAACCAGCCAAACGCGTCGGTGAGGAAGGCGTAGAACGGCTGCAGGAACTTCGCCAGCACCGCGATGCCCCAGAGGCCGAACACCACCGACGGCACGGCCGCCAGCAGGTCGACGACGTACCCGAGGCCCTGCGCGAGGCGGCGGGGCGCGTAGTGCGAGATGAAGAGCGCGATGCCGATGGCGACGGGGACGGCCATGAGCATGGCGAGCGCCGCGGCGTAGACCGTGCCGAACATCAGCGGACCGACGTACGCCCAGAAGCCGCCGCCGCCCGAGACCTCGGCGGGAGGCGCGGTCAGCGCGGGGATGCTCTGCACGACGAGGAACAGCGCGACGGCCGCGAGGATCACGAGGATCAGCGTGCCGGACCCGCGGGAGAGGCCGGAGAAGACGCGGTCGCCCACGCGGGCCTTGGACTTCGCGTCCTGGGAGCTGCGGGGGGCGGCGGACGCGTCGCGCGGCCGTTCGGTCTCGGGAGCCGGGGGAGGCTGCGGGGCGGCGGTCGTCATGGGTCGGGTTCCCTTGCGGTCGAGATGGTGGGGCTGGGGACGGCGGGGCCGCCCGTGGGAGCGCCCCCTGACCCGCGCTGTCGCGGATCAGGGGGCGGACGGCGGGTGCTACTTGATCGACTCGACCGCGGTCTTGACCTGCGCGGCGACCGTGTCGGACAGCGGCGCGGCGCCGGCCTTCTCGGCGGCGAGCTGCTGGCCCTCGGTGCTGGTCACGTAGCCGACGTAGGCCTTGACGAGCTCGCCGACGGCCGGGTCCTTGTACTCCTGGCAGGTGATGAGGTAGCTGACCAGGACGATCGGGTAGACACCCGACGCGGTGGTCGAGTAGTCGATGTCGAAGACGACGTCGTTCGCCTCGCGGCCCTCGGCCTCGGGCGAGGCCTCGACGACGGCGGCTGCGGCCTCCGGCGAGTAGCCGACGAACTCGTCGCCGACCTTGATCTTCGCGACGCCGAGGGTGCCGGCCTTGGACGCGTCGGCGTAGCCGATGATGTTGCTGCCGCCCTTGACAGCGTCGACGACGCCGGTGGTGCCCTGGGCCGCCTCGCCGCCCGGGTAGGGCCAGACGCCCTTGGGCTCCGCGTCCCAGACCGTCTTGGCCGTGGTGTTGAGGTACTTCGCGAAGTTCTCGGTGGTGCCCGAGTCGTCCGAGCGGTGCACGGCGGTGATGGTGGCGTCGGGCATCGTGGCGTCGGGGTTGAGCGCGACGATGGCCGGGTCGTTCCACTTCGTGATGGTGCCCTTGAAGATGCCCGCGGTGGTGGCGGAGTCGAGGTGCAGCTCCTTCACGCCGTCGACCTGGAAGATCAGCGCGATGGGGGAGATGTAGGCGGGGAGGTCGATGGGCTTGAGGCCGTCGGCGCACTGGCCGAACGTGCCGGTGAGCTCGTCGGTCTTGAGCGCGCGATCGGAGCCGGCGAAGTTCGCGTTCTGGCCGCCGGCCATGAACGCCTCGCGCCCGGCGCCGGATCCCTCGCCCGCGTAGGTGACGGTGACGCCGGGGTTGGCGGTCTGGAACGCGGCGTTCCAGGCCTCCTGGGCTGCGCCCTGGGAGGTGGCGCCGATGCCGTTGAGCGTGCCGGACAGGGTGGACGAGGAGGCGTCGCCCCCCTCGCCGGGTGCCTCGTTGGCAGCGCAGGAGGAGAGGGCGATGGCGGTGACGGCGGCGAGCGCTGCTGCGCTGCCGAGACGCGAGATCTTCACGTGATGGAGCCTTCCGGGTATTTCGTGCTGTGAGGGGGCAGGTGCATGCCCCTGGACGAAGCTATGTCGGGCCATTGACCGGATTGGCCGGAATCGGTGAACGGGAGGTGAACAGACCGCGTGGATCGGCACGGGCTCGGGCGCTCGGGCGCATATTGGTCGGTCGCGGGTCGTGCGGGGTCGCGACGATCCGCGACCGTGTCAGGCCGACGGCCCGTACGTCTCCACCGCGAGGATCCCCGCCTCCGGGTCCGACGCCGACAGGTGGACGACCGAGAACTCGGCGGGCGACAGCATCCCGGCCCGCGGCATGCGGCTGGCGCGGGGCGTCTCGGTGGCGAGGGCGATCTCGTGCAGGATCTCCGGCAGGACGGGGCTGTGGCTGCAGAGCACGGCGCTGCGGGCCTTGCGCACGCGCTTCGCCACGGTCTCGCGCACGGATCCGCCGTCGGTCTCGTAGGCGTCCTGGCTGATCCCCGCGTCCTCCTTCACCCGCCGGCCGAGGGCCTCCGCGAGGGGCGCGACCGTCTCGAGGCAGCGCTGGGCTGTGCTGCTCGTGACGACCCGTGGCCCGAACGCGAGCAGCGTCGGCACGATCGACCGCGCCTCGTCGCGTCCGCGGGCGCTGAGCGGCCGGCTCGCGTCGGCCCCTTCCCACTCGTACGGCTGCACGGCATGGCCGTGGCGCAGCGCGATGAGGGCGAACGAGCGATGCGAGCCCGTCTCCACGAGCCCGGCGAAGAGGTCGAGGATCTGCACCTCGCCCGGGTAGTCGAGGCGCTTGCGGGCGTTGGGGATGGAGACCCACTCGACGCTCTCCACCTCGTCGTCCGGTTCGAAGCGGCCGGCCTCGACCATGGCGTCCGTGGCTTCGGCTGCCCAGTAGCTCACCGACTTCCGGCGGCCGCCGGAGATGCCGTACTCGATCGCGCCGAGCGGCACGCCGAGCGCGACCCGGAGGCCGGTCTCCTCGTGCACCTCGCGGACGGCGGTCTGCGGGAGCGTCTCGCCGGGATCCACCTTGCCCTTCGGCAGGGACGTGTCGCGGCGTCGCGTGCGGTGGATGATGAGCACCCGGATCCTGCCCTCGACCACGCGCCAGACGACGGCGCCTGCGGCGAAGACGGAGGGGGAGGGCGGCACGTCCCCCACGCTAGCGGGGTCGGTGCTCGGTGCAGCGGTGCTCAGCGGAGCACGCGCCGCTTGCGCTTGGATACGATGCCCATCACCGCGGTCTGCAGGTCATCCAGAGTGGTGCCGTCGGCGCCCTTGTTGCGCCGCGTCCATTCGCCGTCGGAGTCGAGGATCCACGCGGAGGTCGTGTCGGCCATGGCGCGGTCGAAGAGGTCCTCGATCTCCTGCAGGTGCGCGGGGTCCACGAGGCGCACGAGCGCCTCGACGCGGCGGTCGAGGTTGCGGTGCATCATGTCGGCGCTGCCGATGTAGGTGGCCTGGTCGCCGTCGTTGACGAACGAGAACACGCGGCTGTGCTCGAGGTAGCGACCGAGGATCGACCGCACCTCGATGTTCTCGCTGAGCCCCGGCTGCCCCGGCGTGAGCGAGCAGATGCCGCGCACCCAGACCTGCACGGGCACGCCCGCGTTGCTGGCCCGGTACAGCGCGTCGATGATCTTCTCGTCGACGATGGAGTTGACCTTGATGCGGATGCCGCTCGGCTTGCCGTCGAGCGCGTTCTGCGTCTCCACGGCGATGCGCTTGAGCAGGCCCTTCCGCAGGTGCAGCGGCGCGACGAGCAGGCGCTTGAACTTCTTCTCGATGCCGTAGCCGGAGAGCTCGTTGAACAGGCGCGTGAGGTCCTTGCCCACCACGTCGTCCGCGGTGAGGAGCCCGAGGTCCTCGTAGATGCGGCTCGTCTTGGGGTTGTAGTTGCCCGTGCCGATGTGGCTGTAGTGCCGGAGCACCCCGCCCTTCTCCTGGCGGATGACGAGCGCGAGCTTGCAGTGCGTCTTGAGCCCCGCGACGCCGTAGACCACGTGCACGCCGGCCTTCTCGAGCTTGCGCGCCCACGTGATGTTGGCCTGCTCGTCGAACCGGGCCTTGATCTCCACCAGCGCGAGCACCTGCTTGCCCGCCTCGGCCGCGTCGATGAGCGCCTCGACGATGGGGCTGTCGCCGCTCGTGCGGTAGAGGGTCTGCTTGATGGCGAGCACGTGGGGATCCGCCGCCGCCTGCTCGAGGAACGCCTGCACGCTCGTGGTGAACGACTCGTAGGGGTGGTGCAGCAGGATGTCCTGCTGCGCGATGGAGCGGAAGATGTCGGCGCGCGAGTTGTCCTCGGCGGGCTTCAGCGCGACGGCCGTGGTGGGCACGTTGTTCGGGTAGTGCAGCGCCGGGCGGTCGAGCTTGGCGAGGTCGAACAGGCCGCCGAGGTCGAGCGGGGACGGGAGCGTGAACACCTCCTGCTCGGTGATGTCGAGCTCGCGCATGAGGAGGTCGAGCGTGACCGCGTCCATGTCGTCCGAGATCTCGAGGCGGATGGGCGGGCCGAACCGGCGTCGCAGGAGCTCCTTCTCGAGGGCCTGGATGAGGTTCTCGGTCTCGTCCTCCTCGATCTGCACGTCCTCGTTGCGCGTGACGCGGAACACGTGGTGCTCGACGATCTCCATGCCGGGGAACAGCGTCTCGAGCTGGTTGGCGATGAGGTCCTCGAGCGCGATGAAGTCGATGGGGCCCGAGCGCGTGTCGGGCGTGAGCGGCATGAAGCGCGGCAGCATCTGCGGCACCTTGATGCGCGCGAACTCCTGCCGGTTCGTCTTCGGGTTGCGGATGCGCACCGAGAGGTTGAGCGAGAGGCCGGAGATGTAGGGGAAGGGGTGCGCGGGATCCACCGCGAGCGGCATGAGCACCGGGAACACCTGCTCGGAGAAGAGCTCGTGCAGGCGGTCCTGCTGGGCCTCGTCGAGGGAGTCCCAGCGCACGACGCGGATGCCGTGCTCCTCGAGCGCCGGGCGCACGCTGTCGTTGAAGGCGGCCGCGTGGCGGACCTGCAGGCGGTACGCGGTCTCGTTGATGGCGGAGAGCACCTCGGCGGGCGTGCGGCCGATGTTCGTGGGGACGGCGAGGCCCGTCGCGATGCGGCGCTTGAGGCCGGCGACGCGGACCATGAAGAACTCGTCGAGGTTGCTGGCGAAGATGGCGAGGAAGTTGGCGCGTTCGAGGACGGGCAGCTCCGGGTCCTCCGCCAGCTCGAGCACGCGGCGGTTGAACGCCAGCCAGCTCAGCTCGCGGTCGAGGAAGCGCCCCTCCGGGAGGGTCCCGTCGTCCTCGAGGAGCTCATCCTCCTCGTCGAAGTCGTCCAGGGATTCGGCGACCGCCTTCGCATCGCCGATGTACGTCTCGCTGTCCATCCGCCCATCATGGCATCGCGGTGTGCGCTCCGCCCTCCGGCAGGTGAACGCATGGTGAACCGCATCGGGGCGGCCTGGGAGGCGCGGGGGTCAGGCGCGGCGGTACTGGACGTCGACCGCGGCGTCGCGGAAGGCGGCCCGTCGGTAGAGCGCCAGGGCGGGCGCGTTGTCGGCCTCGACGTAGAGGTCGACCTCGTCGTGGCCGCGCTCGGCGAGGAGGTCGAGGCCGGCGGCGAGGAGGGCGGATCCGAGTCCGCGGGCCGCGCGGTCGGGATCCACGCCGAGCACGTACACCTCGGCCTGGCCGCCCTCCACCTTGAGCCAGTGGAAGCCGGCCAGCCGACCGTCCGCGTCGCGGGCGAGGAGCAGCAGGGACGGGTCGAACCAGGGCTCGGCGACGCGGTCGTCGAGGTCGCCGCGCATCATGCGGCCCTGCTCGGGGTGGGTGGCGAAGGCGCGCGCGTTCAGCGCGACCCAGTCGTCGGCGTCGTCCGCGGTGAAAGAGGAGAGCGCGAGGCCCGCGGGCACGGGGCGCTCGCCGAGGCCGGCGCGCGCCTCCGCGACGGACGCGCGCAGCTGCAGCAGCTCGCGGGCCCGGTCGAGCCCGGTCGCGGCGGCGAGGGCGCGGGCGGCGGGGTGGTCGCCGTGCGCCCAGACGGAGACGGGGGATCCCGCGGCCTCCGCGAGCACGGCGTCGAGCAGCGCGCGGCCGACGCCGCGGCGGCGGTGGCCAGGATCCACGACGAGCTCGGCCTCGACGCCGGCGTCCCCGTGCGCGACGACGGCCGCGCCGGCCGGGCTGTCGTCCCCGTGCGCGACGAGCAGGGCGGGTCCGTCCTCGGCGCCCAGCGTCAGGCGGGTCTGCTCGTTGAACGGGGCGACGCCGTCGGCCTCGCGGGCGCGGTCGGCGAGCGCGAGGGCCGCGCGGACGGCCTCGGTGACGGGATCGAGGCGGGCGACGCGCGGGGCGTCAGGCGCCGGGCTCGGCGGGGGCGGGAACGCGCTCACTGTCCTCCTCGTACACGTTGAAGCGGTATCCGACGTTGCGCACGGTGCCGATGAGCGACTCGAGGTCGCCGAGCTTCGCCCGCAGGCGCCGCACGTGCACGTCGACCGTGCGCGTGCCGCCGAAGTAGTCGTAGCCCCACACCTCGCTGAGCAGCTGCTCGCGCGTGAAGACGCGCGACGGGTGGCTCGCGAAGAAGCGCAGCAGCTCGAACTCCTTGAAGGTGAGGTCGAGCGGCTTGCCGTGCACCTTCGCGGAGTAGCTGGCCTCGTCGATGACCACGCCGGACGCCTGGATCTTGCTGCCCGTGTGCTCGAGCGCCGCGCGGCCGATGACGAGGCGCACGCGCGCGTCGACCTCGGCGGGGCCGGCGGAGTCGAGGATCACGTCGGTCGCGCCCCAGTCGGCGCTGACCGCGGTGAGCCCGCCCTCGGTGAGCACGAGGATGAGGGGCGTGCCGCCGCCCGTCGTGGTGAGGATCTTGCAGAGGGACTTGGCGCTCGCGAGGTCGCGGCGGGCGTCGACGAGGACGAGGTCGGCGGCGGGGGCGTTCACGAGGCTCGCCGCATCCGCCTGGATGTGCCGCGTCCGGTGGCTGAGGAGCCCGAGCGCCGGGAGCACGTCGGTGTCCGCGGACGAGGTCAGGATCAACAGCTGGGCCACAGGGATCCTCCATGGATGAATTCCCCCCCATGATACGTGGGGCAGGATTGCGGGGTGACCTCCCCCCTGCGCAGCCTCGTCCCCGTCTGGCTCACCGCCGCCGTCGGCGCGGTCGTGGTGGCGGTGGCGGTCGGCCCCGACGCGGCCCCGCGGTGGTTCCCGCTCGTGCTCGCCACGTGCGTCGTCGCGACCTTCGTGATCCAGCTGTCCCTGCCCCGCAAGACCGGCTTCGTCGACCGCGCCGTGGGCAGCGTGGTCGGCGCCGTCCTCGTGCTCGCCGCGGCCACGGCCGTCGTGCTGCTGGTGCCGATCGCCGCCTAGCCCGCCCGGTCGGATCCGGCCGCCCGTGGGGTAGATTGGGGCCATGTCGTCGCTGCTTGCTCTGGAACTCTTCTTCACCGGACTGCTGGTCCTGGCGAGCCTCTCCATCGGCTGGGTGTCGCTCGTCGTGGTCTACAACCTCTTCCGCGGCCAGCGCTGACCGCGCGCCGCATGATCGAGATCCCGACCGGCCTCCCCGCCGAGCTCGTCCCGCTGTCCTGGCTCCTCGGCGTCTGGGAGGGCACCGGCGTGGTCGAGTACGCGCTCGACGACGAGGTCGTCCGCCGCGAGTTCGGCCAGCGCATCAGCTTCAGCCACGACGGCCTGCCGCACCTCAACTACTCCTCGTACGCGTGGGTCGAGGGCGACGACGGCCCCGTGCCCTTCGTCACCGAGACCGGCTACTGGCGGCTGCGCCGCCGCGTCACCGACGGCGACCCGGGACCGGCGATGCTGCCGCCCACCGGAGAGCGCCCGTACACGACGGCCGAGGAGGTCGAGACGCTCCGCAACGCGGAGGGCGGCTTCGACGTCGAGGTCGCGCTCGTGCACCCGGGCGGCGTCAGCGAGCTCTACGTCGGCCAGGTGAAGAGCGCGCGCATCGACCTCGCCACGGACGCCGTGATGCGCACCGAGGGCGCCAAGGCGTACACGGGCGCGACCCGGCTCTACGGCCTCGTCGAGCGCGACCTGCTCTGGGCGTGGGACATCGCGGCGCTCGGCCAGCCGTTGCGCACGCACGCCTCCGGGCGGGTGTCGCATGTCGACTGAACCGGATCCCGCCGTCGCCCGCTCGCCCTTCCTCGACCTGCCCGGCGCCGTCGCCGCCGGCGGGCCGGACGCGGGCGTGCCCGCGCACCTCGGATCCCTCGTGCAGGAGCAGCGCGCGCTCGCCGCGGGCACCGCGATCGTCGACCTCTCGCACCGCGCCGTCCTCTCCGTCACCGGGGAGGACCGGCTGACCTGGCTCGACTCCATCACCAGCCAGTCGCTGCGCGGCCTTGCACCGGGGGACTCGGCCGAGACCCTCTTCCTCGACCAGAACGGGCGCCTCGAGCACGCGGTCGGCGTGCTCGACGACGGCGTCACCACGTGGCTGCTGCTCGGCGCCGGGGACGCGGAGGCGCTGCTCGCGTACCTGCAGCGGATGCGCTTCATGCTCCGCGTCGAGCCCGCCGACCGCACCGCCGAGATGGCGGTCATCGGCACGATGGGCGAGCCCGAGCTCCCGGTCGCCGCGCCCGCGGGCGTGCCGCTCGTGTGGCGGGATCCCTGGACGCACGTCGTCGCCGGCGGCCACCAGTACGCGGCCGCCGCGCCGCACCCGGGCGAGGGCTGGACCTGGAGCGAGCGCCTCGTGCCGCGGTCGGAGCTGCCGGGCGTCGTCGCGCGCGCCACGTCGGGCGACCTGCCCGTCGCGGGCGTCCTCGCGGCCGAGGCCCTGCGGATCGCCGCATGGCGCCCGCGCTTCGCCACGGAGGTCGACGACCGCACCATCCCGCACGAGCTCGACTGGCTGCGCAGCGCCGTGCACCTCAGCAAGGGCTGCTACCGCGGCCAGGAGACGGTCGCCAAGGTGCACAACCTCGGCCGGCCGCCGCGTCGCCTCGTGCTGCTGCAGCTCGACGGATCCGACGCGGTGCTGCCGGGCGCGGGATCCGAGGTCCGGCTCCCGGCCGCCGCCGACGGCACCGCGGGCGAGGTCGTGGGGGCCGTCACGTCGAGCGCGCTGCACCACGAGCTCGGGCCGGTCGCGCTCGCGGTCGTCCGACGCAACGTGGATCCCGCCCTCCAGCTCGAGGTCGTCGCCGACGACGTGCGCGTGCAGGCCATGCAGGACGTGATCGTGCCCACCGACGCCGGCCGCTTTGCCGACGTCCCCCGCCTGCCGCGGCTCGGTGCGGTCCGCCGCTGAGCGCGCGCGGGAGCGGTCGGCCCGTGCCGCCCGCACCCTGAGGCACCGGGCGGATCCGCGCGCCGCGCTGCTGCGCCTCTGGGGATCCGCGCCCGCGGCCCTCCAGATCGCCGTGGCGGCCACGGGCGGCTGGGCCTTCGCGCACCACGTGCTCGGCCACGACACCCCGCTGCTCGCGACGACCGTCACCATCACGAGCCTCGGCTTCGTCCGCGACGCGCGGCCGGTCCGCGTGCTCGAGACCGCGATCGGCATGACCGTCGGGATCACGCTCAGCGAGGTGCTGCTTCTCGGGATCGGCCGGGGCGCGTGGCAGCTGTTCGTCATCATCCTGGCGACGCTGCTGGTGGCGCGGCTGCTGTCGTCGAACGCCGCGTTCGCCGTGGCGGCGGGCGTGCAGGCCGTGCTCGTCGCCCTCCTCCCGGCGCCGCCCGGCGGGGTCTTCGTGCGCAGCGTCGACGGGCTCGTGGGCGGCGCGGTGGCGCTCCTCGCGACGGCGCTCATCCCGCGGGATCCGCGGCGCCAGGCCCTGCGCGAGGCCCGCCGCGTGTTCTCCGAGTGCTCCTACGCGCTCACGTCGCTCGTCTCCGCCCTGCGGCTCGGCGACGCGACCGCCGCCGACCGCGCGCTCGACCGCCTCCGCCGCACCCAGCCGCTCATCGACGCGTGGAGCGCCGCGGCCGACTCGGCCCTGTCGATCGCGCGCATCTCCCCGTTCCTCCGCCGCCACCTGCCGGAGCTGCGGGCCCAGCGGCGCGTCCTCGACGGCATGGACCTCGCGGTGCGGAACCTGCGCGTCATCTCGCGGCGCATCGACTTCCTCGTGGTCGACGGGGTGCGGCGTCCCGTGCTCGCCGAGCTGCTCTCCACCGTCTCGAACGGCGTGAACCTCCTCGGCCAGAGCCTCTCGGATCCGTCGGCCGCGCCCCTCGCCCAGCAGAACCTCGTGCTCGTGGCGGTGCGGCTGGATCCGCGCGAGCTCATCCCCGGCGCGCCCGTCGGCGAGGTCATGCTCGTGATGCTGCTGCGGCCGCTCCTCGTCGACCTGCAGGTGGCCGCGGGCGTCGACGCCGACGCCGCGCGCCGGGCGCTGGCCGAGGTCTAGGCCGGCGCGACCGCCGACCACGGCATGGTCAGCTCGCCGAGCCGCCAGCGCGCGTGCCCGCCCTCGACGGGGACGCCCGCGTCGCGCATCCGGGCGACCGCGCCGAGCCACTGCTGCCGCGGGCCGTACACGCCGAGCGGGGCGCTGAGGATCCAGCTGCGGTCGATCAGGGCGAGCACCTCGTGCACGCGCTCGCCGCGCACGTTGCGGTGGATGAGCGCCTTCGGCAGGCGCTCGGCGACGATCGACGGCAGCTCCAGCCCCGCCAGCCGCAGCGAGATCGTGAGGCTGCGCGGGCCGTCCTCCCGCACATCGACCCAGCTCGCGACCCGGCCGATCTCGTCGCACGTGCCCTCCACCACGGATCCGCCGGGGACGAGCCGCGCCGCCATGCGCGCCCACGCGGCGGGCACGTCGGCCTCGTCGTACTGCCGCAGCACGTTGAAGGCGCGGATCACGGTCGCGCGCTCGCCGCCGGGCAGCGGCACCTCGAACCCGCCGCGGACGAAGGAGATCCGCTCCCGGTCCCCCGCGTCGGGCCACGCCGCGAGCTGCTGGCGCGCCCGCGCCACGCGTCCCGGCTCGATCTCGATGCCCACGACGCGCACGTCCGGCCGCGTCGCGCGCAGCCGCCGGTGCATCTCGAGCGCCGTGATCCCGCTCGCGCCGTAGCCGAGGTCGACCACGAGCGGGTCGACCGCGGTGCGCAGCGCGTCGAGGGTCGCGATCCACCTGTCGACGCGCCGGAGGCGGTTGGTGTTGGTCGTCCCGCGGGTGACGGAGCCGACGGGGGAGGCGGCGCCCGGCATGGGATCAGTCTCCCATCGCTCGATAGGCTGGCGGCATGGCTGAACCCCGCACCCTCGTGCTGCTGCGTCACGGCAACAGCGACTGGAACCAGAAGAACCTATTTACCGGATGGGTGGACGTCGAGCTGAGCGAGCAGGGCGTCGCGGAAGGCCAGCGCGCCGGCGAGCTCCTCGCCGAGTCCGGCATCCTCCCCGACGTGCTGCACACCTCCGTCCTCATCCGCGCGATCGACACCGCCAACATCGCGCTCAAGCGCGCCGGCCGCTCGTGGATCCCCGTCCAGCGCACCTGGCGCCTCAACGAGCGCCACTACGGCGCGCTGCAGGGCAAGGACAAGGCGCAGACCCTCGCCGAGTACGGCCCCGAGCAGTTCGCCACCTGGCGCCGCTCGTTCGACGTGCCGCCGCCCCCCATCGACGACGACGACGAGTACTCGCAGTCGCGCGACCCGCGCTACGCGGACCTCGGCGACGCGCTGCCCCGCACCGAGTGCCTCAAGGACGTCATCGAGCGGATGCTGCCCTACTGGGAGTCCGACATCCAGCCCGACCTCGCCTCCGGCCGCACCGTGCTCGTGACCGCCCACGGCAACTCGCTGCGCGCGCTCGTGAAGCACCTCGACGGGATCTCCGACGCGGACATCGCCGAGCTCAACATGCCCACCGGCATCCCGCTCGTCTACCGCCTCGACGAGGACTTCCGTCCGATCGTCCCCGGCGGCGAGTACCTCGACCCGGAGGCGGCCGCAGCGGGCGCCGCGGCCGTCGCCGCGCAGGGCAGCAAGAAGTAGCGCCAGCCGCACGCACGACGAGAGCCCGACCGGATCATCCGGTCGGGCTCTCGTCATGTCACCGCGCTGCGGCGGTCCGGCGCGCGGCCGGCGGACGCGGATCAGGCGTCGGCCTGCACCCAGTCGCCGGTCGCGAGGTACTGGACGGTCTTCGCGATGGACACCGCGTGGTCGGCGAAGCGCTCGTGGTAGCGGCTGGCGAGCGTGGAGTCGACCGTGTCGACGGCCGCGCCCTTCCAGGTCTCGCCGAGCACCTTGTCGAAGACGCTGAGGTGCAGCTCGTCGATGCGGTCGTCGTCGTTGCGGATCTCCTCGGCGAGCTTCGCGTCCTCGGTGGTGAGGAGGTCCGTGAGCTTGCGGGCGATGGCCACGTCGAGCTGGCCGAGCTCGAGGAAGGTGGGGCGCAGCGACTTCGGGACGACCTTGTCCGGGAAGCGGTAGCGCGACAGCTGGGCGATGTGCTCGGCGAGGTCGCCCATGCGCTCGAGCGACGCGCTGATGCGGAGCGCGCTCACGACGATGCGCAGGTCGCGCGCCACCGGCTGCTGGCGGGCGAGGATGTTGATCGCGAGCTCGTCGAGGCTCGTGGCGAGCTCGTCGATGCGGCGGTCCTGCTCGATGACGGTCTCGGCGAGGCTGACGTTCGACTCGTTGAACGCGCGGGTCGCGTTCTCGATGGAGATGGCGACGAGCGCGGAGATCTCGATGAGACGCTCCTGGACCTCGTGGAGCTCCTGCTGGAACACTTCGCGCATGGGGGACGTCCTTTCAGGCCGCCCCGCTGCGAGGGGCGGGGTGGTTCTCGGGCACGGCGGACCCTCAGGTGACGGGCCCGCATCCTCCGACTGTGGTCATGCGAGGTTAACGCACGGTGCCGGCGAGCTGAATTCGCGGCCTCGTGGCCCGGATGGCGTGTCCCCGCGGCCGGGACGCCCCGACGCCGTCTCCTAGTGTGGGCGCATGGACACCGGTGCGTTGGTGCTCGTCTGCCTCCTCATCGGTCTGGCGGTCGGCGCGGGATTCGTGTGGCTGCTGCACCACGCGGCGGACCGCGGCGACCGTGCCGTCGAGATCACGAACCCCGTCGTCCCCGACGGCGTCGACCAGGTGCTCGAGGCGCTCGAGTCGGCGGGCATCGTGCTGGACCCCTCCAACAACGTGATGAAGGCGTCGCCCGGCGCCATCTCCTCCGGCCTCGTCTTCCACCAGGCGCTCGTCCATCCCGAGCTCGTCTCGATGGTCGACCGCGTGCGTCGATCCGGCGAGCCGCTCGCGGAGGAGGTGTCGCTCGCGCGCGGCCCCTTCGGCGCGGCCGAGTTCCAGATGCACGTCCGCGTGGCGCGCCTCGGCACGCGCTACGTGCTCCTCCTCGCGCAGGACCGCACCGAGTCGCACCGCCTCGATCAGGTGCGCCGCGACTTCGTCGCGAACATCAGCCACGAGCTGAAGACCCCCATCGGCGCCGTCGGGCTCCTCGCGGAGGCGCTCGACTCGTGCGCCGACGACGCCGTGCAGGTGCGGCGGTTCGCGGCCCGGCTCACCACGGAGTCGGCCCGGCTCGCGCGCATCACGCAGGAGATCATCGAGCTGTCCCGGCTCGAGGCGTCCAACGCGCTGGAGAAGGCGGAGCCCGTCGACGTCGACCACGTGATCAGCGTCGCGCTCGACCAGGTGCGGCTCGGCGCGGAGCTCCGCGGCATCGAGCTGGCCCGCGGCAAGCGGTCGCGCTCCACCGTCTACGGCGACGAGGCGCTCCTCGTGGTCGCCGTGCACAACCTGCTGAGCAATGCCGTCAACTACTCGCCCGATGGATCCCGCGTCGGCATCGGCGTCATGGTCGACGACGGCGCCGTCGAGGTCGTCGTCACCGACCAGGGCATCGGCATCCCGGAGGACGAGCAGGGCCGGATCTTCGAGCGCTTCTTCCGCGTCGACCAGGCCCGCGCCCGCGACACCGGCGGCACGGGGCTCGGGCTCAGCATCGTCAAGCACGTCGTGCAGAATCATGGCGGCGACGTGCGCGTCTGGTCCCGCCCCGGCCGCGGCAGCACCTTCACCATCCGCCTCCCCGAGGCATCGCAGACCCCGGCGCTCGCCGGTACGGACATCGGAGAACCCACGTGACACGCATCATGCTCGTCGAGGACGAGGCGTCGCTCAGCGAGCCGCTCGCCTTCCTGCTCCAGCGCGAGGGGTACGAGGTCGACGTCGTCGAGGACGGCCCCTCGGCGGTGGCCGCGTTCGACAGGGACGGCGCCGACCTCATCCTGCTCGACCTCATGCTCCCCGGCCTCCCCGGCACCGAGGTGTGCCGGGAGATCCGCACGCGCTCGGCCGTGCCGATCATCATGCTCACCGCCAAGGACTCCGAGGTGGACATCGTGGTGGGCCTCGAGCTCGGCGCCGACGACTACGTGACGAAGCCGTACTCGACGCGCGAGCTGCTGGCCAGAATCCGCGCGGTGCTGCGCCGGCGCGTGGAGGTCGACGACGAGCCGCTCAACGTGCTCGAGGTCGGCTCCGTGCGCATGGACGTGGAGCGGCACACCGTCGAGGTCGACGGCCGCGAGATCGCGATGCCGCTGAAGGAGTTCGAGCTGCTCGAGCTGCTGCTGCGCAACGCCGGGCGCGTGCTCACGCGCGGCCAGCTCATCGACCGGGTGTGGGGGTCCGACTACTTCGGCGACACCAAGACGCTCGACGTGCACATCAAGCGGATCCGCTCCAAGATCGAGCGCGAGCCGTCCGACCCCGTCCTCCTCGTCACCGTCCGCGGGCTCGGCTACCGCTTCGAGGCGTAGCCCGCCGACCGGGCCGAACGACGAAGGCCCCGTCCTCTGAGGGGCGGGGCCTTCGTCATGCGCGGTGCGCGGGTCTAGTTGGTGCTGTCCCCGAGGCCCTCGTCGCCCTCGGTCGTGCCGGGCGTCGTGGTGACCTTCGTGTCGGGAGTGGATCCGGTCTCACCGGGCACCAGGTTCGTGTAGGTCTCCTGGTCGCCGTTGAGCACGGGGACGTCCATCTCGACGCCCTCGGCGTCGCCGTACTGGACGTAGATCTTGGTGAGCGAGCCCGGAGTCAGGTCGACCGAGTCGAAGGTGATGCGCTGGGAGTCCTCCGCGCCGAACTTCGTGAGGCCGGGGGGCGCGGTGACGGTGCGCGTCTCGCGGTCCGCGCTGCCCTCGGTGAGCTCGTGCTGGAAGGAGACGCGCTGGCTGTCGCCCGAGTCGTTGACGAGCGTGACGACGAGGCTCGCGCCGGCGTTCGAGTCGCCGTCGGTGAGGAGGATGGCGTTGCGCACCTCGACGTCGCCGACCGTGGCGTCGAAGCCGTCGCTCGGGAAGTAGGAGATCTGCGTGGCCTGGGGCGTGATGAACGTGCACGACGACGTGCCGACCGCGATCAGGGCCGCGAGGACGATGGACGATGCGGTACGCGCTCTCACGGGACCCTCCGGTTGTCGCGCGGGCCGGCGCCGGGGCGTCCGGGGGCGTCCGCGCTGGATCAGCTGACCCGCTCAGCCTACGGGATCAGGTGACGCCCGGCCGCCCGGGGGCGCGCGGGACCCGGCTGGTATCCTGGGCCGACACGTCCACAGAACGGGGAACCCATGCTCTTCGAGGTCGGCGAGACCGTCGTGTACCCGCATCACGGTGCCGCGACCATCATCGAGGTGAAGAAGCGCGTCATCCGGGGCGAGGAGAAGCTGTACCTCAAGCTCGACGTCAACCAGGGCGGCCTGCAGATCGAGGTGCCCGCCGAGAACGTCGACATGGTCGGCGTCCGCGACGTCATCGGGCGCGAGGGCGTGGAGAGCGTGTTCGCCGTGCTGCGCGCCGAGTTCACCGAGGAGCCCACCAACTGGTCGCGCCGCTACAAGGCGAACCTCGAGAAGCTGGCGTCGGGCGACGTGCTGAAGGTGGCCGAGGTCGTGCGCGACCTCTGGCGCCGCAACCAGGACCGCGGCCTGTCCGCCGGCGAGAAGAGCATGCTGCAGAAGGCCCGCGGCATCCTCGTGGGCGAGCTCGCCCTGGCCGAGAAGACCGACGAGGAGCACGCGTCCACGCTGCTCGACGAGGTCCTCGCCTCCTGACGCGTCCGCCTTCGGGGCGCGGCGCCGCCGGTAGCCTGACGGCATGAGCCACGACCCCGTCGTCCCGTCCACCCCGGCGATCGCGGACGGCGCGACGGACGGGCCCCGGCTGGGCGTCGCCGTCGTGGCCGCGGGCAGCGGCACGCGGCTCGGGGCGGGGATCCCGAAGGCGCTCGTCGAGGTCGGCGGCGCCACGCTGCTGGCCCGCTCCCTGGGCGCGGTCCTCGGCCTCGCGGAGGAGGCGCACGTCGTCGTCGTCGCACCCGAGACGCACCTGGCCGAGACGACGGCCGTCGTGGGCGCCGTCGCCGGCGCGGCGCGCGGATCCGTCGCGGTGGTGGTCGGCGGCGCGACCCGGCAGGGGTCCGTGCGGGCGGGCCTCGCCGCGCTCGCCGGATCCGTCGACACGGTCCTCGTGCACGACGCCGCCCGCGCGCTCACGCCCACCGCGCTCTTCGCCGCCGTGGCGCAGGCCGTCCGGGCCGAGGGCGCCGGCGTGGTCCCGGGCCTCCCCGTCACCGACACCGTCAAGCGCGTGGATCCCGCGGGGGAGTGCCTCGGCACCGTCGACCGCAGCGACCTGGTCGGGGTCCAGACCCCGCAGGGCTTCCCGCGGGCCGCGCTCGACGCCGCCTACGCGCGGGCCGCCGCCGAGCACACGGACGACGCGGCCCTGTTCCAGGCGTCGGGCGGCCGCGTCCGCGTGATCCCCGGCGACGCGCTCGCCTTCAAGGTCACCACCGCGTGGGACCTCCGGCGCGCGGAGGAGCTCGTCGCCCGGGACGCGGGCACGGGATCCGCCCCCTCCCGCCTCCGCTCCGGCATCGGCACGGACGTGCACGCGGTCGACGCCACCCAGCCGCTCTGGCTCGCGGGCCTGCACTGGCCGGGCGAGGCGGGTCTCGCGGGCCACAGCGACGGCGACGCCGTCAGCCACGCCATGTGCGACGCGCTGCTGTCGGCCGCGGGCCTCGGCGACATCGGCGGGATCTTCGGCACCGACGACCCGGAGCTCGACGGCGCGCACGGCGAGGTCTTCCTCCGGCGCACCGCGGAGCTCGTGCGCGGTGCCGGCTACCGGGTCGTGAACGTCGCCGTGCAGGTCATGGCCGTGCGCCCCAAGCTGTCGCCGCGGCGGGTCGAGGCCGAGCGGATCCTCTCGGCCGCCGTCGGCGCGCCCGTCTCGCTCGCGGGCACCACCACCGACGGGCTCGGCTTCACGGGGCGCGGCGACGGCGTCGCGGCGGTCGCGACGGCCCTCGTCGAGCGCCTCTGACCGCGTCGTCGCGCCGGTGGTCGACCGCCGTCCCGGCCCGTCATCCGGCGGGGGCGCGGAGGCGCGCTGACTAGGATCTCTCTGTGACCCTGCGCCTCCATGACTCCCGGACGCAGTCCCTGCGGGACTTCGTGCCGCTCGTCGACGGCAGGGTCGGCATCTACGTCTGCGGTCCCACGGTGCAGTCGGCGCCGCACATCGGCCACCTCCGGAGCGCGCTGGCGTACGACCAGCTGCGCCGCTGGCTCACCCACCGCGGGCTCGACGTCACGCTCGTCCGCAATGTCACCGACATCGACGACAAGGTCATCGACAACGCCCGGCGCGGCCAGGAGGCCGGCGGCACCGAGGAGTGGTGGGCGCTCGCGTACCGCGTCGAGCTCGAGTTCTCCGCCGCGTACGCGGCCCTCGGGATCCTCCCGCCCAGCTACGAGCCGCGCGCCACCGCGAGCATCGGCGAGATGCAGGAGATCATCCGGCGGCTCGTCGATCGCGGGCACGCGTACGCGGCCGACGACGGATCCGGCGACGTCTACTTCGACACCGCCTCCTGGCCCGAGTACGGCGAGCTCACCCGCCAGCGCGCCGCCGACATGGAGGCCGCCGCCGACGCCGATCCGCGTGCCAAGCGCGACGTGCGCGACTTCGCCCTCTGGAAGGGCGCGAAGCCCGGCGAGCCCGCGAGCGCGTCCTGGCCGTCGCCGTGGGGCGCCGGCCGCCCGGGCTGGCACATCGAGTGCTCCGCCATGTCGACGCGCTACCTCGGCGCCGAGTTCGACATCCACGGCGGCGGCCTCGACCTCCGCTTCCCGCACCATGAGAACGAGCTCGCGCAGTCGCGGGCCGCGGGGGATCCGTTCGCCCGCTACTGGCTGCACAACGGGCTCGTCGCGGTCGCCGGCCAGAAGATGAGCAAGTCGCTCGGAAACTCGCTCTTGGCCGCCGACCTGCTCGCCTCGGCCCGGCCGGTCGTGGTGCGCTACTTCCTCGGATCCGCGCACTACCGGTCGACCCTCGAGTTCCACGACGGCGCGCTCGCCGAGGCCGAGGCCGCGCTCGACCGGATCGAGACCTTCCTCGACCGCAGCGCCCGCCGCCTCGCCGGGACGCGCTTCCAGGCCGCGCCGGCCACAGCGGACGGCGCGCCCGTGACCGTGCCGGACGGGTTCGCCGCGGCCATGGATGACGACCTGAGCGTCCCGCAGGCGCTCGCCGTGCTCCACGACGCCGTCCGCGCGGGCAACGCCGCCCTCGACGCCGGCGACCTCCAGGAGGCGGCCTCGCTGCGCGCGGACGTCTCCGCGATGGTGGCCGTGCTCGGCATCGACCCGCTGACCGACGAGTGGCGCACCGCGTCCGACCAGCCCGCGCGCCGTGCGCTGCAGGCGCTGGTCGAGCACCGGATCGCCGAGCGACAGACCGCGCGGGAGGCCAGGGACTTCGCCCTCGCCGACCGCATCAGACAGGAGCTGGCCGAGGCCGGCATCACGATAGAGGACTCGCCTGGCGGGTCGCATTGGAGCATCGATGGCGAATAAGCCCAGCCGCTCAGGCGCGGTACGGAAGACCAAGAAGGGCCCGCTCAAGGGATCCGGAGGGCAGGGCAGGCAGGCCCTCGAGGGCAAGAAGCCCACGCCGAAGGCCGAGGACCGGCCGTACCACCCCGCCGGCAAGCGCAAGCTCGCGAAGGACCGGTACGAGGCGGCGTCCGCGGGCGCCAACCGCGGCCGGGACGAGCGCGCCGAGCGCTCCGCCCCGCCGCGCGCCCGCGCGACCGACCGCCCCGCCGGCGCGGACGCCCCGCGCGCCCGTCGCGCGAAGCAGCAGGACGAGTCCGAGGTCGTCACCGGCCGCAACTCGGTCGTCGAGGCGCTCCGGGCCAGGATCCCCGCGACCGCGCTCTACATCGCCTCGCGCATCGAGTACGACGACCGCGTCAAGGAGGTCCTGTCGCTCGCGACCGGGCGCGGGATCCCCGTGCTCGAGGTCATGCGCCCCGAGCTCGACCGCATCGCCGGCCACGACGCCGTGCACCAGGGCCTCGCGCTCAAGGTGCCGCCGTACGAGTACGCGGACGCGATCGAGCTGCTCGACAAGACGATCTCGCGCGGCCAGGTGCCGCTCATGGTCGCCCTCGACGGGATCACCGATCCGCGCAACCTCGGGGCGATCATCCGCTCCGTCGCCGCGTTCGGCGGCCACGGCGTGATCGTGCCGCAGCGCCGCTCGGTCGGCCTCACCGCCAGCGCGTGGAAGACCTCCGCGGGCGCCGCCGCGCGCACGCCCGTCGCCATGGCGTCGAACCTCACCCAGACGCTGAAGGCGCTCAAGCAGCGCGGCGTCTTCGTGGTCGGCCTCGACGGCGGCGGCGACATGTCGCTGCACGAGTTCACCCTCGCCGACCGGCCGATCGTGGTCGTCGTCGGATCCGAGGGCAAGGGCCTCTCGCGCCTCGTCACCGAGACGTGCGACACCGTCGTCTCCATCCCGATCGGCGCCTCCACCGAGTCGCTCAACGCCGGCATCGCCGCGAGCGTCACGCTCTACGAGATTGGCAAGCTGCGGGCCGCGACGCGGAGGTAGCGCGCCGCATGCACGAGGAGCCGGGACCCCAGGGTCCCGGCTCCTCGTGCGTCCGGCCTCGGGCCGGGTCGGTCAGACCTTCGTGCGCCAGTCCTCCGCGGCCTCGGCCTCGGTGATCGGGACGTCCGACTCGTCCTCGATGACGCCGATCGACTCCGTCGGCGGGTCGATGACCGTCGCCTCGTCGCGGCGGTGCCGGAGGATGTCCTGCACGTACGCGGTAACGGCTTCGGCGAGCGGGATGTCCCGGCTCAGCTTCTGCGACATGTACCAGCGGTGCTCGAGCAGCTGGTGGAACACCTCGGCCGGCTCGAGCTTGCCGCGGAGGTCCCGCGGGATCGCCCGCACGACGGGCTCGAAGACGCGCGCGAGCCACTCGTGCGCGACCATCTCCTCGTCGAGGTCCTGCTTGTCGGCCGCCGCGGTGTACGAGTCGAGGTCGTTGAGCAGGCGACGCGCCTGGTTCTCCTGCGCGTCGACGCCCGTGAGGCGCAGCAGGCGGCGCTGGTGGTGCCCGGCGTCGACGACCTTGGGCTGGATCCGCACCTGCGAGCCCTCCGCGGTCGTGCGGATCGCGAGCTCCTCGATGTCGAAGCCGAGGTCGTTGAGGCGGTCGACGCGCTCGTTGATCCGCCAGCGCTCCGAGGTCGGGAACTCCTCCCGTCCGGTGAGCTCCTTCCAGAGCGTGCGGTACTGCGCCACGATGCGCGTGCTCGTCTCGAGCGGGTCGAGCCCCTCCTCGATCCGGCCGCCGGCCTCGAGGTCCATGAGCTCGCCGGCGATGTTCACCCGCGCGATCTCGAGGTCGTTCTCGCGCTGCCCGTTGGACAGTCCGCCGTTGAACAGCTTGCCGGTCTCCGCGTCCACCAGGTAGGCGGCGAACGCGCCCGCGTCCCGGCGGAACAGCGTGTTGGAGAGCGAGACGTCGCCCCAGAAGAAGCCGATCATGTGCAGGCGCACGAGCAGCACCGCGAGGGCGTCGACGAGGCGCGTCGCCGTGTCGGGCCGCAGCTGCTGCGAGAAGAGCGCTCGGTAGGGGAGCGAGAACTTGAGGTGCCGGGTGACGAGCACCGACTTCAGCGGGTCGCCGTCCTCGTCGGTGCGGTTCATGATCACCGCGACGGGTTCCACGCACGGGATCTCGAGCCGCTGCAGCGTCCGCAGCATGTCGTACTCGCCGCGGGCCATCTCGTCGGTCGTCTCCTTGATCGCGATGACGTAGCCGGAGAGGTTCGCGAAGCGCACGAGGTGCCGGGAGATCCCCTTCGGGAGGGTCGCGATGGCCGAGGAGGGCCAGTCGTCGAGCGGCAGCTGCCACGGCAGGTCGAGGAGCGCGGGATCGACCGTCGCCGCGGTGATGTTCAGGGATCCGGCCATGCTGCGACCCTACCCGACCCCGGAAACGCCGCTGCCGCGGCCCCCGGTGCTCCCGGAGGGGGAGCGTGGGGACCGCGGCAGCGGTGGTGGACCGGGTCGATCAGCCCGCGGCGACCGGCGCGTTGAGGCGGAGGCCGCTCTCGGCGTCGAAGGCGTGGAGGTGACCGGGCTGCGGCGTGATGAAGACGGTGTCGCCGGCGTTCGGGTGCAGGCGGCCGTCGACGCGCGCGACGAGGTCGGTGCGCTTGCCCTCGATGTCGGTGTGGCCGTAGAGGTAGCCGTCCGCGCCGAGCTCCTCCACCAGGTCGACCGTGACCGAGAGGCCCTGGCCCTGCGACGTGCTGACGACGACGTCCTCGGGACGCACGCCGATGGTCACCGCTCCGCCGGTGGCGTTGGCGAGCACGTCGCGCTCGACCGGGACCACCGCGGTGCCGAACTGCACGCCGCCGTCGACGACGTTCGCCGTGAAGAGGTTCATCGCGGGCGAGCCGATGAAGCCGGCCACGAAGACGTTCTGCGGCTTCTCGTAGAGGTCGCGCGGGGTGCCGACCTGCTGGAGGACGCCGTCCTTGAGGACCGCGATGCGGTCGCCCATGGTGAGGGCCTCGGTCTGGTCGTGCGTGACGTAGACCGTGGTGACTCCGAGGCGGCGCTGGAGCGACGCGATCTGCGTGCGGGTCTGGACGCGGAGCTTGGCGTCGAGGTTCGACAGCGGCTCGTCCATGAGGAACACCTGCGGCTGGCGCACGATGGCGCGGCCCATGGCGACGCGCTGGCGCTGGCCGCCGGAGAGGGCCTTGGGCTTGCGGCTGAGGTAGGGCTCGAGGTCGAGGAGCTTGGCCGCCTCGAGGACGCGGGTGGCCCGCTCGTCCTTGCCGACGCCCGCGATCTTGAGCGCGAAGCCCATGTTCTCAGCGACCGTCATGTGCGGGTACAGCGCGTAGTTCTGGAAGACCATCGCGATGTCGCGGTCCTTCGGCGGGACGTCCGTGACGTTGCGGTCGCCGATGAAGATGTTGCCGTCGTTGACCTCCTCGAGGCCCGCGAGCATGCGGAGGGTGGTCGACTTGCCGCAGCCGGACGGGCCGACGAGGACGAGGAACTCGCCGTCGGCGACCTCCAGGTCGATCTGGTCGACCGCGGGGCGCGTCGAGCCCGGGTACAGCCGCGTGGCCTTGTCGAACGTTACAGATGCCATTTCGGTGTTCTCCTTCACGGGCAGGTACGTGCCCGACGATCCGTGGTGATGGATGTGATGCTCATGGCTCATCGCTGTGGGCGACGACGACCACCCGATGAGTATTGCACGCGGGTCTGCGGTCGGGAAGCCCGGCACGATGCGGATCGGCGGCTATTCCTCACCCGAGGACAGGGTGTCGTGGCCCTGTATCGTCTCCTGAGGCGTCGTACCCGCGCCCGCCGCGTCACCGCTTTCCCAGACTGGCCGCCTAGAGTCCTGAGGTCGTCCGGGAGCCCGCCCGCACCCGACTCCATCCCCTGAGCGAGGATCCATGAGCAGCACGCCGCCCGCGCACGAACCGCACGGCGGTCACCGACGACGCCGCGAGGCCGCGCGCGAGAAGGCGCGTCTCAACCGGATGAAGCAGCGCCGCCGCGACGTCGTCGGCCGCTACGCCATCCGCGGCGGCATCGCGGCGGCGCTGATCGCCGTCGTCGTGGTGGTGGGCCTCGTCGTCGTGCAGGGCGCGCGGCCCGCGGGGCCCGGGCCCCAGAACATGGCGAGCGACGGCATCCTCATCGGCAAGGACCTCGCCGCCGCCCCCACGAAGGCGCTCGACCCCGAGCAGGATCCGGTCCCCACCGAGTCGGAGTCCGCCGGCGTCGCCCGCATCCGCGTCTACGTCGACTACCTCTGCACCGCGTGCAAGGAGTTCCAGGACACGAACGGCGCCCAGATGGAGGGCTGGCTCCAGTCGGGTGCCGCGACCGTGGAGATCCACCCCGTCGCGATCCTCACCAGCAAGTCGCAGGCGTACTCCCTGCGGGCGGCCAACGCCGCGGCGTGCGTCGCCGACTCCTCGCCGGATGACTTCTGGGCCTTCAACTCCGCGCTCTTCGCCGAGCAGCCGGCCGAGCAGAGCACGGGCCTCAGCGACGATCGCATCGTCGAGCTCGCCGGGCAGGCGGGGGCAGGGTCCTCCGACGTCGCGAAGTGCATCTCCGACCAGCGGTTCCAGTCGTGGGTCAACGCCGCGACCGATCGCGTCCTGGACGGCGAGATCCCGGACTCGAACGTCGACAAGGTCGTGGGCGCGCCCATCATCGTGGTGGGCGACCGCCAGTACACGGGCCAGCCCGACGACGCGAAGGCGTTCGCCGCGTTCGTGCTCCAGGCCGCCGGCCAGGACGCGACGACGCCCACCCCCACGCCCGCGCCCTCCGGGACGCCGACGACCGCCCCGTAGCGCGGCTCGTATGATGGGTCGACGGCCCGCGAGGTCCGTCGGCCGGCCTGGCGCAATTGGTAGCGCACCGCACTTGTAATGCGGCGGTTACGGGTTCGAGTCCCGTGGCCGGCTCTCGACGCCCCCTCCTCAGTCGAGGACCGTGATCATCCGCTCGCCGTCGACGGTCGAGCGCGGGCCCTTGTCGTCGGCCTCAACGTCGCCGACGTAGAGCCAGCCGAGGAGGTCCTCGCCGTCGCGCAGGGCGTGCATCCGTCGCACCGCGTCGCTGCGCGTGAGGCCGCCCGTGCGCCAGAACACGCCCCATCCGCGCTCCTCGAGCAGCAGGGTGAGGGCGTGCGCGACCCCCGCGGCGACCGCCTCCTGCTCCCAATCCGGCACCTTGCGGCTCGGGGTGCGGCAGACGACGACGGCGACGAGCAGGCTCGCGCGATGGGTCTTCTTGCGGTGCTTGCCGGATCCGGGGTCGCCCGCGGCCTCGTCCATCGCGGTGCCGAGCCGGTCGCGCGCACCACCGCGGATCTCGATGACCCGCCAGGGCCGGAGCGCGCCGTGGTCCGCGAGCCGCGAGGCCGCCTCGACGAGCGGCACGAGCTCCTCGTGCGTCGGGGCCGCATCGCCCACGGACGACCGGGACCGCCGACCGCGGAGCGCCTCCAGCACGGGTCCGTCGGGCGCGGGGGTGCCGGGCCCGGACGGGCCGGCGGCGCCGCCCGCCCGATGCCGCGGCACGTCGGTCACTCCGCGGTGCGGAACGACATAGACACCGAGTTCATGCAGAACCGGTCGCCGGTGGGGGTCTGCGGCGCGTCGTCGAAGACGTGCCCGAGGTGCGAGCCGCAGCGGGCGCAGACGACCTCGACGCGCTTCATGCCGAGGCTCGTGTCGGTGTACAGCTTGACGGCGTCGCTCTCCTTGGGAGCGTAGAAGCTCGGCCACCCGCAGTGGGAGTCGAACTTGGTGTCGCTCGTGAAGAGCTCGGCGCCGCACGCCTTGCACCCGTAGACGCCGGTGCGCTCCTCGTCCAGCAGCTCGCCGGTCCAGGGGCGCTCGGTGGCCTGCTGGCGCAGCACCGCGTACTCCTCAGGGGAGAGCTCCTGGCGCCACTCGTCGTCGGTCTTCTCGATCTCGTAGGCCATGTGCGGGTCCTTTCTCGCTGGTCGATCCTAGGGGCGGCGTCCCAGCGCGCCTCCATGGTCAACCGCCGCGGGGCCCCGCCGATTCCTCCATGCGGGGGACGATCCGGCCCGGGTCGCGCCGCCCGCCGCGGTGCGCGGACACCCCGGGGACCTGCGCGGGGCGCCCAGGGAGCCGCACCTAGTATGTGGGGGATGTCGGGGAAGGAGCACGCCGTGGACCAGCGCGAGACCCGTTCCGCGACCGCTCCCGCGGCCGGGCCGCACCCGGTCGTCGAGCTCGACGAGCGCGACCGCGCGGTCCTCGACTTCGAGCGGGACTGGACGCGTCATGCCGGGGCGAAGGAGGAGGCCATCCGCCAGACCTTCGGCCTCTCCGCCACGCGCTACTACCAGCTGCTCGGATCCCTGATCGGGACCCGCCAGGCCCTCGCCTACGACCCCCTGCTCGTCGGACGCCTCCTGCGGCTCCGCGACACGCGCGCCGCCGCACGCGCGGCCCGCGCCCTGCCCACCGGTCTCCCGCACCGACCGACCGCACGCTGACCCCGCGCCCACCGAGGAGACACGAGACCCGCATGCCCTCCCACGCCCCCGACCGCTTCGACGAGGTCCCCGGCGACCTGAGCCGCGTGGGCGCGCATCGCGCGCCCCGTCCCCGGCACCACCGCGTCCGCGCCTTCGCCTGGGCCGCGCTCGCGACCGGCCTGCTCGTGGGCCTCGGGGTCGTGGGGCTCTTCGTCATCGACGACCGCGTCTCGTTCACCGACATCATCCCGAGCGGCGGCGCATCCGAGGATGCGGCGGCGCCCACGGAGGAGCCGACAGTCGCTCCCACCACCGTGCCCGGCATGGTCGTGACGGTCCTCAACGGCACGAGGACGTCGGGTCTCTCCGCCCGTGCCGCGACCGCGCTGCAGACGAAGGGCTGGGCGATCGGCTCGCGTCTGAACGCCAGCTCGACCGACATCGCCACCACCACCGTCTACTACTACGACGCAGCGGACGAGGGCGCTGCCCGGGGCCTCGTCGCCGAGCTGGGCGTGGGCGACGTGGCGCAGTCCGAGCAGTTCCGGCCGGCGGCCGGCGTCTCGGCGGCCCAGGCGTCCAAGCTGACGGCCGTGCTCGGCGCCGACTACGCCGCCAGGGGCTGATCCGCCCCCCGACTCCGCCCCAGCCCGCCCGGCCGCATCCGTGGAGCAACCCGACGGGGCATCGCCCGCCCTGTCTATCGTGCTGCCTGGTCGCACGCCCGCCGCGGACCAGGTGCTGCGCGCCGTACGTCCCGAGGGCGTGGCGCGGGGCCGATGCAGGGCCCCGCGGCCGACCCGGGGGTGGCGGCACCGCGCTCCCGACACCGCGCATTCGCACATGGAGAAGCACATGGCCAACGGCACCGTGAAGTGGTTCAACGGGGAGAAGGGGTTCGGGTTCATCACCGTGGACGCCGTCGAGGGCGGTCCTGCCCAGCAGGACGTCTTCGTCCACTACTCGGCGATCGAGATGTCCGGCTACAAGGTCCTGGAGGAGGGGCAGCGCGTCGCCTTCGAGATCGGCCAGGGCTCCAAGGGCCTGCAGGCGGAGAACGTCACGCTGGCCTAGCGGTACCCCCTCCACCACGGCGACGCCGCCGCCCGTCCGGGCGACGGCGTCGCCGCGTCCCGAGCGGCCCGGGCCTGTGAGCGGCTCGCTTGCACTCCCGTAGGGCGAGTGCCAGAATCGTCCCTGGCACTCCCTCACGGGGAGTGCTAGACGACTGCCTTTTTCCTGACGTCCGGGAGGGACGAGAGATACACATGGCTAAGATCATCGCTTTTGACGAAGAAGCCCGCCGCGGCCTCGAGCGCGGCCTGAACATCCTGGCCGACGCGGTCCGCGTGACCCTCGGCCCGCGGGGCCGCAACGTCGTCCTCGAGAACAAGTGGCGCGCCCCCACCATCACGAACGACGGCGTGTCGATCGCCAAGGAGATCGAGCTCGACGACCCGTTCGAGAAGATCGGAGCGGAGCTCGTCAAGGAGGTCGCCAAGAAGACCGACGACGTCGCCGGTGACGGCACGACCACCGCGACCGTCCTCGCGCAGGCCCTGGTCCGCGAGGGCCTCCGCAACGTCGCCGCGGGCGCCGACCCCATCAGCCTCAAGCGCGGCATCGAGAAGGCCGTCGCGGCCGTCACGGAGGAGCTCAAGTCCGCCGCGAAGGAGATCGAGACCAAGGAGGAGATCGCCGCCACCGCGTCCATCTCCGCCGGCGACTCCACCATCGGCGCCATCATCGCCGAGGCGATCGACAAGGTCGGCAAGGAGGGCGTGGTCACCGTCGAGGAATCCAACACCTTCGGCACCGAGCTCGAGCTCACCGAGGGCATGCGCTTCGACAAGGGCTACCTGTCGCAGTACTTCGTCACCGACCCCGAGCGCCAGGAGGCCGTGTTCGAGGACGCGTACATCCTGATCGTCAACTCGAAGATCTCGAACATCAAGGACCTGCTGCCGATCGTCGACAAGGTCATCCAGTCGGGCAAGCAGCTCCTCATCATCGCGGAGGACGTCGACGGCGAGGCCTTGGCCACGCTCGTCGTCAACAAGATCCGTGGCATCTTCAAGTCGGTCGCCGTCAAGGCCCCCGGCTTCGGCGACCGCCGCAAGGCGCAGCTGCAGGACATCGCCATCCTCACCGGCGGCCAGGTCATCGCCGAGGAGGTCGGCCTCAAGCTCGAGAACGTCACCCTCGACCTGCTCGGCACGGCCCGCAAGGTCGTCATCACCAAGGACGAGACCACGATCGTGGAGGGCGGCGGAGACGCCACCGAGATCGCGGCCCGCGTGCAGCAGATCCGCAACGAGATCGGCAACACCGACAGCGACTACGACCGCGAGAAGCTCCAGGAGCGCCTCGCGAAGCTGGCCGGCGGCGTGGCCGTCATCAAGGCCGGCGCGGCGACCGAGGTGGAGCTCAAGGAGCGCAAGCACCGCATCGAGGACGCCGTCCGCAACGCGAAGGCCGCCGTCGAGGAGGGCATCGTCGCCGGTGGTGGCGTCGCGCTCATCCAGGCCGGCAAGCTCGCCTTCGAGAAGCTCCAGCTTGAGGGCGACGAGGCGACGGGCGCGAACATCGTCCGCGTCGCGGTCGACGCTCCGCTCAAGCAGATCGCCCTCAACGCGGGCCTCGAGCCCGGCGTCGTGGCCGAGCGCGTCCGCAACCTGCCCTCGGGTCACGGCCTCAACGCCGCCACGGGCGAGTACGTCGACATGCTCGCCGCGGGCATCAACGACCCGGTGAAGGTCACGCGCTCGGCTCTGCTGAACGCCGCGTCCATCGCCGGTCTGTTCCTCACGACCGAGGCGGTCGTCGCCGAGAAGCCCGAGAAGAACCCGGCCCCGGCCGGCGATCCCACGGGTGGCATGGAGTTCTAGTCCGACCGGGCCGGAGCGGCAGCGCTCCGGCCCGCCAGCACGATCAGCACGACGAAGCGGGCGGTCCCTCACGGGGCCGTCCGCTTCGTCGTGCAGGGCTCCTCCTGCGGCGGATGGCGGCCGCCGCATCGCGCTAGTGCGCGAACATGCGGGCGTTGCCCTCCTCCACCTCCGCGTACTGCCGGGCGGCGGAGCTCAGGGCCTGGTTGATGCTCGCCAGGGCCTCCTCGACGCGCTGCTGCGTGCCCTTCCACTCGGCCACCACGCCCTGGAAGGCCGTGGCCGCGCTGCCGGACCACGATCCCTGCAGGTCGGCGAGCTGGCCGTGAAGGCCCGCCACCTCCGCCTGGATGCGGCCGATGCTGCCCTGGACGGCTGCGGTCGCCGACAGGACGGCCTCGCTGTCCACCTGGTACCTCGTCATGCGTCTCCTCCTTCTCGTCGTGGGACGGGCGGAGGTTACGCGGTGGTCAGGACGCAGGGGCGGCCGGGGCGCTGGGCGTGGAGGTCGTGGAGGAGTCGGAGCTGGGGAGGAGGGGCAGGATCACGCGGAAGGTGGCGCCCCCGCCCTCGGTCTCGACGACGTCGACCCTGCCGCGGTGCGCGGCGACGATGGCGGACACGATGGCGAGGCCGAGCCCGCTGCCGCCGGTCTCCCGTGTGCGGGACGTGTCGGCGCGCCAGAAGCGCTGGAAGATCTTCTCCCGGATCTGCGGAGGCACGCCGTCCCCGTGGTCGCGGACCTCGATGCGCGCCTCCCGTGCGGCCTCGTCGACGACGGTCGCCAGGTCGATCGGGCTGCCGGCGGGCGTGAAGCGCACGGCGTTGCCGATGAGGTTGGTCACCACCTGCCGGATCTTGTTCTCTTCCGCCTGGACCATGGCGAACCCCTCGGCGGGGACGGGCGCGTCGTCGTCGCCGGGGCGGACAGGGGCGAGGGCGTCGGTCGCCGTATCGCCGGGGCGGCGCGAGCGGCGGGCGCGGAACCGGGACAGGGTGGCGCCGGCGAAGGCGATGGGCCCGGTCGCGTCGCTGCCCGACGCGCCCCCGGTGCCGCGCTGCGGGTCCGACGACAGCTCCTGCGTGGGCTCGAGGCCGTCGGCGTCGAGGATCGGGCCGACGGGGTTGACGAGCACCGGCGGGAGCGCCGTGACGGTGCGGGTCTGGGAGGAGGCCATCGCGTCGAGAGCGGCGTCGCGGGCGATGGGGTAGAGGTCGACGGGCGCGAGCTGCAGAGGCTTGGTCTCGTCCAGCCGTGCGAGCTCCAGGAGGTCCTCGACCAGCCCGCCCATGCGGATGGCCTCCTTCTCGATGCGCTCCATGGCCTGCGACACGTCCTCGGGCGTCTGCAGCGCCCCCATGCGATACAGCTCGGCGTAGCCGCGCACCGAGACCAACGGCGTCCGGAGCTCGTGGCTGGCATCGCCGACGAAGCGCCGCATCTGGTCGATGGTCTTCGCGCGGTCGGCGAAGGCGCGGTCGATCCGGCTGAGCATCATGTTGAGGGAGCGGTTGAGGCGACCGACCTCGGTGTTCGGGGTGGCACCTCCGAGGCGCTGGCTGAAGTCGCCGCCCGCGATGGCGGCCGCGGTGCGCTCGACCTCGCGGAGGGGGCCGAACGTGCTGGTCACCAGCATGCGGGTGACCGCGGCGCCGAGCACGACGACGGCGAGGCCGAAGCTCGCGAAGATGACGATGTACGTGGCGACGAGGTCGTCCACCTGCTCGAGCGGCCGGGCGACGACGAGCGTCGAGTACTCCATCGCGTCCGGCGATGCGTTCTGCGACACCCGGACGATGCCGTGCCACGCCTTCTTGCCGGAGTTGTCCGAGAAGACGACGATCTCGTTGTTGATCTGGGAGGCCCGGGCCAGGTCGAGGCCGAAGACGCGCGGGTGCTCGGCGGAGTCGCCCGTCCAGTTGTCGGCGAGCACGTCGCCCTGGGCGTCGAGGAGGACCACGAACCAGGCCGGATCCGCGGTTGCCACGTCTTCCTGCGTGAACGTGTCCGGCATCGTCGCGTCGGTATTGAGCACCTTCGGGAGCTGCGTGATCGTGACCCGGAGCTGCGCGTCGAGCTGGCTGACCATCTGCTGGCGCAGCAGGTACATGGTGCCGGCACCGGACACGAGGAGGCCCAGCAGGAGCAGGAGCACCGTGACGCTCGTGATCTTGGTGCGCAGGGAGACGTTGTTCCACTTCTCCGACACGTAGTCGTGCACTGGCCGCACCTCGTGTTCCCGTCTCGCTGACCTGAGTCACGAGGATAGGCGACCCAGCATGTGCGGACGGCCGGGCGCTCGGGGAGCGGCCGGCCGTCCGGGTGGTGCGGACCCCCAGGGGCCCGGCAGGGTCAGGACTTGGCGGCCTTGAGCATGTAGCCGAAGCCGCGCTTGGTCTGGATGACCGGCTCCGAGGAGTGCTGGTCGAGCTTGCGGCGCAGGTAGGAGATGTAGGACTCGACGATGCCGGCGTCGCCGTTGAAGTCGTACTCCCACACGTGGTCCAGGATCTGGGCCTTCGAGAGCACGCGGTTGGGGTTGAGCATCAGGTAGCGGAGCAGCTTGAACTCGGTGGGGCTCAGCTCGATGGGCTCCTCGCCCACGAGGACCTCGTGCGTGTCCTGGTCCATCGTGAGCTCGCCGGCGCGGATGATCGCGTCCTCGTCCGCGTGCATCGTGCGGCGGAGGATCGCCTTGATGCGCGCGACGATCTCGTCGAGGCTGAACGGCTTGGTGACGTAGTCGTCGCCGCCGACGGTGAGGCCCGTGATCTTGTCCTCGGTGTCGTCCTTCGCCGTGAGGAACAGGATGGGCGCCGTGTAGCCGGCGGCACGGAGGCGCTTGGTGACGCCGAACCCGTTCATGTCCGGCAGCATCACGTCGAGGATGATGAGGTCGGGCTCCTCCTCGAGGACGGCCGAGATGGCCTGGGCGCCGTTGCCGACGGCGCGGACCGCAAACCCGGCGAACCGGAGGCTCGTGGTCAGCAGGTCGCGGATGTTGGGTTCGTCATCGACGATAAGGATCTTCGGGCCATCGCTCATGGGATGAAGTATCTGCGCACTCGCTGGGAGCCACCTGGATGCTAGGAACAGACTGTGGCGGGTGCCCTGCCCCGGTCAGGCGGCGATGCCGGCAGCGTCGAGGATCGTGTAGCTGTAGCCCTGCTCCGCGAGGAAGCGCTGCCGGTTCTGCGCGAAGTCCTGGTCGACGGTGTCGCGGGAGACGAGCGTGTAGAAGCTCGCGGACAGGCCGGACGCCTCCGGGCGGAGCAGGCGACCGAGGCGCTGGGCCTCCTCCTGGCGGGACCCGAACGAGCCGGACACCTGGATGGCCACCGTGGCGTCGGGCAGGTCCACCGAGAAGTTGGCGACCTTGCTGACCACGAGCACGCGCTCCGTGCCGTCGCGGAACGCCTGGTAGAGCCGTTCGCGTTCGGCCACGGGCGTCGCGCCCGTGAGCTTCGGGGCGCCGAGCGCCTCCGCGAGCTCGTCGATCTGCTCCAGGTACTGGCCGATGACGAGGATGCTCTCGCCGCGGTGGCGCTCGACCAGCGCGCGCGTCACGTCGAGCTTGGCGGGCGCCGTGGCGGCGAGGCGGTAGCGCTCGTCGTCCGCGGCGGCGGCGTAGACCAGGCGGTCGTCGTCGGGCAGGTCGATGCGCACCTCGAAGCACTCGGCGGGGGAGATGAAGCCCTGCGCCTCGATCTCCTTCCACGGCGCGTCGAACCGCTTCGGGCCGATGAGGCTGAAGACGTCGCCCTCGCGGCCGTCCTCCCGCACGAGCGTGGCCGTGAGGCCGAGGCGGCGGCGGGCCTGGAGGTCCGCGGTCAGCTTGAAGACGGGCGCGGGCAGGAGGTGCACCTCGTCGTAGACGACGAGGCCCCAGTCGAGCGCGTCGAGGAGCGCCAGGTGGGCGTACTCGCCCTTCCTCTTGGCGGTGAGGATCTGGTACGTCGCGATGGTGACCGGCTTGACCTCGCGGGACTGGCCCGAGTACTCGCCGATCTCGTCCTCCGTGAGCGTCGTGCGCGTGAGCAGCTCGGAGCGCCACTGGCGCGCCGACACCGTGTTCGTGACGAGGATCAGCGTGGTCGTCTTGGCGCGGGACATGGCGGCGGCGCCGACGAGCGTCTTGCCGGCGCCGCAGGGGAGGACGACGACGCCGGATCCGCCGTCGAGGAAGTGGTCGACCGCGTCCGCCTGGTAGTCCCGCAGCGTCCAGCCGTCCTCCACGAGCGCCATGTCGTGGGGCGTGCCGGGCGTGTAGCCGGCGAGGTCCTCGGCGGGCCAGCCGATCTTCACGAGCTCCTGCTTGAGTTGGCCGCGCGCCCAGGCCTGCACGCGGTAGGTCGTCGCGTCGACGCGCTCGGTGAGCAGCGGCGCGATGCGGCGGGAGCTCGCGACCTCCGACAGGACCGCGGACTCGGTGCTCGAGATCTGCAGCCCGCCGTCGGCGTCGCGCCCGATGGCCAGGCGTCCGTAGCGGCCGACGGTGTCCGTCACGTCCACGGTGACCGACTGCGGCACGGGGAACCGGGAGTAGTGCTCGAGGGTCGCGAGCATGTCCGCGGCGGTGTGCCCGGCGGCGCGTGCGTTCCAGAGGCCGAGCCGGGTGATCCGGTACGTGTGGATGTGCTCCGGCGCGCGCTCCAGCTCCGCGAACACGGCGAGTTCGTGTCGCGCGTCCTCCGCGTCCGCGTGCGCCACCTCGAGGAGGACGGTGCGGTCGCTCTGGACGATGAGGGGGCCGTCGGGCATGCCCGCCAGCCTAGGCGCGCTCACGCGGTCGCCGGTCCGGCGGAGATCGCCAGGATGCTCGAGAGGGGGAGGGTGCGCTCGACGTCGGCGACCCGGTCGCGGGCGCGCAGCCGACCGCCGGCGATGCTGGAGGGCTCGAGCACGTGCTCCACCTCGCGGCCGTCGGGTATGCGGACGCGGACGCGGAGGGCGGCCTTGGCGCGGATCGCCACCTCGAGCTGGCGCGTGGTCCACGCCGCTCCGTCGTCGGGGCCGTCGGTCGCGCGGACGCGGGCGACGAGGGTGTCGGCCGCATCGGGCTCGGGATCCGCGACGGCGTGCGGGGTCGGTGCGGTCCGACCGGACGGTGCCATGCGGCGGCCCAGTTCGTCCTCGCGGACGGGCGCGAGCCGGGCGGCCGCGAGCGCGCGCTCGACGGCGTCGGGCGATGCGGCCGACGTGAGCACCGCGTCGGCCGCGCGCACGAGCCGCAGCGGCGCGAGGTCGCGGTCGACGAGGAGGGTGGCGAGCAGCGGCCCGTCCTCGGAGACGATCGCGGTCCGGGCGTCCGGGACCGCGTCGGAGGGTGACGCCGGACGGACGCGGAGGCGACCGAAGCGGGCGGCGGCCTCGTCGATGAGGTAGTCGAGGGGCTGGGGGATGCCGGTCAGCGAGACGTCCGCCAGGAAGGCGCGGATGGCGTCCGGCGTCCCGCCGGACGCGAGGGCGCGCGTGACGGATGCGGCGGAGATCCGGTAGGTGGCGGCAAGACCCCGGCCCTCCGCGTCGGCGACCTCGAGCAGGCGCGACTCGACCGCCGGGTCGAGCGGGCCGGGGGAGACGACGGTGAGGTCGTGCTGCAGGTAGACCCGATCGACCTCGGCGGGCAGGTGCGGCGCGAGCGCGGCGGAGGCGGCTCCGGGTCCCGTCGTGAGGAGGGCGCGGCCCGCGGAGCTCGGGACGTCGCCCGTCGTGATGCCGAGGAGGCCGGCGTCGCGCGTGAAGGCGGTGATGCGCTCGCCGATCCACGCGGATCCGCCGGGGAAGCGCCAGAGGACGCTGTCGACGAGCCCCGCTCCCCACGACGCGTCGGCGCGCTCGGCGAGGATCTCGCGTGTCGCGGGTGCCAGCGCGTCGAGCCAGGCGGCGGCGAGTGCCTCCCATCGTCCGGCGGTCGGTCGCGCGGACCAGGCGGCCGCCGTCGCGGCCGTGGACCAGGTGCGGCCGGAACGCACCACGAGCGCCGCGCGCTCGGCGAGGGACAGGTGGACGGGGACGTCGTCGAGGTCCGCGCCGAGCGCGGCAGCCAGTCGGCGCGCGTCGGGCAGGGACATGCCGCCGCGGCTCAGCTCGCGCGCCGGCTCGCGGTCCAGCTCCTCGATGAGGGCGGCGACGGACACCACCGAGCGGAAGGCGCTCTCGCCCGCCCTCCGGTCGACCTCCTCGGGATCGACGCGCGGGACGGCGGCGAGCGGCGCGGGAGGGGCGAGGCGGGTCAGCTCGTCCGCACCCGGGAGGCCGGCCGCGGGCCAGGCGGCGAGGGCGGCCGCGACCTCCGGATGCGTCGTGATGCCCTTGTCGTCGACGACGGCGAGGAGCGTGTCCGCGGCGCGGCGGGCGGCGTCCGCCAGACCCGCCGGATCCAGCGGGTCCTCGCCCGAGCGGCGGGAGAGCGCGTCGCGGACCGCGTCCAGGCCGACGGGCTGCGTGGTCGCCCCCTCCTCGGCGGCGATGGCGAGCACGGCCAGCGCCATGCGGTCGAGCTGCTCCATGGCCCGCGCGACGGCCTCAGGGGCGAGCAGCGCGTCCGCGAGGTCGAAGAGGTCGGCGACGCGGGCGGCGTCGATGCCGCGGTCGCGCACCAGGGCGGCGAGCGCTGCGTCGTCGAGCGCGCGCAGGCGGGCCGCGAGCGCGAGGGCGTCGGTCATGGTCGTCCCGCTAGCGGGACGTGCCGTCCATGCGACGTCGGCGGCGGACGCTGATGATGAGGATCGCGATGAAGAGGAGAGCGGCGATGGGGATGCCCACGGCCGGCAGCAGCAGGATGACCTGCCACAGGGGGGTGCTGTACTGCGACGCGTCGACGGAGATGAGCGGTGCCAGCAGGATCGCGAGGATGCTGAGGACCGCGACCAGCAGGATCCCGGCGAGCATGTACGCGAGGACGCGCTCGGCCCGTCCCTCGCTCGGTGCGGTCTCGGATGCCATCCGCTCAGACTACGCCGTGGCACGCGCCCGGGCGCGTCGCACGTGACAGCGGGCCCGCGGCCGCACGCCGATGGCGCCGGGCCGGTCGGAGCGCCGGCGAATAGACTGGACCGCCCACCAGCACATCGAGCCCCTCCGGGGCGAGGGAAGAGGATCGCATGCCCACCGGCAAGGTGAAGTTCTACGACGAGGACAAGGGGTTCGGGTTCATCAGCTCGGACGACGGCCAGGAGGTCTTCCTGCACGCGTCGGCCCTGCCCTCGGGCGTCGCCGGCGTGAAGGCCGGCACCCGGCTCGAGTTCGGCATCGCGGACGGCAAGCGCGGCGCGCAGGCGCTCTCCGCGCGGATCCTCGACGCCCCGCCCTCGCTCGCCCGCATGTCCCGCAAGCCCGCCGACGACATGGCCGTCATCGTGGAGGACCTCGTGAAGGTGCTCGACGGCATCGGCACCGGCCTGAAGCGAGGCCGCTACCCCGAGGAGGCTCACGGCCGGAAGATCGCGGCGCTGCTGCGCCGGGTCGCGGAGGAGCTCGATGCCTGAGCCGCGGGACGACGAGACGACGACCGCGGACGAGGCGGCGGTGGACGCGCCTGACGCGATGCCCGACGACGCGACGACCGACGACACGGTGACCGGTGACGTGGCGACGGAGGCCGAGGCGCCCCGGGAGCCCGCCGTCCCCGACGCCGAGCTGCTCGCGGCCGTCGACCTCGCGCGCGCGGCGCTGCTCGAGATCACGCCGGCCGTGACCGTCGGGTCGCCTGCCGGGTCGATCGTCGAGGGCGACCGCGTGCTGTCGCTCCTCTTCGCGAACACGATGCCCGGGTACCCCGGCTGGTTCTGGACCGTCACGCTCGCCCGCGTCGACGACGCCGCCCCGACGGTGCTCGAGGCCGAGCTGATGCCCGGTGAGGGCGCCCTGCTCTCGCCCGAGTGGCTGCCGTGGTCCGACCGGCTCGCCGGCATCGAGGCCGACCAGGAGGCCGAGCGCCTCGCGGCGGAGTCCGACGAGGACGACGACGACGAGGACGACGACTCCACGGAGGACGCCGAGGACGCGGACGACGTCCTCGACGGCGTCGACTTCGAGGCGACCGCGTCGGACGATGACGATGACGATGACGACGATGACGACGACACGAGCTTCGACGGCGCCGATCGCTGACCCGCATCCCGCATGACGGCGGCGACGGCCCCCGAGGGGACCGCCGCCGCCGTCGTCTCCGGGAGGGCCGGGTCAGCCCGCGCCCTGCTCCACCACGAACTCGATGCAGCGCACGAGCGCCCGCACGTCGTCCGGCTCGATGGCCGTGAACGTCGCGACCCGCAGCTGGTTGCGCCCGAGCTTCCGGTACGGCTCGGTGTCGACGACCCCGTTCGCGCGCAGCGTCTTCGCGACGGAGGCCGCGTCGATGGAATCGTCGAAGTCCATCGTGACCACCACCTGCGAGCGGTGCGCGGGATCCGTCACGAACGGCCGCGCGTACTCCACGCGCTCCGCCCACTCGTAGAGGACCGAGGACGACTCGCGCGTGCGGGCATCCGCCCACGTCAGCCCGCCGGCCCCCTCGATCCAGTCCAGCTGGTCCTCGAGCATGAGGAGCGTGGCGAGGGCCGGGGTGTTCAGCGTCTGGTTCAGGCGGGAGTTGTCGACGGCGTTCTTGAGGCTCAGGAACTCGGGGATCCACCGGCCGGACGCCGCGATGCGGTCCACGCGCTCGAGGGCGGCGGGGGAGAACAGCGCGAGCCAGACGCCGCCGTCGCTCGCCAGGTTCTTCTGCGGGGCGAAGTAGTAGACGTCGGCGTGGGCGGCGTCGAAGTCGATCCCGCCGGCCGCGCTCGTCGCGTCGACGACCGTGAGCGCGCCCTCGTCGCCGTAGACGCGCGCGACGGGCGCCATGACGCCGGTGGAGGTCTCGTTGTGCGGCCACGCGTAGACGTCGACGCCCTCGATCGGGTTCGCGGAGGCGCGGCTGCCGGGCTCGGCGCGGATCACGTCGGGCGCCTCGAGGAAGGGCGCCGCGGCGGCCTTCGCGAACTTGCCGCCGAACTCGCCGAACACGAGGTTCTGGCTGCGGCGCTCGATGAGGGAGAAGGCGGCGGCGTCCCAGAAGGCCGTGGATCCGCCGTTCCCCAGCACGACCTCGTAGCCGTCGGGGAGGCGGAAGAGCCGGGAGAGCCCGTCGCGCACGCGCCCCACCATGTCCTTGACGGGTGCCTGGCGGTGGGAGGTGCCGAGGATCTGCGCACCCGCGAGCGCGAGGTGGTCGAGCTGCGCCTGCCGGACCTTGGACGGCCCGCAGCCGAATCGTCCGTCGAGGGGCAGCAGTTCGGTGGGGATCTTCGTGGTCGGCATGCGGCAATGGTAGGGGACCGTCCGCCGTCGCCCCGGGCTGTCCCACGACCGGCGCCGGTCATCCCGCACCCGGGGAAGTAGGCTGGTCCACGGCGCAAGGGAGGCCCGATGACTGATCTCGTGGACACGACGGAGATGTACCTCCGCACCATCCTCGACCTCGAGGAGGAGGCCATCGTCCCGCTGCGCGCGCGCATCTCCGAGCGCCTCGGCCACTCGGGCCCCACCGTCTCGCAGACCGTGGCGCGCATGGAGCGCGACGGCCTCGTGATCGTCAGCGGCGACCGCCACCTGGAGCTCACCCCCGAGGGTCGGAGCAAGGCCGTGCACGTGATGCGGAAGCACCGCCTGGCGGAGCGCCTCCTCAGCGACGTCATCGGCCTCGAGTGGGAGTTCGTCCACGACGAGGCCTGCCGCTGGGAGCACGTGATGAGCGAGCAGGTGGAGCGCAAGATCCTCGACCTCCTCGGGCACCCGACGGAGTCGCCGTACGGCAACCCCATCCCCGGGCTCGACGAGCTGGGCGACTCGCCTGCTGTGGCGTTCATGGCCGGCGTCGTGAGCATCGTCGAGGCCTCGCTCGGCACGACCGAGGACGCCCCCGCGCGCGGCGTGATCCGCCGGCTGGGCGAGCCCGTGCAGTTCGACCCCGAGCTCCTCTCGCAGCTCAAGCAGGCCGGCGTGCTGCCGGGGGCGACCGGGTCCTTCTCCCGCGAGGGCGCGTACGTCCTGGTGCGGGTCGACGGCGCGGGGCCGGGGCTCGAGCTGCCGCTCGAGGTCGCGGGGCACATCTTCATCGAGCGCTGACCCCGACGCGGTCCGGCGTCGGCGCCGGGCAGATCCCCAGGACCACCCCTGGACGGGGGCCGTGATCGGGGCTCGCCGCCGTCACCGGGGGTTCTGTCCCGCATCCGTCGTGAGGATGACGTGGGCCGTTATGGATTCGTTAGAAATATGGTCCCTCTGGATGACAAACGGGTGCGCGTCCCTTACTCTCGAACAGGCCCGACCGACCGCCACAGAGGTTCCGGGCCCGGTGCAGGGCGTCTCGACACCCGTCCCCTGCATGAGTACCCCTCGACGACCTTGGAGGGACGGGGCGCCAGCATGTCCGGCGTCGAGACGCAGGAGGTTGACAACTTGGCCCATGGTGACATCAGCGGTTCCGTCGGGAACCCGACCGACCCGACCCGACCGCCCGCACCCGGGATGGATCGCCTGCCCACTCGCCGCGAGCTCCGCGCCGCCGAGAGCGCGAAGGCCGTCCGCCCGCGTCGCGATTCCGCGACCCGCACGCTCCAGGCTCCCGCGCCCCGCCTGACCCCGGCCCCCGTGCCGGCCGGTCGGTCGCGCCGCACCAAGGCCGCCAACGCGGTCGTGATGACCTTCGTCACCGGCCTCGTCGGCGTCATGGCGATCCCGGCGTACGCCGCCGGATCCTCGCTCGAGCACACCTCGTCCGCCGCGGGCGCCTCGCTGCAGGACTACACGGCCGCCAACGCGCAGGTCGTCACCGCCGACAACGCGTCGTCCGCGCCGGTCGAGGAGGAGGGCTTCACGGCCACCTCCGTCGCCGACCTCAGCACGCAGAAGGCGGCCGCCGCGCGCGCCGCCCTCGCCGAGCAGCGCCGCACGCAGCTCGCCTCCTCGGCCACGAGCTACACGGGCGCGTCCGCCTCCCAGCTCGCCCAGAACCCGATCTACCCGGGCACATCGGCCACCGGCGTCGCCGCCGTCGCCCGTCAGTACCTCGGCGTCCCCTACGTCTTCGGCGGCAACACCCCCGCCGGCTTCGACTGCTCGGGCCTCGTCCAGTACGTCTTCGCGCAGTTCGGCCTCAACCTCCCGCACTCGGTGCGGGCGCAGGGCGCGGCCGGCGTCACCGTCCCGGCCTCCGAGGCCCGTGCCGGCGACATCGTGGTGTGGAACGACGGCAGCCACGACGGCATCTACACCGGCAACGGCATCATGATCGACGCGCCGAAGCCCGGCGACCACGTCAAGGAGCGCCCGGTCTGGAGCTCCGACGTGCACTACGTCCGCCTCCTGGGCTGACGACCGGCACGAGATCGACCGGGAGGCCGGCGGTACGCACCCTGTGGGATGCGCCGCCGGCCTCCTGCGTTCCCCGGGACAAACGGGGGACGCTGGGTTAGCCTGTCCGGTGAGACGTCCCTCGACCCGCCCGGGAGCCCCGATGACCACCGCACCTGACATCCGCACCATGGATGCGCACGTGCGCCACGGGCATCGGCACCATCCCCGGGTGGGCAGCCACCTGCTCCACCCGAGCGGTCACCCGTTCTCCTAGAAGGCATCGCCGTCCATTCGGCGGTGCCTTCGCGTGTTCCCGGGGGCGGGACGCCTCATTCGGATTCCTGGAAGCCGTCCAGGCCGGTCTGAGAGGGATGTCGTGCGCACACTGGTACTCAACGCGGGCTTCGAGCCGCTCGCCGTCGTGTCGTTCAAGCGGGCCCTGGTGCTCGTGCTGAGCGGCAAGGCCACCATGCTCGCCCAGGACGAGGAGCACCCGATCCTCGGGAACGGCGGCGCGTGGGGCCGCCCGTCCGTGATCCTGCTGACGCGGTACGTGCGGATCCCGCACGCCCGCCGCGTCCCCGTCTCGCGGCGCGGGGTGCTGCGGCGCGACGGCGGCCGGTGCGCGTACTGCGCCCGCAACGCGACCACCATCGACCACGTCCTCCCGCGCTCGCGCGGCGGCAAGGACACGTGGGAGAACCTGGTGGCCTGCTGCCTCTCGTGCAACAACCGCAAGAGCGACCGCACGCCGGAGGAGATGGGCTGGACGCTGCGGACGTCCCCGCGGGCGCCGCAGGGGAGCGGCTGGGTGGTCAGCGGGATGGAGCGCCCCGCTCCCGGGTGGGACGAGTTCCTGGCGCCGGCCGCCTGATCGCGCCGCCCCGCCTCCGTAGGCTGAGGGGATGACCGCCGACGCTCGCGACCCCTCGACCCCCGACGATCCGTTCCTCTGGCTGGAGGAGATCCACGGCGACAGGGCGCTCGCGTGGGTGCGTGCGGAGAACGCGCGGACGCTCGCCCGGTCGCCCGAGGGATCGCGCGCCCAGCTGACGGGCGAGCTGCTCGAGGTGCTGGAATCCGACGAGCGGATCCCGTATGTGACCCGGCACGGCGAGCACCTCTACAACCTCTGGCGCGACGCCGAGCACGTGCAGGGGCTCTGGCGTCGCACCACGCTCGACGAGTACCAGGCGCCGGCGCCCGAGTGGGAGGTGCTGCTCGACCTGGACGCGCTGGGCGCGGCCGAGGGGATCCCATGGCAGTTCTCGCGCGCGCAGCTGCTGTCGCCCGCGCGCGACCGGGCGCTCGTGTCGCTCTCGCCGGACGGCGGGGACGCGGTGGCGGTCCGCGAGCTCGACCTCACCACCGGACGCTTCGTCGAGGACGGCTTCGCGGTGCTGGTCGCGAAGACGATGGTGTCGTGGATCGACCGGGACACGGTCTTCGTCGGCACGGACTTCGGGCCGGGCAGCCTCACCGAGAGCTCGTACGCGCGGACCGCGCGGCGCTGGAGCCGCGGGCAGGCACTGGCGGACGCGCCCGAGGTGCACGCGGTCGCCGCGACAGACATGCTCGTCCACGTCACGCACGACCCGACGCCGGGGTACGAGCGGGACGTCGTGCGCGAGGTGCCCGACTTCTTCACGTCGCGGACGCTGCTGCTGACGGATGCGGGCACGGTGCGGATCGACGTGCCGGAGGACGTGGACGTCGACCTGCACCGCGAGTGGCTCGTGCTGCGGCCGCGCACGGACACGGAGATCGGCGGCGTCGTGCATGCTGCGGGATCCCTGCTGGCGGCGCGCCTCGACGACTTCCTCGCCGGATCCCGCGAGCTCGCCGTGCTGTTCGCGCCCACCTCGTCCCGCAGCCTGGAGGACTGGGCGTGGACAGCGGGGCATCTCGTACTCACGCTCCTCGAGGACGTCGCGAGCCGGATCCGCGTCCTGACGCCTCCGACCGACGCCGGACCCGCCGGGTGGCACGAGGAGGACGTGCGCGTGGGGACGCCGATCGCGTCCGTCTCCGTCGTCGCGACCGACCGGGAGACCGACGAGTACTGGCTCGCGGTCACCGGGTTCCTCACGCCGCCGACGCTGCTGCACGGCGTGGTCGGCCAGGGAGCGCCGAGACCGGTCAAGGAGCAGCCGGCGTCGTTCGACGCCCGCGGGCTCGAGGTGCAGCAGCACTTCGCCGTGTCCGACGACGGGACGCGCGTGCCCTACTTCCAGGTGGGGCCGCGCGACCTGCCGCTCGACGGATCCGCGCCCACGCTGCTCTCCGGCTACGGCGGCTTCGAGAACAGCCTGCTGCCCTCCTACAGCGGCGTCAGGGGACGCGGCTGGCTGGCGCGCGGCGGCGTGTACGTGCTCGCCAACATCCGCGGGGGCGGCGAGTACGGGCCGGCCTGGCACCGTGCGGCGCTGCGGCAGGACCGGCACCGGGCCTACGAGGACTTCGCCGCCGTCGCGCGCGACCTCGTGTCCCGCGGGGTGACCGTGCCGGCGCGCCTCGGCTGCGAGGGCCGCAGCAACGGCGGCCTGCTGGTCGGCAACATGCTCACGACCTACCCGGAGCTGTTCGGCGCGGTGATCTGCGGGGTGCCGCTCCTCGACATGCGGCGGTACACCCGGCTGTCGGCGGGGGCGTCGTGGATCGCCGAGTACGGGGATCCGGACGTGGCGTCCGACTGGGAGTTCATCCGGACCTTCTCGCCGTACCACAACGTGCGCGCCGGGGTCGCCTATCCGCCGACGCTCGTCTACGCTGCCACGAGCGACGACCGCGTCGGCCCCGTGCAGGCGCGGAAGATGGTCGCGCTGCTGCACGAGACCGGGGTCGAGGACGCCTGGTACTTCGAGAACACGGCGGGCGGCCACGGCGGATCCGCGGACAATCCCGCGACGGCGCGCCTGCAGTCGCTCATCCACGCGTTCCTCTGGGAGCGGCTCGGGACGTGACGGCGGGCGCCCGAGCAGCCCGGCGGGCGACGTGACGGGCAGTCGCCCGGATCGTCAGTGGCCGCGGCGGGCGGAGACGCGGGGACGCAGGCCGGACACGAGGCCGGTCAGCATCTCCGTCGGCTCCAGGCCCACCTCGCGCTCGAGGCGCGTGCGGTAGATCTCGTAGGCGCGCAGGGCGTCGGACCGGTTGCCGGCCGCCACGTGCACGGCGATGAGGCAGCGCTGCGCGGTCTCGCGGAGCGGATCCACGTCGATGGCCCGTCGGGCGGCCGACGCCGCCTCGTGCAGGCGCGAGCGGGTCAGGAGCGCCTGGGACTGCGCCTCGAGCGCGTTGACCCGGAGGTGCCGCCACTCCTCGGCCGCGGGCTCCAGCCACGCGTCGAACCAGTCGGGCAGGAGGTCGGCGCTGAAGAGGTCGACCGCGGCCGGCGAGATGACCGCGTCGTCCGGCTCCTCCTGCCGCGGCTCGAGCAGGCGGGCGGCCGTCGTGCGGGCCGTCCGGAGGTCGACGGCCACGGCGTCGTTCAGCATCAGGCCGCCGGGCGCGGAGCGGACGATCTCGCGTCCCCCGTCGCCGAGGCGGGCGATGGCGGAGCGGAGGCTCGACGCGGCGCGGGAGTCCAGCGCGTCGGGCCACAGCTGGCTGGCGAGGGTGCCCAGGTCGGCGGGGCGGGCGCGGATCGCGAGCGCGGCGATGAGGCGCCTGGTGCCGTCGGAGAGGGCGGCGCCGTGCGGATCCGGGCGCGCGGAGGCGGATGCGGGATCGGCGCCGAGGCCCGCGACGTGGAACCCGCCGAGCACGTCGACGCGGATCACGACGGCGCTTCGGCTCGGATCGGGCGGCCGACGATCGGGCGGGCGGGGGTGGTCGGACGGCGCGCTGAGGACGGGGATCCGCCCTCGACTCGCTGATGCATCCGGCACCTCCATGGCGGCCACCGTATCCGCTGGGAAGCGAAATCCCATCACGCAAGTGCTTTTGGGGCTACGCACGACGGATCGCCCGACGACGTGTCGTCGGGCGATCCGTCAGGCGATCCGCGGGGTGGCTACCGCTCGGTGGACCGGCGTCGGGCCTTCCACCCGAGTCCGAGGGCGCCCAGGACCAGGGCGGCCAGGCCCCAGGCGATGGTGGGCGTGGGGCGTAGCCCGTCACCGGGAGCGAGCCACCGGGCGTCGTGCCCCCGGGGACGATCGGCGCGGGGGGCGTGCTCGACGGTGTGCGCGTCCCGACGCCCGGCGTGGGCGTGCCCGCGGTCGGGGTCGGCGTGCCCGCGGTCGGGGTCGGCGTGCCGACCGGCGGCGTCGGCGTCGGGGCCGTCGGGGTGGGGGTCGGGGTCGGAGCCGTCGGCGTGGGCGTGGGGGCCGTCGGCGTCGGGGTGGGCGTCGGGGTCGGGGCCGTCGGCGTGGGCGTCGGGGCCGTGGGCGTCGGCGCGGGAGTGGTCGGCTCGACCGTGGGGGTCGCGCTGGGCGTCGCCGTGGGCGTCGGCGTCACGACCGCGGTGACGAAGTTGCTGATGTTCGTGGCGCAGGTGACGGTCGCGCCGCCGCCGTTGCCGGATCCGTTGCACTGGTTGACCGAGACGAGGAGCGCGGAGGTGACGGTGGACGTCGGGACGGTGCAGGTGACGCGACCCGCGGCGCCGCCGCCGTTGCCGGAGCGGTTGCACTGCGTGACGTCGGCGCCCGTGGTGCTGGAGACCGGGTTGCAGGCCGTCCCGCCCGCTGCGCCGTCCGTGGCGGAGCCGACGCACTGGTTCACGGTCGCGGGCGTGGTGGTGCTGTCGCCGACGATGTTGTTGGTGATGTCCACGTTGCAGATGACATTGCTGCCGCCGCCGTTCGCGACGCCGTTGCACTGGTCGACCGCGGTGATGATGATCCCGTCGCGCTGCGACACCGTCGTGGTGCAGAGGGGAGCCGCTCCCGCGGCGCCGGCGCACACGCGGGTGGTGACCGTCGATGATCCGGTCTGCGTCGCCACGTTCAATTCGTTCACGACAGTGACGTCGCATTCGACCTGGTCGCCACCGCCGTTGGGGGTGTCGTTGCACTGGGACGTGGTCGTGGGGGAGACGGCCGCCGATGCGGACTGCATCTGCCCGGTGACCCCGACGACGGCGACGAGCGCGATGAGCGCGGCGCCCGCGGTGGCGAGGACGCGCTGACGGATGCGACGACGGGGGCGGCGGGCGGGAATTGCGGTCCCGGGTGATGCGAGGTGATTCGGCACGGTGCTCCTTCTTCCCGGCCAGAGTGCTCGCGCCCCCGCGACGCCCCCGCGACGCGGGAGTGACATGCGCGTGACACGCGGCGCGCCGGGCACGAGGAGGCCTGGCATTCCGCGGGCTGCGTAAATCATTACGGGGTGCCCGTGAGACGACGAAGAGGGCCGATCCGCTGGCGGATCGGCCCTCTTCGCACGTGCTGCGCGCGATGCGCGCGTCGTGTCGCCTACTTGTTGGCGCGGTACTCCTCGAGCAGGTCGGCGGAGATGCGGCCGCGCTCGGAGACCTTGTGGCCGTGCTCGCGCAGCCACTCGCGAGCGGCGCCGAGGTCCTCCTTCGGAGCGCTGGAGGAGGAGCGGCGCGAGCTCGTCGAACGGCCGGTGGAGGCGCGGCCGACGCGGCGGGCGCGGTCGACGTACGTGTCGAGCGCCTCACGGAGCTTCGCGGCGTTAGCGTCGCTCAGATCGATCTCGTAATTCACGCCGTCGAGCGCGAACGGGACGGTCTCGCCCTTTCCCTCTTCGATGACGACGCCGTCGATGTCGTCGACGAGCGTGGTGACAACCTTGCGAGCCACGTCTGTTCCTTCCATTGCCGATGGCGCATCAGATGATGCGGTGCGAACCACGATACCCGGTGCGGACGGGAAATCCGACATCGTTCGTGAATCGGCGGCGGAAATCGGGCGAGAATCCGCGGGGAACCGGTCCGCTGATACGTCGTCGCGCCCTCGTCGCGCGCATTCCGTCTCGTCAGCAGGGTGTCGACGGCGGTGTTTCCCGCGTGTCGCGGCGGAACGCGGCGGGCATATCACAGGGGAATGCGGAGCCATCTCCTCACCTATGGAATTAGAGGGGCGCGCCACGGACCGCCGCGCGGGAATGCGGGAGGGCCCGCGGAGACGCGCTCCGCGGGCCCTCGAGGGTGCTGATCCCGGTGGGATCAGTAGTACTCGCCGTGCCGGTAGTCCCACGACGGGAACGACCGGGCGAGCGCCGACATGATGACGTCCACCGCCAGGCCGCGGCGGATGAGCGTCGGGTTCGGGGTGACCGAGCGCTCGCCGCGCTGCTCGGGGATGAGCGCGCCGGACGCGTCGACCATGGAGACCATGACGCCCTGCTCGTGGCGGCTCGTCTCGTCGAGTCCCGGCTGGATGGAGGCGACGTAGTCGTCGGCCGCCACGATGACGTCGGCCTGCTGCTCGATGCGCTCCCCGATGCCCTCGACGCGCCCGCGGTTGCCCTTGCCCGACGGGTTGGCGGAGCTCGCGAAGGACAGGCGGCGGCTCTCCCAGAGGCGCTCGGCGAGCTGCTCGGCGGGGCGGCCGAAGCGGATCACGAAGCAGCTCGTGCCGCGGCGGTCCATGGCCAGCTGGCCGGCGACCTCGTCGGGGATGAGGTGCTTCGCGTCCTCGCGCCAGGGGAGGATGCAGCCGAGGAGCACGTCGGCGTCCCAGTGCTCCTGGTAGAAGGCGAGGATCTCGTCGTTCAGCACGGCGAGCTCCTTCAGCTGCTCGATGCTCGTGCAGAGCACCACGCCCGGCTTGTCGCGGTTGCGCTGCTTGGCGTCGAACTTGCGCTCGAGGCCGGTGCCGTCCGTCGTCATGAGGATGTAGCCGACCTTGGTGGCGGCGACGACGAGGCCTCCTGGCGCCTCGAGGGCCCGGGCCGCGCGCTCGTCGAGCGAGCCGTCCCAGGGGATCGTGCGGGTGGTGTCGGTCATGGGGGCGTGCCTCTCGTGCGTGTCGTGGTCGATCCGCCGTGGCGCACTTGAGTCGGGCCGAGGTGCGCCTAGCCGCGCGTGCGGCGGGAGAGCGGTGATGTCGACGGTAGGCGCGGCGGCTGGGGGGAGCGGGCGAGCGTCCACAGGGGAGGGCGGACGCCGCCTCGAACGGGGGCTCCTGGTGGCCGGGGCGGCTGCCTAGCCTGAGGGAATGAGCGCTGCCGCCGGCTGGTACGACGACCAGGATCCCCGCTACGTCCGCTGGTGGGACGGCGAGCGGTGGAGCGAGCACGTGCAGCCGAAGCCCGAGGTCACCCCGACGGAGCCGGAGCCGGAGCCGGTCGCGCCCGCCGCGCCGCCCGTCGACCGCCTCTCGAAGCGCGAGGCCCGGGAGCGGGCCGCGGCCGCCGAGGCGCACATCGCGCAGCTCGAGGACCTGATCCGGCGCCACGGCATGCGCGAGTTCGCCGAGGTGGACGAGTACCGCGCCCACGCGGCGGCGGAGGCCGAGTCCTCCCGGCGTACCGGGGCCGACGCCGCGACCGCCCTGGTCGCCGCGGCGCGGGAGGAGCGCGACCGGATCCTCGCGGAGGCCGGGGCGGAGCGCCTCCGGGCCGAGGCGGAGGCGACGGCGACGCGCGACCGGGCCGAGGCGGACGCCCGGGCCGCGCGCATCCGGGCCGAGGCCGAGCTCCAGGCGGCGGACGAGGCCGTGCACGAGCGGATCGAGACCCGGCGCGCGGTCGACGCGGAGCTCGCGACCGCGCGCGCCGAGCTCGTCCATGTGACCGCGACGGCGGAGCTGCAGGGCGTCGGCCTGTTCGACTACGACCACCCGGCGGAGTCCTCGGCCGAGCTCGCGTCGCGGCTGGAGGCGCTGCGGTACACGATCAAGAACGCCGTCCGGGACAAGCGGGCGGTGACGGCCACGTCCGGGTTCACCTTCAACGGATCCGACGCGCAGGGTCGGCGCTTCGTGAGCGACATGTCGAAGGTGCTGCTGCGCGCCTACAACGCCGAGGCGGAGAACGCCGTGAAGGCGACCAGGGCGGGCAACCTCCACGTCGCGCAGAACCGGCTGACCCGGGCGGCGGAGCAGATCGCGAAGAGCGGGACGATGATCGACCTCCGCATCGAGGACGGATATCACGAGCTGCGACTCGAGGAGCTGCAGCTCGCGAGCGCGCACCTCCGCGTGCTGCAGGCGGAGAAGGAGATGGAGCGGGAGCGCCGGGCGGAGCTCCGCGAGCAGGCCAAGGCGACGGCGGAATTGCAGGCCGAGCGCGATCGCCTCGACAAGGAGCGGGCCCACTACGCCGCGACCCTGGCCGCGCTGGAGACCAACGGCGACGTCGAGGGCGCGGCGCGCATGCGGGACCGGATCGACGACGTCGACCGCGCGCTCGTGGATGTCGACTACCGCGCGGCGAACGTGCGCGCCGGATACGTCTACGTGATCTCCAACGTGGGGGCGTTCGGCGAGCGCATGGTGAAGATCGGCATGACGCGCCGGCTCGAGCCGATGGACCGGGTGGTCGAGCTCGGCGACGCGTCCGTGCCGTTCCGCTTCGACGTCCACGCGCTGTTCTTCGCCGACGACGCGGTGGGCGTCGAGGCGATGCTGCACCGGACGTTCGCGGAGCACCGGGTGAACCGGATCAACCTGCGGCGCGAGTTCTTCTACGTCACGCCCGACGAGGTGCTCGACGCCCTGAAGGCGCACGCGGTGGAGCTCGTCGAGTTCGCCCTGCACCCGGCGGCCGAGGAGTACCGGGCCAGCCGCGCGCTCGACGGGGCGGAGCCGGTCCCGGCGTCCTGACGGCCGGCCCTACGCCTCCGCCGCCAGCACCGTGCGGCACGCGAGATGCAGGGCGAGGCGCGTCTCGGCGTCCTGGAGGTCGACCTGCAGGATGCGCTGCACGCGCTGGATCCGCTCGGCCACCGTGTTGCGGTGCACCGCGAGGATCGAGGCGGTCTCCGCGACCGACGACTCCGCGTCGAGGTAGGTGGCGAGCGTCGTGAGCAGGTCGCCCGTGGTCTGGCGGCGGAGCGGCGCGAGCAGCTCGAGGGCGGCGGGCTGGAAGGTGTCCGTCTGGGTCCAGGCGAGGAGGAGCTGGGCGAGGCCCAGGCGGTCGACGTGCAGGAAGCGGCCGGACTGCGGGCGGGACGCGGCGAGGCGTGCGGCGTCGGCGGCCTCGGCCAGCGACCGGGCGATGCCCGCGGGTCCGCGGTGCACGCGGCCGACGCCGACGTCGCTCGGCAGGTCGTCGTCCCAGCGCTGCTGGGCGCGGCGGACCGCGCGGGCGGCGTCGTTCGCGGTCGGGACGTCGGGCTCGAGCGCGAAGGAGATCCACGCGGCCCAGCCGTCGCCCTGCTCGACCACGGCCACGTCGAGGCCCTCCGCCGCCAGCGCCTCGATGAGCTCGTAGCGGCGGCCGACGAGGTCGGCGTCCTGGCGCGACACGACGCGGATCCCCATGTGCCAGCCCTCGACGCGCCAGCCCAGCTCGAGCGCGCGGCGCAGCAGCCCGGCGCCGGGGGAGTCGCCCGCCTCGAGGAGCTCGCCGAGGAGGGCGATGCGCCAGCGGGCCTCGCGCTCGTCGACCACGCGGCGGAGCGACAGGCGGTGCCCGACCGCGAGGGCGACGACGGGGAGCGCGGCGGCGACGGCGTCGACCTCGGCGGCGACGGGTCCGGGCACCTCGACCGCGAGCCAGCTCGGCGCCAGCAGCCCCGAGTCGACGGGCGCGGTGACGAGGGTGCCGTGCTCGCCGACGGGGCGGGTGTCGACGTGGCCGGGGAGGCCGGCGGCGATGGCGGCGTGTGCGTCCGCGGAGGGCGCGGTGCCCTCCGGCGCGAGCGCGCGGCCGGAGGAGTCGACGAGGAGGGCAGGGCGCCCGAGCAGCGCGGCGGCGGCGCGGAGGGCGTCCGCCGGATCCCGGCCCGCGTCCGCCACCCCGGACGCGGCGTCGAGCGCGGCGCGGCCGGCGGCGGCGCGCGCGTCGCCGAGGCGGTCGTGCAGGGCGATGGAGGTCGCCCACGCGTCGTCGCAGGCCAGCACGACGATGCCGAGGCGGTCGGCGAGCAGCGTCGTCGCGGGATCCACCGCCACGGCCGCGTCGAGCACGACGGCCGCGACGCCCCGGTCGGCGAGCCGTCGCAGCCGCGCGTCGAAGCGCCAGGTGGTGCGCTCGGCGCGGTCGAGGACGACGAGGACGTCGGCCGCGCCCGATGCCTCGAGGTCCGTCGCGTCGTCCACCGGCGCGTCCATCCGCACGCCGCCGACGCCGGAGACCGCGGGATCCGCTGCCCCCGCCACCCGGCGCACGTCCGCGAGCGACGCGTGGTCGAGCAGCGCGGAGAGGGGGATCGGCCGGATCACGCGCGCGCCCCGGACGCGCTGGCGTCGGCGTCCGTGTCCACGTCGACCCGGCCGAACCCGAAGGCGGCGGGGGAGACGGCGGCCCGGCGCTCGGGCGTCGCGGTCCACCACGCGGGCGCGTCGAGGGCCAGGACGACGACGCGGGCGCCCGGCCGCGCGTCGTCGACGAGGACCACCCGCGTCCCGGCCACGGATGTGCCCGGGACGGCGACCACCGCGATGAGGTCGGGGACGGTGGCGACCGGCCGGCCGTCCACGAGCGCGATCACGAACTCGTTCTCGGCCTCGAGCCGGATCACCGCGCCGGTCGTCTCGTCGACCACGCTGACCGTCGTCACGTCGAAGCGGCCGGGGCGGGGCGTCGTGACGACGTCCACGATGCGGCCGTGCCCGAGGAGCGTGCCGCCGACGGCCGCCGCGAGACCGGCCGGGGTGCTCGCGCCGTCGGCGGATCGGAGGGCGCGGCCGAGCCGGATCGCCCGCTCGGCGGTGCCGGGGATCGCGGTCGCGCGGAGGTCGGCGGCCCGCTGCGGCGGCAGGGCGAGCGCCGCCCAGCCGGAGGAGTGCGCGATCACGAGCCGGAGCAGCCCCTCGACCTCGGCGGGCGTGACGCCGTCGAGCAGCATCGTCCGCCCTCCCGGCTCGGTGACGGCGCACGGCGAGATGGCGCGGCCGGAGACGACGAGGCTCGACTGGTCGATGCGGGGGAGCGCGCGGCCGGTGAGGTCGGCGTCGAGGAGCGGGAGGCCGAGCGTCGACGCGGCGGAGAGCGGGGCGAGCCCGTTGACGCCCGCCATCTCGAGCGCCATGAGGGCGGCCGGCGGCGAGCCCGTCCAGCGGGTGAGCGCCTCGACGGCCTCGGCCAGCTCGGTGCCGGACGGGAGCTTCTCGCGCAGCACCGACGTGGATCCGATGTACCCCACCGCCACGACGAGGTCGTCCGCGTCGAGGTCGTCGAGCCCGATGCCGCGCACCGGCGCGTCCCGCAGCTGGCGGGCGGTGGCGGCCGCGAGGATCCGCGGGTCGCCGCCCCCGCCGGAGCCCAGCAGGAGGAGCCCGCCGACGAGGTCCGGGAGGTCGTCGACTCCCAGATCCCGGCTCACGGGCGTCACGGTAGCACCGGCGCCCGGCCCTCCCCCAGCGGGGCCCTTCCCTAGCGCGGGAAGTCGTCGACCGGCGAGCGCACGGGGTCGATGTCGTAGCCGAAGTAGCGGGGCCCGGCGAGCTCGATGCCGCCCGGGCTGTGCCACCGTTCGTCGGCCGGCGCGGAGACCACGCGCACCCGCTGGCCGAAGCGCAGCGTCTCGGTCGTGATGGGCTCGCCGGTCTCGCTGTCGAGCACCATGATGAGGTCCGGCGTCGAGGCGACGGGCACCCCGTCGATGGACGCCAGCAGCATCTCGTTCTGGAAGCCGAGCACGATCTCGCGGCCCGCGTCGGCGCCCGCGCCCTGGATCCGGGCCTCGCCCCGCGCGAACCCCGCGACCGTGCGCCGCGCGACGTCCACGACCTTGCCGCCGAGGAGCACCGCGCCGCCGAGCCGGGCGGCCACCGCCTCGACCGGGTCGACGAGCGCGTCGCGCGCCTCCTCCACGAGCGTGCCGAGCTCGTGGCAGAGCGACAGCGTGTGCGGCACGAACGACGCCTTCACCTGCGCGCCCGTCATGGCGTAGTTCGACATGATCATCGAGCTGCCCATCTGCACCGCGACCGGTCGCGTGAGGCGCTCGGCCCACGCGTTGTCGATGGTGTCGACGACGCCCGTGTTGCCCTTCTCATCGGCGAAGGACATGGGCGTGGCGCGGATCCCGTCGATGGTGGGGATCACCATCTGGATCTCCGGGAACGCCCGCCCCATCCCGTCGCCGTCCACGATGGGCAGGCCCATGCGCGCGGCCGCGACCATCGGGATGGTCGAGTTCGCGCCGCCCACCTCGATGCACGCGACGTGCGTGGGCGTGACGCCGAGGTAGCGCGCGAGCGCGAGGATCGCCCCCTGCAGCTGCTCGACCGTCGGCAGCTTCTCCACCATCACGGTGGGCGCGCCCATCATCGCGACGGGGATCACCACGGCGTCGTCCGGCAGGTCGAACGGGTCGGCGAGCGGGATGGGCCCGAGCTCCTTGATCGCCTCGCCCGCGAGCAGCCGGCCGATGTAGGGGTCGCCGCCGCCGCCCGTGCCGAGGATCGCCGCGCCGCGCGCGATGGCGGGCAGGTGCTCGAGCCGGATCTCGGTGAGGCGGGTGCGGGGCACGGTCGTGTCAGACATGCGCGGCCTTCCTGGTGTCGAGGTCGAGGTCGCCGACGGCCTTGGCGCGGATGCGGATCGCGTTGCCGGGCAGGTAGGGGATGGGGAGCTCGTCGAAGTCGACGATCTCCACGGTCGAGGGGGAGGCGCCCGCGGCGACCGCGCGCTCGACGGCCTCCTGCCGGGCGTCGTCGAGGGCCTGCTGGCGGGATCCCTCGCTCACGCTGTAGACGCGGTCGAGCTCGCCGGAGACCTGCGCGATGGCCGCGCCGACCGCGTTCGCGACGGCGAAGTTCTCCGGGCGATGCACCCGGCCGAGGCCCTCGAGCGACTCCGGCAGCAGGATCGACCCGCCGCCGACCGCCACGACGGGCAGCGGAGCGGACGAGGTGCGCATGCGCTCCACGACGTCGGCGACGCGCATCGCGATGGTGTCGAGCGCGCGGCGCACGAGCTGCGGCGAGAGGTGCGCCACGCACGCCGGGTCGCCCACGTCGACCATGCCGGCCGCGACCGCGATGTCCGTGGTCGTGAGGGTGTCGCCGCCGAAGACGAGCGCCCGGCGGCCGAGCTCGTAGCCGACGGAGTCGGGGCCGACCAGGTCGCCGTCGCCGCGCACCAGGGATCCGCCGCCGATGCCGATGGAGAGCACGTCCGGCATGCGGAAGTTCGTGCGGACGCCCGCCACGCTGATCTCGGCCGTCGCCTCCCGCGGGAACCCGCCCGCGAGCACGCCCACGTCGCTCGTGGTGCCGCCGATGTCGACGACCGCGCACGTGCCGAGGCCGGAGAGGAGCGCGGCGCCGCGCATCGAGTTGGTGGGGCCGCTGGCGAAGGTCGCGACCGGGTAGCGGCGCGCGAAGTCCACGCCCATGAGCGTGCCGTCGTTCTGCGACAGGTAGAGGGGAGCGGTGATCCCGTGCCCGCGCACCGCGCGCTCGAGCCCGCCGACGATCTGGTCGGCCAGCTCCCGCAGCGACGCGTTGATGATGGTCGCGTTCTCCCGCTCCAGCAGGCCGATGCGGCCGATCTCGTGCGAGAGCGAGATCGCGACGTCCGGCCCCAGCTCGGCCGCGAGCACCGCGGCCGCCTCCACCTCGAACTCGCTGTTCACGGGCGCGAACACGCTGGAGATCGCGACGGACCGGAGCCCGCGCGCGGCGATGTCGGCCGCGTGCCGCTTCAGCTCGTCGTGGTCGAGCGGCGCGATCACCCGCCCGTCGAACTCGTGGCCGCCGTGCGCCAGGTAGCCCGTGCCGCGCACCGCCGCCACGAGCTCCTCGGGCCAGTCGACGAACGGCGGCAGCGAGGCGGTGGCCGGCAGCGCGAGCCGCACGGCCGCCGTGGGCGCGAGCCGCCGGGCCTCGACGAGCGCGTTGATGAAGTGGGTCGTGCCGATCATGACCGCGTCGATGTCCGCGGGGTCGAACGGGTGCTGCCGGTCGAGCTCCGCGAGCGCGCCGACGATGCCGCTGGTGACGTCCTCGGTGGTCGAGGACTTGATCCCGACGACCACGCGGTCGCCGTCCATGAGCACGGCGTCCGTGTTGGTGCCGCCGACGTCGATGCCGATCCTCATCGTGCGGCCACCTTCCCCGCGGTCGCCGCGTCCGGCGCCGCGACCCCGGGGGCGGGCTGCGCGACCGCCTCGGTGCGCACCTCGCCGACGCCGCGGATCAGCCCCGCCTTGCCGAGCACCGCGTAGAGCACGAACGCCGTGATGACGGCGTTGAGGCTGCCGAGGCCGAACGTCGCGAAGTAGCCGACGAGCGCCGACACCAGCCAGATCGCGAGGCTCACGGGCACCCAGCGCGGGGCGCTCGCCGGGAGCGTGCCGCCCTCGCGCGACGCGTCGAGCGCCGGCCGCCAGTTCCGCACCACGAAGTACTCGGCGATCATGATCCCCACGATCGGCGGGAACGCCACGCCCAGCAGGGTGAGGAACGCGGTGAACTGCCCGAGGATCCCGGCCGCCGCGAGCACCGACCCGATCACGCCGACGACGACCGTGACGAGCGCCCGGTTCACGCGCCGCCCGAACACCGTGTCGATGAAGTTCACGATCCCGAGGCCCGACGAGTACAGGTTCCAGTCGTTGATCTTGATGGTGCCCAGCAGGATCACGAGCACGCCGATCCAGCCCACCGACGACAGGATGATCGCCGACACGTCGGCCGTCCGCACCGCGTGCGCGAGCAGCACGCCGGACAGACCCGTGAGGTACTCGCCGACCGTGATGCTCACGACCGTCTGCTTCACGACGTCGGCGGCCGACCGGTTGTAGCGCGTCTGGTCGGGCGAGATGAGCGCGCCGACGATGAAGCCGCCGGCCACGATCGACGCGCCCGCGATGATCGAAATCTGCGGGCCGGGCGCCGGCTGCGTCACGAGCTCCGAGATGTCGTGCTTCTGCAGCTCGATGACGACGGCCCAGCCGACCAGCAGCAGGAAGAGGGGCACCGCAACGTTCGCGACCCACTGCATCCCGTGGAAGCCGAGCATCACGACGGCGGTGATGATGAGGCCGAACGCGAGCGACCAGGCCCACACTGGGAGCCACGGCATGATCGAGTTCAGGCCGGACGCCGAGACGCCCGACTGGATCCCGAACCAGCCGATGAGGCTGATCCCGATGGCCAGGCCGATGAGCGCCGACCCGTTGTGGCCGAACCCCGTCCAGCGCGACAGGATCGAGGTGTTCAGCCCCTCGCGCTGTCCGATGAGGCCCGTGAAGATGCAGACGACCTCGAGGATCACGGCGCCGATGGTGATCGCCCAGAAGGCGTCCCAGAAGCTCATGCTGAAGCCGAGCGTGGCAGCGACGACGAAGGCGCTCAGCGCGGAGAGCTGGCCGACGCGTTGCGTCGCGATCGGGAACCAGTGGTAGCGCGCCTCCTGCGGGACCCGCGCGAGCGCGTAGTCGTCGGGTGCGGTGGATGCCATGGGGAGTCTCCTCGGGTGTGGCGACGGGTTGCCACAGCGTAGGGATCCGCCCGCGGAGGGCACCATGTGCAGAGTGCCGTGTCGGCGGCGTGAAGCGGGGCGGTGTGCTGGGGGAGGCCGCTCGTGGGTCGGCACCGCTCCTGGGGCGGCCTGTGGAATGCATGCCTTCTGCGTGGCAGAAGTTCGGCAAGCTGCTTGCCAGCAGCAAGGCATCGGTGTCGATCGAAGCGAACGGGTTCAGCTGGTGAAGAGTGGCAGTCAGGTGAAGGCAAGCGTCGCGTCGGGCGCTGTGGTAACAGCGATCGGCGTGTTGGTTTCTGCGGCTCTCGTTGCCGCGTCGGCGCTTCATCCCGTAGTCGCGGAGCACCCAAGCGTCGGGTCGTCCGCGAACACGGCACTTCTCCGCTCCGGTACCTCCACATTCGACTCGTCACGAGTGGTCGGTGGAACATCGGATGACCGACTCGGGCAGATGCTCGCGCTCCTGGAGTCGCTCCCTGAGGACCTCAAGCAGGCAGACCCCAAGACCACACCAGGCTATGCAGACCGGCTCGCTGCCGAGATCAATGCGCGACGCGGCGGCGCCATAGGGGGTGCGACTACAACCGCTGGTTACCCCGCAGTCAGTACCGCACTCTTTACTGGGACCTCCGCGAGCCCGAGGACGTCCCCGACAGATCCCCAGATCGAACTGGCGGTCAACTGGGTCGCCTGCGCGACTGACATCGTGGGTCTGATCGTCCAGTACGGCATCCCTGTGGGCAAGGTCATCGGCTGGATCAAAGATGCCCGCGCTATCTATGGTTCCGTCCGGGCCATCGCGGCCGCGATCCGGCGAGGAGACTTCGGTGTGACGGTGGGGGAGGATGCTGCCCAGGAGCTGGAGGGACTTCTCGGAATCGACGGCGTCATCGCCGATTGCTTCTCATGAACCGGAAGGACAGCCAAGTGATGAAAGAACCACCTCGCAATGCAGAGACGTGGGAACCGCCTGGGTTCGGCGCTGCACTTTCAGGGCATCTCGCATTCGGGGCTCTCAAGGCGCCGTGCGTGCTCTTGTCCCTGTGGCTCCTCACGCTTTTCCCGTTCGTTCCCGACTTGAGCTTCGGGGACCTGATTGCCAGCGTCACGGCAGCCACGGTCGCTGCGGCTGTAGTTGAACTCCTGGTCGAGGACCGATTCTCACGAGCTCGGCGTTTGTCTTCACCTGGAGGCTGGGACTTCGCGGTGCTTCCCGCGCTCACCGCCCTGCCAGTCGTCTTCCTCCTGGGCTGGCTCGTAGGCGGAGTGCCCGCAGCCGGTGCCGTGCTCGGCACGGCATGGGCGCTCATCGAGGCCGTTGAGATCGCCTGGCTGCGCCCGTGGGAGCCCGGCATGACGCAGGACGAGTTCGACGGGAAGTACGCCGAGTTGAAGGAGATGACCCGCGAGACCTTCGCCCCCGACGTGGAGGAGATCCGCCGCCGTGCCGGGGAGCGGAGCATGCAGAAGTACCGCGACGCGATCGAGCGGAAGCGCCGGGAGGCGGGCACCGAGGGCGAGTGAGCCCCACCGATCCGTCCTACATCGTGGGGATATAGGGCCGCAGGTGCTCGCGTAGCGCGGGATCGACCACGTGCACGAAGGTCCCGCGGATGCCCCGCGTCATGAGCACCGCGTAGTCGTTGCTGATGAGCAGGCGCAGGACGTCGTCGGAGGAGGTGATGCCGAGCGTCGGGTTGTTCTCCTCGCCCTTCTTGTCGAAGTAGGAGTTCCGATCCATGAACAGGCGGCCGGCCTCGGGGTCGTAGCGGAGATCCGGACCGATGATCACGCCGGTGTAGTTGAGGTCGTATCCCTGCACGGTGTGGATCGACCCCACTTCCTCCAGTGCATTCGCCGACGCGATCCAGTCGCGCTGGGTGCTGTTCCATCGCGCACGGTACGCACCGATCTCGATGTCGAAGGCCTGAGGGTCCTTCTTCGACACCCACTCCCACGCGTAGCCCGCGACCATGCGCGCGAGCCCGTGCTCCCGATCGCGGTCGCGGATGGCCGCGTGCATGTCACTCACATCGTCGAACATTCGGAACTCGTAGTCGCCGAGGGCGTCCGCGGTCAGCGGATTCTCCGGATGCGGACTCGGCGTCGCGCCGAGGACGCGTCGGATGTACCCGATGTAATCCGTGCCCGCTCTCACGCGCATCTGCGACATGAGCGGCTGCCAACGCCGATCGCGTCGTGCCTCCGCGATGACGCCGTCGATGGTGGCCGCGCCGAGGTCGGCGGGCCTGACGCTCTGCGCCGGGTCGATCATGAGGATCTGGTGGGTGCTCTTCGCTCGAATCCAGTCGAGCTGCGTCTTCTGCTTGTCGTCTTCACCGAAGAGGGCGACCGTGATGTCCTCGAACATGCGGTTCAGCGGCCCCGACGCCTGGTTCGCCCGGCGGTTCAGGCGATGCGCCTCATCGACGACCAGGAGATCGAAGCGTCCGGCGCTCTCGCCGACCTGGAAGGGCGTCAGGACCTCGACGCCCTGCAATCCGGGGGTCCGGGTGAACACCTTCTTCACGCTCTCGCGCAGGGACTGCTGCGGGATGACGAACCCGGTCCGCATCCCTTGGAGCGCTTCGCGATTCTCGCCGAGGAAGAAGTCGGCGAACAGGTAATCGCTGTCGAGCACGTCGTCTACCGGGAGCCGACCGATGTCCGCGATCAGCTTGAGCAGGTAGATCCCCACCACGGTCTTGCCGGTGCCAGGCTCTCCCTGGATCACCGTCGTGCTCTCGATCCCCGGCTTCCGGTCCGCGACGAGCCCCTCGAGCACCTGCTCCACCGCGACCTCCTGGTCGGCGGAGAGCGCCTTGAACGGGGACAGCTTGAAGAGGTCGCCGTTCTCGATCTCCGCGATGGAGCGGTGGAAGAGCCCTTCGGCTCGGAGCTTCTCGAAGACCCGCTCGAATTCTGCGGTGTAGGTGACGCGGTCGTAGTAGTCCGCGTTCGTGATGCCGATGTTGCGATTCAGGACGGTGTACGCGCCGTCGCCGGAGAAGAGGTTGATGAGCCGCGACTCGAAGTCGAGGCACACGGACTTGTTGAAGTTCTCGCCGACGATCACCCGGGCGGTCGCGAGATGACCGCGCGCATCGGACTTGAGGTGCTGGGCGAGGCGTGCGGCAGCCCGCAGCGATTCCCCCACGTAGAGGTCGTCGCGCGCCCGGCCTCTGACCCGCTGCCCTGAGGGCGGACCGTCGAGGACGTAGACCACCGGCCAGTTGGAGTTGTGAGGATGCTCCGCTCCCCATCGTGCGACCGCGTCGCCCGAGAGCGCGACGCGACGGACGTCAAAGTGCGTCATACCGGGTGCTGCGGCCACGCGCCTTGTCGACGGGGTACTTGGCCCGCGTGACGGCCAGCTTGTCCTGCACGATCTCGTCGGGATCGAGGCCCAGGCGTTCGGCGAGCAGCAGGCAGTAGGTGAGGACGTCGGCCAGTTCGGCCTTCACCTGCTCGGGGTCGCCGTCGGCATCCCACTGGTAGCACTCCAGCAGCTCGCCCGCCTCGATGGCGACGCTCTTCGCGAGGTTCTCCGGTGTGTGGAACTGCGCCCAGTCTCGCTCGGCGACGAACGCCGCGAGCTCGTCGCGCACGTCTCGGCTGGCCATGCGGTCACGGTAGCAGGCGACCTCCCGACCCGAAATGGGGGCATCCGCATATCCATGAACGCGCATGGACCTCCGTATCGTCGGCATCACCGAGATGAGGGAGTCCCCATGGAATTCGCCGAACGACTGGCCGCGCTGGCCCTGAAGGTCCGCAATCAGCGCGATGCCATCCAGACGGAGGAGGCGACGAAGAACGCGTTCATCATGCCGTTCATCTCCACGATCCTCGGATACGACGTCTTCAACCCGCTCGAGGTGGTCCCCGAGTTCACCGCGGACCTCGGCCTCAAGAAGGGCGAGAAGATCGACTACGCGATCATGCGCGACGGCGAGGTGCAGATCCTCATCGAGTGCAAGAAGTCGACCGAGCCGCTCAAGATCGAGCACGCCTCGCAGCTCTTCCGCTACTTCGCCGTGACGAACGCGCGCATCGCGGTGCTCACCAACGGCGAGACCTATCACTTCTACACGGACCTCGACGCGCCCAACCGCATGGACGAGAAGCCGTTCCTGGTGCTCGACCTCGCGGACATCGACGAGACCCTGCTGCCCGAGCTGATGAAGCTCACCAAGGACGTGTTCGACCTCGACTCGATCATCAGCGCGGCCGGCGAGCTCAAGTACGTGGGTTCGTTGAAGCGGGCGATCGCTGCCGAGTTCCGCGAGCCGACCACGGAATGGGTGAAGCTCCTCACCCGCCGTGTGTACGAGGGCTCGTTCACGGAGAAGGTGCGCGACCAGTTCACGACGCTCGTCGGCAAGGCCTCGAAGCAGTACCTCAACGAGCAGGTGAACGACCGCCTGAAGACCGCCCTCGGGGCGCCTGCGTTCCCCGCGGCGCCCACCGCGGCGTCGGCCGACGCGATCACGAGCGAGGAGGTCGTCGAGGCCGATCTCGACCGCGACACCGAGATCGAGACGACGCTCGAGGAGCTCGAGGGCTACCAGATCGTCAAGGCGATCGCCTGCAGCGAGGTGAAGCCGCAGCGCGTGGTGCACCGCGACGCGAAGTCGTACCTCGCGATCCTCCTCGACGACAACAACCGCAAGCCCATCGCGCGCCTGCACTTCAACGGCAAGAAGCAGAAGTACCTCGGCCTCTTCGACGCGCACAAGGTCGAGACGCGGCACCCGATCGGCTCGCTCGACGAGATCTATGCGCACGCGGATTCGATCCGCGAGGCGATCCGCGTGCACGCGGGGGACGCGGTCGGCGCCTAGCGCGGAGCGCTCACCCCAGCAGCGCCCGCGCCACCCGGGGGAAGTCCACCGCCATCGCCGCCCACAGGATCTCCTGATCGGTCCCGGCGTAGTCGTGCGCGATGAAGTTCCGCACCGCGCGGATGCCGTTCCAATTGACGTCCGGGTGCGCCTCGCGGAAGGAGGGCGGCAACCGCGCGGCTGCGGTGGAGAGATCCACCACCAGCGAGCACGCGATCCGCCGCTGCTCGTCGTCGTTGGGGTCGGCGAAGCGGGCATGCCCGCGTTCCACCACTCGACGCGCGGAGGCTGCGAAGCGCGCGATGTCGGCGAGCAGCGCCGGGACACGCTCCTCGTCGAGCATCACAGGGCGACCGCCTCGGCGCGGATGCGGTCCATGACCGGCCCCGTGCCCCGATCGGAGACCACGTCGACGTGGACGCCGAGGAGCTCCGTCACCTCGGCCATGAACCCCGCCACGTCGAAGATGGACGCGTCCGGCGCCGGGTGCACGAGGAGATCGACGTCGGACCCCGCCGTGGCGTCCCCGCGTGCGACGGACCCGAACACGCGGATGTCGTCCACGCGGCAGCGAGCCGCGACCTCGAGGATGCGCTCCCGTGACGCTCGGACCCGGTCGAGCGACGGGATGCCCAGCGCGGCACGAAGGCGTCCCATGGTCTCCGCCGACGGCTGCCGGCGTCCGCTCTCGTAGGCGGCGATGTTGGGCTGCGGCACATCGGCGAGCGCGGCGAGCTGGCGTTGGGACAGCGCGGCGAGACGGCGGAGGCGCCGCAGCTCCTCACCGACGGACGCATCGCTCATGCCCGTGATGATAGCGGGCCGATATCACGAAGCGGAAGGTGCCCCTGGAGGGACTCGAACCCCCAACCCTTTCCTTAGGACGGAACTGCTCTTCCATTGAGCTACAGAGGCTGACCGGCCCATGGTAGCGGAGGGGAGTCCGGCCGGCCGAGGCGCGAGGCGGCGGAGCGCGGGCCGGAGCGGGGGCGGCGCGCCCCCGCAGATCCGGCCCCGCGCCGCCCCGCCTGCCGGTTTCCCCACCTGCCGCGTCGTACTGTTGCTGGGTGTGGCGTGCCAATGAACGATCCGACGACGACGACCTGCTCTCCGGGTTCGCCGCCGAGCCTCTTGAGGACCCCCACGTGAATGCTTCCCACAACAGCACCAGCCCCCACGACCTCCGCGTCGGCGACGTGCAGCTCGGGAGTGGCAACGTGGCCGAGCCCCGCTGGCGCGAGTGGCGCGCGCAGCTGGCCGGCATCGGCGGCACCTCTCCTCTCCTCCACTTCGTGGACGCGCCCGGCTCCCGAATCGAGCTGAGCACCACGCATCCGGGCGGCCTCGCGCAGTTCATCACGGGCAAGACGACGCTGCTGTCGTCCCTCATCCGCGACGACCTCGCGCTCCGCAGCGCCCGCAAGGCCGCGAACCGCATCACCCAGAAGGGCATCGAGCTGGTCTCGGCCCGGGGCATCGAGTCGATCCACCTGGCCATCGGCCTCGCCGAGTGGCGCTTCGCCGACGAGCAGTTCCGCGCGCCCGTGCTGCTGCGCCCGCTCGCGATCCGCCGCCACGGCAGCGACTACGAGGTGCGCCTCAAGGGCCAGCCGTTCCTCAACCCGGCGCTCGCGCGCGCCCTCGAGGAGCAGTTCCAGATCACGCTCGACGCCGACTCGTTCGTCGCGCTCGCCGTGCAGAACGGCGCCTTCAAGCCGCAGCCCGTCATCGACCGCCTCCGCGGACTCACCTCGCACCTGCCGGCCTTCGCCGTACAGCCGCGCCTCGTCGTCTCGTCGTTCGCGGAGGTGGGCCGGGCGCTCGCCGAGGACGCCGAGCACCTCGAGCACCTCGTCATCGACGCTATCGCCGGCAACCCGACCGCGAAGTGGGGCGTCGGCGAGGCCTATGCGCCCGTGGACCCGATCCCGCAGGACCAGCGCCCGCCCGTCACCGACACTCTGCTGCTCGACGCGGATCCCGAGCAGGAGTACGTCATCGCGCAGATCAACGCGGGCAACTCGCTCGTGGTGACCACGCTGCCGGGCACCGGCGGCACGCAGACCATCGTCAACTCCATCGGCTGCCTGGTCGCGCAGCACAAGCGCGTGCTCGTCGTGAGCCCGCGCGCCTCCTCGCTGAAGGGGATCGCGCAGCGGCTCGCCGACGTGGGCCTCCCCGGCCTCGCGGTCGCGCCCAAGTCGCTCAAGCGCGACGTGGTGCAGTCCATCGTCCGCAACGAGAAGGCCGCGCCCGCGCAGACCGCCGAGGTCGACGACGCGCTCGTGCGCCTCCGTCACGTGCTGCTCGACTACCGCTTCGCGCTCGGGCGTCCCGACAAGGACCTCGGCGTCTCCGTGCTCGACGCGCTCGGCGAGCTGTCGCGCCTGGCGCTCCTGCCGGATCCGCCGGCCACCACCGCGCGCCTCACCCGCGAGGCGGTCGTCGCGATCGCGCACGACCGCGCCAGCGCCGCCGCCTCGCTCGTCAAGGCCGCGAGCCTCGGCGAGTTCCGGTACGGCCCGGGCGACTCGCCCTGGTACGGCGCCACCTTCTCCACGAGCGCCGCCGCGACGCACGCGCACGACCTCGCGAAGTCGCTCTCCGCCGACAGCCTGCCGCGCCTCCTCGAGCGCGCGGACGAGCTCATCGGCCAGACGCGGATGCGCGCCTACACGTCCATCGACGAGCTCGGCGTGTACCTCCGCCTCCTCCTCGACGTGCGCGAGACGCTCGACAAGTTCCAGCCCGTCGTGTTCGACCGGTCGCTCAGCGAGATCATCGCGGCCACCGGATCCCGTCGCGACGCCCCCGAGATGACGAGCATCACGCGCCGTCGCCTCCGCAAGCTCGCGCGCGAGTACGTGCGCCCCGGCGTCCACATCTCCGACATGCACGAGAGCCTCAAGGCCATCCAGAAGCAGCGGATCCTGTGGCAGCGCTACGTCGCGGTCGGCTCCACCCCCGAGGTCCCGCGCGGCATCTCCGACGTGCACGTGCGCTACCAGGAGGTCGCCGCCGACCTCAAGGTGCTCGACGAGCCGCTGAGCATGCTCACCCGTCCGACACCGCTCGGCAAGCTCCCCATCGCCGAGCTGCGCGAGAAGGTCGCCCAGCTCGCCGAGGACAGCGAGGTGCTCCAGAACCTGCAGGAGCGCACCTCCCTGCTGGCGGAGCTCCGCCGCCTCGACCTCGATCCGCTGCTCCGCGACCTCTCCGACCGGCACGTGCCGCAGGAGGCCGTCGCCGCCGAGCTCGAGCTCGCGTGGTGGCAGTCCGTGCTCGAGCAGATGCTCGCAGGCGACAAGGCGCTCCTCAACGCGAACACGAGCGTGCTCGACCGCCTCGAGTCCGACTTCCGCCTCGTCGACGAGGCGCACGCCGCCGCCAGTGCGGGCCTGCTCGCGTGGCAGCTCGCGGAGACGTGGAAGATCGGCGTGGTCGACTGGCCCGAGGAGGCGCACCACCTGCGCCAGCTGCTCGGCGGATCCGCCCCCGTCGACGCCGCGGCCCTCCACCACTCCGCGCCCCACCTCTCCCGCACCATCGCGCCGGTCTGGCTCGCGTCGCCCTACGAGGTGCCCGCGATCACCGACGAGATGCCGTTCGACGCCGTGTTCCTCGTCGACGCCGGCGCCATGACGCTCGCGGAGGCCCTCGGCGGCATCCGGCGCGGCAAGCAGACCGTCGTGTTCGGCGATCCGGTCACGCAGACCCCGTCGCCGTTCACGATCGCGGTCGTCCCGCAGCCCGAGCGCTCCACGCCGCAGCTCGCGGACGACGACTCCACGCTCGAGGTGCGCCACGCCGACTCCGCGCTCGCGCGCCTCGGCGAGCTGCTGCCCACCCTCTCCCTCACGCGCAGCTACCGCGCGGGCGGCGAGGACCTGGCCGAGCTCGTCAACCGCCGCTTCTACGGTGGCCGGATCCAGTCCCTCCCGTGGGCGGGCACGTTCCTCGGCCACGGCAGCCTGTCGCTCGACTTCGTCGCCGACGGCCACGGCATGCCCGACGAGGACACCGGCGCCGTCGAGAGCGTCGACGCCGAGGTGATCCGCGTGGTGGAGCTCGTGCTCGACCACGCGAGCCACCGCCCGCGCGAGTCGCTCATGGTCATCACCGCGAGCGCCCGGCACGCCGTGCGCGTGCAGCAGGCCGTGCTCCACGCGGCCGCCAAGCGCAGCGACGTCACCGAGTTCTTCATCGGCGATCGCGCCGAGCCGTTCATGGTCGCGACGCTCGAGCAGTGCGTCGCGCAGAGCCGCGACCGCGTGATCTTCTCGGTCGGCTACGGTCGCACCCCGCACGGCCGCGTGCTGTCGAACTTCGGTGCCCTGGCGGCGCCCGGCGGGGAGCGCCTGCTCGCCGTCGCCATGACGCGCGCGCGTCGCTCGATGGTGGTCGTCTCCTGCTTCCAGCCCTCGGACATCGACCAGGACCGGATGAAGCACGGCATCGTCGCGCTCGCGCAGATCCTCTCGGAGGCGGAGGCGCGTTTCAAGGAGGACCCGATCCCGGACGACGGCGACGCCATGCTCGTCGACCTCGCGCGCCGCCTCGAGGGCCTCGGGCTCGCGCCCGCCCTCGGGCACCGCGACAAGCTCGGCCTCGTCGCGTCCTACGGCGGCCGGGCCATCGCGATCGAGACGGATCCGGTGGTCAACCAGACGAGCCTCCGCGAGTCGCTGCGCCTCCGCCCGGAGATGCTCAAGCGCCTCGGCTGGCACTACCTCCGCGTGCACTCCTTCGAGCTGTTCGCGGATCCGGACGCCGTCGCCCGCCGCATCGCCACCGCCCTCGGCGCGATCTCGGACGCGCACCCGGTCACCGCGCCCGTGCAGGTCCAGGCCGGCGCGCACCGGGCGGACTGATGCCGGAGCGCGACGCGCCGGACGCCGACCCGGCGGCCGACACCGCGGGGGAGCGCCGCCCGGCCCGCCGGTCGCGGCGCGCGTCGACGCCGCCCGTCCCCGGATCCGACCCCACGCCGCAGGCCGACGCGCACGCTCCCGCGGTGCGCGCCGCCGAGGATGCCCCGCAGGGCTGGGGCGACGCGCCCGCCGCCTCGGACGCGAACGACGACCGCCTCCGGCTCGATCGCCCGCCCCACTGGGGCTGACGGGTCGACGCCGGAGGCGGTCGGGTCGTGCGGATCCGCGCTAGGCGGGCGTCCCGGGCTCGGCCACGTGCTGGCCCGTGGACGACGCGACGGTGTGCGCGCCCTCGGGCGACGGCCGCCCGGCGAGCAGGTCGCGGATCTCGATGAGCAGCTCGGTCTCGGTCGGCGGCACGTCCTTCGGCGTCGCCTCCTCCGCGGCCTTCTGCTTGGCGAACGCGACCTTCTTGAGGTGGTTCACCGGCAGCACGAGCGCGAAGTAGACGACCGCGGCGACGATGAGGAAGTTGATCAGCGCCGCAAGCACCGCGCCGAACAGCAGCGTCGCGGGCTTGCCGGTCGCGGTGGGGATGTCGACCGTGAACGCCTCGTTGAGCGTCGAGGCGTTGAACAGCGCGCCGATCAGCGGGTTGAAGACGTTCGTGACGATGGCCGTCACGATCGCGGTGAATGCGGCGCCGATGACGACAGCGACCGCGAGGTCGATGACGTTGCCGCGGAGGATGAACTCCTTGAAGCCCTTCACGGGTTCTCCTGTCTGGCGGGCCGTCCGATCAGGTGGACGGCGAGGACGAGCCGGAGCCCGAGGACGCGGGACCGGAGGGGGTGCTGGGGGTCACGGTACCGGAGCCCTGGCCGACGGTGCCGGATCCGGACGCCGCGGAGGAGTCCGATGATCCGGAAGACGAAGAGTCCGACGCCCCCGATCCGGACGACTTCGACGCCCCCGACGACGACCGCGACCGCCTGGCCGCGTCCTCGGTGCGCGAGTCGTTGCGGTAGAAGCCGCTGCCCGTGAAGCTCACGCCGACCGCCGCGAACAGCTTGCGGAGCTTGCCGCCGCACACGGGGCATTCGGTGAGGGAGTCGTCGGTGAACGCCTGGACGATGTCGAAGGCGTTGCCGCACACCGTGCAGCGGTAGGAGTACGTGGGCATGGGTCCCTAGAAAGAGTGGATGAGGGTCGGGGTCACGATGCCGTCGACCGGCATGTCGTGCTTCTCCCGCGGGAGCTCGTCGACGAACTCGGCGTCGAACACCACAGCGTAGACCGGGGGGCAGGCCTCCATGGATCCGAGGGTCTTGTCGAAGTAACCGCGCCCCCAGCCCATGCGCATCCCGCCCTGGTCGACCGCGGCGGCGGGCACGACGATGAGGTCGACGTCGTTGATGGCGATCGGCCCGAGCAGCTCGCCCACCGGCTCCGGCAGGCCGAACAGGCCCTCGGTCTCGGTGCCGTCGCTCACGACCCAGTCGAGCAGGCCGTCGTTGCGCGACACGGGCAGGAGCACCTGCCGGTCGTTCGCGTGCAGCCACTGGAGGAACGGGCGCGTGGTGGGCTCGTCGACCGTGGAGAGGTAGCAGGCCACCCGGCTCGCGTCGTGGTTCGCCACGAGCTCGGTCAACCGGCTGGTCAGACCGTGCGCGGCCTCGTCGCGCTCGGTCGACGTCATCTGCCGACGACGCTCCCGCAGTTGGGCACGCAGGGCCCTCTTCTCGTTCCCGATATCGCTCGGCATGGGTCGAGTCTAGGTATGTTCGCCCGCTACGCTCGATCGCATGGTCACCCACATCACCAAGGCCGTCATCCCCGCCGCGGGACTCGGAACACGATTCCTGCCCGCGACGAAGGCGATGCCGAAGGAGATGCTGCCGGTCGTCGACCGCCCGGCCATCCAGTACGTGGTGGAGGAGGCCGTGGGCGCGGGACTGCACGACGTCCTCATGATCACGGGCCGCAACAAGACCGCCCTCGAGAACCACTTCGACCGCAACGCCGAGCTCGAGGCCACCCTCCAGCTCAAGGGCGACGACGCGAAGCTCCGCAAGGTCAACGAGTCCACCGACCTCGCCGACATGCACTACGTCCGCCAGGGCGACCCCAAGGGCCTCGGCCACGCGGTGCTCCGCGCCGAGATGCACGTGGGCCGCGAGCCGTTCGCCGTGCTCCTCGGCGACGACATCATCGACAAGCGCGACGTGCTCCTCTCCCGCATGATCGAGGTCCAGCTCCAGCGCGGCTGCTCGGTCGTCGCGCTCCTCGAGGTGGATCCCTCGCAGACGCACCTCTACGGCGTCGCCACGGTCGAGGAGACCGACGACGACGACGTCGTGCGCATCACCGGCATGGTCGAGAAGCCCGCCGCCGGCACCGCGCCCTCCAACCTCGCGATCATCGGCCGCTACGTGCTGCGCCCCGAGGTCTTCGACGTGCTGCACAAGACGGAGCCCGGCAAGGGCGGCGAGATCCAGCTCACCGACGCGCTCGAGAAGATGGCCGCCGCACCCGAGTGGACGGGCGGCGTGTACGGCGTCGTCTTCCGCGGCCGCCGCTACGACACGGGCGACCGGCTCGACTACCTGAAGGCCATCGTCCAGCTCGGCGTCGACCACGAGGACCTCGGCGAGGGCCTGCGCGAGTGGCTGCCCGAGTTCGTCAAGACGCTCGAGCGCTGATCCGGATCCGCGGCGCGGGGCCGGGGCGCACCGGCGCCCGCGCTGAGGCCTAGGCTCATGGACGTGCCGCAGACCGTACCCACCATGCGGGACGGGCGCATCTCCGTCCGGCCCATCCGGCTCCGCGACTCGCGGGCCCTCGAGCGCTCGCTGCTCGACAACCGCTCCTGGCTCCGCAAGTGGGAGGCCACGAGCCCCTACGCGCCGATGGCGTTCGACACGCGCGCGAGCATCCGGTCGCTGCAGGCCAACGCCCGCGCCGGCCTCGGTGTACCGCTCGTCATCGACTTCGACGACGAGTTCGCCGGCCAGCTCAACGTGTCGTCCATCGCGTACGGCTCGCTCTCGAGCGCGACCATCGGCTACTGGGTCGGCCAGGAGTTCGCCGGGCGGAACATCACGCCCACGGCCGTCGCGCTCGCGACCGACTACTGCTTCACCACGCTCGGGCTGCACCGGATGGAGATCTGCATCCGCCCGGAGAACGCGCCCAGCCTCCGCGTCGTGCAGAAGCTCGGCTTCCGCTACGAGGGGCTGCGTCGTCGCTACATCCACATCAACGGCGACTGGCGCGACCACTTCTGCTTCGGCCTCGTGGTCGAGGAGCTGTCCACCAGCGTGCTCGCGCGCTGGAAGGAGGGCGGCGTGGACCCCGAGTGGTCGCGCGTCCCCGACGCGGACGTCGAGGCGGCCGCCGTGCCGCTGACCGTGCAGCGCCGGATCTGACCTCCGCGCGTCCGCGGACCTGCGGATGCGCCGGTGTCGCCATGGACACGCGGCGCGCTTCCCGCGTCGCGCCCGCCGGACCTCCTAGCCTCGGGACATGCAATCCGGCGGCATCATCATCGCGCTCTCCGCGGTGCTCTGGCTCGCCTACCTGCTGCCCACGTGGCTGCACCGGCGCCAGTACATGGCGACCGAGCGCAACGCCGTGCGCCTCCAGCAGACCCTGCGGATCCTGGCCGAGACGGCCGAGGTCCCCGACGCGGTGCGCGCGGAGACCAACGCCCGCAGCGTCGTCGAGCAGCAGCGCGCCCTCCGCCGGGCCGCAGAAGAAGCCGAAGCCGCCGCGCGTGCGCGAGACGCCGCCGCCCAGCGCGCCCTACCGAAAGTGGCCCCCGTGTCCGCAACGTCGCCCTCCGCCGCCACGCGCCTCCGCCGCAGCCGGCTCGCCGCCACCGCCATCCTCGCGCTCGCCCTCGTGGGCGTGATCGCCGGCATCGCCCAGGTCGCCGGTGCCGGCGCGTGGACGCTGCTCGTGATCTCGTCCCTCGCCACCATGGGCTCGCTCGCCATCCTGCAGCGCATGTCGCAGGTCGCCGCCGCCCGCCGACTCCAGGCGCCCGAGGCCCGGCCGCGTCCGCAGACGGGCTTCACCGACTTCCACGAGTCCGCCGAGCAGCCCGTCGCGCCCGTCGCCGGGCGCGAGGAGGGCGAGTCCTGGACGCCGGTGCCCGTGCCGAAGCCGCTCTACCTCTCGCGCTCGCAGGCGCCCGGTCCACGTCCCGGCGCCGGCAGCGCGCCCCGCACGCCGCTCTCGCCCGTCGAGGAGATGCGCCGCGCCGCCGCCGCGTCGGAGGAGACCCTGCGACGCGCCCACCTCGAGCCCGAGGTCGCGCGCCTGTCCGCCGAGGAGGAGGCGGCCGCGTCCGCCGCTCCTGCTGCGCCCGCCGCGCGCACCGCTCCCGTCAGCCGCTTCTCCCGCATGGGCATCGTCGACGACGCCGAGCCCGGCATGGGCGACCTCGACGAGGTGCTGCGTCGCCGTCGAGCGGTCGGCTAGCCGGATCCACCGCCACCCCGGCGGTTCGGAGGGCTCCGCGTGACGTGGTAGTCTCGTGGAGTTGTCAGGGCCTATGGCGCAGTTGGTAGCGCGCCTCGTTCGCATCGAGGAGGTCAGGAGTTCGAATCTCCTTAGGTCCACAAGAACCCCGCTCCGGCGGGGTTTTTGTCTGTGCGAAGTCCGTCCGTGCGCGGCACGGATGATGGGGTGTGGAATGTGGCGCAGATCCAGTCCCGCGTAATCTTTATGCTGCGGCACCATGAATATACGAAGACCCCTCACCTCCCTCATGCTCGGACTGCTCCTCCCCGTCGCGATCGCGACGGCGGGAGCATCGGCAGGCGCGGCCTCCGCAGCAGATCAGGGAAGCTCCGCGTCCACGACCGCCTCGGGGTGGCTCCACACCGATGGCGGCAAGATCGTCAACTCCGCCGGTGCCACGTACACCATCCGCGGTGCCAACTGGTTCGGTCTGGAGTCGTCCGGCTGCGTGCTCCACGGGCTCGACAAGATCACTCTCGACAGTGGCATGAAGCACCTGCACGACTTGGGCTTCACGACGGTGCGCCTTCCGTACGCGAACGAGTGCCTCCGGACCGCCAGCGTGGCGGACTGGGGGACCTCCGCCAATCCGGATCTCAAGGGCGTGTCCCCGCTGACGATGATGGACCGCGCCATCGCGTCGGCGAAGGCCAACGGCCTGAACGTGTTCCTCGACCAGCACCGTCCGGACACCAACGGCCAGACCGAGCTCTGGTACTCCGGTAGCCTTCCCGAATCGCAGTGGATCTCCGACTGGAAGATGCTCGCGAACCGCTACAAGGACGACCCCACGGTCATCGGCGTCGACCTGCACAACGAGCCCCACGGATCCGCCACCTGGGGTGATGGCAACACGGCGACGGACTGGCGCCTGGCCGCCGAGCGCGGCGGCAACGCGGTGCTATCCGTCAACCCGAAGCTGCTGGTCATCGTCGAGGGCACCGACAGGGACAGCAAGTCCGGTACCTGGTGGGGCGGCGGGCTCGGTGACGCCGGCGACAAGCCCGTCGCGCTGAGCGTGCCCAACCGGGTCGTCTACTCGCCGCACGACTATCCGTCGACCATCTACGGGCAGTCGTGGTTCAACGCGCCCGACTACCCCAACAACCTCCCGGGTGTGTGGGACGCGCATTGGGGTTACCTGGCGAAGAAGAACACCGCTCCCGTCCTGCTCGGTGAGTTCGGCACCCAGCTCCAGACCACGAGCGACAAGCAGTGGCTGTCCACTCTGGTGAACTACCTCAAGACCACCGGCATCAGCTCGGCCTACTGGTCGTTCAACCCGGACAGCAACAACACCGGCGGACTGCTGAAGTCCGACTGGGTGACCCCGGAGCAGGCCAAGCTCGACGCGCTGGCGCCGATCCTCCACCCGCAGAACCCGTCGTCCTCGTCGCAGCCTCAGCCGGAGCCGCAGCCGGAGCCGCAGCCGCAGCCGCAGCCGCAGCCGGAGCCGCAGCCGGAGCCGCAGCCGCAGCCTCAGCCGCAGCCGCAGCCGCAGCCGCAGCCGGAGCCGCAGCCGCAGCCGCAGCCGCAGCCGGAGCCGCAGCCGTCGGGCTCAGCGACCGCCACCTACAAGCTGGACGGATCGTGGCCCACGGGCTACACGTCTGAGCTCGTCATCACTGCGAAGTCCGCGGTGTCGAGTTGGACGGTCTCCTGGGACAGCCCCGGAATCACGGCTGTCACGAACAGCTGGGGCATGAAGTGCACCGTGGCGTCGAGCCGCATCACGTGCACCGGTGATGGCTGGGCCGCCAAGATCCCGGCCGGACAGACCATGCACGTCGGTCTGAACGTCGCGGGAACTCAGGCTCCGAGCAACCCCGTGCTCACATTCACCAGTAACTGACCAGGGCTCCCGCCCATCATCCGCGGCGTCGGCCGTCGAGCGCATCCCGCTCGGTGGCCGGCGCCGCTTCCTCGTGGGGTCGCGGTTAAGATCGAGCAATGCTGCACCCCGACATCCCGACCGTCACGCCGCAGACCCCCGAGGTGCGTGCGCTGCGCGCCGACCTCGAGGCGGCGCCCTTCACCCTCGCGTCGGCGCTCCATGTGTGGGGCGACGCGGCCGGGCAGGCGCTGCACCGCGGGAACCGGATCCCGGCCCGCCGCGCTGTGGAGGCAGCCCGCACCGCCGACGGGCTCCCCGCGGCCGCCGTGCTCGCGGCCCTGTTCGTGCTCGGCGAACCCGTCGACATCGCCGACCTCGGGGTCGCGCTGCCGTCGCTCGGCATCGACGGCGCCCGGCGCCTCGGCCTGGTCGAGGTCGACGGCGACCGCGTGCGACCCGCGCTCGACCTCCGCCCCTACGGCTTCATCGACGCGCACGGCGTCGGCGAGTGGTGGATCGCGTCCGACCTCGGCGAGCTCGCCACCGGCGGCGCCCTCGACGAGGACCACGTACTCGGCGTCGGCGGCGCGTCCGCCACTCTCAGCGGCCTCATGATCTCCACGCCCGTCTCCAGCGCGCTCGACCTCGGGACGGGCTGCGGGATCCAGGCTCTGCACGCGTCCCGGCACGCCGACCGCGTCGTCGCGACCGACATCTCCGCGCGGGCCCTCGCGTTCGCGGCGCTCAACGCGGCCCTCAACGGGATCACGACCATCGAGCTCCGGCTCGGCAGCCTGTTCGAGCCCGTCGCGGGGGAGCGGTTCGACCACATCGTCTCGAACCCGCCCTTCGTGATCACCCCGCGCGCGGAGGGCGTGCCGGCCTACGAGTACCGGGACGCGGGCCTCGTCGGCGACGCGCTCGTGGAGGGCGTCGTCGCCGACCTCGCCGACCACCTGACGCCCGGCGGCGTCGCGCAGCTCCTCGGCAACTGGGAGCACCGCGCCGGGGAGCCCGGCCTCGAGCGCGTCGCAGGCTGGCTCGACCGGGCGGCCGCGCGCACCGGATCCGGACTCGACGCGTGGATCGTCGAGCGCGAGGTGCAGGACGCGGCGCTGTACGCCGAGACGTGGATCCGCGACGGCGGCACCCGCGCCGGCACCCCCGAGTCGGAGGCGCTCATGGGCGCCTGGCTCGACGACTTCGCCGCGCGCGGGGTCGACGGGGTCGGATTCGGCTACCTCACCCTCCGCCGGCCGGCCGCGGGGACGCCGAGGCTCCGCCGCATCGAGCGGCTGCACGGCGGCCTCGGCCACAACCCGACCGGCCTCGGCGACCACCTCCAGGCCTCCCTCGCCGCGCACGACTCCCTCGCCGGCGTCGACGACCGGGCGCTCGCCGGGCTCGCGCTCGTCGTGGCCGGCGACGTCACGGAGGAACGGCACTACTGGCCGGGGGCCGAGGATCCCACGGTCATGACGCTCCGCCAGGGCGCGGGCTTCGGCCGCGAGGTGCCGCTCGACACGGGCCTCGCGGCGCTCGTCGGTGCGTGCGACGGCGAGCTGGCGGTGGGCGCCATCGTCGACGCCGTCGCGCAGCTCACCGCGGTGGACGCCGACGCCCTGCGCGCCGAGCTGCTGCCGCGGATCCGCGCGCTCGTGGCCGACGGCTTCCTCCTGCTGCCGGGCGCGACGACCGGTGACGCCCACGCCGACCGCCCAGGGCGCGACGCCTAGGATCGCCGGGTGACTCCCCGAATGGCCCGCCGCGCCGCCCGTCCCGAGATCGTCCGCGCCGTCGTGCTCGACGCCGCGCTCATCGTCGCCTTCGTCCTCATCGGCCGCGCGAGCCACGGCGAGGACCTCTCGCTGTCGGGCGTGCTCGGCACCGCCTGGCCGTTCCTCGCGGGCGGGCTCGTCGGCTGGATCGTGGCGCGGGCCTGGCACAGCCCGTCGCGCGTCGTGCCCACCGGCCTCGTGGTCTGGGGCGTGACGCTGGTCGTCGGGATGGTGCTCCGCGCGCTCAGCGGCGAGGGCGTCGTGATCCCGTTCGTCATCACGACCGCGATCATCCTGGCCGTCCTGATGCTCGGCTGGCGCGCGATCTCGGCCGTCGTCGTCCGCCGGCGCGCGCGGGCCTGAGCCCGGCGGCCGCCCCGCGTCAGTCGGAGGGCGGCGTCGGGGCGGCGGCCTCCATCACGGCGATGAGCGCCGTCGCGTAGGCCTCCTCGGCCTCGAGGTCGCGGTGCTCGACCTCCTCGCCGTCGATCACGACGAGCACCACGTGCGCGCCGTCCTCCGCGCCGCCGATCTCGCGCCGGAGCGACCGGAAGGCCCCGCCGAGCAGCGCCCGGAGCTGGTCCTCGCGCGGCAGCCACAGGCTGTCCTCGAGCGCCACGGAGTCGAGCGCCCACTCGGTCGTGCCGTTGAAGCCGAGCACGGTGCCCGTCGCGTGCTTGTGCGCCTCGATCGTGAGCTCGCTGATGGTGAAGACGTCGGACTCGAAGCCCTGGCCGCGGATCCGGAACCGGTCGCCGGGCTCGGGGCTCCACGCGAGGCCGAGCTCCAGGAGGGTCGTGGCGTGCGCGGTGGAGATCATCCGTGCAGTATGCCGGGCGCTCCCGGGCGCCGCCTCCGCGGGCGGGGGAATGCGTGTGCATTAGATTCGGGGCACCGCCCGCGGCAGACGCCGCCGGTCGGACACGGGGAGGATCATGCGCGCGACAGTGAAGGACGTCGCCGCGCGCGCCGGGGTCTCCCCGAAGACGGTGTCGAACGTGATCACCGGCCGCGTCGCCGTGAGCCCCGCCACCCGTGAGCGCGTCGAGCGGGCGGTCGCCGACCTCGACTACGTGCCGAACCTCTCGGCGCGGGGCCTCCGCAACGGGCGCACGGGCGTCATCGCGGTCGCCCTTCCCGACCTCGGCACCGCGTACTCCGCGGAGCTCGCCCACCACCTGGTGGAGGTCGCGCACGAGGCTGGCTACAGCATCCAGATGGAGGAGACGGGCTCGCTGCCCGACCGCGAGCGCGACCTCATGTCGCGCGCGCGCGAGCACCTCGTCGACGGCCTGATCCTCAACCCCGTGCTCCTCTCGCGGAGCGCGATCGCGCGTGCCGAGTCGCTGCCGCCCGTCGTGGTGATCGGCGAGGTCGAGCAGGAGATCGTCGACCGGGTGCTCGTCGACAGCGTCCAGGCGGCGTACGACATGACGCGCTTCCTCCTCGGCACGGGGGCGCGGCGCATCGCCGCGGTCGGCACGGCCACCCGTGAGGAGTCCGCGGCGGGCGACCTCCGCCGCATCGGCTACCGGCGCGCGATGGAGGAGGCGGGCGAGGCGCCCGTCGAGATCGACCGCACGGGATGGAACAGCGCGTCCGGCGCCGAGGCGGTCGACGCCTGGCTGGCCGACGGCAACCCCCTCCCTGACGCGCTGTTCTGCTTCACCGACGGCCTCGCGTTCGGCGCCCTGCGCGCGCTCGCCGACCACGGCGTGCGCGTGCCCGAGGACATCCAGGTCGCGGGCTTCGACGACGTCGACCAGTCGCGCTTCTCGATCCCCACCCTCACGTCCGTGCACTTCGACATCCGCGCCTACGCGGAGGCGGCCGTCGGCCAGCTCGTCCGCCGGATCGAGGAGCGCGACGGCCCGCCCGTGCAGCTCGTGATCCCGCACCGCATCGTGGTCCGCGGCAGCACGCGCCCGTTCGCCTGACCCGGACTGCCGCTCCGCGAACGTCGAACAGATCGTCCGGGCGGAAACGTTGCGCTCCTCATTACAACGATGTAATGATCACTGCATCACGAAGGAGTGGTCAATGGATCCTGTTGCAGGAAAGGCCGGGAGACGTCCCTCGGCATGGTCGAGGCGTCAGATCCTCATGGGCGGAGCGGCGGCCCTGGGCGGCGCGTTCCTGGTCGGAGGACTCTCCGGCTGCGCGCCGCAGGTGGCGTCGGCCGGCGGCATCGTCGATCTGAAGTACTGGCATCTGCTGTCCGGCGGCGACGGCATCCGGATGACGGAGATGGTGAAGGAGGCGAACGACTCCGGCGGCGGATTCGACGTCACCGCCACGGTCCTCGCGTGGGGCCAGCCGTACTACACGAAGCTCGCCATGGCGTCGGTGGGCGGCCGCGCTCCCGACGTCGCGATCATGCACGCGGCGCGCGTGCCCGGCTTCGCGCCGGGCGGACTGCTCGACCCGTGGGACACCGACAGGCTCGCGGAGCTCGGCGTCACCCAGGCCGACTTCGAGCCGCGCGTGTGGGACAAGGGCGTGGTGGACGGGCAGCTGTACTCCATCGCGCTCGACAGCCACCCGTTCATCCTCATGTACAACACGGACATCGCGGCCCAGGCGGGCGTGCTGGGCGGCGACGGCCAGCTCGAGGAGATCGCGTCGCCGGACCGGTTCCTCGAGGTCATGCGCGCGATGCAGGCCGTCACCGGCGAGCACGCCCTGAGCTACGGGTACCTCGGCGACGGTGCCCAGATGTGGCGCATGTTCTACACGTTCTACAAGCAGATGGGCGGCGACATGGAGCTGCCCACGGGCGGCCAGGTCGTGTACGACCGCGACAAGGCCGTCGCGTCGCTCGAGTTCATCCAGAGCCTGCTCGACGGCACGATCGCCACCCCGAGCGGCGACGCGGGCACGGCCATCGCCGAGTTCGCGGGCGGCAAGAGCGGCGCCATCGTCACGGGCGTGTGGGAGCTCCCCACCTTCCAGACGGCCAAGGTGCCGTTCGACGCGATGCCCATCCCGAACCTCTTCGGCACGCCCGCGACCTTCGCCGACTCCCACGCGTTCGTGCTCCCGCACCAGAGCTCGCCGGATCCGGTCAAGCGCGAGAGGACCTACCTCTTCGTAGCCGACCTCCTGAAGAACTCGCTGCAGTGGGCGGGCGCCGGGCACATCCCGGCGTACAAGCCGGTCATCGACAGCCCCGAGTACGCGGAGCTCCTGCCGCAGGCACACTACGCGAACGCGGCCGCGCAGATCGAGTACGACCCGGTGGCGTATTTCACCGGATCCGGATCCGACTTCCAGACGTACTTCGCCGAGAACGTGCAGAACGTGTTCCTCGGGCGCCAGGAGGCGGGAGAGGGCCTCGACGCCTTCATCCGGCAGATCGACGCGCTGCTCGCCAAGCCCAACCCCCTGTAGCGCGCGACCGCCGGCCGTCGCCGCCCCCTCTTCCCAGCGAAACGACGAAGGAGTCCACTCGTGACGACAGCAGCACCACCCACCCCGGTCGCTCCCGCGGCCGGGTCTCCACGGCCCGCCCCGGGCAGCCCCCGGGTCCGGGCCAAGGAGCAGACCCAGGGCCTGCTCTTCATCGCCCCGTTCCTCATCACCTTCCTGGTGTTCCTGGTCTGGCCCGTCCTCTACGGCTTCTACCAGAGCCTCACCGGGCAGAGCCTCACCGGCGCGAACGGCCAGCTCATCGGCTTCGCGAACTACCTCGAGGCCTTCGGCGACTCCCAGATGTGGCGCTCGCTCGGCAACACCGTCGTGTTCACGATCGCGAGCACCATCCCGCTCCTGGTCGTCGGCCTCGTGCTTGCGCTCCTCGTGAACCTCGGCCTCCCCGGCCAGTGGCTCTGGCGGCTCGCCTTCTTCCTGCCGTTCCTGCTCGCGTCCACGGTCGTGTCGCTGTTCTGGCTCTGGATGTACAACCCGCAGCTCGGCGTCGTCAACGCGATCGCGGGCGCCCTCGGCCTCCCGCAGCCCGCGTGGCTGCAGGACTCGAACCTCGCCATGACGAGCGTCGTCATCACCACCGTGTGGTGGACCGTCGGGTTCAACTTCCTCATCTACCTGGCGGCGCTGCAGAACATCCCCGACCAGCAGTACGAGGCGGCCGCGCTCGACGGCGCCGGGAAGTGGCGGCAGCTGTTCTCCATCACGATCCCGCAGCTGGCCCCGACGACCGCGCTCCTCGCGATCCTGCAGGTGCTCGCGTCGCTCAAGGTCTTCGACCAGATCTACCAGATGACCGCGGGCGGGCCCGGCGGATCGACCCGGCCCATCGTCCAGTACGTCTTCGAGACCGGGTTCACCGGCTTCCGCTTCGGCTACTCGGCCGCCATCTCCTACATCTTCTTCGCGCTGATCGTGGTCATGTCGGTTATCCAGATCGCGGCCACCCGGAGGAAGTCATGACCACCGCCACCCGTCCCGCCTTCTCCTCCGGCACGCTCGCCCGGAGGCCCGCGACCAGCGTCGCCGCCCGCCAGGGCCGCACGGGCACGCCGCGGTTCCAGCCGTCGCGCATCGCCGCGCTCCTGATCCTCATCGTCCTCGCCGCCGCGTGGCTGCTGCCGTTCCTCTGGGCGGTGCTCACGTCGTTCAAGTCGGAGACGGACGCCGCGGCGTTCCCCGTGACGATCCTCCCGGCGAACGGGTTCACGCTCGACGCCTACGCCTCCGTGCTGAACGGCGGGACGATCCCGCTGTGGACCTGGAACAGCCTGCTCACCAGCACGGTGATCACGGTCGTGGCTGTCGTGTTCTCGGCGCTCGCCGGCTACGCGCTCAGCCGCATCGACTTCCGCGGCCGCAAGCTGCTGATGGGGGCGATCGTGGCGTCGATCATCATCCCGCCGCAGATCCTCATCGTCCCGCTCTTCCACCAGATGCTGGCGTTCGACCTGGTGGACACCCTCTGGGCCGTGATCCTGCCGCAGATCGTGCAGCCCGCCATGGTCTTCATCCTGAAGGCGTTCTTCGACCAGATCCCGATCGAGCTCGAGGACGCCGCGCGCGTCGACGGGGCCGGACGCGTGCGCGTGTTCCTGCAGATCGTGATGCCGTTGTCGCGCCCCATCCTCTCGGCCGTCGCGATCTTCGTCTTCATCGGCGCGTGGAACAACTTCCTCTGGCCCTTCATCGCCACGAACGACGCCACGCTCATGACCCTGCCGGTCGGCCTGCAGACGGTGAAGAACGCCTACGGGATCCAGTACGCGCAGAACATGGCCTCGGCCGTGCTCGCCGCGCTGCCGCTGATCCTGGTGTTCCTCTTCTTCCAGCGCCAGATCATCAAGGGCATCTCGACCACCGGGTTCGGCGGCCAGTGAGCCCGCGCCCCGGTCCCGCCCGCGTGCCCACGCATCCCACCCATCCCACCCATCCCGCCCGGGACGCACGCGCCCGGGCCCCGCACCGAGGAGGACGCCCATGACCCGCGCCCGCATCACCATCGACCGCGACTTCACCATCGGCGACGTGCCCCGCCGGCTCTTCGGCTCGTTCGTCGAGCACATGGGCCGGTGCGTCTACAGCGGTATCTACGAGCCGGGCCACCCGACCGCGACGCCCGAGGGCTACCGGCAGGACGTGCTCGACCTCACGAAGGAGCTCGGCGCCACCGTCGTGCGCTACCCCGGGGGGGGGGGGAACTTCGTCTCCGGCTACGACTGGGAGGACGGCGTCGGCCCGGTCGCGGACCGGCCCCGCCGCCTCGACGGCGCGTGGCACACCGTCGAGACCAACGCGTTCGGCCTGCACGAGTTCGTGGGCTGGTCGAAGGCCGCGGGCGTCGAGGTGATGGAGGCCGTCAACCTCGGCACGCGCGGCGTCGACGCGGCGCGCTCGCTGGTGGAGTACGCGAACCACCCCGGCGGATCCAAGCACTCCGACATGCGCCGGAGGAACGGCGCCGAGGAGCCCTTCGACATCAAGCTGTGGTGCCTCGGCAACGAGATGGACGGGCCGTGGCAGATCGGGCACAAGACCGCCGACGAGTACGGCCGCCTCGCGCAGGAGGCGGGCAAGGCCATGCGGCTGGTGGATCCCAGTATCGAGCTCGTCGCGTTCGGCAGCTCCAACTCGGGCATGCCGACCTTCGGCCAGTGGGAGCAGACCGTGCTCGGCCACACCTACGACGTCGTCGACTACGTCTCGCTGCACGCCTACGACCAGGAGCACGACGGCGACGTGCGGAGCTTCCTCGCGAGCGCGGTCGACATGGACTTCTTCATCGAGTCGGTGGTCGCGACCGCGGACGCGACCGGCGCGCGGCTGAAGAACCGGAAGCGGATCGACCTCTCCTTCGACGAGTGGAACGTCTGGTACCAGCGCGGGCTCGACGGCGAGGACCAGCCGCATCGGATCGAGAAGGCTGGATGGCGCGAGCACCCGCGGGTCATCGAGGACGAGTACAGCGTCACCGACGCGGTCGTCGTCGGCACGCTGCTCAACTCGCTGCTGCGGCACGGCGACCGGGTGAAGATCGCCAACCAGGCGCAGCTCGTGAACGTGATCGCGCCCATCCGCAGCGAGGAGGGCGGGCCCGCCTGGCGGCAGTCGATCTTCTGGCCGTTCGCCCGCATGGCGCAGCTCGCCACGGGCCGCATCCTCCAGGTCGAGGTGGACAGCGACCGCTACGACAACGACCGCTTCGGCACCGCCGACGTGGTCGACGTGAGCGCGACCTGGGACGACGAGGCCGGCACCGTCGCGCTCTTCCTCGCCAACCGCGGGCTCGAGGAGGAGGCGTCGGCCGAGGTCGCCCTGCGCGGCCTCGACGCCGGCCGGATCCGCCGCGCCGAGGTCCTGCGCGTGCCCGAGGGCGGCGACCGGCACTCGAGCAACACGGTCGAGACCGGCGAGCAGGTGGGGCTCGTGCCGCTCGAGGGCGTGCACGCCGAGGGCGGGCGCCTGACGCTCACGCTCCCGGCGCTGTCCTGGGCGGTCGTGGTGCTGGACGTGACCCGCAGCTGACGCCCGCACGATGACGACGGCCCGCCCTGCGCGATGCAGGGCGGGCCGTCGTCGTGGGGGAGGAGCGGATCAGCTCACGGGGCCCTCGGTGAGGGTCACGGCGCCGGTCTTCGCGGCGCCGGCCGCGGTGGTCCAGCCGAGCTGCACCGACTCGCCGGGCTTGTGCGCGGAGATCGCGGCGCTGAGCTCGGAGGCCGAGGCGACGGCCTTGCCGTCGACCGAGGTCACGACGTCGCCCTGGGCGAGGCCTGCCTTCGCGGCGCCGGATCCGTCGACGACGCCCTGGACGGGCGCTCCCGCCACGGTGCCCGCGCCGTTCGCGAGCAGCACGCCGAGGAACGCCGGGTAGCCGATCTTCACGGTGCCGGACTCGACCCCGCTCTCGATCTGCTTCGCGATGGACATGGCCTTCTCGATCGGGATGGCGAACCCGGCGATCTGCTCGGAGCCGGACGAGGCGGCCGTGTCGATGCCGACGACCTCGCCCTCCGCGTCCACGAGCGGCCCGCCGGAGTCGCCGGAGACGATGGGCGCGTCCGTCTGGATCAGGTCGGTGAGCGTCTCGCCCGCCGCCGTGCCCTCGGACTGCGTGGTGATGGTCTGGCCGAGCGCGGTGACCTGTCCGGTCGCTGCGGTGAGCGTGCCCGTACCGCCCGCGTTGCCGACGCCCGTGACGGCCTCGCCGACCTGGGCGCCGTCCGTGTCCAGCTTCGCCGGGGTGAGCCCCGACGCGCCCTCGAGCTTCAGGACCGCGACGTCGTTCGTGGCGTCGGTGCCGACGACCTTCCCGACGTACGCCTTGCCGGTCGACTCGACCGTGACGCGGATGCTGGTGGCGCCGCTGACGACGTGGTTGTTGGTGAGGATCGTGCCGTCGGACGACAGGATGATGCCCGTGCCCGCCCCGGCCGCGTTCTCGTAGGTGAGCGCGGAGTCGATGGTGACGACGCCGGCCTTCTGCGCGGTCGTCGCCTCGGGCGAGGTGACCGACGTGCCGCGCCCGGTGCCGGACTGCGTGCCGGATCCCGACCCGGAGCCGCTGCCGGATCCCTGTCCGGGCAGCGTGGTCGTGCCGCGGCCGAAGCCCTGGCCCGGCGTGAAGGAGCCCGGGTCCTGGATCTGCGTGCTCCCCGCCTGCGAGCTCGAGCGGCCGAGGTCGGCCATGAAGCCCACCGCGGTGCCGCTGCCGAAGGAGAGGAGGAGCGCGAGGGCGGACGCCCCGGCGATGAGGCCCGTGCGGAGGCCGCGGCGCATGCGCTTCGGCGGGACGGGGTTCCCCGCCGCATCGACGACGAGCGGGCGTCCGAAGGCGTCGGTCGCGGGGGCGGGCCACGGCGATCCGGCGGGGTGGCCGCCGGCGGGCATCGCGGTCGCGTAGGCGGCGGTGGGCTGCTGCGACGTGGGCTGCTGCGCGGTGGGGGCGCCGGCGCCGACCGCGGGGCCGGCGGCGGCGTGCGCCGCGGTCGGGGCGGTCCATCCGGCGGGCGCGGCGGCGGGGGTCGCGGGCGCGGCGGGACCGCCGGCCGCGGGACCGTTGGGGGCCGGCCAGGCGGGTTGCCCGGCGGCGGGCGCGGCCGGAGCCGCGGGGGCGCTCTCGGACGCGGCCGGGGTGGCGTCGGTCGAGCGGGTGGCGTCGATGGGGGCCTCGTCCGGACGTCCGGTCGGCTCCTGGGGTGTCTCGTTCATGACGGGTCCTTCGTGTCTCGGGTGGCCCGATGAGGGCCATGGGGAGATCACACCCGGCGACCCTATGAGCACCCCATGACGAGCACGAGCGTCCGCCATGCATCCTGGGCCCCGCCCGGGCGTACCCTGAGTGACATGACGCGGAGGTCGGACGACGATGGCGAGCCGTCCGGCAAGGATCCGCGATTCGACCCGGCGTTCCAGCGGGCGGCGCCGGGTTCGTCCCAGGAGGCGACCGAGCGTCCCGCCCTCGCCGCCTGGCTCGCCCCGGTCCTCTGGGCCCTCGCCGTCGCCTTCCCCGCCGCGGGCCTCGGCCTGCGCGCGCTCGCCGCCGGCATCGCGACCTCGATGCCGTACTCCAGCTTCGGCGACCCGCTGGGGGAGCGCTGGCTCCTCGACCTCGTGCCCCTGCTCGTGACCCTCGCGCCGGGCATCGTCGCGGGCGGACCGATGGCCGCGCTCGCCGCGCTCGCCGTGCACGCCCTCCGCGTCCGGCCCGCGACCGGCGACCACGAGGCCGCCGGTCCTCGCGCGTAGGCTCGACGCATGGAGCAGAGAAGCCTCGGCAGGACCCATCGGAACGTCTCGGTCATCGGACTCGGGACATGGCAGCTCGGCGGGGACTGGGGTGACGTGGCCGAGGACGACGCGCTCGCGGTGCTCGACGCCGCGGCCGACGCGGGCATCACCTTCTTCGACACGGCCGACGTCTACGGCGACGGCCGCAGCGAGACGATCATCGGATCCTGGCTGCGCGCGCATCCGGACGCCGGCGTCACCGTCGCCACCAAGATGGGCCGCCGCGACGCGCAGGATCCCGCGAACTTCACCCTCGACCGCTTCCGCGAGTGGACGGACCGCTCCCGCAAGAACCTCGGCGTCGACACCCTGGACCTCGTCCAGCTGCACTGCCCGCCCACGCCCGTGTTCTCGAGCGACCGCGTCTACGACGCCCTCGACGAGCTCGTCGCCGACGGCGCGATCGCGTCCTACGGCGTGAGCGTCGAGACCACCGACGAGGCCCTCCTCGCCATCGCGCGGCCCGGCGTCGCGAGCGTGCAGATCATCCTCAACGCGTTCCGCCTGAAGCCGCTCGACCACGTGCTGCCGGCCGCAGTCGAGGCGGGCGTCGGGATCGTCGCCCGCGTGCCGCTCGCGTCCGGACTCCTCAGCGGCCGCTACACCGCGGACACCACGTTCGCCGAGACCGACCACCGCAACTTCAACCGCGGGGGCGCCGCGTTCGACGTGGGCGAGACCTTCTCGGGCGTCGACTACGACGACGGCGTCGCCGCGGCCCGCGAGTTCGCGGCCGCCGCGCACGAGGCGGCGCCCGACCTCACGCCCGCTCAGGTGGCGCTCGCCTGGATCGTGCAGCGCAAGGGCGTCTCCACGGTGATCCCCGGCGCCCGGAACGCCGAGCAGGCCCAAGCGAACGCGCGCGCCGGCGACGCCCCCGCCCTCGGCGAGGTCTTCGAGCGCCAGGTGGCGGACGTCTACGACCGCTACTTCCGCGCCGCGGTCCACCCGCGCTGGTAGTCCCACCGGACGCGCGACGGCCCGGTCAGCTTCGCGCTGGCCGGGCCGTCGTGCGTGCGGGGAGCGCTACTGCAGCTGGTCGCAGGCGCTCGACATCTGCGTCTTCAGCTCATCGCTGATCGGCTGGCCGACGCCGGGTGCGAGCTGGTCGGCGAGGGCCGTGATCTGCTGGCCAGCAGCCGCGGCGCCGCTCTCTGTGGAGGTGCTGATCTCGGTGCCGAGGTCGCGGAACGCCTGGACGTCCGACTCCTCGAGCGTCGACTTGTCCTTCAGGCCGCAGGCGATGTCGCGGGTCTTCGCGGCGATGGCCTCGCGGGAGCCGGACGCGGCGGCGTCGCCGGAGCCGGCGTCGCCCTCGGTCGGCGCCTCGGGCGTGGGGCTCGCGGCCTCGGCGGATGCGGAGGCGGACGGGGTGGGCGTCGCGGCGTCGTCGGCGGCCGGCGAGCTGCAGCCGGCGAGGGCGAGGCCGAGCACGAGGCCCAGCCCGGCGATCCCGGCGCGCAGGCGGCGCGTGGTCAGAGGGGTCTGCGGAGAGGTCATGCCCTCACACTATCCAGCGCGGGCGGTCGAGTTTCCGCGGGGGCGGAGACTCTGGGGCGCTGCCCGACGGTCAGGTCATGACGGGGACGGGCTCCGTGTCCGGGATGGGGCCGGCGTCGCGGCCGCGGAGGTCCGGGCTGTGCCGGTGGAAGACGGCGGCGATGGCCGCGCCCGCCGCGAGCAGCGCCGCTGCGACGACGAACGCGCCCTGGGCCCCCTGCGCGTCGATGACGAAGCCGGCCGCGGCGGATCCGAGCGCGGCCCCGATGAGCTGCCCGGTGCCGACCCAGCCGTACGCCTCTGCCGTGTCGCTGAAGCGCACCGACGACGAGACGACGGCGAAGAGCACGGCCAGCGCTGGCGCGATTCCGACGCCCGCGAGGAACAGGAACACCGACAGCCAGACGACGTTCATCGACACGGCCGCGATGGCGGTACCGGCCAGGATGATCGCCATGCGCCGGGCCATCGCCCACGGGCTGATGGGGATGTGGCCGAGCGCGAGGCCGCCGATGAGCGAGCCGACCGCGAAGATCGCGAGGACGAAGCCCGCCTCGGGCCCGCCGTGGCCGAACACGGCGACGACGCCCGCCTCGATGGCTGCGCACGCCGCGATGAGCAGGAAGCCGACGATGGTGCTGAGCAGCACCGGCGGCCGCCCGAGCACCACGCCGAACCGGCGCTTGCTGCGGGGGATGCGCACGCGGCCGAGCTCGGGGGAGGAGATGAACCACGCGCCGCCGCCGACGAGGAAGGCGGCCGCGACGAGGATCCCGGCGCTCGTATCGACCTGGATCGCGAGGAACGTGGCGATGACGGGCCCGAGCACCCAGATGATCTCCTGCGCCGACGCGTCGAGGGAGAAGAGGGGCGTGAGCTGCTTGGAGTTGACCATCTTCGGGTAGATGGTGCGGACGGCCGGCTGTACCGGCGGGTTCGCGAGGCCGGCGAGCAGCCCCAGCCCCATGAAGGCGGGGACGGACGTGCCCGCGTCGCCGAGCGCCACCGCGACGATCGCGACCGTGCACACGGCCGACGTGAGGATGAGGACGGGACGCATGCCCCACACGCCCATCCACCGGCTCGTGAGGGGTCCGGCGACCGCCTGGCCGATGCTCGTCGCGGCGAGCACGAGGCCCGCGGCGCCGTACGACTCGTGGATCCGCTCGACGTGCATGAGGAACGCGAGCGAGAGCATGCCGCCCGGGAAGCGCGCCACGAGCTGGGCGGCGATGATCCGGCCCACGCCGCGGGTCTTGAGGAGGCTTCCGTACGTGCTCACGAGGGTCAGATCCTACCGGCCGGGAGGCCTCGTCCCGCAGCCCCGGGCGCCACCGGACAGCGATGTCGGCGGGCCTCCGTAGCGTTGGAGCGTGTGGACAAGTCCGCGGACTTGTCCACAATCTGTGGATGACACGCCCACTAGATGTGGTGGCTAGGCGATCGCCGCTACCCGCCATATAGTGGCTGTCAGCCGACAGCCACTATATGGCGGGTTCGCAACGCTGGTATTTCAGCGGACCGGAATCAGCACGTCATCGGCTCTATGAACCAGGGCACGCAGCCCCGCCCAGAGGCATGGGCCTCGAGACCGCAAGGAGCAGATGCAGAGTGTCGATCACGGTAGTCAAGAGGGATGGCTCGAAGGAGCCGTACGACGCGAACAGGATCAACCTGGCCATCGAGGACGCCACGCAGGGCCTCGACGAGAACATCGGCTGGGTCACGCAGATCGCCTCCGAGCTGGAGATCACCCTCTTCGACGGGATCACCACGCAGCAGCTGGATGAGGCCGTCATCCAGGTCGCGCTCCAGAACGTGAAGGACGACCCGGCGTTCGACACCGTCGCCGCGCGCCTGCTCCTCAAGACCATCTACAAGCGCGTCCTCGGCGACTACTCGTCGCCCGAGGAGCTCAAGCGCCTCCACGCGGAGCACTTCGCCCGCAACATCCAGCGCGGCGTCGACGAGATGCTCCTCGACTCCCGCCTCGTGCAGCTGTTCGACCTGGAGCGCCTCGCCCAGGCCCTCGAGCCCGCGCACGACGAGCTGCTCAAGTACATCGGCGTCGTCACGCTGAACAACCGCTACGGCATCAAGGGCCGCAACGGCGACGCCCTCGAGGTGCCCCAGTACTTCTGGATGCGCATCGCGATGGGCCTCACGCTCAACGAGCAGAACCCGACCGAGACCGCCATCGCCTTCTACGAGAAGATGTCGAAGCTCGAGTACCTCGCGGCCGGCTCCACCCTCGTCAACGCGGGCACCATCTACCCGCAGCTCGCGAACTGCTTCGTCATGGAGATGCAGGACGACATCGAGCACATCGCGAAGACCACGCGCGACGTCATGTGGCTCACCAAGGGCACGGGCGGCATCGGCCTCTCCGTCTCCAAGCTGCGCGCGCAGGGCTCGCCCATCCGCTCGAACAACACCACCTCCACGGGCCCGATCCCGTTCATGCACACCATCGACTCGGTGCTCCGCGCGGTCAGCCGCGGCGGCAAGAAGTTCGGCGCCCTCTGCTTCTACATGGAGAACTGGCACCTCGACTTCCCCGAGTTCCTCGACCTGCGCCAGAACTCGGGCGACCCGTACCGCCGCACCCGCACCGCCAACACGGCCGTGTGGATCAGCGACGAGTTCATGAAGCGCGTCCAGAACGACGAGGACTGGTTCCTCTTCGACCCGCTGGAGGTCTCCGACCTCAACGAGCTGTACGGCAAGGCGTTCTCGGAGCGCTACGCGTTCTACGTCGGCGAGGCCGAGGCCGGGCGCCTGCGCATGTTCAAGCGCATCAAGGCTCGCGAGCAGTTCAAGGCGATCCTCATCTCGCTCCAGACCACCAGCCACCCGTGGCTGACCTGGAAGGACACGATCAACAACCGCGCCCTGAACAACAGCACGGGCACGATCCACCTCTCGAACCTCTGCACCGAGATCACGCTGCCGCAGGACGAGGACAACGTCTCCGTCTGCAACCTGGCGTCGATCAACCTGTCGCAGCACTTCGCCGACGGGAAGGTCGACTTCGCGAAGATCGAGCAGAGCGCCCGCCTCGCGGTGCGCCAGCTCGACAATCTCATCGACATCACGCGCTCCAGCGTGAAGGAGGCCGACTTCTCCAACCAGCAGAACCGCGCGGTGGGCCTCGGCGTCATGGGCTTCACGGACGTCGTCGAGAAGCTCGGTTACTCGTACGAGTCCGAGGAGTCGTACGACCTGATCGACGAGATCATGGAGCACGTCTCCTACGCGGCCATCGACGAGTCGGCCGACCTCGCCAAGGAGCGCGGCGCGTACCCGAACTTCGAGGGCTCGCGCTGGTCGGAGGGCCTCGTGCCGCTCGACTCGATCGCGCTCATGGAGGCCGACCGAGGCGTACCCGTGAAGGTCAACCGCACCACGCGCCTCGACTGGGACGCGCTGCGCGCCAAGGTCAAGGGCGGCATGCGCAACGCGACGCTCATGGCGATCGCGCCCACCGCGTCCATCGGCCTCGTCGCCGGCACCACGCCCGGCCTCGACCCGCAGTTCTCGCAGATCTTCAGCCGCTCCACCTCCTCGGGCAAGTTCCTCGAGGTCAACCGGAACCTGGTGAAGGACCTGCAGGAGCTCGGCCTCTGGGAGACGGTGCGCGAGAGCATCCTCCGCAGCCAGGGCGACATCCAGAACATCGCCGCCATCCCGGACTCGGTCAAGGCCACGTACCGCACGAGCTTCCAGCTCTCGCCGTACGCGTTCCTCGAGGTCGCGGCGCGCGCGCAGAAGTGGATCGACCAGGCCATCAGCCGCAACATGTACCTCGAGACGCGCGACCTCGGCGACATGATGGACATCTACTTCGCCGGCTGGGAGCGCGGGGTCAAGACCACGTACTACCTGCACATGAAGCCGCGTCACACGGCCGAGCAGTCGACCGTCAAGGTCGACAAGTCGCAGGACGCCGACGGCACCAAGCGCAAGGGCTTCGGCGGATTCGGCGGCGGCGCTCCCGCGCCGACCGCTCCCGCGTCGACCGCTCCCGCATCCACCGCGACCGCGGAGGCCTCGGCGCCGCAGTCCGCTCCGGCGCCCCGCAAGGGCTTCGGCTTCGGCGGAGTGGGAGGTGCACGCTGATGAACGACGACACGTTCGGCGACTACGTCGTCCCCATGGACCCCATGGACGAGCTCCAGTGCGACTCCTGCCAGTAGGCGGGAACCGCTCCCAGCTCCTCCCGGCCCGACCGGCCGCCCCACCGTACGACCCGTAACGCAGTGCGAAAGTAGAGACACCAATGTCGAAGATCCTCGGCACGGGAATCCAGGAGGGCCTCCTCCTCAAGCCCGTCAACTACCAGTGGGCCATGGACCTGTACGACCAGGCCGTCGCCAACACGTGGTTCCCCAACGAGATCCAGCTCGGCGAGGACATCGCGGACTTCAAGAAGATGACGGACGAGGAGCGCCACGCGATCACGTTCCTCATGAGCTACTTCAACCCGAACGAGCTGCTTGTGAACAAGGCGCTCGCGTTCGGCGTCTACCCCTACATCAACGCGCCGGAGTGCCACCTCTACCTGGCGAAGCAGATGTGGGAGGAGGCGAACCACTGCATGTCGTTCGAGTACGTCCTGGAGACGTTCCCGATCGACCGCGAGGCCGCGTACAACTCCCACGTCGACATCCCGTCGATGGCGCGCAAGGAGGAGTTCGAGGTCAAGTTCATCAAGCGCATGACCGAGCAGACCCTCGACATCACCACCACCGAGGGCAAGAAGGACTTCGTCCGGAATCTCGTCGCGTACAACGTGATCCTCGAGGGCATCTGGTTCTACTCGGGCTTCATGGTGTCGCTGTCGTTCCGTCAGCGGAACCTGCTGCGCAACTTCGGCTCGCTCATGGACTGGATCGTGCGCGACGAGTCGTTGCACCTGAAGTTCGGGATCAACCTCATCCTCACGGTGCTCGAGGAGAACCCCGACCTGCAGACGGAGGAGTTCGCCGCCGAGATCAAGCAGATGATCCTCGACGCCGTCGAGATGGAGGAGCAGTACAACAAGGACCTCCTGCCCAACGGCATCCTCGGGCTCAACGCGAACTACATCAACCAGTACGTGAAGTACCTGGCCGACCGCCGCCTCGAGGAGCTCGGCTTCGAGGCCGAGTACAAGGTCTCGAACCCGGCGAAGTGGATGGCGACGGCGAACGACACGCTGCAGCTCGTCAACTTCTTCGAGTCGACCAACACGTCGTACGAGTCGAACGCGTCGGCCACCGTCGGCGCCAAGTAGGACCGCCGCGGCGCTCCAGCGCCGCATCGCACGACCCGACGCCGCCCGCGCCGCGCATCCACCCGGATGCCGGTGCGGGCGTCGTCATGCCCGCGCCGCCACCGGCCGGGACGGACAAGGAGAGGGAGCATGACCGAGCAGCAGGCCGACGCCCGGCACGTCGTGCGCGACGGGCGGGTCTACCGCACCGAGGTGGTCGGCTGGGACGACCCGCGCGGGGTGCGGATCCGTGCGGCCATGGAGGCCGAGATGGACGAGCGGTACGAGGGGCGCCACGCCGACGACCCCGACTGGCCCGCGAAGGCGGCGGTGGCGTTCGCGTTCGACCCGGCCGACGTCGAGGCGATCGTGCTGCTCGTCCTCGACGGCGACGACCGGGATGCGGCCGCGCACGGCGTCATCCGGCACCTCGGTGACGAGCTCGAGCTGAAGAAGGTCGTCGTGGATCCCGCGCACCGCGGCACCGGCCTCGCCCGCGTGCTCATGGCCGAGCTGGAGCGCGTGGCCCGGGAGCGCGGCGCCCACCGGCTCATCCTGCAGACGGGCGACCGGCAGCCCGACGCCATCCAGCTCTACGCGACCGCGGGGTGGCTGCCCATCGACGTGTACCCGCCGTACATCCCCGTCACGAACTCGGTCTGCTTCGAGAAGCCGCTGGCCTGATCCCGCACCGCACCGCGCTGCGAGCGTGGGGTGATGGAGATCCTCATCACACCCGCCCAGCTCGACCATGCCCTCCGCACCCGCGACGACGTGCGCATGCTCGACGTCCGGTGGTCGCTCGGCGGCCCTCCCGGCCGGCCGCTGCACGAGGCCGGTCACATCCCGGGTGCCGTGTACGCCGACCTCGACACCGAGCTGTCGCGACACGGCGCTCCCGAGGAGGGGCGGCATCCGCTGCCCGAGCCCGCGGCGCTGCAGGAGGCCGCGCGCAGGTGGGGCGTCCGGGCGGGGGACACGGTCGTCGCGTACGACGGCGGAGGCAGCCTCGCGGCGGCGCGGGTGTGGTGGCTGCTGCGCGACGCCGGCATCGCCGACGTGCGGATCCTCGACGGCGCCCTGCCCGCCTGGTCCGCCGCCGGCCTGCCGCTCGAGACCGGCGCGGTCGTGCCGACTCCCGGCGACGTGACGCTGGCCTCCGGCCTCTTCGCCGTGGTCGACGAGGACGGCGCCGCTCGAGTCGCGCTCGACGGCGTGCTGCTCGACGCCCGCGCGGGGGAGCGGTACCGCGGGGAGGTGGAGCCGTGGGATCCGCGTCCGGGTCACATCCCGGGTGCTCGGAGCGCGCCCTCCTCGGACGCCCTCGCCGCGGATGGCACGTTCCGCTCGCCCGCGGAGCTGCACGCGCGGTACGCGGCGCTGGGGGTGCCCGATGCGGACGAGGTCGCGGTCTACTGCGGGTCCGGCGTGAGCGCGGCGCTCGAGGTCGCGGCGCTGGCGATCGCGGGCATCGACGCGGCGCTGTACCCGGGATCCTGGTCGGCGTGGTCGAACCGGCCCGAGCTGCCGGCCGCGACGGGCGCGGAGCCGGGCGGGGCCTGACCGCCGGTCACCCCAGGAGCCGCTCCAGCTCGTCGGCCAGGTCCGCGGTCGCGCGCCGGCCGTCGAGCTCGAGGTCGGCCGACCGGCGGAGCAGCGGCTCCACCTCCCGCGTGTTCCGGCGGATCTCCTCGCGCTCGGCGGGGTCCTTCCCGTAGTCGTTCCCGGTGCGTCCGGCGACGCGCCCGAGCAGCACGTCGAGGGGTGCGCTCAGCAGCACGACGTGCGCGAACCGATCGCGGAACGCGCCCTGGTTCTCGACGGTGCCCGAGACGACGACGCGCGGCTCGAGGTCGAGGAAGCGGGCCATCCGAGGCTCGTCCCATCGGCCGTCCGGCAGGGTCCAGCCGTCGTGGTCGGTGTCGAGCGTGCGGTGCCCGCGCCGGGCGAGCTCGGCGAGGAGCGTCGACTTCCCGGCGCCGGACATGCCGGTGAGGAGGATCCGCGTCATGCGTCGACGGTACGCGGCGGCGGGGCGACCCCGCGCGCCGCGGTCAGTGGCCCGCGCCGAGGTGCGCGCGCCAGGAGCCGCGGTCGGTGATGTCCTCGGCGTCCTCGAGAGCCTGGGGCTCGCAGAGGAAGCCGAGCACCTCGGATCCGTCCGCCAGCGCCACCTTGCCGACCACCATGGGGCGCGCGAGCTGCGTGACGAAGTCGGCCACGCGGCCCGAGGGGATCGCCCACAGCTCCCCGGTGATGGACGCGCCGCCCGTCTCCGTGGCGACGAGCCCCGGCTTGGGCGGCACGGTGTCGAGCGCGTGGAGGCGGTAGGCGGGCGCGGTGACCGCGTCGCCGAGCAGCCGGGCGCCGAGCGCGGTGAGCTGGCCGTTGAGCGGCTGGCCCACCAGGTGCGCGCCGAACACGGCGATCGGCGTGGCAGCGGGGCCCCAGGACGGGGCGGGCGTGCGCGGCTCGTCGGGCGCCGTGCCGACCGCGCGCTGCAGCCGGTCCGCGGCGTCGACGAGCGCGGCGTCCGAGAACGCCGGGCCGACCAGGGTCACGCCGAAGGGCCGGCCGTCGGCGTCCGGCCCGGGCACCGCGATCGCGGCCAGGTCGAGGAGGTTCACGAAGTTCGTGTAGGTGCCCACCCAGGAGTTGACGCCGATCGGATCCGCCGCGACCTCGGCGCGCGACGGATGCCCGGGCGCGGTGGGCAGCAGGAGCGCGTCCACGCCGGCGAGGATGCGCCGGGCGTCCAGCCGGTGGCGGCGGAGGGCCTGCTGGTCGGCGACGAGCTCGACGGCCGTCTTCGCGGCGCCGGATCCGATGATGCGGGCGACCGACGGATCCGCGCCTTCGGGCGACCCTGCCAGCAGGTGCCCGACGGCCTGGGTGCGCTCGGCGACGAGGGCGCCGTCGTAGAGGAGGGCGGCGGCCGCGAGCAGCGGCGCGATGTCGACCTCGACGACCTCCACGCCGGCGTCCGCCAGCAGCGCGACGGTCCGGTCGAAGGCCCGCCGCCACGCGGGCGACATGGGCGCGAGGCCCGCGTCGGCCGGGACCGCGAGGCGGAGGACGGGAGCCGCGCGGAGCGGGGCGTCGGCGGGCCAGGGGCGGCTGGCCGGATCCGCGTCGTCGACACCCGCCATCACCCCGGCCACGCGCTCGGCCAGGGCGAGGGTGCGCGCGAAGACCGTCACGGTGTCGTAGGAGGGCGCGGCCGGCACGACGCCCCGGGCGGGCAGGAGGCCGAGGGTGGGCTTGATCCCGACGAGCCGGTTGTAGGCGGCGGGCACGCGCCCGGACCCGGCGGTGTCGGTGCCGAGCGCGGCGTCCACGATCCCGAGCGCCACCGCGACCGCGGAGCCCGAGCTGGATCCGCCGGACACGAGCTCAGGATCAGCCGCTCCCCGCACCTCGCCGTAGGGACTGCGCGTGCCCACGAGCCCGGTCGCGAGCTGGTCGAGGTTCGTCTTGCCGAGGACCACGGCGCCCGCCGCCTCGAGGCGCGCGACCACCGTGGCGCTCTCCGCAGGCGTGTAGGCGCTGACGGGCAGCGCGGCGGTCGTGGGGAACCCGGCGGCGTCGATGTTGTCCTTGACGGCGACCACCAGGCCCGCGAGCGGCAGGGCGCCGGCGCCCTCCTCCGCGAGGGCCCGCGCGACGCCGGCCGCGGCGGCGACGGCCTCCTCCTCCGGGCGCAGCGTGATCCACACCTCCGGGCGATCCACCTCCGCGATGCGCCGGTAGGCGGCGCGGACGCGGGCGACCGGATGCGGTGCCGCGGCGGGAGCGGTGAGGGGTGATGTCGTGGACGATGCGGTCATGCGGGGTCTCTCCGTTCGGGGTGCGGCGGTGCTGCCGCGGCGGTCAGGGGGGCGGGGGCGGAGACGATGGCGAGCGGCTGGCCCGCCGCGACCGTGGCTCCCGCCTCGACGAGCATCTCCACGACCCGCAGGTCGTGGGGCGCGCGGACGGGTGTCTCCATCTTCATCGCCTCGAGGACGAGGAGCGCGGCGCCGGCGGCGGCGGAGGCCCCGGTCGGGACCTCGACCTTCCACACGGCGCCCGCCATGGGCGCCTCCACCACGGTGGCGCCCTCGGGGAGCCGGGAGCGGACGTCGTCCTCCGCGGCGCCGGCGCCGACGGCCTCCTCGCGGGTCGCGAACTCGCCGGCGGCTTCCCACGCGGCGCGCTCCGCCTCGAACGCGGTCGCCTGCCGGGCGCGGAACGCGGCGATGGGGTCGGCGTCGCGCGTGAGCATGTCCTCGTGCTCGCGCAGCGAGAACTCGCCCGGGCGGATGTCGAGCTCGAGCCGGTCGGCCGCCATCTCGGAGCGGAGGTGCGTCAGCTCCTCGGCGCTCACGGGGTGGTAGCGGATCCGGTCGAAGAAGCGCAGAAGCCACGGGTCGCCGCCGGTGAAGGCCCGGCGACGCGTGCGGACGCCCGCCCAGATGGGGAGGGTGCGGCCGACGAGCTGGTAGCCGCCGGGGCTGTCCATGCCGTACACGCACATGTAGGTGCCGCCGATGCCGACCGTGCCCTCGGCCGTCCAGGTGCGCGCCGGGTTGTACTTGGTCGTCATCAGCCGGTGGCGGGGGTCGAGCGGGGCCGCGGCCGGCGCGCCGAGGTAGACGTCGCCGAGGCCGAGCACCATATACTGCGCCGACATGACGATGTCGCGGACCTCGTCCACCGAGCCGAGGCCGTTGGCGCGGCGGATGAACTCGATGTTCGACGGGTTCCACGGGGCGTCGTCGCGGATCAGCGACGCGTACCGGTCGATGGCCTCGTGGACTGCCGGGTCGTCCCACGAGAGCGGCAGGTGCACCTCGCGGCTCGGGACCACGAGGTCGGCCGTCGCCGGGATCATGTCCTCGAGCTCCTGCAGGAGGCCGAGCAGCCGGCGCACGCCGAGCACCGCGGGGTCGACGTGCAGATGCAGCGAGCGGACGCCGGGGGTGACGTCCACGAGCCCGGCCGGGTCGACGCGGGCGAGCGCCTCCATCAGCGCGTGGATCCGCATCCGCAGCCCGAGGTCAAGCGTCATCGGGCCGTACTCGACGAGGAGGTTGTCGTCGCCGCCGCGGCGGTAGACGACCTCGGGGGCGGCGTCGGTCGCGGGTCGCCGGGCGAGCACGCCGTCGTCGTCGTCGCGGCGGGTGGAGCGCGGCACGAAGGCGCGCGCCGTGCGCCGGGCGTCGCCGATGCGCGGCAGCTCCGACTCGTTGACGGGGACGAGGCGCAGGGTGTCGCCGGGGCGCAGCTGGCCGAGCTTCCAGCGGTCGGCGCTCACGACGGTGACCGGGCAGGCGAAGCCGCCGAGGCTCGGGCCGTCGGGGCCGAGGATCGACGGGGTGTCGCCCGTGAAGTTGATCGCGCCGACCGAGTACGCGTTGTCGTGCAGGTTCGAGGGGTGCAGGCCCGCCTCGCCGCCGTCCGGTCGCGCCCAGCGCGGCTTCGGGCCGACGAGCCGGATCCCGGTGCGTGCCGCGTGGAAGTGCACCTCCCACTCGGCGTCGTAGATGGCGGTGATGTCCTCGGGCGTGAAGTAGTCGGGGGCCGGCTGCGGGCCCTCGGCGACGTGCAGGGTCCAGGAGGCGCCGATGACGGGACGCTCGGCCGCGGGCACGGGAGCGGGCTCGCCGAGCTGCGTCGTGGATCCCGCCCGCTCGAGCGGTGCCGTCCGGAGCACGTCGCCCGTGGCCAGCGCCCGGCCGCCGTGGCCGCCGAAGCTCCCGGGCGCGAACGTGGCCGCGCTGCCGAGGTACGCGGGCACGTCGAAGCCCGCGCGCGCGGCGACGTAGGTCCGCACCCCGACGCCGCGCACCGTGCCGACGTCGAGCGTGCCGCCGGCCGGCACCAGGACGGGCTCCCACTGCGGCACGGGGATCCCGTCGACGGTCACGACCGCGTCCGCCCCGGTGACGCAGACGAGGGTCGCGTCGGAGAAGCGCAGCGCGGGTCCGGTGACGGTGCACTCGAGGCCCGGCGCGCCCTCTGGGTTGCCGACCGCGCGGTTCGCGAGCCGGAAGGAGCGGTCGTCCATCGGGCCTCCCGGCGGGACGCCGACCTGCCAGTGGCCGAGCCGCCCGGGCCAGTCCTGGATGGTGGTGGACGCGCCGCCGCGCTCCACGTCGATCCGCGGGCGCTCGTCGCGGAGGGTCTCGAGGAGCGAGGTCGTCATGCTCCCGTCGAGCACCTCCGGGGAGCGGGCGATGCTCACCAGCAGGCCGAGGTTGGTCTCCAGTCCCTGGATCCGCGTCTCGGCGAGCGCGTCGGCGAGCGCCGCGAACGCCTGCGTGCGGTCGTCGGCCGTGACGATGAGCTTGGCGAGCATCGGGTCGTAGACCGGCGTGACGACGTCGCCCGTCTCCACCCCGCTCTCGATGCGGAGGTCCGCGAGGTCAGCCACCGCGCCCGCCGGGAACGCGACCTCGGTCAGGAGGCCCGAGCTCGGGCGGTGGTCCTTCGAGGGGTCCTCCGCGTAGATGCGGGCCTCCACGGAGTGACGCGTCGGCCGGGGGAGGTCGGCCGCGAGCAGGAAGCCGGCGGGGCCGACGTCGCCGAGGCCCACGCGCAGCATCCACTCGACGAGGTCGACGCCGAGGATCTGCTCCGTCACGGGGTGCTCGACCTGGAGCCGGGTGTTCATCTCGAGGAAGAACACCTCCTGGCTCTCCGCGTCGTAGACGAACTCGACCGTGCCGGCCGAGCGGTAGTCGACGTGCCGCGCCAGGGCGGCGGCGCTCCGGTGCATCGTCTCCCGCACGTGGTCCGGGAGGTGCGGCGCCGGGGCCTCCTCGACGACCTTCTGGTGGCGGCGCTGCAGGCTGCAGTCCCGGTCGCCGAGGATCGCGACGTTCCCCGCCCCGTCGCCGAACACCTGCACCTCGAGGTGGCGGGCACGGGCGATGAAGCGCTCCACGAACACGCCGGGGGTCGCGAAGTGCGCCGCGGCCAGCCGGGTGACGGAGGCGAAGGCCGCGCGGAGCTGCGCCTCGTCGGCGCAGGTGACGATGCCCACGCCGCCCCCGCCGCCGGACGCCTTCACCATCACCGGGTAGCCGACCTCGGCGGCGGCCTGGGCTGCGGCGTCCTCCGACCCGACCAGGCCGCTCCCGGGCACGCACGGGACCTGGCACTCCATCGCGATCGCGCGCGCGGTGTGCTTCGGACCGAAGGCCTCGATCTGCTGCCAGGTGGGGCCGACGAACACCATGCCCGCCTCCTCGATGGCCCGGGCGAACGCGGCGCTCTCCGAGATGAAGCCGTAGCCCGGGTGGATCGCGCCGGCGCCGGCGGCCAGCGCGACCTCGACGATGCGGTCGATGTCGAGGTAGCTGCTCTCGGGTGCGCTCGGGCCGAGGAGGTGGGCTTCGTCGGCCTCCCGCACGTGCGGGGCGGCGCGGTCGGCCTCGGAGTACACGGCGATGGTGCGCAGCCCCATCCGCCTGGCCGTGCGGATGATGCGGCGCGCGATCTCGCCGCGGTTGGCGATGAGGACGCTGTCGAAGCGCGGTGCGGGGGGAGCGGTTCCGGGCATGGGGTCTCGGCTTTCCGGGTCGGCGGAGGAGCGCGGCCCGGGGGATCGGGCGGCGCGGCTGTCGCGGGTCAGGCGGGGAGGAGGGGCGTCAGAGGACGCCGCGGGTGACCATGTTCGTGATGGCGCGGGTGGCCCGGGCCATCACGGTGTCCATGGAGACGCCGACGTGCTCGCCGAGCGCGGTCTTGGCCGCCTCGACGTCGCCGGCGACCACGAGGTCGCCGATCGCCAGGTGCTCCTGGACGGTCGCGGTGATGCGGTCCTCGGTCACGTAGTCGTACATGCGCACCGAGCGGATGCGGTGGTTGACGGCTTCGAGCGCGTCGACGATCGCCTCGTTGCCGGCCGCGCGGCAGAGCGTGACGTGGAACCGCTCGTCCTCGACGACGAACTGCGGCGTCGGCGACGGCGGGCTCTCCGCGAACTCCCGCCACCGGTCGAGCTCCGCGGTGAGCAGCGGGAGGTCGTAGGCGGCGGCGTCGTAGTCGATGGTGCGCTGGATCCCGCGCATCTCGAGGGTCACGCGCAGCTCGTACAGGGCGGCGAGGTTCTGGAGGTCCGGCATGACGACGCGGTAGCCGTACTCGTCGTTCTCGATGAGGCCGTCGCTGCGGAGCATGAAGAGCGCCGTGCGCACGGGCGTCCGCGACACCTGCATCTCGGCGGCGATCGCGTCCTCCCGCAGCCGGGTCCGCGGGGCGTACGCGCCGCTCATGAGGCGGTCGCGGAGCTGCTCGTAGACGTAATCGGTGCGCGAGCGCCGCCCTCCGGTCCCGGTCGCCGACGCCGTCGGGGTCGCGGGGGCGGTGTCGTCGTCGCTCATCCCTGCACCATACGGTCCAAAAGGGGAGAGGATCCTCCGGTGCGGCGGCGCCGTCAGCGTGCGGCTCATCGCTGGGCCGGGAGCACGTAGTGCCCCGTCCTGTCGGTCGCGAGCGCGAGGGAGGAGATGTACTGCGGCGAGCCGTCCTCCGCGCGCTCGGCGGAGAGGATCATGTCCGGTCGCTCGAACTCCAGCCCCGTGACGTGGCAGCGCAGCAGCGCGGCGGAGGGGTTGCCGTCCGCGTCGAGCATCGGGAGGTCGATGCCGTCGTCGGTGCGGCGCAGGTAGTAGCGGCCGCGCGTGAGGATCGCCATGAGCGGGGTGGCGACGATCGCGATGCCGACCGCGAACATGGGCGAGAACGGGGCGATGCCCGGCCCGAAGGCGCCGAAGAACATGGCGATGGAGATCCCCGCGCTGAGCGCGAGCGCCACGACGCCGACCGGGTTCCAGTCGTGCAGCATGCCGCGCCGGAACTCCGGGTGCTTCGGCGAGAGCCCCAGCATGTGCTTGTTGATCGCGATGTCGGTCGCCACGGTGACGATCCAGGCCATGCCGCAGTTGGCGTAGAAGCCGAGGATCGTGTTGAGGAAGTCGAACATGTTGAGCTCCATCAGCGCGAGCGCGATGACGAGGTTGACGATCACGAAGACCATGCGGCCCGGGTACGTGCGGGTGACGCGGGTGAACGAGTTCGTCCAGGCGAGGGATCCGGAGTAGGCGTTGGTGACGTTGATCTTGATCTGCGAGATCACCACGAGCACGACGGCGAGGGCGAGGGCGAGCCAGCCCGGCATCATCTGCTCGTAGACGCCGAGGAACTGGTGGACCGGCTCGTTGGCGGTGGCCGACGCGGCGGGATCCAGCGTGGCGATGAGGTACACGGCGATGAAGAGGCCCACGGCCTGCTTGACGGCGCCGAAGAGCACCCACCCGGGGCCGGCGAGGATCACGGCGCGCCACCAGGCGACGCGGTTGGCGTCGGTCTTCGGCGGCATGAAGCGGAGGTAGTCGATCTGCTCGGCGATCTGCGCGATGAGCGAGAGGCAGACGCCGGCCGCCAGCATGACGGAGGCGAGGTCGGCGCCGCCGGTCCCGCCGCCCTCGCCCGGGTAGGCGAGGAAGGTGCCAACCGACCGGGGGTTCGCGATCACGAGGTAGGCGAACGGGATCACCATCAGCACGAGCCAGAGCGGCGTGGTCCACACCTGCAGCTTCGAGAGCGCCTTCATCCCGTAAATCACGAGGGGGATCACGAGCAGCGTCGACGCCGCGTAGCCCACCGGCCGCGGGATGCCGAGGCCGAGCTCGAGCCCCTGCGCCATGATCGAGCCCTCGAGCGCGAAGAAGATGAAGGTGAAGGTCGCGAAGATCACGTTGGTGATGACGCTGCCGTGGTACCCGAAGCCGGATCCGCGCGTGATGAGGTCGAGGTCGATGTTGTAGCGGGCCGCGTAGTACGCCAGGGGGATGCCGGTCACGAAGATGATGACGGCGGCGACGAGGATCCCGAGGAGCGCGTTCGTGGTGCCGTGCGCGATGCCGATGTTGGCGCCGATGGAGAAGTCGGCGAGGTACGCGATGCCGCCGAGGGCGCTCGTGGCGACGACGCCGGCGGTCCATCGGCGGTAGGAGCGGGGCGCGAAGCGGAGGGTGTAGTCCTCGAGGCTCTCCCGCGTGGCGGTGCGGGTGGGCGAGTCGGTGGCGGCGAGTGCGGCGGCGGGTGCGGTGGCGGGCGGAGCTGGCCGGGTCTCTGATGACATGGCACGACCTTTCACGGACGACGGTGCAGGGAGGGATGCGCGACGCGCTCCGGCGGGCGCCGTGTCCACCACTCTGCTGACGCCGTGTTACCGCCATGTTCCCCGCAGCGAACATCCATGTGTCGACAGCGCTGTACACGCCGTTGTATACGAAATCGAGGACGGGCGCGACAGCACCCACCCGCCCGATCCGGCGGCCGACCCGGCGCGTCAGCCCGCGAGCACCTTGCGGATCCGCTGCAGCGACACCGGTTCGGCCGTCGGCAGATGCTGGGCGAAGAGGCTGAGCCGCAGCTCCTCGAGCATCCAGCGCGCGTGCACGAGCGACTCGGGCGCGCGCGGCGCCGACGGGATGACGCCGCCGGCCTCGCGGTAGAGGTCGGTCGCCTTCTGCACCTCGGTCATCCACGCGCGGTCGCGCGCGGGCTGGTCGGGGAGGCGCTGCACGCGGTGGGTGAGCCCGGAGAGGTAGGCGGGCAGGCGCTGCAGCCGGGCGAGACCGGTGGCGGAGACGAAGCCCGGGTGCACGAGGCCCGCGAGCTGGTCGCGCGCGTCGGTGAGCGCGCCGATCAGCTGCATGCTCGTGGCCTGCTTGATGGCGCGCTCGGCGTCGCGCGCGCCCGTGAGCACGCGGTTGACGAGCGCCACCGTGTCGAACATCGAGTCCATGACGACGCCCGAGACGCGGTCGCGCGCCGTCTCGAACAGCTCCTTCGAGTAGATCGCGCCGCCGGGGGCCACGCGCTCGAGCACCTGGTCGATGCACGCGAGCAGGCAGTCGTCGAAGAGCGCCTGCACGTTCGGGTACGGGCTCGTCGCGAGCATCAGCTTCTCCTGGCTCGTGAGGTGCTGCTTCACGTAGGCCGAGGGGTTGGCGATGGCGAGGACGAGGAGGCGCCGGACGCCGCCGGGCATGGCGTGCGCCTGGTCCTCGGCGGTCGCCATGAGGCGGATCGCGACGGTGGATCCCTCGTCGACGAGCGCCGGGTACGCGCGGATGACGTGCCGGCTGTCGCCCGTGCCGCCCTGCGCGGTGTCGACGAAGCGAGGCAGCTCGTCGAGGTCCCACGTGGTGAGGCCGGTGCGCTCCATGCCGCGGGGCGCACCGCCCTTCGCGCCGGCGACGCGCTCGACGGGCCGCGCGGTGGCCCGGGCGACGCTGTCGCGGGCGCGGCTGGACAGTCGCGCCTGCAGCTCGGTGAGGTCGCGTCCGGCGGCCACCTCGCGGCCGCGCTCGTCGACCACGCGGAACGCCATGCGCAGGTGGGCGGGGATCCGGTCGAGGTCGAAGTCGTCGTCCGCGACGCGCACGTGGGCCTTCCGCATGATGAGGCCCGCGAGGGTGGTGGTGAAGGCCACGGGGTGCTGCGGATCCGGCTCGGGCAGCCCCTCGAGCAGCCGGTCGGCCCAGTCGGCGGCGGGCACCACGTTCTTGCGGAGCGCCTTGGGGAGGGCCTTGATCATCGCGGTGACGAGATCGCGCCGCATGCCGGGCACCTGCCAGTCGAAGCCCGCGGGGCTGAGGCGCGCGAGGAGCGCGAGCGGGACCTGCACGGTGACGCCGTCGTCGGGCGCGCCCGGCTCGAAGCGGTAGGTGAGGGACAGGCGCTGGTCGCCCTGCTGCCAGGTGGGCGGGAACGCGGCCTCGTCGACGTCGACGGCGTCCTCGGCGAGGAGCTCCTCGGCGGTCATCGTGAGGAGGTCGGGCGTCTCCTGCCGGGCCTTCTTCCACCAGCCCTCGAAGGCGCGCGTGGAGGCGACGTCGCGCGGGATCCGCCTGTCGTAGAACTCGAAGACGGCCTCGTCGTCGTTGAGGATGTCGCGGCGGCGCGTGCGCACCTCGACCTCGGCGAGCTCCTCGCGGAGCTTCCGGTTGGCGCGGTCGAACGCCTGCTGCGACTCCCAGTCGCCCTCGACGAGCGCGTGCCGGATGAACAGCTCGCGCGCGTACGCGGGATCGATGCGGGAGAACTGCACGCGCCGCTTGAGCACGATCGGGACGCCGTAGAGCGTCACGCGCTCCCACGCGACGGTCGCGCCCTGCTTCTTCTCCCAGTGCGGCTCGCTGTGGGTGCGCTTGACGAGCCCGCCCGCGATCGGCTCGGCCCACGCCGGGTCGATGGCCGCGTTGGTGCGCGCGAACAGGCGGCTGGTCTCCACGAGCTCGGCGCTCATGATCGCGTCGGGCTGCTTCTTCGCGAGCGCGGATCCCGGGAACACCACGAACCGCGCTTGGCGGGCGCCCACGTAGTCCTTCTTCTGCGCATCCTTCAGGCCGATGTGCGAGAGGAGGCCCGCGAGCAGCGACTTGTGGATCCCGTCGGGGTCGGCCTTGGGCTCGTTCATCTGCAGGTCGAGCGGTCGGGCGAGCTGGCGGAGCTGCCGGAACACGTCCTTCCACTCGCGCACGCGCACGTAGTTGAGGAACTCGGCCTTGCACATGCGGCGGAACGCGCTCGAGGAGAGCTCGGCCTCCTTCTCCTCCAGGTAGTTCCAGAGGTTGAGGAGGGTGATGAAGTCGCTCGACGGATCCACGAAGCGCGCGTGCTGCTGGTCGGCCTGCGGGCGCTTCTCGAGCGGGCGCTCGCGCACGTCCTGGATGGTGAGGCCGGCCACGATGATCATGACCTCGCGGCTCACCCCGTGCTTGCGCGACTCGACGACCATGCGCGCGAACCGCGGGTCGATGGGCAGGCGCGACAGGTCGCGGCCCACCTTGGTGAGCGCGGGGGTGCCGTCGGGGGAGCGGACGACCGCGCCCAGCTCGGTGAGGAGGTCCACGCCGTCCTTGATGCCGCGCGAGTCCGGCGGCTGGAGGAACGGGAACGCGGCGATGTCGCCGAGGCCGAGCGACACCATCTGCAGGATGACGGCCGCGAGGTTGGTGCGGAGGATCTCCGGCTCGGTGAACTCGGGTCGGCGGAGGAAGTCCTCCTCCGAGTAGAGGCGGATCGCGATGCCGTCGCTCGTGCGGCCGGAGCGGCCCGAGCGCTGGTTGGCGGACGCCTGCGAGATCGCCTCGATGGGGAGCCGCTGCACCTTCGAGCGCACGGAGTAGCGGGAGATGCGCGCGGTGCCGGCGTCGATCACGTACTTGATGCCGGGCACCGTGAGGCTCGTCTCGGCGACGTTGGTGGCGAGCACGATGCGGCGGCGCACGCCCGCCTGCGTCGACGGCTGGAAGACGCGGTGCTGGTCGGCCGAGGAGAGCCGCCCGTAGAGCGGCAGCACCTCGGTGTGCGGGAGGTTCCGGGAGCGGATCGCGTCCTCGGCGTCGCGGATCTCGTTCTCGCCGCTGAGGAACACGAGCACGTCGCCCAATGACTCGCCCGCGAGCTCGTCGAGGGCGGCGTTGATGCCCTCGAGGTAATCGCGGTCGTCGGCCGGGCGCTCCATCGGCGCGTCCGCGAGGTCGTCATCCTCGCCCGCGACGGCGGCCTCCGCGACGAGCGGCCGGTAGCGGATCTCCACGGGGTACGTGCGTCCCGAGACCTCCACGATGGGCGCGTCGCCGAAGTGCCGCGAGAAGCTCTGCGGGTCGATGGTGGCCGACGTGATGATGACCTTCAGGTCGGGCCGGCGCGGCAGCAGCTGCTTGAGGTAGCCGAGCAGGAAGTCGATGTTGAGGCTACGCTCGTGGGCCTCGTCGATGATGATCGTGTCGTACTTCTTCAGCAGCCGGTCGCGCTGCAGCTCGTTGAGCAGGATCCCGTCGGTCATGAGCTTGATGCGGGTGTCGGCGGAGACCTTGTCGGTGAAGCGCACCTGGTAGCCGACGAGCTGGCCGACCTCGCCCCCGAGCTCCTCCGCGATGCGCTCCGAGATGGTGCGCGCGGCGAGGCGACGGGGCTGCGTGTGGCCGATGCTCTCGCGACCGAGCTCGAGGCAGATCTTCGGCAGCTGCGTGGTCTTGCCGGAGCCCGTCGCGCCCGCGACGATGACGACCTGGTTGTCGCGGATGGCGTCGGCGATCTCGTCCCGCATCCGGCTGACGGGGAGCTCGGGCGGGTACGCGATGCTGGATTCCATGCTGGTTTGAGTCTATCCGCGCACCGTCGCCCCTCCCCGTGGCGGGGGCCCGGAGGTAGCTTCGGGGAAAGGCGCCGGGACCACGCGGCGCGCGGGTCGCAGCCGCCTCCCGAGCCGACGACGACCGACGGGATCCGTCCATGAGCTCCGACACGCCCCTCCAGCCCGAGCACGAGCAGCCCCACGGCGGGTTCGCCTCCGTCTCGGTCGCCGCGATCCTCGCCGAGTCCGCCGACCGGCACGCCGACCGCGTCGCCGTGGTCGTCGGCGACGTCTCCACCACCTACCGCGAGCTCTGGGACGAGACGCGCGCTTACGCGGGCGCCCTCCGCCACCTCGGGGTGGGCGAGGGCACGCGCGTCGCGATGCTCATCCCGAACGTCGCGGACTTCCCACGCGTCTACTACGCCGTGCTCGCGCTCGGCGGCGTGGTCGTGCCCGTGCACGCGCTGCTGAAGAGCGAGGAGATCGCGTACGTGCTGCGCGACTCGGGATCCGCGCTCCTGGTGTGCGCGGGACCGCTGCTCGAGCAGGGCGCGAAGGGCGCGGCGCTCGCCGAGGTGCCCGTGATCAGCGTGCTCGTGCCCGCCTCCTCCGAGGGCGGACCCGAGCGCCTGGAGGAGCTCGCGCGGGCCGCGACGCCCATCCGCACGTACGTGCCGCGCCGGCCGTCCGACACCGCGACGATCCTCTACACCTCGGGAACCACGGGCCAGCCGAAGGGCGCCGAGGGCTGCCACCTCGCGCTCGTGATGCAGGTCGACGTGCTCCTGCTCGACACCTTCGACCTGCGCGCGGGCGACCGGATCCTCGGCTGCCTGCCCCTGTTCCACACCTTCGGGCAGACCTGCACCATGAACGCGTCGTTCCGCGCGGGCGCGACCATCGTGATGGTGCCGCGCTTCGACGGCGACGCGGCCCTCGCGCTCATGGTCGAGCACGACACGCAGGTGTTCATGGGCGTGCCGACCATGTACTTCGCGCTGCTGGCCGCCGCCGCCCGGAACCCCGCGCGCCCGGCCCTGCGCTACGCCATCTCGGGCGGCGCCGCGCTCCCGGTCGCCGCGATCGACGCGTTCCGGGAGGCGTTCTCCGCGGAGATCCACGAGGGCTACGGGCTCACGGAGACCTCGCCGGTCGCCTCCTTCAACCACGTGGGGCTTCCGGCCCGGCCGGGCACCGTCGGGAAGCCGATCTGGGGCGTGCAGATCGAGATCGCCGACCCCGAGCACGAGGACCGCGTCGAGCTCCTCGAGCGCGGCGTGCTCGGCGAGATCGTGATCCGCGGCCACAACCTCATGAACGGCTACCTGCACCGGCCCGAGGACACCGCGCGCGCGATCGTCGACGGCTGGTTCCGCACGGGCGACCTCGGCACCATCGACGACGAGGGCTGCATCCGCGTGGTCGACCGGACGAAGGACATGATCCTGCGCAACGGCTACAACGTGTACCCGCGCGAGGTCGAGGAGGTGCTCGCCCGGCACCCGGACGTGGCGCAGTGCGCCGTGTTCGGCGTCGCGCACGAGCTGCACGGCCAGGAGGTGGCGGCGGCAATCGTGGTGCGCGGGGACGCCGAGGTGGACCCGGCCGAGGTGATCGCGTTCCTGCGCGAGCGGATCGCCTCGTACAAGTACCCTCGACGCGTGGAGATCGTGGAAGCGCTGCCCCTCGGGCCGAGCGGGAAGGTGCTGAAGCGCGAGCTCGTCGACCGGTTCGGGGCGTGAGCGGCGCCGTCCTCCGCACGCCCATCCCGTCGGTCGCGATGGGCGACGGCGTCCCCATCCCGCAGTTCGGCGTCGGCACGTACAAGGTGCCCGACGGGGACGCCGAGCGGATCGTCGCGGAGGCGCTCGAGGTCGGCTACCGGCACATCGACACCGCGGCCATGTACGGCAACGAGGAGGGCGTCGGGCGGGCGATCCGCGCGTCCGGCATCCCGCGCGACGAGCTCTTCGTCACCACCAAGGTCTGGAACGACGACCAAGGGCGCGCGCGGGCAGCGGAGGCGATGCGCCGCAGCCTCGACCGGCTGGGCCTCCCCGCCGTCGACCTGATCCTCATCCACTGGCCGGCCGCCGAGCGCGGCCTCTTCGTGGAGACGTGGGAGGCGCTCGCCCAGGCCCGCGAGGAGGGGATCACCCGCTCCATCGGCGTCTCCAACTTCCTCGTGCCGCACCTCCAGGCGCTGGATGCCGCCGGGCTGCCCGCGCCCGCGGTCGACCAGATCGAGCTGCACCCGCGGCACCAGCAGCGGGAGACCACGGCGTACCTCACCGAGCACGGGATCGCCGTGCAGGCGTGGAGCCCGCTCGCCCGCGGCGCCGTCGCCGACGCACCGGTCGTGCGCGACGCCGCCCTGGCCCACGGGAGGACGGACGCGCAGGTCGTGCTGCGCTGGCACGTGCAGCGCGGCACGATCGTCTTCCCGAAGACCACGCGCCGGGAGCGGCTGATCGAGAACGCGGACGTCTTCGACTTCGCGCTGACCGACGAGGAGGTGGCCGGGATCACCGCGCTCGAGGCCGCCGGACGCGTCGGCAGCCACCCCGACCAGGTGGTCTGACCGGGGCGCTCCCGAGCGGCACGGGCGTGTCACCTCCGCCGGGTACGGTGTCCGTCATGTCCCCGCACCGCATCCGCTCGCGCCTCACGTCCGCGATCGCCCAGGGCGTCGCGCCCCTCGGCGCGCATGCCGGCGGCGGGGCGTCGCGCGCGCGGGCCGAGCGGGAGGCCGACGGCATCGACCCGGCGGGCGCGCGCCGCCCGAGCCTCGTGGACAACGGCCTGTACGTGGACGGCTGCCGCGTCGCCTCGCCCGCCATGCTCGCCGACACCTTCCGCGAGCTCGACGAGCGGCCCGAGGCCATGGCGTGGATCGGCCTCTACCGGCCCACGGTCGAGGAGCTGCAGGCGCTCGCCGAGGAGTTCGACCTGCACGAGCTCGCGGTGGAGGACGCGGTCCAGGCCCACCAGCGGCCCAAGACCGAGCGGTACAGCTCCACCCTCTTCACGGTCCTGCGCGCCGCCCGCTACGTGGACGAGCGCGAGGAGGTGGAGTTTGGCGAGCTGCACGTGTTCCTCGGCCGCAACTTCGTGATCACCGTCCGGCACGCGGAGTCGCCCGACCTCTCCGCCATCCGCGCGCGCATGCAGGAGCGGCCCGAGCTCCTCTCGCACGGGCCGCAGGCGGTGCTGTACGCGATCCTCGACGCCGTCGTCGACGGCTACGCGCCCGTCGTCACGGGCCTCGCCACCGACATCGACGAGATCGAGGACCAGGTCTTCGACGGGGATCCGGCCGTGTCCCGCCGCATCTACGAGCTCAGCCGCGAGGTCATCGACTTCCAGCGCGCGGTGCGCCCGCTCGGCGGCATGCTCCAGCAGCTGCAGGCGGGATCCGGCAAGTACGAGGTGAGCGAGGACCTCCAGCAGGCGCTCCGCGACGTCGCCGACCACGTCATCGTCGTCAACGAGCGCGTGGAGGAGTTCCGCGTGCTGCTGCGCGACATCCTCACCGTGAACTCGACGCTCGTCGGCCAACGCCAGAACGAGGAGATGCGGGAGCTGAGCGAGTCGAGCAACCGGCAGAGCGTGGAGACCCGCAAGATCTCCGGCTGGGCGGCCATCCTCTTCGCGCCCACGCTCGTCTCGAGCGTCTACGGCATGAACTTCGACCTCATGCCGGAGCTGCACTGGGACTGGGGGTACCCCTTCTCCCTCGTGCTCATGCTCGGCGTGAGCGGCGTGCTCTACGGCATCTTCCGCAAGCGCGACTGGATCTGACGGACGGCCCGACGCCCGCCCGACCCCGCCGCCGGCCCCGCGCGTAGCGTGGACGCATGCCCAACCGCCTCGCCGACGCCGTCAGCCCGTACCTCCTCAGCCACGCGGACAACCCGGTCGACTGGCGGCCGTGGGGCGAGGAGGCGTTCGCGGAGGCCCGCCGCCGCGACGTGCCGGTGCTCGTCTCGGTCGGCTACGCCACCTGCCACTGGTGCCACGTGATGGCGCGCGAGACGTTCCAGGATCCGGCGCTCGCCTCGCGCCTCAACGACGGGTTCGTCGCGATCAAGGTCGACCGCGAGGAGCACCCGGAGGTGGATGCGGCGCTCATCACCGCCGCCGGCGCCTTCACCGACCAGCTTGGCTGGCCGCTCAACGTGTTCACGACGCCCGAGGGCCGCACCTTCCACGCGGGCACCTACTCGCCGCCCGAGCCACGCGCCGGGCACCCGTCGTTCCGGCAGGTGCTCGACGCCGTGGCGGACGCCTGGACCGCTCGGCGCGACCAGGTCGAGCAGGGCGCGGGACAGCTGAGCGCGGCGATCCGCGAGGCCTCGGCGCGCGGATCCGTCGCCTCGCCCCTGCCCGACGCCGCCGCCCTCGACCGGGTCGCCGCCGACCTGGCGGGCTTCGAGGACCCGGAGCACGGCGGGTTCGGATCCGCGCCCAAGTTCCCCGTCGCGCCCGTCGTGCTGCTGCTCGACACGCTCGCGACCTCGGGGGCCCTCGCGCCCGAGCGCGCCGCGGCGACCGGCGCGCTCGTCCGCCGCACGCTCGACGCGATGGCCGGATCGGACCTGCGCGATCCCGTAGAGGGCGGGTTCTTCCGCTACTCCACGCGCCGCGACTGGTCCGAGCCGCACTACGAGCGGATGCTCTACGACAACGCCCTGCTCCTCGACGCCTACGCGCGCGCCGGCGACGAGGAGGTCGCTGGCGGGATCGTCGCGTTCCTCACGGGCACGCTCCGGCGCGCGTCGGGCGGGTTCGCGTCCGCCCAGGACTCCGAGAGCACGGTCGGCGGGCGCCGCGTCGAGGGCGTGTACTACGTGCTGGATGCCGCCGGGCGCGCGGCCGAGGAGCCGCCGGCCGTCGACGGCAAGGTGCTCACCGGCTGGAACGGGCTCGCGATCGGCGCGCTCGCCCGGGCGGGCCGCGCGTTCGGCCGGCCCGCGTGGATCGACGCGGCCCGCGCCGCCGCCGACATGCTGCTGCGGGAGCACGTGCGCGCCGACGGCTCGCTCGTGCGCGCGTCGATCGACGGCCGGGTCTCGCCCGCGGTCGCGACGCTCGAGGACCACGGGATGCTCGCCGACGGGCTGCTCGCGCTGGCGCTCGCGACGGGCGAGGTCGCGTACGCGGTGCGGGCCCGCGGGATCGTGGACGCGTCGATCGCGGCCGCCGACGCCGGTCCGCAGCCGGGCGCCGCGGGCTTCCGCGTGCCGACGGGCGCGGATCCGGTGCTCGCGGGCTTCGGCCTCGACCTCGCGTCCGACCCGTCCGAGGGCGCGTACCCGTCGGGCCTCACGGCGGCGGCGTCGGCGGCGCGCGTGCTCGGTCAGCTGACGGCGGATCCGCGCTACGACCGGGCGGCCCGCGCCGCGCTCGCGACGGTGACGGCGGGCGGCGCCACCCGGCCGATCGCGTTCGGCGGCGCGCTCGAGCAGGCGGCGGTGATCGAGGCGGCGGGCCGGCAGCTCGTCGTGGTGCTGCCCGACGGCGCCGACGTGGCGGGCGATCCGCTCGCGGGCCTCGCGCGCGGCCGCATCCGCCCGCCTGACGTGGCGCTGGTCGTCACGGAGACCGCCGCGCGCGCGTGGGCCGACGCGGGCTTCGAGCTGCTCGCCGACCGCGCCGCCGGATCCACCGCCACCGCGTACCTGTGCGCCGACTTCGTCTGCCGCCTCCCGGTGACGACGGCCGACGCCCTCCGCGCGCAGCTCGACGCGGCCTCGGACCGCGACGCCTAGCGGCGGGAGGGACCGGGTCGCTGGGCCGGGCGCGACGCGTGGAGCTCGGCGTCGCTCCGGCGCGTGACCGCCTTCGCCGCGCGCCCCGCCCGGAACGTGCTCCAGACGATGCCGCCCACGAGCAGGAGCGCGCCCCAGCTGGCGACGCTGTTCATGCCGGCGCCGGCCGCGATCCCGCCGATGACGCCACCGATCGCGACGGACAGGCATGTGCTGCGGAGCGCCGGGAGCGCGGCCGCGTGCCCGGCACGCCAGGCCTCGTCGCTCGCCATCAGCGGGCGCGTGCGGATCCCGATCCAGCCGTTCCGCTTCAACAGCCCCCAGGCCGCGAGCTGCGTGGTGCCGAGGACGAGCAGCGCCGCGACGGCGAGCAGCAGCGCGGGGACACCCATGCGCCCAGCCTGACACGGCCGGCCGCGCGGCGGGCGCTCAGCACTCGATGACGTTGACCGCGAGCCCGCCCGTGGACGTCTCCTTGTACTTGGTGGACATGTCGAGGCCCGTCTGCCGCATGGTCTCGATCACGGTGTCGAGGGAGACGAGGTGCGTGCCGTCGCCGTGCAGCGCCATGCGGGCGGCGTTCACGGCGGTGGACGCGGCGATCGCGTTCCGCTCGATGCAGGGGATCTGCACGAGCCCGCCCACGGGATCGCACGTGAGGCCGAGGTGGTGCTCCATCGCGATCTCGGCCGCGTTCTCCACCTGCCGCGGGGATCCGCCGAGCACCGCGCACAGGGCGCCCGCCGCCATCGCGCACGCCGTGCCGACCTCGCCCTGGCAGCCCGCCTCCGCGCCCGAGATGGACGCGTTGGCCTTCACGAGCGAGCCGATCGCGGTGGCGGTGAGGAGGAAGTCGCGGATCCCGTCGCGGTCGGCGCCCGGCACGAACCGCAGGTAGTAGGAGCCGACCGCGGGGATGATGCCGGCCGCTCCGTTGGTGGGCGCCGTGACCACGCGCCCGCCGGACGCGTTCTCCTCGTTGACCGCGAGCGCGAACGCGTGCAGCCACTCGTGCGACGTGTCGCGCGCGCCCTCGGCGTCGATCGTCGCGAGCTGCGAGGCGACGCGCGCCGCCCGGCGCCGCACGTTGAGGCCTCCCGGCAGCGTGCCCTGGCCGCCGAGTCCCGCGGTCACGCACGCAGCCATCGCGTCCCAGATCGCGTCCAGCCCGGCGACCGCGCGACGGGATCCGTGGATCGACTCCTCGGTGTCGCGCGCGACGTCGGCGATGGAGCGCCCGGTGCTCTCGGCCAGCGCGATCAGCTCGTCGGCGTTGGAGAAGGAGTGGGGGAGCCCGGCGGGCAGCACGGCGGACGGCGCCTGGTCCTCGCGCAGCACGAACCCGCCGCCGACCGAGAACCACGTGCTCTCGAGCACCGTGCCGCCGTCGACGTCGAGGGCCGCGAGGTGCATCGCGTTGGGGTGGCGGGGGAGCCGCGTGAACGGCTCGAACGTGAGGTCGCGGCCCACCATCCGCACCGGGTGGATCCCGGCGAGCGGCACGTCGACGCCCTCGCCGAGCCCGGACCAGCGGCCACGCACCTCGTCGGGGTCGCACGTCTCGGGCGCGAGGCCGGCGAGCCCCGCGACGACCGCGTCGGGCGTCCCGTGGCCGAGGCCCGTGGCGCCGAGCGAGCCGAACAGCCGCACCGTGACGCGCGCGATCTCCGTGAACCGGGGCGACGCCCGGCACTCCTCGGCGAAGAGCAGGGCCGCGCGCATGGGGCCGACGGTGTGCGAGCTCGACGGCCCGATCCCGATGGAGAAGAGGTCGAGTGCCGAGACGTACGCTGTCATCCCGTCAGACTATGCCGCCGCCTCGGCGCGGTCGGCCGCGGGGGCGCTCGCAGGGCCGGCGGATGCGCCGGACGGCCGGCGGGCGCGCCCGTGCGAGGCGAGCACAAGCCAGGTCCAGCCGATCGCGAGGCTGAGCATGGTGATCACGCCGCGCGGGAAGAAGATGTGGCTGTCGACGAAGGAGACGGCCGCGACCACGGCGATGACGGCGCCGGGCAGCGCCCGGAGTCCCGCGTGCCGGATCACGAGCGCGCTCGCGAGCACGGTCGCGGCGACGTACGACCAGACGCCCGCGACGACGATCCCGTCCGCGAGCGCGTACATGGTGGTCACGCCCTGCCCGCCCTCGAGCTTCAGGGCGCCCGCCGCGATGCCCGCGAGGATGTCGAGCGCCTGGTAGCAGACGGCGTAGACGAAGCCGAGGACCACGGCGAGGACCCCGAGGCGGTGGTCGTGGCGGCGCGTGAGGAGGATCGGCGCGATCGCGAGCAGCGGGAAGACGGGCAGGAGCGCGATGTGCAGGTCGCGCCAGTGCATCGCGGTGTCGTCGGTCAGCGAGCTGGGGTGCGACAGGCCGGCGGCGGCGAGGGCCAGCGGCGGGAGCGCGACGGCGACGAGGGCGGCCGCGGTGCGCGAGCGGGCAGGGGCGGATGGCGGGGCGACGGCGTCGGGCATGCCGTCATCGTAGGCACGGCGCGGGGACGGGCCCGCCGGGATCAGGAGCCCGACATGACGAGAGCCCCCGCCGCCGATCCGGTCCGGATGGGCGACGAGGGCTCCGCGAGCTGCAGAAGGACTAGGCCTTCTTGCGGCCGACGATCGCGCCGTAGACCAGCAGGACGATGATCGCGCCGACGATGGCGAGCGCGAGCGAGCCGAGGTCGAAGCTGTCGACGCCCTTCCCGAACAGCGCGCTGCCGATGAAGCCGCCGAGGAAGGCCCCGACGACGCCCAGGATCAGCGTGACGATGATTCCGCCACCCTGCTTGCCCGGGAGGATCAGCTTGGCGAGCGCTCCGGCGATCAGACCCAGAACCAGAAAACCGATGATGCCCATGTGCGTTACTCCTCGAAGATTTCGTGCTGTGTGACACCCGAATGCGGGTGGACGTGCCCCAGTCAAGCACCCTGAGGACCATTCGTGCAAAAACGTTTAGTGGATACGGCTTTACCGAACGGGGCCGAGCGGCTCGTCCGGACGCGAGATCCGGGGCGCTCAGGCAGCCGCGGTACCGTCGGCGCATGCGCATCCCACCGCCCCGCCGTCCCCGTGAGATCCCCGGCGAGGGGCAGGAGTCGGTGTGGGACTACCCGCGTCCGCCGCGCGTGGAGCCGTCGTCCGAGCGCATCGTGATCGAGCTCGGCGGCCGCGTCGTCCTCGACAGCCGATCCGCGGTGCGCGTGCTCGAGACCAGCCACCCGCCGGTCTACTACCTGCCCTCCGCCGACTTCGCCGCGGGCGTGCTCGCCTCCGCCGCCGGCCGGTCGTGGTGCGAGTACAAGGGGGAGGCCTCGTACCTCTCGCTCACCGCCGGCGGCGTGACGGCCGACTGCGCGGCCTGGTGGTACCCGTCGCCGACGCGCGGCTACGAGACGCTCGCGGACAAGGTGGCCGTGTACCCCTCCGCGACGGACCGCATCACGGTCGACGGCATCCAGGTCGAGGCGCAGGAGGGCGACTTCTACGGCGGCTGGATCACGCCGCGCGTGGTCGGCCCCTTCAAGGGCGCGCCGGGCACGCTCGGCTGGTGAACCGCGGGCGCCCTCGTGCGCCCGGCCGTGATCGCCTCCGCTAGACCGCGGCCTTCCGCGCGCTGATCACGCCGGTGTCGAAGCCGAGCAGGTGCAGGCCGCCGTGGAAGCGCGCGTGCTCGACCTTGACGCAGCGGTCCATGACCACCGTGAGCCCGCGGGCCTCCGCGTCCTCGGCCGCCTCCTGGTTCCAGATGCCGAGCTGCACCCAGATGACGGGGGCGCCGATCGCGACCACGTCGTCCACGACGGACGGGATGTCGCTCGCCTTCCGGAACACGTCGACGATGTCGGGCACCTCGGGCAGCGAGGCGAGGTCGGGGTACGCCTCCTGGCCGAGGATCTCGGTGGCGTTCGGGTTCACGAAGTACACGCGGTAGTCGCTCGACTGCTGGAGGTACGTGCCGACGAAGTAGCTGGAGCGGGCCGGGTTCGGCGAGGCGCCGACGATGGCGACGCTCTTCGCGCGGCGCAGGATCGCCTGGCGCTCCTTGGCGGTCGGGCCGGTCCACGTGCGCTCGCTGCGCAGGAGCGCGGCGAGCGGGCTGGAGCGGGGGATCGCGCAGGTGAGGCCGTTCTGGAGCTGCGTGGTCTGGGTGCCGTCGGCGTCCGGGTCGGCGACGGGCTCGGCGGGGGTCGCCGCGTCCGCGTCGGAGTCCTGCGCCCCGGCCGCGTCGCCGGCCGCGCGGTCGGCGGCCTCCTCGGCCGGGTCGAGCGGCGCGAGGTCGGCGGCGTCCGCCGCGGGGTGGGGCGTGGATCCGGTCCTCTCGGGCGGCACGCCGCCGGTGTCGAAGCTCACTTCGCTCCCTCCGTGGCGGCGGCCAGCGCCTGGTCCAGGTCGTGGATGATGTCGGCGACGTCCTCGATGCCGACGCTGATGCGGACGATGCCGGGCAGCACGCCCGCGTCGACCAGCTGCGACTCGCTCAGCTGCGCGTGGGTCGTGGACGCCGGGTGGATGACGAGGGTCTTCACGTCGCCGATGTTGGCGAGGTGGCTCGCGAGCTCGACCGACTCGATGAAGCGCTGGCCCACCGCGCGGCCGCCCGCGACCTCGAACGTGAACACGGATCCGGGGCCCGTCGGCAGGTACTTGCGCGCCCGCTCGTGGTGCGGGTGCGCGGGGAGGCCGGCCCAGTTGACGGCCGTGATGCGCGGATCCGCATCGAGCCACTCGGCGACGGCCCGCGCGTTGTCGATGTGCGCCTGCATCCGGTACGGCAGCGTCTCGACGCCCTGCGCGAGCAGGAACGCGGAGTGCGGCGCGAGCGCGGGGCCGATGTCGCGGAGCTGCTCGGCCCGGAGGCGCGTGAGGAACGCGTACTCGCCGAAGTTGCCGGTCCAGTTGAGGCCGCCGTAGCTCGGCACGGGCTGGTCGAGGAGCGGGAAGCGCGCGCTCTCCCAGTCGAAGAGGCCGGACTCGACGACCACGCCGCCGAGCGTGGTGCCGTGCCCGCCGAGGAACTTGGTGGCCGAGTGGATGACGATGTCGGCGCCCCACTCGATGGGCCGGTTGAGGTACGGGGTGGCGATGGTGGAGTCGATGACGAGCGGGACGCCCGCGGCGTGCGCGACGGCGGCGAGCCCCTCGATGTCGGCGATCTCGCCCGACGGGTTCGCGACGGTCTCGGCGAACACGAGCTTGGTGCGGTCGGTGATGGCGGCGGCGTAGTCGGCCGGGTCGCTCGACTGCACGAACGTGGTCTCCACGCCGAAGCGGCGGAGGGTCACGTCCAGCTGGGTGATGGATCCGCCGTAGAGGTTCGCGGAGGCGACGATGTGGTCGCCTGCGCCCGCGAGCGAGGCGAAGGTGATGTACTGCGCGCTCAGCCCGCTCGCCGTGGCGACCGCGCCGAGGCCGCCCTCGAGGCTCGCGACGCGCTCCTCGAAGGACGCGACGGTGGGGTTCGACAGGCGCGAGTAGACGTTGCCGTACTTCTGCAGCGCGAAGCGCGCGGCGGCGTCGGCGGTGTCGTCGAAGACGAACGCGCTCGACTGGTAGATGGGGAGGGCGCGCGCACCCGTGGTGGCGTCGGGGATGTTGCCCGCGTGGATCGCCCTCGTCTTGAACCCGTACTCGCGATCGACCATGACCCGACGCTAGCCCGCGCTCCCGACGGTTCCCCGGCCGGGCCGTAATGCGGCGACATGCGGACGACGGGATGTCGCCAGACGGATCAGGACAGGCGCACCGCCACGAGCGCGAGGCCCGCGATGAGCGCCCAGGAGAGCACGCCGGCGGCGAGCGCGGATCCGCCCTGGCCGACGAGCTCGCGGAGGCGCACCGCGGATCCGAGCGCCACGAGCGCGATCGCCAGCAGCGCGGTCTGCACGACCTGCGCGGCGTCGAGCACGCCGACCGGGAGCGGCACGAAGGTGCGCACGAGCACGGCGGCGAGGAACCCGAGCACGAACAGCGGCACGATCGGCGGGCGCGCGGCGCCCTCGACGCGGCCCTCGCGGCGGCGCATCACGACGCCCGCGACGGCGACCACGGGCGCGAGCAGCAGCACGCGCGTGAGCTTCACGGCGATCGCGATGGTGAGGGCGGCGGAGCCCGCGATCTGCGCGGTCGCGACCACCTGCCCCACGTCGTGCACGCCCGCGCCCACCCAGTGGCCGAAGGCGGCGTCGTCGAGGCCGAGCGGGCCGGCGAGCGGCGGCAGCACGGCGATCGCGAGGGTGCCGCAGAGCGTGACGAGCGCGACGGGCGCGCCCTGGTCGGCGGGCTTCGCGCGCGTGACGCCGGCCATGGCGCCGATCGCGCTCGCGCCGCAGATCGAGAAGCCGGTGGCGAGGAGCAGCGGCTGCTGGCCGGGCATGCGCAGCGCGCGGGCGATCGCGTAGGTGCCCGCGAACGCGAGGACCACGACCGCGACCACGAGCAGCACGGCGCGCCAGCCGAGGCCGACGATGTCGGAGAGGCCGAGCTGCAGGCCGAGGAGCACCACGCCGATCCGCATCAGCCGCTTGGACGCGAGCGTGAGGCCGGGCTTCAGCGTGCCCGTGAGCGCGGGTCGGGCGGCCGGGATCTGCGCGGCGACGATGCCGAGGGCGACCGCGACGGTGAGCAGCGGGATCGCCGGGACGAGCGCGTGCACGCCCCACGCGACGAGGGCGGCCGCCGCCGCGGCGCCGAGGCCGGGGAGCGCGGGGTGGAGGCGGGTGGCGGTGGCGGGCATCAGATCCAGCCCGAGGGGATCCACGCGTGCAGCCGCCAGAACCACGTGGGCACGAGCTGCCCGGTCCACAGCGGGTAGAAGAACGCGCTGACGAGCGCGCACACGACGAGGATCACGCCGACGATCACGATGCCGCGCGTGCGACGGGGTCGGGGATCGCCGCGGTCGCCCAGGATCATGCCGAGCACCATCGCGAGGCACAGGATCAGGTACGGCTCGAAGGCGATCGAGTAGAACTGGAAGACCGTGCGGTTCACGTAGAGCAGCCACGGCAGGTACCCGACGACCATGCCCATGAGCACGAGGCCCACGCGCCACTCGCGGCGGGCGACGAGCCGGTAGACGAGATAGAGCATCGCGGCGACGGACAGCCACCAGATGATGGGGTTCGCGATCGAGGTGATGGACGCCGAGCACGCGTCGATCGTGCAGCCGGCCTCCCCGTAGCCGTAGCCCTCGTAGTAGAACTGGGTCGGCCGGTACAGCAGCAGCCAGAGCCGCGGATCCGCCCGGTACGGGTGCGTCACGTCGAGCCCCACGTTGAACGCGTACTGCTGCGCGACGTAGTGCCAGAGGCTCTGGATCGACAGCGGCACCCAGGCCAGCCCTCCCTGCCACGCGTTCGCGCCCTCGGCCGCCCAGTTCCGGAAGTACCCGTTCGAGGTCGCGAACCAGCCCGCGTAGGAGGCGAGGAAGGCGGCGATCGCGGGCGGCACGAGGAGGAGGAACGAGACGGGACCCTGGACCGCGGCGCCCGCCGTGAACCACGCGGCGAGCCCGTGGCGGCGGCGCAACAGCATGTCGGCGAGCACCACGTAGAGGCCGAAGCCCGCGAGGAAGAAGATGCCCGACCACTTGACCGAGCTGGTCGCGCCGAACGCGAGGCCGGCCGCGACGAGCCACGGGCGCCACAGCACGACCGGGCCGAACTCCCGCGGCCGCGCGTCCTCGGGGCGCGCCGCGCGACGGCGCTCGAGCAGCGCGGTGAAGCGGCGCTCGTGCCAGGTGCGGTCGAGGAGGATCGCGCCGAAGCCGAGCAGGCCGAAGAACATGACGTGCGTGTCGAGCAGCGCGATGCGGCTCATCACGATGGCGTGGCCGTCGATCGCGAAGAGGAAGCCGGCGATGGTCGCGACGACCGCGGAGCCCGTGAGCCGGCGGGCGATGAGCATGAGGAGCACCACCGCGAGCGTGCCGACGACGGCGGTCGCGATGCGCCAGCCCACCGGATCCGCCGCGCCGACGACCGCGAGGCCGAGCGCGATGATCCACTTGCCGAGCGGCGGATGCGCCACGAACGCGGGTGCCTGCAGATAGCCGTCGGTCTGCCCGGCGATGAAGGCCGGGTTCGGATCCGTGGGCCACGAGCCCTCGTAGCCGAGGTGGAGGAGGGTCCACGCGTCCTTCACGTAGAAGGTCTCGTCGAAGACGAGCGTCGCGGGGTGGCCGAGGCTCTGGATCCGGAGGACCGCCGCGAGCAGCGTGATGGCGATGGGGCCGCCCCCGTGCCAGGCGCGGCGGCGGGCGGGGGTGGAGACGAGGCGCGCCCAGAGGTCGTCGAGGCGGGATCCGCGGGCGGTGACCGCGCGCTCGCCGGCGCGCTGGGCCGCCCGGGTCGGCGTCGCGTCCGGAGCGTCGGAGGGCTCGGGCGTGGTGCCTGCGGCGACGGGAGCGGCCGTGCCGTCGTCCCCGTGCTCGGTGGGGCGGTGGGGCGAGTCGGGCACGGCTCATCATCGCACGCAGGTGCGCGGGCGCCCGGGTCGCGGACGCTGCGCGGCTCCGGTGCGCGTCGGGACCCCGTGAGGTTCCGGCCGGGGGCCGTAGGAGTCCCGTGAGCGGGCTCGCGGGCGGGATCCGCGCGGAGGTGGACTGGGCGCATGCCCTTCCCGTGCCGCGTCCCTCCCGTCCCCGTCCGTCCCGTCCCCACCCGCGCGGCGGAGGCGCGGCGATGAGCGCGATCGCGGCCGTCGCGCCGCCGCGCCCGGGTGCGACCACCCCGGCCGCACCCGCCGCGCTCGACGACGTCGTGGTGGCCGGGGTCTCGATGCGGCGGCTCGTGGAGGTGTGCGGCACGCCGTGCGTCCACTCGGGCGAGGCCCTGGGGATCCGCGACGGCGCGGACGGTTGCGGCGCGCTCGTCATCGTGGCGGTGACGGCGGTCCTCGCGGGGCCGGGCGGGGAGCGCGTCGTCTGCGTCGACGGGCACCTCGACGGCGTGGACGCGCGCTGGGCGGAGGCGCGCGTCCTCGGCCGGCCGGTCGGCGGCCGGTCGGTGGCGCGGATCGTCGCCGCCGCGCCGACCTCGGGGACGGCCGCGGTCGCGCTCCCCGACGACCTGGCGGTCGGCGACCTCGTCGTCGTGCCGTGCGGCGGATCGCCCGCCCTGCACGACGTGCGGCTCGGCGGGCGTCCCGTGGGCACCGAGCGCCTGGGCGGGCGCGGCGCGGGGGAGCGCCGCGTGCCGCCGCGTCGTCGGCGGAGGCACTGACGTGCGCGCGCCGCTCCTCGACCCGTCCGCCGGCGGCAGCCGTTCGCGGACCCCGCGCATGGCGTTCGCGGGCGACGCCATCCCGGCGCTCGCCGACCTGTGCGCCGCCCTCCAGGCACGGGGCGACGAGGATCCACGTCCCGTGCGCGCGCTCGTCGTGGGCGTCGACGCGCAGGCCGGCGGGATCCGCGGGGTGCACGCCGCCGCGCGCTGCCTCCGCGCCGTGCGCGTGCCGGAGCACCTGCCGCAGCTGCGGCACCTCGTGGTCGTGGTCGGCGGCCGGATCGGGGCGATCCGGCCGGACCTCCGCGCGCTCGACGCCTGGGTCGTGCGCACGCACTCGGGGCTCGAGCGCACGCACGGCGCCGACGTGGCCGTCACGGGGATCCTCGCGTCCGGCTGCGTGACGCCGCGTCTCCTCACGAACCGGGTCGTCGACCTCGTGCGGCACCCGATCGCCGCGCCGCGGATCGCCGTGGAGTGGGCGGACATCCGCGACCGGCGGATCCGCGACGTGGCCCTGGAGGCGTGGTGCTGATCCGCCGGCCGGCGATCCCACGGCCTAGGGGCCGGACGGCCTAGGCCTCCTCGGCCTCCGGCTCCTCGTCGAGCAGCAGGAACAGGCCCGCGTAGGGCTCGAGCTGCACGGGGAAGCTGGACAGGTCGTCGACCGTGCCGATCTCCTCGCCCGAGGTCGCGTCGCGCACGACGCGGCGGGCGGGGAGCTCCTCGGAGCGGACGGTCGCGAGGATCGCCTCGCCCGTGAAGTTCAGCACCGTGAGCTGCAGGCGCGCGTCGGCCTCCGGGTCGCCGTTGTCGAGGCGGTGCACCATCACGAGCATGCCGGGGTGGCCGACGTCCGGGACGTCGAGCTGCGTGCCGAGCGCGACGTCGAAGCGCTCGCGCACCTCGAGCACGCTGCGGAGCCCGGACGCGAACGACGCGGGGTCGCCGACCTGCGCGGGCAGCGATCCGTACAGCGAGCGGCCGCGCGGCATGCCGGATCCGGACCCGGTCGCCTCGGGCGCCGCGTCGAGCAGGTCGTGCCCGCCGCGGTGGACCCAGCGGGTGTCGCCGCCCTCGATGAGGTCGGCCACCTGCGACGCGTGCAGCGGCAGCACGCCGAGCAGGTCCCACGCGGAGAGCGCGAAGACGCCCGGCTGCCACGCGTTGAACTTGGCGAGCAGGAGGTGCGCGGCGCGGATCCCGGCGACATCGCCATCGCCGATCGCGTCGAGCGTCGTGAAGCCCTGCGCGGCTGCGATGACGGACGCCGTGGTGCAGGCGATGCCGTTGGTCGTGAACACGTGGTTGTAGTCGGCGCTGTCGCCCGTGAGCTCCTCGAGGAGGTCGCCGCGGATGGTCTCCGCGAGGTCGGCGCCCGTCATCTCGTCGCCGCGGAACGGGAACACGTCCGCGCAGTGCTCGGTCGCCCAGTGCACGAGCTCGTAGGTGAGCTCGTCGTGGTTCTGGAGCGCGTGCACGAGGGTGACGGGATCCACGCCCACCTCGAGCGAGGTGCGGAGCGTGAGGCGCAGGAACTCGGTGTCGCCGGTCGCGAGCGCGTGCTGGTACGCCGGCCGGTTGATGAAGTCGTAGGAGAGGTCGGCGCCGACGCGGCCGGTGTCGCGTATGTCCTCCATCGTGAGGTTCAGCTCCTGGAAGGAGAACCCGCCGACCTTGCGCACCATGCTCGCGATGAGGTGGTTCGCCGCCTCCGAGAGCGGGTGGCCCTCGGACCACGCCGGGCCCTCGACGCTCTTCTCCACGCCGAGGAAGCCGTTGGCGTCGAGCCGCAGCGCGCTCGCGCCGAGGTCGCCGAGCGAGTGCAGCGCGTCGCCGATGACCATGCGCATGCCCGCGAACGTGGGGTCGAGCCAGTTGATGGAGGGCTGGCCCTGCTTGAAGTAGTGCAGGTACACCCAGCGGCGGGTGCGGCCGTCGACGCCGAGCACGGGCGCGGTGGCGCTCCAGTTGGTCTCCTTGACGCCGGGCGCGTAGAAGATCACGCGCTGCAGGCGGCCGATGATGTAGCCCTGGTCGGCGAGCGCCTGCTCGGCGGCGACGTCGAGGTTCACGGCGTCGCGGCCCGGCAGCACGTCGGGCAGGAGGCCCCAGTCCTCCTCGGGGATCTCGACCATGTGGTAGATCCCGGGGAAGTCCTTGTAGCCCATCTCCGCGAGGCGGAAGTCGGCGCCCTTGCCGGTGTGGCCGGGCACGATGTCGTCGATGACGCTGCCGCCGTGCTGGTCGGCGACCTCGGTGAGCCGGCGGAACTCGTCCTCCGTGCCGAACGCCGCGTCGATCTGGGTGCTGATGCGGTCGAAGTGGCCGTCGACGCTCGCGGTCTGCGACCACTCGGTGATGCCGCCGGCGAGCTTCACGGGCCCGGTGTGCACGGCCTCGATCCCGATGGACTGGAAGATCTCCCACAGCTGCGGGTCGCCGAGCGCGCCGAGGTACGACTCGCCGGGCTTGGTGATGAGCGAGATCGGGTACGCCGTGAACCAGACGGACGCGGTGTCGATGGCGCGGCGCGCGTCCGGCCGGGCGTACGGGTTCGACCACATGCTGGGCGACCCCGAGAGGCCGCGGCTCAGCACGTCGGCGTCGCCGAGCATCGACTGGCGGCGGAGCCACTCGACGTAGGAGGGGTTCGACGCGTCGGCGGCGCGCGGGTCGTTCGACGAGCGGCGGATCCCGCTGGCGCGCAGCTGCGGACGGGCGCGGAGGCGGGCGGGGCGGGCGGGGAAGCGCTCCTCGTCGTACGTGATCTCCGTGGGCTCCGGCTCGGGGATCGCGTTCGTCTCGATGGCGTCGTCCACTGGTGCTCCTCGGGGTGGTGGTGCTTCGCGCCCGATCCGGGCGGCGTCGGCCCGCGGGCCGCTCGTACGAGCGTACGCAGGATGCGGGGGCGGCGTGCGGGGTCGCCGGCGCCCACCGCGGTCGGTCGGGGTGGCGGGTCCCCCACGCGCGCGCCGAGCGGCGGGCTGCCGCGCTCGAGGGGTCCGATGGGTTCTCGGGATGACGACGAGCGCCCATGACCTGCTGCGCGCCGCGGACACCCTCCGCGCGCTCGCCCTCGATGAGGACCTCAAGGCGCGGACCCTCGCGAGTCCCGGCGGGGCCGCGCTGGCCGCGCGGGCGGCCCGGCGGTACATCGCCGGCGAGGACGTGGACGCGGCCCTGGCGCTGCTCGACGCCAACTCCGCGCGGGGCCACCTCGGCAGCGTCGAGCTCGTCGGCGAGTCCGTCCGCGAGGAGGGCGTCGCCGATCAGGAGACCGCGCGCCTCGTCGAGCTCGCCCGCCGCATCGGGGAGTCGTCGCGCACGGCGACGGTCTCCTTCGACCTCTCCCACGTCGGCGCGGTCGTGTCGCCCGAGGTCGGCCTCCGCAACGGCCTGGCCATCGCGCGAGCGGCGCGCGAGGTGGGCACGCACATCATGGTCTCGGCCGAGGGATCCGACCGCACGGACCTCGTGCTGTCCCTCGTCGAGCGCATCGCCGACGCCTTCCCCGAGACGGGCGTCACGCTCCAGGCGCGCCTGCACCGCGCGCCCGCCGACCTCATCCGCCTCGAGGGGCGCCCGGGGCCGATCCGCCTCGTGAAGGGCGCGTTCCCCGGGCCGGTCGGCGTCGCGCACGCCCGGGACTCCGCGCCGATGACCGCCGCCTACGTCGACGCCGCGACCCGGCTGGTGCGCTCCGGGCACCGCGTGAACCTCGCCACCCACGACCCGCGCCTCGTGGAGCGGCTCCGCGACGAGCTGGGCAGCGAGCTGACGGGAGAGCACGTCGAGTTCGAGATGCTGCAGGGCCCCGGCACCGAGCTGCTCGACGGGCTGCGCCGCGAGGGCTTCGCCACCCGCGAGTACATCGTCTACGGACCGGAGTGGTGGCTGTACGTGCTGAACCGGATGGCCGAGCACCCGGAGCGCGTGATCGCCGCCCTCGCGGACCTGGACCTGGGCTCCATCGGCGGCTGAGGCGCCGGGAAGGGCGCGCCGGACGGTCCGAGCGCGACGGTCGCCGTCCCACGCGCCGTGCCAGCATGGATCCGTGCCCGTCGTCGAGTCCCGCCGCATCGTCCCCGTCGAGCCGGAGGTGGCGTTCGCGATCTCGCAGACGCAGGGGGCGATCCGGAAGCGGTGGGATTCCTTCATCGCCCACCAGCACCTCATGGGCGGCGCGACCGAGCCCGCGAAGGGCGTCCGCACGTTCACGGTCTCGCGCCTCGGCTTCGGCATGGTGAGCGAGTACGTCGCGCACCAGCCGCCGTCGAACGTGGGGATGAAGATGACGCAGGGGTCGTGGTTCTTTGCGCGCATGGGTGGCGGGTGGAGGTTCGCGCCCGCGGACGGCGAGCCGGGCAGCACGCTCGCGACCTGGCGCTACAACTTCGCGTGCCGGCCCGCGTGGCTCGCGCCCGTCGCCGAGCGCATCGGGGCGTGGATCCTGCAGCGCGACATGGACAGGCGCATCGACGGCTTCGCGCGCGGGTGCGCGGATTCGGTGGTGCTCGCCGCGGTGGGCGCGGGCGCCGTCGCGTCCGACGGGAGCTGACGCGTGTTCCTGCGGAGTCGGTCCCGCGGGCGAGAGACCTGGGGCTACGTGGTCCTCGGCGTCTTCCTCTGCCTGACGTCCGTGCTCGGTCTCGCCGGCATCCTCGGCGAGATCACCACCTCTCGCGGGTCCACTCTCGTGCTGTTCGGCGTGCCGCTCGGGCTCCTGCCGATCGGCGTCGGCGTCGCGAATGCGCTCCGCGGCTGGAGCGACCCGGGCGACGAGGAGGTCGACGACCCGCCCCATGCCGGCGACAGGGCCGCACTCCCGGGCGAGGACGCGAGCCGCCCGGATGGGATGATCGACCGGTGATCATCCTCGGCGCGACCCCCATCGGCAACCTGGGCGATGCGTCGCGGCGGCTCGTGGAGGCGCTGTCCTCCGCCACCGTCATCGCCGCGGAGGACACCCGCACGACCATCCGCCTGCTCGGCGCGCTCGGCGTCGAGAACCGGCCCCGCCTCATCGCGCTGCACGACCACAACGAGCAGGAGCGCTCCGCCGACCTCGTGGAGCTGGCGCGCGAGACCGACGTGCTCGTGCTCTCCGACGCCGGCATGCCCGCGATCTCCGACCCCGGCTTCCACCTGGTGGAGGCGGCGGCCGCGGCGGGCGTGCGCGTCACGGTGGTCCCCGGGCCGAGCGCCGTGCTCAGCGCGCTCGCCGTCTCCGGGCTGCCCACCGACCGCTTCACGTTCGAGGGCTTCCTTCCGCGGAAGGGCGGCGACCGGCGTCGCGCGCTGCGCGAGCTGGTGCGCGAGCGCCGCACCATGGTCTTCTTCGAGTCGCCGAACCGGCTGCAGGCGTCGCTCGAGGACGTCGTCGCCGAGTGGGGCCCGGATCGCCGGCTCGTCGTGTGCCGCGAGCTCACGAAGCTCTACGAGGAGGTGCGCCGCGGATCCGCCGCCGAGCTCGCCGCCTGGGCCGCCGAGGGCGTGCGCGGCGAGATCGTCGTGGTCGCGGAGGGCGCCGCGGCGCTCGAGGTCGACCTCGACGCCGGGGTGGCGCAGGTGCTCGAGCTCGTCGCCGACGGCGCGCGCCTCAAGGACGCCGCCGGCACCATCGCCGAGGCGACCGGGCTCGGCAAGCGCGACCTGTACCAGGCGGCTCTGCAGGCGAGGTGACGCGCTCGCGCGTCGTCCCGGACGTGCCTCGGCCCCCGGCGGGTGCGCACGGGGGCCGAGGTGCTCCTCGCTGCCGCGGGAGCGTGGGGGGCGGGGTCAGTCTCCGCAGTGGGTCTTCCAGAAGTCCGGGACCTTGATGTAGATGGACCGGTGGTGGTCCGACAGGCAGCCGGCCGCCGTCAAGGAGAGGTTGAGGGCCGTGCCCGCCGCCATCGCGGCGACGGCGGCGCACACGATGGCGCTGTACAAGCCGCACATGCCCAGGATGGCCGCGGTGACGGTGGCGGCCGTGCTGCCGACCGCGGCGAGGACGTAGGCGTCCATCCGGATGGTGCCCCAGTGGATGAGCTTGTTCCACCAGTGCTTGCTCTCGCCGAGGGGGGCGCCCACGGCGTCGGCGCCGTCTCCGGGGGACAGGGAGGGGGCGGAGTCCGCCGCGCGGAACCGCTCGATCTCGTCGGTCACCTGACGGGTGAGCTCGGCTCGGCTCGGGGCGCCGGCGGTCGTGGTGGAGCGGGCCGCGACGTTCACCTCGACGAGCTGGTCGACGGTGATCCTGCCGTGGAGGACGTCCTCCACGAACGTCCCCCTTCCCACGGAGGCGGAGACGGCGGCCTGGGCCGCGGCCGCCGGCACCTCCGTCGCGTGCGCGGCCGAAGGGGCGGTCAGCAGGGATCCGATGACGGCGACGAGGCCGACGACGGCGACGCCGGTCGTCGACCGGCCGATCCGGAGACGGGAGGAGGCGTGTGACGCGGACAGGGAGGACGCACGGGACATGGGATGCCTTTCGAGGAGTCGGACGCCGGTCGAGCGACGCGGCGCGGACGCGGGAGCGCGCCCCGCATCGTGGACGGGACTCTATTGACGCGGGGGGCGCGGGCGTGGGCGCCGTCCACACGCGGCGCCGGTCAGCCGACGGGATCCTGAGCGCGGCGCTCCCGGAAGGCGACCATGTTCATCCGGTTGCCGCAGCGCACGCTGCAGAACCGCTTCGACCCGTTCCGGGAGAGGTCCACGAGCACGCCGTCGCAGTCGTCGGCGGCGCACACCCGGAGGCGGTCGGTGGCGTCGGAGCGGATGACGTCGACGAGCGCCATCGCGGCCTCCACGAGGATCCGGTCGGCGAGGGGAGCGTCCTCCGGCGTCGCGTGCAGGTGCCAGTCGAGGGCGTCGTGCCGCACGAGCCGCGGTGCCGCGTGGTGGCGCGCCAGCAGCTCGTTGACGGGATCCACCATGGCGTCGCGGTCGAGGCCCCAGATCTCGCGCAGGCGGGCGCGGGCGCGGTGCACCTCGCGGAGCTCGCGCTCGTCGCGGTCGAAGCGGCCGGAGAAGCCGCTGCGGGTCATGAGGTCGGCGAGCTGCTCGGGGGTCGCCAGCAGGTCCGCCCCGGACCGCGTGGCGCGCGCGGCCGTGTTGAGCACGACGGCGTCGAACACGAGCACGTCCTCGGTGTCAGGGGTGAAATGCAAGTTGACTCCTTATCCGGTACCAGTCTAACGTCATGACCGTAGGCCGCTTGGCCCCTGACGAGACGAGAGCACCATGCCCCGACGCCACCTCACCACCGGACTGGTCCTCGCGATCGTCGCCGCCGCGTCCTTCGGCCTGTCCGGCGCGTTCGTGAAGCCGCTGCTGGAGTCGGGCTGGAGCCCAGTCGCGGCGGTCGCGCTGCGCGCGCTCATCGGCGGCGCGGTCCTCGCGCCGGTCGCCCTCGCGCAGCTCCGGGGCGACCTCCGGCCCGTCCTCCGGGCCTGGCGGCGCGTGCTCGGCATGGCGCTCGTGGGCGTGGCCGGCGCGCAGGTCATGTACTTCGCGGCCATCGAGCGCATCCCCGTCGGCACGGCCATCCTCATCGAGTTCATGGCGCCGCTGCTGCTCGTGGCGGTGGCGTGGGCGATGACGAGGCGGCGGCCCGCGGTGCCCGTGCTCCTCGGATCCGTCGCCGCGGCCGGCGGGCTCGCGCTCGTGGTGTCGCCGTCGGGCGGCGGGGCGCTGGATCCCGTGGGCCTCCTCTTCGCGCTCGGCGCGATGGTCGGCTGCGCCGGCTACTTCGCCATCGCGGCGCGCGGCGCGGACGGGCTGCCGCCGGTGGCGCTCGCCGCCGCGGGCCTGCTCGTCGCGGCCGTGCTGCTGGCGCTCGTGGGCGTGACGGGGATCCTGCCGTTCACCGGATCCGTCGCCGACGTCGAGATGCTCGGCAGCGTCGTGCCGTGGTGGGTGCCCATGCTCGTGGTGGGCGTGGTCGCGACGGCGCTCGCGTACGGGGCGGGGATCACGGGGAGCGCGATGCTCGGATCCCGCCTCGCCTCCTTCGTCGGCCTGCTCGAGGTCGCGGCCGCTGGCGCTTGGGCGTGGCTGCTGCTCGGCGAGGAGCTGACGGCGCTGCAGCTCGTGGGCGGCGTGCTCATCGTCGCGGGCATCGTGGCCGTGCGCTTCGACGCGCGGGCGGAGGCGCTGCCGGTGGGCGGCGAGGCGGGCACGGCCGCTGCGGCGTCGGCCTAGCGCGCGGCTCGCGCTACGGCGCCGGCGACTCCGCCGCGCCGACCGGCTCGAGGTGGTGCAGCACGCGCTTGAGGTGCATGGCGGTGAGCACGCCCGGGCCCATCGCCTGGCCGAGCTCCTGCGCCCGCCGGTCGACCGCCTCCACGAGCAGGCGCACCTGCCTGGCCGCCTCGCCCATCGCGCGGTGGCGCTCGGGGGAGTCCGGATCCTCGAGGTCGAGCACGCCCGCGACCGCGTGGCACGCGTCGTGGATCGGCGCGGTGATCTCGCGGTCGAGGCCCAGCGCGCCCCGCTCCTGCCAGATGGTGTCCGCGAGCGCGGCGGAGATGTCGCGGACGTGGAACACGATCTGGTCCATCGCCTCCAGCCGCGCGTGGTCGATGCGCACGTCGCGCTTGTTCACGAGCGCGCGCGGGTTGCCCTTGCGGCTCTCGTCGGCCTCGCGGAGGTCGGCCCGCACGGCCCGTGCGGTGCCGGCGAGGTCCTCGCTCGCGCGGATCCAGTCGGCGTGCGCGGGCGGGGAGTCGGCCTCGACCGCGTCGCCCACGTCCCGCAGCCGGTCGGCCACCTCGCGCTGGAACGCGCTGATGCGCGCGCCCGCGGCCCCGCTCGACAGCTGCGGCGCGATGAGCACGTTGACGAGGAGGCCCGTCACGACGCCGACGGCCATCTGCACGAGGTAGCCGAGCGAGTACGTGTCGGCGTCCTGCCCGCCGACGATGAGCACGAACAGCGCCGCCATGGGCACGTACTCGCGGCCGGCGCCGAACCAGCCGGAGCCGGAGAGGATCACGCCGATGCCGACGATCACGGGGATCGACCACCACGAGGGGCCGGTGGTGAGGATCACGGCGGTCGCGAGCACGATGCCCGCCGCGAGGCCGAGGAGCGTCTGGAGGCCGGTGCGCGCGGAGCCCATGAGCGTCGGGTACATGCTCACGAGCGCGCCGAGCGGCGCGTAGTAGGGGTACTCGTTCGCGACGCCGGGCACGAACGGCGCGACGGCCCACGCGATGCCGACCGCGAGCGCGGTCTTGGCGGCGAGGAGGAGCCGGTCGGGGGAGACGGAGGCGCGCCAGGCGCGCGCGACCTCGAGCCGTGCCCTGTCCATCCGCATGTGCCGAGGCTATCGAGGCGGGGAGCGCCGGGCCGCATCGGCCGTCGCGCTCCCCGCCGCGATCAGGCGCGCGTCGCCTCGATCACCATGTCGTCGCGCGACGGGCTGCCGTCCGGGCGCTGGAGGCACGTGATGACGACGAGCCGGCCGGGGGCGTCCGCCCAGACCTCGGCGTCGTCCGGGAGCTGGCCCTTGGGGACCGCGCGGCTGGATCCGCCGCCGTAGTCGACGCCCGCCACCTCGATCACCGCGCCGTGGGCGACGCTCGCGCTTCCCGCCCGGTCGTCGATGAGGAGGTCGCCGGGGCCCGTGCCGCCGCCGCGCACCGAGTGCATGACGACGAACACCGTGCCCGTCGCGGCGTCCTCGGGCGCGACGCCGAGGTCGCGCACGCGGTACGCGGAGGAGAAGCCCGGGGGATCCACGACGCCGCCGACCACGTCGACCGCGCCGAGCGGCACGTCGAGCCCGACCGAGGGCGCGCGGAACCGGCCGAGGCCGGAGTCGACCGCCGGGGTGGTGCCGTCCGCGCTCGCCGCGGGCGCCGGCACGTCGGCCTGCACCGGGACGCCCGCGAGGTCGCGGGGGAGGTCGGACGCGACCGGCCACCCGCCCACCGCCGCGAGCGCGCCCGCGACGACCGCCGCGGACGCGACGACGACCCCGGCGGCGGTGAGGAGCCGCCGCCGGGTCGCCAGGGGATCCGTCGTCACGGCCTGCGCAGCGCGGCGCGACGGCGCGCGACCGTGCGGCCCGCGATCGCGGCGAGTCCCGCGAGGCCGAGGGCGGCGAGCGCGAGGCCCGGCCACGGGTCGGCGGCGACGGGCGTGCCGCCGGTCGCAACCGCGGGGCCCGCGTGGCGCGCGCCGGTCGCGGTCGCCGTGATGGCCGAGACGGCCGCGGCGCTCACCGTGATGGCCGCGGGATCCGAGACCGCCCGGCCCTGCGCGTCCACGAGGGTCAGCGTGTGCGTGCCGGGGTCGGTGCCCGCGGGGATCGTGACGGTGCCGGACGCGGTGCCGTCGGAGGCCGCGGTGACGGATCCGACGTCGGTCGGCGTCGAGTGCAGGATCACGCGGTAGGTCGCACCCGGCGTGAGGCCGGCGGCGCGGAACGCGACGGTGCCGCCCGCGGTCGGCGCGGATCCGCCGGGGAGCGCGACCTCCGCGAGCCCGGCCGTGATCCGGTACGTGCGCGTCGTGCTCCCGTCCGCCGCGGTCACGGTGACGGTGACGGTGCGGCCGTCGACCGCGACGGACGACGTGGCGGATCCGTCCGCGGCGGTCACCCGGACGTCGCCGGGCGTGAGGGCGGGGAGGCCGACGGGCACGACGGCCCCGGCGGATCCGGCCGCGTCTCCGAGCGGCACGGTCACGCCGCCCACGGTGATGGAGGCCGCGGCCGCGTCGTCCGAGACGAGGAACTGCGCGCGGAGGGCCGCGATCTCCTGGTCGTCGACGCCGAGCGTGGTGCGGATGTAGGAGTCCATCCCCGCGTAGCGCGACGCGATGCCCGCCTCGAACGTGCCCTGGAGCAGCGCGGGCTTCGCCCAGTCGACGCCGAGCTGCGTGTTGGAGAGCAGGTAGTCGTGGAGGATGTCGGAGCTGCCGACGCCGAGGATCCGGTCGAGCAGGTCGACGACGGTGCCGGTGCGGTCCATGCCGTGCGAGCAGTGGATGAGGATGGTGCCGTTCCCGGTGTGCGACGCGATGGCCTGCAGGATGCTGCGGTACGCGCTGATCATCACGCCCGGGTCCTGGGCGTCGACGTAGCCCTTGTCGATGAGGTCCTGGTACATGACCGTGTCGTCCGGGTAGTCGCCGTCGGCGCCGAACATCGAGATCGCGACGGTCTTCGCGCCCGGGATCGGGACGTCCGGCTTCTTCTGGATCTGGCCCGGCGTGCGCAGGTCGATCACGAGGTCGACGTGGTGCACGGACGCGAGCGTCGCGGCGCCGGCGGCGGTGATCTTGTCGAGCGACTCGGTGCGGATCAGGCGGCTCGCGGCGACCGTGCGCCCGTCGACCCCGGTGTACGCGCCGAGCTCGCGCCCGTTGACGAGGCCGGGCACGTCGATGATGAGGTGGTCGCGCGCGGTGGGCGCGGGCTGGAGCGCGGGGTCGGCGGCGGCGTGCGCGGCGGGTGCGCCGATGCCGACGGAGAGCGCCACCGCGGCGGCCGCCACGGTGAGGGCGCCGCTGCGCGCGGGGGCGGCACGGCGGGCAGGGGGGATCCTCACGTTCGTCCTTCTGTGGGGAGGGGATGCGCGCGGGGTCGCGCAGGCCGGCCGCGCAGACGCGCGGGAGATCGGCACGAGGATCATCGGGCGCGGCCCGACCCTGTGCATGAACGGGACGTTCTGCTTCCGTGAACTCCTGGGCCCCGGGGCGCGCGGCGGCGTCGCCGGCCGACGAGCCGGGCGGCGGCGGAGGCGGAGCTGCCGGCGGCCGCGGTCACGTCGTGCTCCTCATCCTCCGCCGGGGGTGAAGGCGTACCACGGGAACTCGCCGAACCAGAGCGTCGGGAGGGACAGGACGACGAACACGGCGTCGGCGACCAGGATCGCGACGGTGCCGGCGGTCCTGCCTCGCCGCATGGCCAGGGCGATGATCGCGAACACCAGGCTGAGGAGCGCCAGGAGCTCGAGGGGCACCCCCGCGAGGAGGAACAGCGGGTGGAGGCTCAGCAGTCCGGTGCCGTCGATGTAGGTGGGGATCCACATGACGCCCCAGAGCACGGCGTACACGCCGAGCGCGACGGCGCCCATCAGGATCGCGACGTTCGCCCACCGGTCGTCGCGCGGCGCTGCGTGATCCACCTCGTGGTCCCGTCTCCTCTGATGTGGATCCCGCGTAGGGCGGCTCCGTCGGCGAGCTGGCGCCGACGTCCTCCTCGGGGCGTCCCTGCGCTCAGGCCGTCTGCCGCCGGCGGCTGACGAGGTGGTCCATGCTGAGGCGGCCTGCTCCCAGCAGCGCGACGACGACCAGGCCGGCGATCAGCCCGAGCACGAGCTCGTAGCCCCCGCCGTCGACGAAGACGCCCTTGCTCGCGTGCACGATGACGAGGGCGCCGAGCAGGTTGAGGATGTTCAGCGCCGCGAACACGGGCGTCAGGAGCCCGAGGATCAGGGCCGCCCCGCCGACGGTCTCGACCGTCGCGGCGAAGACGGCCGCCGCACCGGGGGCCGGGATGCCCATCTCCGTGAACGAGGCGGCCGTCCCGTCGAGGGTGTACTGCAGGAACTTCTGCAGCCCATGCGCCATGAGGATGAAGCCGATCGCGACGCGGGCGACGAGCAGGGCGGCGTCCTGGAGGGCGGGCGTCGTGCGGGCCGGGTGGAGCAGGGTGCGCATGCGGGGTCCCCTCTGTTCGTTGAACGTTCAACGAACGTACGGCGGGGCGTCCGAGGGAGTCAAATCCCGCGGCGGGCTCGCGGACCGTCGGCCCGGAGCGCCACCAGCCACACGTCCACCGCGTCCTCCCGCTCGACCCGGAACCCGGCCCGCTCGTACAGCCGCCGCGCGGCGCTGCCCTGGAGCACGTCGAGGCGGAACGGGCGGCCGTCGTCGTGCCGCACCATGAGGTCGCGCAGCACCTCGCCGCCGATCCCCTCGCCCTGCACCACGGGATTGAGGTAGAAGTGCTCGATCCATCGCGCGTCGGGCTCGTCGCGGCGGGCGATGAGGCCGACGTCGCGGCCGTCGACGCGGATCACCGAGGTGCGCTCGGGCGCCCAGCCGTCGAGGAAGCGGCGGCGGACCCGCACCGGATCCCACCGGCCGAGCCGCTCGAGGTCGGGCCGCAGGACGACGGCGCGGAGCTCGGCCATCCATGTCGCGTCGTCGGGGAGCGCCGGGCGGAGGATCCAGCGGGGGAGCGGCCCGGGATCCTGGCGCAGGTCGCGCTCCATGCAGACGCTCGTCGGATCCTCGGCGTACTTCCCGAAGCGCGGCACGTGCCGGTAGTCGCCCCGCTCGTACATCGCGATGGCGGCGGTCTGCGGCAGGCCGGTCTCGAGCCGCATGACGTCGGCGCCGAGCGCGCGGGACCGCTCCTCGGCGGCGACCAGGAGCGCGCGCCCGACGCCGAGGCCGCGCGCCGCGTCCGTGACGAACACGCGCTTCAGCTCCGCGGATCCGTCGCCCCCGTCGACGACCGCCGCCGTGCCGAGCGCGCGGCCGTCGTGGCGCGCGACGAGGAAGGTGACGCCAGGCCGCTCGAGGTCGCCGACGTCGAGCGCGTGGTAGTTCTCGGCCGGGTAGAGGGCGAGCGCGAACTCGTCGGCCTGCCGCAGGAGCGGCAGCACATCGTGTGCGCGGGGGGACTCCGGGGCGACGGTGAGCACGCTCCAGCGTAGGGCGGGCCCGCCGGTGGATACGCTGGACCGGTGCCGCGCGGACGGGGCCCCGAGCCCGCCGCGACAGGCGCCCGACCGTGAGGAAGAGCATGCAGATCCACCGCGTCCGCGTCCACCGCAGCGACGAGGCCCTGCCTCCCGGGGAGCAGCTGGCGGGGCGCATCGCCGCCGTCGCCGCGGATCCGGTCGAGGTCGACGCCGAAGTCACCGAGATGATCGTCAACCGCATCATCGACAACGCCGCGGTCGCGACCGCCTCGCTCACGCGCGCGCCTGTCGTCGCGGCGCGCGCGCAGGCGCTCGCGCACGGGCCGTCCACGGCCGGTGCGGGCGCGACCGTCGTGGGCGCGGATCCCGCCACCCGCGTGAGCGCCGAGTGGGCGGCCTGGGCGAACGGCGTGGCCGTGCGCGAGCTCGACTACCACGACACGTTCCTCGCCGCCGAGTACTCGCACCCGGGCGACAACATCCCGCCGATCCTCGCCGCCGCCCAGCACGCCGCAGCTGGAGGCCGCCCCGACGGCCGCGCTCTCACGGGCGCCGACGTGATCCGCGGCATCGCGACCGGCTACGAGATCCAGGTGGACCTCGTGAAGGCCATCAGCCTGCACGCGCACAAGATCGACCACGTCGCGCACCTCGGCCCGTCGGCCGCCGCCGGCATCGGCACGCTGCTCGGGCTGGATCAGGAGACCGTCTTCCAGGGCGTGGGCCAGGCGCTGCACACCACGACCGCCACGCGGCAGTCGCGCAAGGGCGCCATCAGCACGTGGAAGGCGCACGCGCCCGCGTTCGCCGGGAAGATGGCCGTCGAGGCGATCGACCGGGCGATGCGCGGCCAGACCAGCCCCACCCCCATCTACGAGGGCGAGGACGGCGTGATCGCGTGGCTGCTCGACGGCCCCGCGGCCTCCTACGACGTGCCGCTGCCCGCGCCGGGCGAGGCCAAGCGGGCGATCCTCGACACATACACGAAGGAGCACTCGGCCGAGTACCAGGCGCAGGCGTGGATCGACCTCGCGCGCCGCCTGCACAACACCCACCCCGTGCTCGCCGACGCGGACGCGATCGACCGCGTCCTCATCCACTCGTCGCACCACACGCACGTGGTCATCGGCTCCGGCGCGAACGACCCGCAGAAGTACGACCCGCGCGCCAGCCGCGAGACGCTCGATCACTCGATCCCGTACATCTTCACGGTGGCGCTGCAGGACGGCGCCTGGCACCACGTCGACTCGTACGCGCCCGAGCGCGCCGGCCGCCCCGACACGGTGGACCTCTGGCGGCGCGTCACCACGACCGAGGACCCGGAGTGGACCCGCCGGTACCACTCCATGGACCCGGCCGAGAAGGCGTTCGGTGGCCGGGTGGAGATCCGCCTGACGGACGGCTCGACCATCGTCGACGAGATCGCCGTCGCCGACGCGCACCCGCTCGGCGCCCGGCCGTTCGCGCGCGCCGACTACGTCGCCAAGCTGCGCACGCTCGCCGACGGCGTGCTCGAGGAGGCCGAGGTCGACCGCTTCCTCGCCCTCGTGGAACGCCTGCCCGAGCTCACCGCCGACGAGCTCGCCGGCCTCACCGTCACCGCACGACCGGGCCTCCTCGACGGCGCCGGCTCCCCGAAGGGACTCCTCTAGTGCTGCACTCCACCCTCACCTCCGCCGCCAAGCGCCGCGCGTTCCGCGAGCGGCTCGCGTCCGGCGAGCTGCTCCGCATGCCCGGCGCGTTCAACCCGCTGTCGGCCCGCCTCATCCAGGACAAGGGCATGGACGGCGTCTACATCTCCGGCGCCGTGCTCTCGGCGGACCTCGGCCTGCCGGACATCGGCCTCACCACGCTCACCGAGGTGGCCGGGCGCTCGCAGCAGATCGCGCGCGTCACCGACCTGCCGTGCCTCGTCGACGCCGACACGGGCTTCGGCGAGCCGATGAACGTCGCCCGCACCGTGCAGATGCTCGAGGACGCCGGCGTCGCGGGCCTCCACATTGAGGACCAGGTGAACCCCAAGCGCTGCGGCCACCTCGACGGCAAGCAGGTGGTCGACGAGTCGACCGCGCTCAAGCGGATCCGCGCGGCCGTCGACGCCCGCCGCGACCCCGACCTGCTGGTCATGGCCCGCACCGACGTGCGCGGCGTCGACGGCATGGCCGCCGCCGTCGACCGGGCGAAGGCGCTGGTGGACGCCGGTGGCGACGCGATCTTCCCCGAGGCGATGGCGGACCTCGCCGAGTTCGAGGCGATGCGCGCCGCGGTCGACGTGCCGATCCTCGCCAACATGACCGAGTTCGGGAAGAGCGAGCTGTTCACGACGTCGCAGCTGCGCGACGTGGGCGTGAACATCGTCATCTACCCGGTGTCGCTGCTGCGCCTCGCGATGGGCGCCGCCGAGCGCGGCCTCGACGCGATCCTCGAGGAGGGCACGCTCGCGTCGAAGGTGCCCGAGATGCAGACCCGCGCCCGCCTCTACGAGCTCCTCGACTACGCGGGCTACAGCGCGTTCGACGAGGACGTCTTCGCGTTCACGCTGGAGGGGAACCGCGGCGGGGCGTGATGCCTCGGCAGACTCTTCCACGGCGCGCAGAATCATCAAGAGCTAACTGCAGTAAATCCTATCCGACGCGCGTCGGATAAGAGTATTCGTTCGCACGCACCCCGTAACTGGGGGTGACCTCATCGTTCGAAAACGCAATAGGGTCAAGTCGTGAAGACAGGGATGCCATGACGATGCACAACTTGCACCAACACGAATCTTACTTGCGATCTGCATTGGAGCAGGAAAAAAAGCCGGTTGGATTCCTTTTAGGGGCCGGCGCCCCTATGTCCATGCGGAAGGGGGGTAAGCCTCTCGTTCCTGGCCTTGAAGACCTCACAGACTTGATTGTGAAGGAAGTTCCTCAGCCGCTCTCGCTTGCCCTCTCTGCTCTCATCGAGCATTTGCCAACGGAGCAAAGGCGCAACTTGGAACAACTACTCAACTACATACGGGCGATGAAGAGCCTTCCGGGTGATGCTGATATCCGCGGAGTCTCAATTGCGGATCTTAACGCCCTCGATTCAGCCATTACCAAGAGCATTCGCAAACATGTTGACGCGGAGCTACCGGAGGGGGATAGTCCCTACGTTTCATTGGCTGTCTGGGTTGCAGCCGTCCGACGCCTGGCGCCGGCGCAGGTCTTTACAACTAATTACGACATGTTAATTGAGCAGGCGTTCGAGCGTCAGAGAATTGCGTACTTTGACGGCTTTATGGGCTCACGTCACCCGACCTTCAATTTGGAAGCGATTGAGGAAGACGAGCTACCGAATCGTTGGACGTTGCTATGGAAGCTTCATGGGTCCATCAACTGGTCGCAAGAACCCGATGGTGAGGTAGTGCGGAAAGCGCCCGATCCCGGAGATGAATCGTCAGCACTCGTTTATCCGAGTCACCTAAAGTATGATCAAAGCCGACGTCTTCCATATCTGGCCATGATGGACAGGCTTAAAGCTTTCATGCGAAAGCCGGGTGCCATTCTTGTCACGTGTGGCTACTCATTCCGAGACCAACACATCAACGAGATTTTGGAGCAGTCATTACGAGCTAACCCCACTTCGACCGTTCAGGGTTTGCTGTTTGGAAGTCTTGACTTGTATCAGGAAGCTGTTGGTATGGCCGAAAGCACCGCGAATTTAATCCTCATGGGCAGCACCGAAGGAGTAATAGGTACAACCAGAGGTCGGTGGGCTTCTTCAATTGAGGATGGCGACGCAGAAGTGCAGGTGTCATCCGATCTGGGGGATTTTGCCAAGTTGGGAAAGTTCCTAAGGCTCTTGACGGGTGAGTCACGAACTAAGGGCATTCCAGATGCCCAGTGATCCAATGCGAATCGGAGATGTCTCAAGCGTTCAAGGCGACACTGTCATGGCGAGTGTGCTTCCGGCGGCCGCTCCGGGATTGACTTTCTCCAGGGGTCACGCCTATTTTGTAGGGCAAGTTGGTGCGTATGTTCGAATTCCCCTCGGTCTTATCGATGTCTTCGCGATCGTGGTTCAGGTCGGTTCTTCCCTGGTCGGAGATCATCCCGAATCAGAGACGGTTCCAGGACGACCGTGGATGAAGCTTGAGCTACTAGGAGAGGCTCACAGAGACGGATCTTTTGATCGGGGGATATCTCGGTACCCATCCATAAGTGATCCCGTGCTGTTAGTCACGGCGAGTGATTTGAACCGCATATACGATGTCGGCGCAGGGATAAAGTCTATTCAGCTGGGTCACATATCCAACGCTCCTCATTTGCCTGCTCGAATTGACGTTTCGGCTCTGGTGAATCGACATTCTGCTGTTGTCGGAAGTACTGGGAGCGGTAAATCAACGACAGTGTCCTCTCTGCTGGCAGCTCTTTCCGAGAAAACACGGTTTCCGTCCGCACGAATACTTATTATCGATGTTCACGGCGAGTACAAACAGGCATTTGGAACGCGAGCAACGTGCTTCCGTGTCGACGCAACTGAGAACCGTAACCACGATACCGCTACTGAACAGATGTACTTGCCGTACTGGGCGTTGCCTTTTGAGGATTTTTTGCACTTGGCGTTGGGTGAAGTCGACGAGAACTCTGCGGTTGTAATTCAGTCTCTGGTGCTAGATATGAAGCGCGAATATGTGCAGACGGAGGACGATCTAGGTCTCGATCTAAACAACATCACAGTCGATACTCCAATACCATTCAGTGTGCGCAAGCTGTGGATGACTCTCCATGAGTTGCAATTTGCGACTCATTCGGAGCCTTCGACCGGTCAAACGCATGAGACAATAGCGTATGCGTTGACGCCTGACGGTGAACAGGTTCGAGGGGATATCGAGAGCGTATCGCCGCCCTCGTATCGACCCATTTCGACAAGTGGCCCTGATCGTGTCTACCTCAGCCAGGCGAGTGTGAACGCTCGGCGGCAAACAAATTCCCTTGGGGCGAAGCTACGAGATCCGAGGTATGATTTCTTATTTCGGCCGGGGCGCTGGGATGTGCCGCTACGTGGTCGCGTTCAATGCGATTTAGGCGACTTTTTGGCACTGTGGTTAGGTAACGCCACCCCGATTGTAATCGCAGATTTGTCAGGAGTGCCTAACGCCGTGCTTCAGCGAGTGACGAGTGTTTTGTTGCGCCTGTTATACGAGAGCCTAGTATGGGCGCGTAACCTGTCTGAGGGCGGGCGCGAGAGGCCCCTTTTGGTGGTCCTCGAGGAGGCGCATCGGTACCTTGGTGACGGCACTCAAGGCGCAGGCGAGATTGTTGACAGAATAGTCAAAGAGGGTCGGAAATTCGGCGTCGGAGTCATGATTGTCAGTCAACGTCCTTCTGATATCCGGCCGTCCGTGCTATCACAGCTGGGGTCTTTCTTTGTTATGAGGATGACAAACGCAACGGATCGGGGTATTGTTCGTTCAACTTTACCGGACAACATGGCCGGTCTGTTTGATGCAGTGCCAGTTTTACGTACTGGCGAGGCCCTGGTGACCGGGGAGGTCGTCAAGCTACCTACACGCGTTACTGTTCAATCCAGGGAAAGCGAGCGGCCCGATAGTGCTGACCCGAAGGTTATTGGGCGCGAGCTGCCTGGAGGCTGGGATGTTGCACGGGCGCCTCAAGATTACGCCGACGTGGCGCTTGCATGGCGGCGACTCACTCCGATCAGTTCGAAAGTGATTCGTGAACTTACTTCAATGGTTGATGATAGGAATATGTGATGAATAAGACGCCGGTAAGCAGTTCTAATATAGCAGCCGTTGGCTACGATGCTCAGAGCTTGGTGCTCGAGGTAGAGTTCTTAAACGGTGCCACCTACCAATATTTCGACGTTCCTAGAGCAGAATACGACGGCTTAATTCAGGCGCAGAGCGTGGGGAGTTACTTTGCGAAAAGCATCAAGAGTACATACAGGTACTCGCGCATATAATTCATTACGGGGTGTTCCCCTGCTTATAACCGGGTCGGCGCAACGGGTGTTGGGCGACAGGTGAGTTGGCGCGCGATTCGTGGTGGTGGTGTCGCCATCGTGATCTACCCGGTCTCGCTCCTGCGGCTCGCGTTGGGCGCAGCCGAGCGCGGCCTCGACGCGATCCTCGAGGAGGGCACGCTCGCGTCGATGGTGCCCGAGATGCAGACCCGCGCCCGCCTCTACGAGCTTCTCGAGTACGCCGATTACAGCGCGTTCGACGAGGACGTCTTCACGTCCACCCTGGAGGGGAACCGCGGCGGGGCGTGATTTTATCCATACCGTCCGTTAGCAGGTTGCTTTGTAGTAGGCGGAACCTAGAGTCCGGCCGAGCGCCCACTGCAACGCGAGCGCTAGACCTGCTGTAATGCGTCGAAATACTGGGGATCCAAATACATCTGCCATATTGCAACTTTATTGGGTGAGTTGCTTCAGGGGGTAAGGCGGCCTTCCGGTAATTTCGAGAAGTAGCTCCACGCTCTTTCTTATGTCCTCGTCAAGCAGTCTGTTGCTTAGATTCTCGGGATGGTGAATCATATTGCGAACTGCAGTGGGTAGGGTCAGCTTTTCCAGCCGTCTTTTATCTCCAGTATCCGACCGCCAATACGGCGTTTCTTGAGGAATTCCTTGCCCCGCCAACCATCGGTCGAATGCGCTGACCGTATTTAATTGAGTGTAATCCTGAAGTCGCCCCATTAAGAATGAATGGTTCATGATCGCCGTGTTTCGGTCAAGCTCGAGCAAATCGTCAATGGTTGCCCATCCATTCTCGACCAAATCATAGTAGTGCCAGCGGAGGGGCAGGGGACGATTCGATTCCTGCTCCGCAAGTGTGCGAAGAATAATTGAAAAATCAAGCTCGTAGACAAAGTCTTCCATCTGACAACCGTCATCCGGACTGCAAGCAGCAAGCGCCTCGGCCAATTCTGATTTGAAGCTCGAAGGTCCCAGGCCAGGCTCAACTTCTGGCCGATCATGGAAATTAAACTCGCTTAGCGCCTCCCGAAAGGCATCAAACGAGAGCTCGAAGTAACTTCTCCGACTCCAGTGGCTCACTGTTGTCTGAAATTTCGACTTCGCTTCCTCGAGGGAATAGCCGAGCTGACATAGGCGAAACCTGGCTTGATCCAGGGATGTCTCGAAGCCAGGGTGCCATTCAACTTCATTGTCAGCGTAAAGATAGGGAATATCAGTCAGGCTGGTGGGCGGGAAAAGCCAGTAGTGGTTTTTCCAAAATCGATTTTTACCCCAGTCGATATCTATGCCATTCAGCGAAAGTGTAATCTCAGTACACACAACGGCAGTATCGCATGCCGATCATGGCAGGTGGCCGCAGTATCAGGACGTTTCATTCCTGCGCCTCGCGATGGGCGCCGCCGAGCGCAGCCTCGAGGAGGGCACACTCGCGTCGAATGTGCCCGAGAGATACAGACCCGCGCCCGCCTCTACAAGCTCCTCGACTACGCGGGCTACAGCGCGTTCGACGAGGACGTCTTCACCTTCACGCTACAGGGGAACCGCGGCGGGGCGTGATGCCTAGTCGCGCTCGTCGAGGCCGTGGAGCGTCCCGTCGAGCGCGAGGCCGAGGGCGAGCACGGCCAGCAGCATCCCCATGCCGACCGACGCGAGGACGTTCCCCGCGCGGATGACCGCGCGCGCCCCGCCGGATCGGGCGGCGGGGGCGGCGGGCATCCGGCGAGGCTAGCCGCGAGCCGGACTCGGGACGCCGGAGCGTGCACACGCGCCCCGGCCTCAGGGTCGCGGATCCACCGGCTCGGACCCCGTCGCGAGCGCGATCGCCGCGACCACCTCGGCGACGGCGCGCTCCGCCTCCGCCGCGACCGCGTCCCGGTCGCCCGACTCGGAGTCGTGCACGAACGCGGTCGCGCCCCGCCGTGCGCCGCAGTAGTCGAGGATCCCGTGGCCGACCTGCGTCTCGAACGCGGTCAGGTAGCCGTGCCGCGCGAACGACGCGCGGCTCGTGCCGGACACGGGCACGAGGTGGACGGTGAGGCGCTGGAGCCGCTTCTCGATGCGTCCCTCGTCGTCGATCGCGAAGGCCCAGCCGGCGATGAACGTGCGGTCGATCCATCCCTTGAGCAGCGCCGGCATCGACCACCACCACACCGGGAAGACGAGCACGACGTGGTCCACGGCGTCGAGGCGCGCCTGCTCGGCGACGACGTCCGCGGGCGCGGGGGAGTCGCCCGCGTACGCGCCCTGGTCGGCCATGCCGAACACGGGGTCGAAGCCCTCCTGGGCGAGGTGCGCGGTCGTGGCGCCTGTCGCGGCGAGTGCGGCCTCGAGTCGCCGGGCGACGTGGTGGGTGAGGGAGTCGGGATCCGGGTGGGCCGTGACGATGAGCGCGGTCATGCGCCCATCCGACCACGCCCGACCGGACGCCGCGTCAGTCGAGCTCGCCCGCCCGCTCGTCCTCCTGCAGCAGGCGCCGGGCCGCGATCCCGATGATCGCGCTGTACGTCGGGTACGCGAACCGCACGTGCGCGAGGGTCGCGACGTCGACGCCCGCGGCCATCGCGGTGGTGACCGACTGGATCACCTCGACCGCGTTCTCGCCCACGGCGTGCGCGCCGAGGATGAGCTCGCGGCGGCGGTCGGCGATGAGGAGGAGGAAGCCGGCCTCGCGGTCGTCGATCACCGCGTGGTCGACCTCGGAGAACGGCACCCGCGCGACCACGCACGCGCCGTCGCGCTCGCGCGCCTCCGCCTGGGTGAGGCCGACGCCCGCGTAGTCCGGGTCGGTGAAGCCGCCTGCGGGGAGGAGCTGCGGCGGGATCGGCCGGTTGACGCCCAGCACCGCGTTCTCGGCCGCCGCCTCGCCCTCGGACTGCGCCGCCTGCACGAGCATGTCCTTCCCGTTGGCGTCGCCAACCGCGAGGATGTGCGGCACGCGCGTGCGGAGGTAACGGTCGACCGGGATCGCCGAGCGCTCCACCTCGAGCCCGGCGTGCTCGAGCCCCAGGTCGTCGACGTCGGCGGGCCAGCCGGTGGCCATGATCACGGCGTCGAAGCTGGAGGACTGCGGGCGGTCGCCGTCGCGCCAGAGCAGCGTGATGGACCCGTCGCCCGTCTTCGTCAGGCCCGTCACGGTGTCGATGCCCGTGCGCACGCGCACGCCCTGCGCGGTGAACGCGTCGGCGACGGCCTCGGAGATCGCCTCGTCGGACGCAGTGAGCACGCGCGGCGCGACGTCGAGCAGCGTGACCTCGGAGCCGAACGAGCGGAAGACGGTGACGAGCTGCGCGCCCGTGTTGCCGGCGCCGATGACGGCGAGGCGGCGGGGGATCCCCGGCAGCGCGAGCACGTCCTCGGGCACGGTCGCGAGGTCGGCGCCGGGCACGGGCAGGCGCTTCGAGTGGCCGCCGACGCACACGATGATCGCGCCCGCGGTGATCCGCCGGCCGCTGTCGAGCTGGAGCGTGCGGTCGTCGACGAAGCGGGCGCGGCCCTCGTGGATCAGCGTCACGCCCGCCGTCTCGAACCGCGCGGCCTCGTCCTTGAGCGACCGCACGCGGTCGACCTGCTCGTGCACGCGCGCGACGATCGACGGCCAGTGCGGGGTCGGCTCGCCCCCGCCGATCCCGTTCTCGCCCGCGGAGCGCACCTCGCGCACGAGCCGCGCGGTCTTCGCGAGCACGCGCGTGGTCACGCACCCGGTGTTGACGCACGTGCCGCCGACGCGGCCGGCCTCCAGCACGACGACGGACGCGCCCAGCTCGGCGGCGCGGAGGGCGGCGGCGGTGCCGGCGGGGCCGGCGCCGATGACGGCGACGTCGTAGCGGTCGGGTGCGGTCGCGGCGTCGCTCGCGGTGTCGGCTGCGGCGGGATCGGCGTGGTCGGTGCTCTCGGGCATGGCGTCCTCCGGGTCGGCGCCGCGGTGCGGGCGGCGCCTCGGGAGCGCCTGCTGGTGAGGCTAGCGAGCGGAGCGGCCGCCGACCCGGGAGCGGAGCCGCCCGTCATGCCCGTCACTCCCCAGACCGTCGCCGTCCGTCCATCGCGCGACCGTCGGCGACCCTCGCCCCCGCGCCACCCGCCCCGATACAGTGACGAATGCACCCGGAGGCGACCCGATCCGCCCGACCACGCGGGTGCGGCATGACGCGAAGGAGCACCATGACCGACATCCGCAAGGGCCTCGCCGGGGTCGTCGTCGACACGACCCGCATCAGCAAGGTCGAGCCGGCCACCAACTCCCTCCTCTATCGCGGGTACCCCGTGCAGGAGCTCGCCGCGCACTGCTCCTTCGAGCAGGTCGCGTACCTCCTCTGGCACGGCGAGCTGCCCACCGACGAGGAGCTCGCGCACTTCGAGAGCCAGGAGCGCACGGAGCGGCGTCCGTCCGACGCGGTGCTGCGGATCGTCGACGCCCTGCCCGTCGACGCGCACCCGATGGGCGTCCTGCGCACCGCCGTCAGCGCGATCGGCGCCGCGGATCCCGCGCCCGACGACCAATCGGCCGAGGCCGACCTCGAGCGCTCCGTGCGGCTGCTCGCGCAGATCCCCGTGCTCATCGCCTACGACCAGCGCCGACGCCGGGGCCTCGCCCCGGTCGAGCCGTGCGACGACCTCGGCCTCGCCGAGAACCTCCTCCTCATGGTGCACGGCGACCGGCCCACGGAGGCCGACGCGAAGGCCATGGAGGTGTCGCTGATCCTCTACGCCGAGCACTCCTTCAACGCCTCCACGTTCACGGCCCGGGTCATCACCTCGACGCTCGCCGACCTGCACTCGGCCGTCACGGGCGCGATCGGCGCGCTCAAGGGCCCGCTGCACGGCGGCGCCAACGAGGCCGTCCTCGAGACGCTCGACGAGATCGGCGACGCGTCGCGCGTCGAGTCGTGGCTCGAGGAGGCGCTCGCCGCCAAGCGCAAGGTCATGGGCTTCGGCCACCGCGTCTACCGCGCGGGCGACTCGCGCGTGCCCACCATGAAGCAGGCGCTCGACGACCTCGTCGCCGTGCGCGTGGCCGGCGGCGGCGAGGCGGGTGAGTCCGCCCGCCTCACCATGGAGCTGTACGACGCGCTCGAGCGCGGCATGGCCGAGCGCACCGGGATCCTGCCGAACCTCGACTACCCTTCGGGCCCCGCCTACGCGCTCCTCGGCTTCGAGACCCGCGTTTTCACGCCGCTGTTCGTCGCGGCGCGCGTGGTCGGCTGGACGGCGCACATCGTGGAGCAGCGGGCGTCCAACTCGCTGATCCGGCCGCTCTCGGAGTACGACGGACCGGCGGAGCGCCACCTCTCCTGACCGCCCCCGGGCCCCCGCTGTCGCCCCGGTCACACGACCGGGAGCGCTCCCGCCGATCGTTAGGATGGAGCCCATGTCCCGCGGCGAGCCCTTCTACATCACCACGCCGATCTTCTACGTGAACGACGTCCCGCACATCGGGCACGCGTACACCGAGGTCGCCGCCGACGTGCTCGCCCGCTGGCACCGCCAGCGCGGCGACGACACCTGGTTCCTCACGGGCACCGACGAGCACGGGCAGAAGATCCTGCGCACCGCGACGGCGCACGACACGACCCCGCAGGCCTGGGCCGACCGCCTCGTCACCGAGAGCTGGCAGCCGCTGCTCGAGGCCGTCGACATCTCCAACGACGACTTCATCCGCACCACGGACGCCCGCCACGAGGAGAGCGTCAAGATCTTCCTGCAGCGCCTCCACGACGCCGGGTTCATCTACACGGGCGAGTACAAGGGCTACTACTGCGTCGGCTGCGAGGAGTACAAGCAGCCGTCCGACCTCCTCGAGGGCACGGGGCCGTTCGAGGGCCAGCTCGTCTGCGCCATCCACTCCAAGCCCGTCGAGCTGCTGGAGGAGAAGAACTACTTCTTCCGCATGAGCGACTTCGGCGAGCGGCTCCTCGCGTTCTACGAGGAGCGCCCCGACTTCATCCAGCCCGAGAGCGCCCGCAACGAGATCCTCTCCTTCGTGCGTCGGGGCCTCGAGGACCTGTCGATCTCCCGCTCCAGCTTCGACTGGGGCATCCCGATCCCGTGGGACGAGAGCCACGTCGTCTACGTGTGGTTCGAGGCGCTCATGAACTACGTCACGGCCATCGGCTACGGCGTCGACGACGAGGGGTTCCGCCGCCGCTGGCCCGCCACGCACCTCGTGGGCAAGGACATCCTCCGCTTCCACGCGGTCATCTGGCCGGCCATGCTCATGGCGCTCGGCGAGGAGCCGCCCCGCCGCGTCTTCGGCCACGGCTGGCTGCTCGTCGGCGGCGAGAAGATGTCGAAGTCGAAGCTCACGGGCATCGTGCCGCAGACCATCACCGACACCTTCGGCATCGACGCGTTCCGCTACTACTTCATGCGCGCCTTCGCCTTCGGGCAGGACGGCTCGTTCAGCTGGGAGGACCTCAGCGCCCGCTACCAGGCCGAGCTCGCCAACGGGTTCGGCAACCTCTCCTCCCGCGTGATCGCCATGGTCGGCCGCTACTTCGACGGGCGGATCCCCGAGGCCAACGAGGTCACCGAGGCGGATCTCCGCGTGCAGAGCGTGGCGCGCGCCGCCGCCTCCACCGCGGACGACGCCATCGAGCGGCTCGCGATCCACGAGTCGCTCGCCGCCGTGTGGACCCTCGTCGACGAGCTCAACGGCTACATCACGAGCCAGGAGCCGTGGGCCCTCGCGAAGAAGGACGAGGACCGCGCGCGCCTCGAGACCGTGCTGCACACCGCGGTCCGCGGCCTCGGTACGCTCGCCGTGCTGCTCGCGCCCGTGCTGCCCGGCGCCACCGCGAAGCTCTGGACCGCGCTCGGCGGCACCGGCACGGTCGGCCAGCAGCGCATCGACCTCGCCGACGAGTGGACCGGATCCGGCGTCGTCACCCCGCTCGAGGCGCCGCTGTTCCCGCGCATCGAGCAGGAGCCGGCGACGCCCGCCGCCTGACTCGGCGGCGGCCCCGCCGACCGGGCGGCGACCGCGCCCGTCGGTAGAGTGAGCGCGATGTCCGAATCCAGCTACGTGCGCCAGCGCGACACCACCGCGGTCCACGGCCAGACGCGCGACCTCACGTACCCGCCGCTGCCCGAGGCGCTCACGGTCCCCGTCTACGACAACCACACGCACCTCGAGATCGCCGACGGCGAGTCGCCCATCGACTTCACCGAGCACCTCGACCGGGCGAGCTCGGTCGGCGTCCGCGGCGTCATCCAGGTCGGCGGCGACCTCGAGACCTCCCGCTGGTCGGCGGAGACCGCGGCGCACGAGCCGCGCATGCTGGCCGCCGTCGCGATCCACCCGAACGAGGCCCCGGCCCACGAGGAGGCGGGCACGCTCGACGACGCCCTCGCCGAGATCCACGAGCTCGCCGGACGCCCGCGCGTGCGCGCCGTCGGCGAGACCGGCCTCGACTTCTTCCGCACGGGCGAGGAGGGCCGCGCGGCCCAGCAGCGCTCGTTCGAGGAGCACATCCGCATCGCGAAGGAGCGCGGCATCGCCCTCCAGATCCACGACCGCGATGCGCACGACGAGGTCGTCGCCACGCTGCTGCGCGTCGGCGCCCCCGAGCGCACCGTCTTCCACTGCTTCTCCGGCGACGAGGACCTCGCCCGGATCTGCGCCGAGAACGGCTGGTACATGTCGTTCTCCGGCACGGTCACCTTCAAGAACGCGCACGACTTGCGGGAGGCGCTCGCCTTCGCGCCGCGCTCGCTCCTGTTGGTGGAGACGGACGCGCCGTTCCTCACGCCCGTGCCGTTCCGCGGCCGGCCGAACGCGCCCTACCTCATCCCGCACACGCTCCGCGCGATGGCCGCGCACCTCGGCACCGACGTGTCGATGCTCGCCGCGCAGATCTCCTCGAACACCGAGCTCGTCTACGGGCGCTGGGACGACGAGCCCGTGACGTCGCCCGCGAAGGACCCCGCCGAGATCGACCCGGCGAGCCGCGCGTGAGCGACGAGACGGCAGCCGCCGCGCCCGCTCCCGTCGCCCCGACGCTCCTCGGCCCCGCCGAGATCCGCGACCTGGCCGAGCTGCTCGGCGTCGCGCCCACGAAGAAGCTCGGGCAGAACTTCGTCATCGACGCCAACACCGTGCGCCGCATCGTGCGGGTCGCGCGCGTCCAGGCGGGCACGCACGTGGTGGAGGTGGGGCCCGGCCTCGGATCCCTCACGCTCGGCCTCCTCGAGACGGGCGCGAGCGTCGTCGCGGTGGAGATCGACGGCCGGCTCGCCGAGCAGCTGCCGATCACGGTGGGCCTGTATCAGCCGGACGCCGCGCTCACCATCGTGCACGAGGACGCGCTCCGCGTCGCCGAGCTGCCGGGGGATCCCACCGCGCTCGTCGCCAACCTGCCCTACAACGTGTCCGTGCCCGTGCTGCTGCACCTGCTCGAGCACTTCCCGGCGATCCGCACGGGCGTCGTGATGGTGCAGGCCGAGGTCGGGCACCGCATCGCCGCGGAGCCCGGATCCAAGGTCTACGGATCCCCGAGTGTCAAGGCCGCCTGGTACGGCGCGTGGCGCACGGCCGGCCAGGTCAGCCGCCAGGTGTTCTGGCCGGTGCCGAACGTCGACTCGGTGCTCGTCGCGTTCGAGCGGCACGCGGAGCCGTTCGCCTCGGAGGAGCTGCGCACGCGCACCTTCAAGATCGTCGACGCGGCCTTCCAACAGCGCCGCAAGATGCTCCGCCAGGCGCTCGCCGAGCTGCTCGGCGGGAGCGAGGTCGCATCCTCGCTCCTCGAGGCCGGAGGGGTCGCCCCCACTTCGCGGGGCGAGCAGCTGAGCGTGCACGACTACCTCCGCGTCGCCCATGCCTGGGCGGATCGCGAGGCGAACGGAGCGCCTCCCAGCCTCCGCTAGGTTGGAGCACATGACCTCCGCGGCCACCAGCTCCGACGTGGTGCACGCGCGGGCCCCGGGCAAGATCAACGTCTCCCTCACCGTGGGCGCCCTCCAGGAGGACGGCTACCACGACGTCGCCACCGCGTACCAGGCGGTCAGCCTCTACGAGGATGTGTGGGCCACCCGGTCGGACGGCTTCTCGGTCGAGTTCGGCGGATCCATCGACACGTCCCACCTCACCACCGGCGCCGACAACCTCGCCGTCCGCGCCGCACGGCTCCTCGCCCGGAGCACCGGCCACCGCGGCGGCGTGCACCTGCGCATCGAGAAGAACGTGCCCATCGCGGGCGGCATGGGCGGCGGATCCGCGGACGCCGCGGCCACCCTCCTCGCCTGCGACGCCCTGTGGGGCACCGAGCGCACGCGCGACCAGCTGCTCGCCCTCGGCGCGGAGCTCGGCGCCGACGTGCCGTTCGCGCTCGCCGGCGGCACCGCCATCGGCACCGGCCGCGGCGACCGCCTCAGCCCCGCGCTCGCCAAGGGCACCTTCCAGTGGGTGCTCGCCATCGCCGAGTTCGGCGTCTCCACGCCCGACGTCTACGGCGAGCTCGACAGGCACCGCGAGCGCCACGCGCAGGACATCTTCCCGGCGCAGCAGATCCCGCAGGTCGACTCGGGCGTGCTGCAGGCGCTGCGGGCGGGGGATCCGCACATGCTCGCCGAGGTCCTCCACAACGACCTCCAGGCGCCCGCGCTCCACCTCGCGCCCGGCCTCGGCGAGGTGCTGCAGCTCGGCGAGGAGAACGGCGCGCTCGCGGGCATCGTCTCGGGATCCGGCCCCACGGTCGCGTTCCTCGCGGCCGACCTCGACAGCGCGCTCGAGCTGCAGATCGCGCTGAGCGCCGCCCGCCTCCAGGTCATCCGCGCCACCGGGCCCGTGCACGGCGCCCGCATCATCACGGGCTGACGCGCGGTCGGCGGCGCGCAACGCGGCGAGGTCCTGCTCGAACAGACGCCGGATCCCCGGGTCGTCGAGGTCGGCGGCGTCCGCGCCGCCGGGAACGGCGAAGGCGGCGGCCTCCGCCTCGTAGACGGACCGGATGAAGCAGGACGACCGCGCGCCCACGTCGTCGAGCGCGTCGAGCACCTGGGCGATCGCCCGTCGATTGCGCCAGCTGCCGGCGACGAAGAACGAGCTCATGCACACCATCACGTGCGCCGCCGCCGCGGTCGCAATAACCGTCACCGCGGGCCTCCCGCTCGCGCTCATCGCCCCGGCCGCCGCACACGCCGCGGCTCCCGCGCACGCGCACACGGCCGCGGCGGCCCACGCGGACCGACCGCCCGCGTCGCGCTGCCCGACCCGCGGCGCATCACCGGGACGGGACCGCTGACCGTCCACGGCACGCAGCGCGCCATCTGCGCCGGCTCGACCACGTGCGTGGAGTTCCACGGCACGGGCGTCCCGGACGGGATCGTCACCGTCACGTACCCCGTCGTCCGGGACCCGCTGTACCGCAACCGCCAGGTCGCCGGGTTCATCGTGGTGTCGGAGAAGGTGCACGTCGACGGCTCGGGCGACTGGTCGCTCACCACCGAGTTCCCGAACGCCGCCATCACGACGGACGCCGCGGGCCACCGCGGCCTCGTCTACCACGTGGTCGAGACGCCGGACGGCACCGCGGTCACCGCGCGCTTCGAGGGGACCATCGCGGTCCGCTGATCCGCCGCTCCACCCGTCCGACCACGTGCGGGCGCCTGAGGACGCGGCGAGCGGGTCAGCCCGCCGCGACCCGCTCGTAGCGCTCGACGTTCGCGTTCATCACGTGCCAGTCGTCGGTCTTCGCGAAGCCGCGCGGGGTGAGCGCCTCGGCCACGTCGTCCCGGATGTCCTGCTTGTCGCTCGTGACGAGCCACACCACGTCGGCGCCCTCGACCTCGTCGACCCGGTCGGCCAACGGGTAGGTCTCCTCCCAGAGGCCGTCGGTGTCGCCGGGCGGGGTGCGTAGGAGGATGTCGTCCATGCCGCGGAAGGCGTCCGGGTACGAGTACGCGACGATGCGCGAGGTCGCCTTCGGGTGGCGGCGGACCGGCCCGAAGATCACGGCCTCGGTCGTGCCGGGCGCCTCCTGCGCGCGCTCCTCCGAGACGATCCGCGCGATGGCGGCCCAGTCGGAGTCGGCCTTCACGGTGGTGGTGCGGTCGTGCACGAGCTGCATCACCGACAGCGCCACGAGCACGGTCGTGACGGCGGCGACGAGCGGCTTCCACCGGAGCGCGAGGATCCCGACCGCCATGAGCATCGCGAACGCGGGCGCCGTGTACGCCATGTAGCGCGGCGAGTAGAGCGGCGACATGAGGGTCGAGGCGCCGATGAGCAGCAGCGTCGGCACGACGAACCACACGACGGCGAGCTGCAGGATCGTCGGCGACCACCCGGCGTGCAGGTACGCCGACTCGAACTCGGCGAGGGCGCCCTCCGGCTCGAGGCGCGAGGCGCGGCGGGCGCGCACCAGGCGGATCCCGCGGCGCACCAGCAGCGCGAGGCCCACGAGCGCGAGCGCCCAGGCGAGGAAGCCGAAGACGTCGTTCTGGGAGAAGAGCTGCGTCGAGATCACCTGCGTGATCGTGTTCGGGCCGATGGGCTTGATCCACCCCACCTGGCCCGACTGCTCCGTCACCACGCGCACGAGCGGCAGCGACAGGAGCCCGGCCGTGATGGAGGCGAGCGCCCAGCCGAGCAGCGACACGACCATGGGCCGGCGGCTGCGGTGGCCGACGCGCGCGGAGGCGATGGCCCACAGGATCACGACGCCGTGCGCGCCGACGAGCAGCGCGAGGTACACGAAGGTGGAGGCGCCGAGCCACGCGAGCAGCCCGTACAGCGCCCACCACCGGGCCTGCACCTGCCAGCGGGATCCGGCACGGCGGGCCGCCAGCACCAGCACGATCGTGAGCGCCACCGCGATGAGCGTGCCGAGCGCGAAGGAGCGGCCCTCGGTGCCCATCCACGCCGAGCGGGGGATCACGACGAAGACCAGCCCGGCGACGATGCCCGTGGCGCGCGTGGAGACCGTGCGCGTGAGCAGAACGACGCCCGCGGCGGCCAGGCCGATGAACACCGCGCTCGGGAAGCGCAGCGACGTGGGGGAGTAGCCGACCAGCTCGAACCACACCTTCATGCCCGCGTAGTAGAGGCCGTGGACGGCGTCGACCGTGCTGAGCTCGCGGAGGAGGTCGTCCCAGCCGCGCGTGGCCGAGATGACGGTGGCGGCCTCGTCGTACCAGACCGAGGGCGCGCCGGCGAGGGGGAGCGCGAGCAGGAAGCCGAGGAGGCCGATGAGCCAGGCGTCGCCCCAGCGGCGGTGGTGGAAGCGGCCGAGCGGGCCGCCGGGGCGACCGCCGCGGGGACCGTCGGCGGGCCGTCGTACGCTGGGACCGGTCGACGCGGGTCCGCGTCCGCCGTCCGTACGGAGGTCTGTCATGGGGTCGTCTCTGCCGCTCGTCGATCGGGAGGGCACCGACCCCGGGGGGCGGGGCCTGGGTGGTCATGGCTCCGGGCAGGATGCGCACGAGCGGCGCGAACGCCACTCCCGGCACCTCGCCCTTCCCGGCATCGGGATGGGGGGTCAGTCCCGCATCGACCAGGCGCGCGTGCTCGTGATCGGCGCGGGCGGCCTCGGTTCCCCCGTGCTGCAGTACCTGGCCGCGGCGGGGATCGGGACCCTCGGAATCGTAGACGACGATGCTGTGGACCTCTCGAACCTCCAGCGCCAGACCATCCACGGCACGCCCGACGTCGGCCGGCCGAAGACCGCGTCAGCGGCGGATTCGGTGCGCCGCACCGATCCCGGGATCGAGGTCGTCGAGCACGCCGAGCGGCTCACGAACGACAACGCCCTCCGGATCCTCGGCGGCTACGACGTGGTCGTCGACGCCACCGACAACTTCGCCACGCGCTACCTCATCAGCGACGCGGCGGCCCTCGTGGGCGTGCCGTGCGTGTGGGGATCCGTGTACCGGTGGGACGCGCAGGTCACCGTCTTCTGGGACGCGGCGCCCGACGGCCGCGGCATCGACTACCGCGACGTCTTCCCCGAGCCGCCGGCCGACGGCGCCGTGCTCTCCTGCGAGGAGGCGGGCGTGTTCGGCGCGGTGTGCGGCACGGTCGGCGCGCTCATGGCGACGGAGGTCATCAAGCTCGTCACGGGCGCGGGGACGCCGCTGCTCGGCCGGGTCGTGGTGCTCGACGCGCTCGCCGGCACCAGCCGCACCATCGGCGTGAAGCGCGCCAAGGGCCGCCAGCGGGTCACGGCGCTCGCCGACTACGACCTCTTCTGCGGCGTGGGCGCCGCCACCGACGGCACCGAGCTGGACGCGGAGGAGGTGGAGGGGATCCTCGCCTCCGACGAGCAGGTCGTCCTCCTCGACGTGCGCGAGCCCGACGAGCGCCTGGTCGACTCCATCCCCGGCCACGTCGCGGTGCCCGTGCGCATCGTGACGGTGGATCCGGGAGCGGTGCCCGGCGCGATCACCGACCGCGTGATCGTCTACTGCGCCTCCGGTGTGCGCTCGCGGGCGGCCGCGGTGGCCCTGCGCGAGGCGGGGCGCGACGCGGTGAGCCTGCGCGGCGGGATCCAGTCGTGGCGGAGCGTGGCGGGGCGGGCGTGACGGACGGCCTCAGGCCGCGGTGCGCCTGTCAGCTCTCGTCCTCTGAGACGTCCGGCGTCTGACCGCCGTCGCCCTTGCCGCGTCGGCGCCGCAGGGCACCCTCCGCGAGCTTCAGCTGGAGGCCGTCGGCGGCCGCACGTCCGCGCCCGAATGCCGCCGCGCCGAGACGCCGGGCGGCAGCCGCGCCCTCGGCACCCTGGTCGCGCGCCGCATCCCACGTGTCGCCGACCGCGACCAACCAGGGCCGAGCTTCCAGCGCCTCGCGTTCGTCGGCGACGCCGAGCAGGCCGTTGAACTGCACGACGCCCGTGGCGGCTCGGTTGCTGGATCCCACGATCGCCCGCGAGTCGAACGGGTTGAGCAGCACCTTCGCGTTCGCGGTGCCGGCGGCGGCGTCCATGCGCTCGAGCAGGCGGTCGGTGGTGCGGCCGATGAGTACGAGCCGGTTCTGCCGCACGGTGCGCAGCGCGAGGCGGTGCTCGTCGAGCTCCTCGGGCGACGCATCGAGCACGCGGTCGAGCTCGAGCACGGCGACCGCGTCCTGGAGCTGGAAGCAGCGGGCGAGCACGGCGAGCCACTCGCGCACGGTCGCCTCCGCGTCCTTCGTCACCCGCACGAGGTCGTCGACCTTGGTCGTCTTCTCCATCTTCTCCGCGAGCGCGTCGAGCTGCCGGAGCGCGTAGCCCTGCGTGCGGGCGAGGATCTGCATCGTCCCCTGCACCTTCGACCACGTGATGTCGGAGACCCGGCCGACCTGGGCGCGGATCAGCGTGCCCTCGTCGACGACCATCTCGACGCCGATCATGTCGGCGAGCACGGCGTCCTTCTGGCCGCGGAGGATGTCGTCGACCTTCGCATCGATGACGGCGAGGTAGTCGCTGATCTCGTCCATGGCCTGCTGCATCGCGTACTGGGCCATGACCGCGCCGACGGCGGCGGCGACGTTCGGGTTCGCCAGCGCCTTGCCGGGGCCGGTCGTGAATTCGAGGATCTTCTTGGTCTTGCCGCCATGCATGACGATCGCGCGGCTGAGGTGATCGGCCGAGCCCTTCATCGCGGGGTTGCTCGCGAGTGCTGCTGCCGACTCCTTGGTCAACTTGATCCAGCGACCGTGATTCGCGGCGACTTCAGAACCGCCCTGGATGACCGACGCGGCCACGCCGATCACCGGCAACAGCTTCTTCAGCCCGAGGTCCCGCCCCTTCGGCAGGTCGTTCGCCGCGAGGAACCGCTCCACCGCGGCCGGCTCGCCGATGACGGCCAGGCCGTCGCCGTCGCTGATCAGTTGGACGTCGTCATCCACGGGGACTCCTTCGGGTGGGCGGGCAGCCCGGTCGGGTACGGCCCGAGCCTCCCACCGCCGCGGCCGGCCGTGTCGCCCCCGATTGGGGCTCCTCACCCCATCGACTGCGCCCCGATCACCCCGAGGAGCCGCAGCTTCTCGTGGCTCTCCGAGCCGGGCGCGGCCGTGTAGACGAGCAGGTGGTGCGACTGCTCCGGATCCGTCAGCGTCTGGCAGGCGAGCTCCAGCCGGCCGAGTTCCGGGTGCTCGAAGCGCTTCACGGCACCCGGCCGGAGGCCCACCTCGTGCCGGGCCCACAGCTCGCGGAACTCGGCGCTCCGCGGCCGCAGCAGCTCCACGTAGCGGGCGGCGCGGGATCCCGGTCCGCGGCGGGTGGCGACCTCGCGGAGCCCCGAGATCCAGAGGCGGCCGAGGGCGTCGTGGTCCTCCTCGGCGTACAGGCGACGGCTGGCCGGATCCGCGAACCACCGGTACCCGATGCTCCGCTCCGGCCCGGTGAGGTGCGCGGTGTCGCCCGTCAGGGCGACGCCCATCGGCGTCTGCAGCAGCGTCTCGCCGAGCTCGCTCACGACCTCGGCGGGCGTGTCGACGAGCCGGTCGAGGATCCGCTGGAGGCCGGGCCCGACGTGGTCGCCGGATCCGCCGCGCGCGGGAGGCTGGTGCCCCGCGAGCCGGAAGAGGTGGTCGCGCTCGTCGACCGTGAGGTGCAGGCCGTGCGCGATCGCCGCGAGCATCTGCTCCGACGGCTGCGGGCTGCTGCCGCGCTCGATGCGCGCGTAGTAGTCGGCGGACATGCTCGACAGCGCCGCGACCTCCTCGCGCCGGAGCCCGCTCGTGCGGCGCCGCGGGGTGCGGGGGAGGCCGACGTCCTCGGGCTGGAGCGCCTCGCGGCGGCGGCGGAGGAACTCGGCGAGCCCCGCGGGATCCATCTGGCGCATGCGTCCTCCTCGGTCCCGTCCATCCTCCCGGCCGGCGGCGCGCTCAACCAGGACCCGCCGATCCACGTCTCGACGCGCACTGGCTGCCCGGCCGGCGCGCGCCCAGGCTCGGGGCAGCCGATGCGGAACGCCCGCGTCGTCGTCCGCAGGAGGATCCGCCATGCCCCGTCGCCCGATCGACATCCCCGTCCCCGACCTCACGGGCCGCCGCGCCCTCGTCACGGGAGGCAGCGACGGCATCGGCCTCGCGCTCGCCACCCGGCTCGCCGGCGCCGGTGCCGAGGTGCTGCTCCCGGTGCGCGACCGGCGGAAGGGCGAGGCCGCCGTGGACCGGATCCGCGCGCGGCACCCGGCCGCGCGCATCGCCCTGCACGACCTCGACCTCGCCTCGCTGGGCTCCGTGGCGACGCTCGCCGCCCGGCTCGCCGACGAGGGCGCGCCCCTGCACCTGCTCGTCGCGAACGCCGGCGTCATGACACCGCCCGAGCGCCGCACCACCGAGGACGGCTTCGAGCTGCAGCTCGGCACCAACCACCTCGGCCACTTCGCGCTCGTGGGTCGCCTCCTCCCGCTGCTGCGGGCGGGATCCGCGCGCGTCGTCTCGCAGGTGAGCATCGCCGCCGCGCAGAACGCCGTGCGGTGGGACGACCTCCAGTGGGAGCGGCGCTACCGTCCCGGGCGCGCCTACAGCTCCTCGAAGATCGCGCAGGGGCTCGTCGGCCTCGAGCTCGAGCGGCGGAGCGCGGCGGGCGGCTGGGGGATCACGAGCCACCTCGCGCACCCGGGCGTCGCGCCGACGAGCCTCCTCGCCGCGCGCACGGCGACCGGCCGCTCGCGCGACGGGCTCGACGTGCGCGTTATCCGGCGGCTGTCGCGCCTCGGGATCCTGGTCGGCACGCCCGAGACCGCCGCCCTGCCGGCCCTCCTCGCGGCGACCGCGGACGGCGACGGCGGCCGCATGTACGGGCCGAGCGGCCCCGGCCACCTCGGCGGCGCTCCCGCGGAGATGCCGCCGTTCTCGCGCGTCACCGACCCGGACGACGCGCGCCGCATCTGGGCGGTCTCCGAGGAGCTGACGGGGGTGCGCTTCCCGGGCTGAGCCGTCCGCCGTGTCAGGCTCGCGGGATGAGCGCCGAGCCCGTCATCGCCCGATCCGACGACCCGCGGGTGGCCCGCCTCACGGAGGAGGGCTGGATCGTGACCACCCGGTCGTGGGGCGCGCAGCTCGACGCGGCGGACGCGGATCCCGCCCGCCTGCGCGCGCTCGTCGCCCGCGTCGCCGGATCCGCCGTGCTGCGCGAGCTGGGCCCGGACGACGCCCGGCCGACCCTCGCGCTCGACGCCGCCACCCTCGCCGACTACCCGGGCGGCCCGGCCACCCGGCACGCCGCCTTCGCTCCCGAGGACGTGCGGGTGCCGGCACCCGGCCGCCGCGGCTACGGCGCGGTCGACGCGGGCGGCGCGCTCCTCGCGATGACGTTCGTCGACCTGGATCCCACAGGCCTCGCCGCCGAGACCGACGTGACGGTCGTCGACGCCGCCCATCGGGGTCGCGGCCTCGGCACGGCGGTGAAGGCGGCCTCCGTGCTGGCGCTCCTCGAGGCGGGCGTCACCGTGTTCCGCACCGGAGGGTCAAGCGTGAACGCGGCGATCATGGCGGCCGGCGCCGCGCTCGGCTACCGCGTCGACGAGGAGTGGCTCACGCTCGAGGCGCCCGAGGACGCACCCCGGACGTGACGACGCGGACGGGCGGCCGGGCCGTCCGTCCGCGTCGCGATGCTGCGGCGGGTCAGGCGCGCGGCGCGCCGGTCGTGTCGAACAGGATCCGCGACGCCTCGGCGGCCCGCGCGCTGTCGACGAGCACGTCGTAGCGGCCGGCGGTCAGCGTCTGCACGGAGGCGAAGTCGCGCTTCCCGCGGGTGGCGTAGTGGCCGACGAAGCCGAACAGCGCACCCCAGAGCGCGCCGATGCCGACGGCGACGAGCAGGACGCCGAGCCAGGCGACGCCGGGGGTGAAGATCCCGAACAGGAGGCCCAGCATGAGGCCGAACCAGGCGCCGCCTGCGGCACCGCGCACCGCGGCGCTGCCGTTGGTGACCCGGCCCGTCACGGTCTCGACCGTGCGGACGTCGTGGCCCACGATCTGCGTGGAGGCGACGGGGAACTCGCGGTCGGACAGCGTGTCGACGGCGGCCTGCGCGTCGGCGTACTCGGTGTAGCTCGCGATCACCTCGCGGGGCGTGGCCGGGACGGCGTGCGCGCGGGGGTCGGTGCTCGGGGTGGACATGGGGTGCTTCCTCTCGGATCGTGCGGTTCGTGCGTGGCGTCCGGGTCGGACGATATGGTTTGAGTATACCAACGGTCGGCGAGCGCGGAGGGGACGGGGATCGAATGGTGAGCGAGCTCCCAGGCGAGGACGGCGTCGCCGTCGGGGTGGCGATGGAGCGGGCGGTCCTGGCGATCACCCGATGGGCGACGCGGCCCGACGTGCGCCGGCGCATGCTCGCCGACGAGGGCGAGGCGTTCTCGTCGACCGACACCTGGCTCCTCGCCCACCTCGCCGAGCGCGGCGCGACGCGGATGCGCGCGCTCGCCGACTGGCAGGGCATCGACAAGTCGACGATGACGGCGCACGTGCGGCGCCTCGAGGAGCGGGGCCTCGTGATCCGCGAGCCCGACCCCGACGATCGGCGCGCGGTCCTCGTGCGCCCCACACCCGACGCCGAGCGTGTGCTCGACCGCAACTCCGCGACGGCCCGCGCGCTCCTCGGCGAGCTCGTGGGGGAGTGGTCGGCCCGGGAGCGCTCCGAGCTGACGCGGCTGCTCGGGCGGCTCGTCGCCGAGATCGAGGCGGAGGGCGCCGACCGCTGAGCGCGGCGGTCCCGCGGTCGGCGCCCGGCCGTGCCTGGCGCAGCGATGACGTGAACGTTCACGCGCGCATCCGACCGCACTCCTTGACCTTCGGGGATCAGTCCCCGTAGCGTCGTCGTGAACGTTCACGCCGACAACGCCGCGAAGGGCTCCTCCATGACCGACCCCACCCCGACCACCTCGACCGCACCCGGCGGGGCGGTCCTCGGCCCGGGCTCCATCGCCCGCCGCTTCCTCTCCCAGCTCCCCGCGAGCACGCGGGGCGCGCGCCTCGTCGCCGCCGGCAGCTCGAGCGCCGAGCGCGCGGCGGACTTCGCGGCCGAGGCCGCCGACCACGGCTTCGCCGACGTCACGGGCGCCGACTACGACGCCGTCCTCGCGGATCCCGCCGTCGACGCCGTCTACATCTCGACCGTGCACACCGGCCACGCCGACCTCGTGATCCGCGCGCTCGAGGCCGGCAAGGCCGTCCTCTGCGAGAAGCCGCTCGCCGTCAACCACGGCACCGCGATGGCGCTCGTCGACGCGGCCCGCGAGGCCGGCCTCCCGCTCGTCGAGGCGTACATGTACCGCTTCCACCCGCAGACCGCGGCACTCCTCGAGCTGCTGCGCGACGGCGTGATCGGCGAGGTCGCCCACGTCGACGCGTCCTTCTCCTTCCGCACCGGATCCCGCACCGGCCGCCTCTACGACACTGCGACCGCGGGCGGCGGGATCCTCGACGTCGGCGGCTACACGGTCACCGCCGCGGCCGCCGTCGTGCAGGCCGCGACCGGGATCGCCGTCGCCGAGCCGCTCACGCTCGAGGTCGAGGGCACCGTCGGGCCGACGGGCGTCGACGAGTGGTCGGTCGCGCGGGTGGCCTACCGCGGCGGGATCACCGCGACCCTCCGCACCGGCGTCGCCCTCGACGAGCCGCAGGCGCTCACGATCCTGGGCTCGCGGGGCCGCATCCACCTCAGCGACCCGTGGAACCTCGGTGACGAGCCCACCATCGAGGTCTCCGTCGTCGGCGAGGAGCCGCGCACGCTCACCTTCACGGGCGCGAAGCCGTACGCGATCGAGGCCGACGCGACGACCGACGCGCTCGCGGCCGGCCTCGGCGAGGCCGCGCAGATGACCCTCGACGAGACGCTCGCCACCGCCCGCACGCTCGACCGCTGGCGCGCCGCCCTCGAGCTGCGCTACCCGTTCGAGGCGGAGGACGCCGACATCCCCACGGTCTCCCGCCGGCCCTTGAGCGTCCGCGACGACAGCCCGATGCTGTACGGCGAGATCCCCGGCGTCGGCAAGCGCATGTCGCGGCTGGTCATGGGCGTCGACAACCAGCCCGACCTGGCGCACGCGTCCGCGATCTTCGACCACTTCGTCGAGCAGGGCGGCAACGCGTTCGACACCGGGTACATCTACGGCGGCGGCGTGCTCGAAGGGCGGTTGGGGAGGTGGATCCGTAACCGCGGCATCCGCGAGGACGTGGTCGTCATCACCAAGGGCGCCCACACCCCGCACTGCGATCCCGAGTCGCTCACGCGGCAGCTGCTCGAGAGCCTCGACCGCCAGGGCACCGACTACGCCGACATCTACCTCATGCACCGCGACAACGCCGAGGTGCCGGTGGGGGAGTTCGTCGACGTGATGGACGAGCACCAGCGCGCCGGGCGGATCCGCTCCTACGGCGTCTCCAACTGGACGCCCGAGCGATTCGACGAGGCGCAGGCGTACGCGCAGGCCAACGGCCGCGCCGGGTTCCAGGCGCTGAGCGACCACTTCGGCCTGGCCGAGGCGTACGACGTGCCGTGGGCGGGATGCGTGCACGTCACGGATCCCGCGTCCAAGGCGTGGCTCGAGGAGCGGCAGGTCCCGCTGCTCCCGTGGTCGTCGCAGGCACGCGGCTTCTTCACGGGCCGCGCCCGCCCCGACGACCTGAGCGACCCGGAGCTCGTGCGCTGCTACTACGGCGACGACAACTTCGAGCGCCTCCGCCGGGCCGAGGAGCTCGCGGCGGAGCACGGCGTGCAGGCGACGGCGATCGCGCTCGCCTACGTGCTCGCGCAGCCGTTCCCGACCTTCCCGCTGTTCGGGCCCCGCACCATCACGGAGGTCCGCTCCTCGATGCGCGGCCTGTCGATCGAGCTCACCCCGGAGCAGGTGGCGTGGCTGGACCTGCGGGGCTGAGCGGGTCGCGCGCGGCCGGCCGGGAGCCCGGGAGGGACCCGGCCGGCCGCGTCACCATCCACGACGTCGCCGCCGCCGCAGGCGTGTCCCGCCAGACCGTGACGCGCGCGATGAACGGCATGCCGGGCATCAGCGAGGAGACGAAGCGCCGCGTGCTCGACGCCGCGGACCAGCTCGCGTACCGGCCGTCGCGGTTCGGGCGCGGGCTCGTGACGGGCGGGGACCACCAGCTCGGCCTCGTCGTCGACGACCTGCGGAACCCCTGGTCGCCCGAGCTCGCGGCCGCGGTCGTGCGCATCGCGGCGGCCCGCGGCTGGAACGTGTCACTCGCCGACGTGGGCCTCGCGGCCGACTCCGACCGCATGGTGGAGGCGCTCGGGGCGCAGACCGACGCCGTGATCGGGACCCTCGGATCGCGGGCCGCCGAGTGGATCGCGCGGCTCGGCTCGGTGCCGGTCGTGGAGCTGGATCCGCGCGGCGACCCCCTGCGCGCCGCCGTGCAGCTGGACCCGTCGGAGGCGATCGAGGCCCTCGCCGACCACCTCGAGGCCGTCGGCGTGCAGCACCCGGTCGTGCTCGACGCGGCCGTCGCCGCGGGACCCAGCCCGCGCGCCGCGCTGCTCGTGCGCGCGTTCGAGGCCCGGTCGATGGAGGTGTCGGTCGTCCGCGCGTCGGCGCCCACCGCGGAGGCCGCGGCCGTCGCGACCGAGCGCGTCGTGGCCCGCCCGCGCACGGCCGACGCGATCGTGGCCTTCAACGACGTGTGCGCCCTCGGCGTGCTCTCCGCCTGCCGTCGCGCGGGCGTCGACGTGCCGGGGGACGTGCGCGTGGTCGGCATCGACGGCCTGTCGCTCGGCCGCCTGCTCGCGCCCACCCTCACGACGCTCGCGGTGGACCTCGACGAGCTCGCTCGCCACGCGCTCGACCTCGCGGTCGCGATGATCGCGGGCGACCTGCCGCGCTCGGGCCCCGATGTGGTCCGGACGGTGCGGCACCAGCTGGTGGTGCGCGAGTCGGCGTAGGCCGCTGGGCCCTGGCCCGCAGGCCACCACGTGGCTAGCGTGGCCCCGACGGCGCGCGACGAGGCCGCCGTCGGAGCCGAGGAGCAGCCATGCCGCGCATCACCCCCACACTCTGGTTCGGCGAGGAGATCGAGGAGGCGGCGCGGTTCTACGTCGACCTGTTCCCCGGCTCGCGGATCACCGACACCTCGCGCTACCCGGACGACTTCCCCGACCCGGCCCTCCGTGGCACGGCCCTCGTGGTCGACCTCGAGCTCGACGGCCAGCGGATCCGCCTGCTGAACGGCGGACCCGGCATGCCGGCGACCGAGGCGGTGTCGCTGTCGATCTCGGCCGGCGACCAGGAGGAGGTCGACCGCTACTGGGATGCCTTCGCCGCGGACGGCGGGACCGAGGGCCGGTGCGGCTGGGTGCGTGACCGCTGGGGCTTCTGGTGGCAGGTCGTCCCGGAGGCCATGGCGACCACGCTCGGCGGGCCCGACCCCGCGGGCGCCGCGCGCGCCATGGCCGCGATGATGGGCATGGGCCGGCTCGTCGTGGCCGAGCTGCAGGCGGCGTACGACGGGCGCTGACGGGACGCCGCTCCGGCTGTCGCCCTGGTGGTGGCGACCATTGTTCGCATAGAATGCGAACATGCTCATCACGGTGGATCCCGCGGCGAAGGCCTCGCTCGCCGAGCAGGTGGCCACCCAGATCCGCCACGCCATCGCCCGCGGCGAGCTCGCGAGCGGGGAGCGGCTGCCGTCGGCGCGCGACCTCGCGGCGTCCGTCGACGTCAACATGCACACCGTCCTCCGGGCGTACGCCGCCCTGCAGGACGACGGCCTCATCGAGCTGCGGCGCGGTCGCGGCGCGACGGTGATCCGCTCGGGCAACGCCTCGTTCGACCGGCTGCGGACGCTCGTCGAGGAGCTGCGCGCGCAGGCGGACACCCTCGGGGTGCCGATGGACGACCTGTTCACCATGATCAAGGGAGCACGATGACCACCCCAGCACCCCTGCCGACCGGCGCGCGCGTGGCGGTCGTCGCCCCGGCGGCGGTCATCGCCCTGGCGCTCGGCGTCGCGGCCGTGCTGCTCGCGCCGACGCTCCCCGGCCGGATCGCCGTGCACTTCGCCGCCGACGGGACGCCCGACGGGTGGGGCGCGCCGTGGGTGATGCTCGCGGTCGCGGCGGGCCTCGCGCTCGTCGCCGTGGCGCTGGCCGTCGCCGCCCTGCGGGCGCGGGACCGGCGCACGGCGGCCACGGTGGTCCTCGTCGCCAACCTCGTGGCGGGCATCCTCGCCACGGGGTGGATCGCGATCGCCGCGTCCGCCGCCGTCGGCGACGGCACCTTCCCCGTCGGCTGGGGCGTCCTGCTGCTGGGCGTGGGGGCGGTGGCGGCCGCGGTCCCCGTGGCCGTCCTCGTCCGCGCCGCGGGGCCCATCCCCGCGCACGACGTGCCGCCGCTCGAGGTCCCCGCCACGGCGCGCGTCGCCTGGCGCGGGCGCACCGGCAGCGGGTGGTTCGCGGGCATCGGCGCGGCCGTCGTGGTGCTCGGTCTCGTCGCGGCGGCCAGCGCGCCCGCGGGGGACGCCGGCACGGCCGCGCTCACCGGGATCCCGCTGGTCGTCGCCGGCCTCGCCATGCTCGCCCTCGGCCGCGTCGAGGTCACGGTCGACCGGCGCGGGTTCCGGGTGGTGTCGGCGTGCACGCGGATCCCGATCATGCGCGTCCCGCTCGCCCGCATCGAGTCGGCCGGCTGGGAGGACGTGTCCCCGGGGCAGTGGGGCGGCTGGGGCCTCCGCGTCTCGGGTCGCGGCCTCGCCTACGTCACGCGATCCGGGCGCGGCCTCGTCGTGCGGCTCCGCGGCGGGCGCGCGCGCCTGGTCACCGTGGCGGACGCGGACCGCGGGGCCGCGGTCCTCGAGGCGCTGCTCGCGGGGCGCCGCGCGGCCTGAGCCCGCCGGTCAGGCCGCGCGGCGCTCCGCGAGCGGGAGCTCGAGCAGCGACAGCGAGCGCGACCGCCGCGATGAGCACCATGAGCGCGGCGGACGCGACGTCGCGCGGGCCGGCCGGTCGAGCGCGGCGCGCTGTCGCCGACCTGCCGGATCGCGCCCGCGGCACCCGGCTAGGGTCGAGTGTGACCCGCACCGATCGGCTCTACGCCCTCGTGGAGGAGCTGCGTGCGGTGGCGCCCCGCCCGCGGAGCGCGCGCTGGCTCGCCGAGCGGTTCGAGGTCAGCTCCCGGACCATCGAGCGCGACCTGTCGGCGCTGCAGGGCAGCGGCGTCCCCATCTACGCGGAGGCCGGGCGCACGGGCGGCTACTGCCTGGATCCGACGCACACGCTGGCGCCCCTCGGCCTGACGGTCGACGAGGCCCTGGCCGTGACGATCGGGCTGGCCATGCTCGAGAGGAGCCCGTTCCGCGAGGCGGCCGGTTCCGCGCGGCGCAAGGTGGCGGCCGTGATGGACGAGCGCAGCCGAGGCGAGACGGATGACCTCGCCACCCGCATCCGCCTGCTCGACGACGACCGGGCGGCCATGGCGCCTCCGGCGCTGGCGGGCGCGCTGCGGACCGGGCAGGTGCTCCACCTGGTCTACGAGGATCGAGACGGCGCCCGCACCGCGCGGGACGTCGAGCCCATGGGCTACGTCGGCAAGGGCGGCGACTGGTACCTCATCGCCTGGTGCCGGCTCCGGGTCGGCATCCGGGCGTTCCGCGGCGACCGCATCGTCTCGGCGGAGTGCACCGGGGAGAGGCCGCCCCGGCGCCCGTTGCGCACCGAGGACATCGCCATCGTCCACGGCTTCCTGCGCCAGGTGGCACCGACGGAGGATCTCCGCTGAACACCGACACGACGGTGTCGCCACGCCTGTCGAGGATGGATCCGTCGCGGCAGATCGCCCGACGGACGGGAGCACCATGGACCTCGCATCGATCCGCATCATCACGCACGACGTCGACCGGCTCGCCGGCTTCTACGAGATCGTCACGGGGGAGGTCGCCGTCCGCCGAGCGCCCGTCTTCGCCGAGTTCCCGACGGCGACCGGCGTGCTCGCCATCGCGGGCGCGGCGACGGTCGCGATGCTGGGGGACCGCGGCCCGCGACCGGGTCGCAACGACTCGGTGATCATCGAGTTCCTCGTCGGCGACGTCGACGCCGAGTACGCGCGCATCCGCGACCGGCTCGACGACGTGGTCCTCGAGCCGACCACCATGCCGTGGGGCAATCGGTCGACGCTGTTCCGCGACCCCGACGGCAACGTGGTCAACCTGTTCACCCGGCCCGTCGGCTGAGCGCGGGCCTCCGAGTCGACAGGGCGCCGGTCCTCGCCGGGGATCAGCCCCCCGAGAACGGCGGCAGCACGTCCACCGCGCTGCCCGCGGTGAGGGGCGCGTCGCGTTCGGTGGTCGCGACGCCCTCGACGAGGTAGGTGCAGCGGGCGAGGACGGCGGCGGCGTTCGCGGGATCCGCGGTCAACGACGCCTGCGCCTCGAGCGCGTCCACCAGGTCGCCGAGCGTCGCGGGATCGGGCAGGTCGAGCGCGTCGGTCGTGCGGCCGAGCGCGGCGGACGCGGCGGCGAAGAGCTCCACGGGGACGATCACGTCAGCCCCCGATCGCGCTCATCGAGCGGGCGGGCTGGATGAAGTCGGCGTCGTCCATGCCGTGGCCCTTCGGCTTCGCCCACATGGCGCCGCGCCAGAGGTCGGCGATCTCCTGGTCGGAGGCACCGGAGCGGAGCGGCGCGAGCAGGTCGGTCTCCTCGTGCGAGAACAGGCAGCTGCGCACGCCGCCCGTCGCGGTGAGGCGCGTGCGGCGGCAGTCGGCGCAGAACGGTTCGGTGACGCTCGCGATGACGCCGACGCGGCCGAGCATCGCGGTGCCGGCCCCGCCCTCGCGGGAGTGCACGCGCCAGAGCTCGGCGGGGGATCCGTCGCGCGGCTCCTCGTCGGGCACCAGCGTGAAGCGCTCCGACAGGCGGGCGCGGATCTCGGCCGCCGTGATCATCTCGGCCCGGTCCCACGCGTGGTCGGCGTCGAGCGGCATCTGCTCGATGAAGCGCAGCTGGTGGCCGCCCGCGACCGCCCACTCGAGGAGGTCCGCCGCCTGGTCGTCGTTGACGCCGCGCACGAGCACCGCGTTGATCTTGATGGGGGTGAGCCCGGCGGCCGCGGCGGCGTCGATGCCGTCGAGCACGCGGTCGAGGAAGGGGCGGCGCGTGATCAGCCGGAACGTCTCCCCGTGCACGGAGTCGAGCGAGACGTTGATCCGGTCGAGGCCCGCGTCCGTGAGCGCCTGCGCGCGCGAGGACAGGCCGATCGCGTTGGTCGTGAGCGAGATCTCGGGACGGTCGGGGAGCGCCGCGCAGGCCGCGATGATCTCGATGAGGTCGCGGCGCAGCAGCGGCTCGCCGCCCGTGAAACGCACCTGGCGCACGCCGAGGTCGCGCGTGCCGATGCGCACGAGCCGCTCGATCTCGGCGAGCTGCAGCGCCTGCCGGTCGGGCGTGAAGGGGAGGCCCTCGGCCGGCATGCAGTAGGTGCAGCGCAGGTTGCAGCGGTCGGTGAGCGAGATGCGGAGGTCGGTCGCGCGGCGGCCGAAGGGGTCGAGGAGCGCCGGATCGTCGGGCCGGGCGGGGCCCGGAGCGGCGGCGGGACGCGGCATCGCCGGCATCCCCAGCGAGGTGCTCATGCGTCCAGGCTACGCGCGCGCCGGGGCGGGGCCGACGTGTCGCGGATCATGCATGCTCGTGCGCGCCGCGCCTGCGGTGCCTAGGATCGTCGCATGACGCAGAAGAGGGACCGCACCTCGACGCGCGCCGCGGATGCCGAGCAGCCCGTCACCCCCGCGCCCGCACCCGCGCCCGCACCCGGGCCCGTCCGCTACCGCGTGAGCGAGGCCGCGGCGCTCCTCGGCGTGAGCGACGACACCCTCCGCCGCTGGGCCGACGCCGGCCGCCTCGACCTCGTGCGCGGCGAGGGCCGGCTGATCCAGGTCGACGGCGCGCAGCTCGCGCACCTCGCGACGGAGCTCGCGGCCGACGGCACGCTCGCGGCGAGCGGCGGCGCCCGGCGCCCGACCTCCTCGGCGCGGAACCGGATGCCCGGCATCGTCACGCGCGTCGTGCGCGACGGGGTCATGGCGCAGGTCGAAATCCAGGCGGGGCCGTTCCGGATGGTGTCGCTCATCAGCCGCGAGGCCGCCGACGAGCTCGGGCTCGAGGTGGGCGCGCCCGCCGCCGCGACCGTGAAGGCCACCAACGTGGGCGTCGAGCTGCTCGCGCCCGAGACGCTGACGGGCGGGCGGGCGTGATGCGCCGGGGTGGCCGGGCCGCCATCCGCGCGCGCGTGGCCGCCGTCGGCGCCCTCGCGGCCGGGCTCCTGGCCGGGTGCTCGGCCGGTGGATCCGAGCCCGCCGGCGTCCCCGATCCCGCCCCCGACTCCGTCGCCGGCACCCTCGTCGTGCAGGCCGCCGCGTCGCTCACCGGGAGCATGGACGAGATCGCCCGCGACTTCGAGGCCGCGCATCCGGGTGTGACCGTCACGGTGTCGTTCGGCGGCAGCTCGACGCTCGCGCAGCAGATCGCGCAGGGCGCGCCCGCGGACGTGTTCGCGTCCGCATCCGATGCGACCATGAAGACGGTCGTCGACGCGGAGGAGACGGCCGCGGACCCGCGCGTGTTCGCCCGCAACGCGCTCGAGATCGCGGTGCCGCCCGGCAACCCCGGCCGCATCACCGGGCTCGCCGACTTCGCGGACGCCGGCCGCACCCTCGCCCTCTGCGCGCCCGAGGTGCCGTGCGGCGCCGCGGCGGCGCAGGCGTTCCAGGAGGCGGGCGTCACGCCGCAGCCCGACTCGCTCGAGCAGGACGTGCGCGCCGCCCTCACGCGCGTCGAGCTCGGCGAGGTGGACGCGGCCGTCGTCTACGAGACGGATGTGCGCGCCGCGGGCGACCGGGTCGAGGGCGTGCCGCTGCCGGACGAGGTGAACGTCACGACGGACTGCGTCGTGGCGCCGCTCGCCGGATCCGCGTCGCCCGCTCTCGCCGCCGCGTTCGCGGACTACGTGGCCGGCGACGACGCCCGCGCGGTGTTCCAGGCGGCGGGGTTCCGTGCCCCCTGAGCGGCGCGCCGACCGCGCCGACCGGGTCCCGGCCCTCCTCTGGATCCCCGCCGGCGTCGCCCTCGCGTTCCTCGTGCTGCCGCTCGCGGCCCTCGTGGTGCGCGCGCCGTGGGTGACGCTGGGGGAGCGGCTCGCGGATCCCGGCATCGCGCGCGCCCTCGGCCTCTCGCTCGGCAGCGCGATCGCCGCGACCGCGCTCAGCCTCGTGCTCGGGGTGCCGCTCGCGTTCGTGCTGTCGCGCGCGGCGGGCCGGCCGCCCGTGGTGCAGCGGATCCTCCGCGCCCTCGTGACCGTGCCCCTCGTGCTGCCGCCCGTGATCGGCGGCGTGGCCCTGCTGCTGCTGCTCGGGCGCCGCGGGCTGATCGGCGGACCGCTCGAGGCTCTGACCGGGATCACCATCCCCTTCACGACGCCCGCCGTGGTGATCGCCGAGACGTTCGTGGCCATGCCGTTCCTCGTGCTCGCGGTGGAGGGCGCGCTGCGCGGCGCCGACCGCCGCTTCGAGGACGCCGCCGCGACGCTCGGTGCGAGCCGCTGGACCGTGCTCCGCCGCGTGACCCTCCCGCTCGTCGCCCCCGGGATCGGCGCGGGCGCGGTGCTGTGCTTCGCCCGCGCGCTCGGTGAGTTCGGCGCGACGCTCACATTCGCGGGCAGCTTCCCGGGCGTGACGCAGACCGTGCCGCTGTCGGCGTACCTGGCGCTGCAGACGGATCCGGACGCCGCCGTCGTGCTGAGCCTCGTGCTCCTCGCCGTCTCGGTGGTCGTGCTCGTGAGCCTGCGCGACCGGTGGGCCTCGGGGGTGCACGCGTGAGCGCGCCAGCGGGCCGCGGGACGGCGGCCGACGGGCTGGACGCGCGCGTCGTCGTCGAACGCGCCGCGTTCCGGCTCGACGTCGGGCTGTGCGTGCCGGCCGGATCCACGACCGCGGTCGTCGGGCCGAACGGCGCCGGCAAGTCAACGCTGCTCCGGGCGCTCGCGGGGCTCGCGCCGCTCACGGCGGGACGCGTCGCGCTCGACGGCCAGGTGCTCGAGGATCCGGCCGGGAGCGCCGCGCGGATCCCCGCCGAGGGCCGCGGCATCGGCGTCGTCTTCCAGGACCACCTGCTCTTCCCGCACCTGTCCGCCCTCCAGAACGTCGCGTTCGGGCCGCGGGCGCACGGCGTCGCGCGCGCGGTCGCGGAGGAGCGGGCGCGCGCCCTGCTCGACCGGCTCGGGATCGCGCACCTCGCCGACCGCCGCCCCGCCGCGCTGTCGGGCGGGCAGTCGCAGCGCGTCGCGCTCGCCCGCGCCCTCGTGCTCGAGCCCGCGCTGCTGCTCCTCGACGAGCCCATGGCGGCGCTCGACGCGGGCACGCGGCTCGACGTGCGCGAGCTCCTCGCCGACGAGCTCCGGCGGTTCGGCGGCGCGGCCGTGCTCGTGACGCACGATCCCGTGGACGCGCTCGCGCTGGCCGACCGGATCCACGTGCTCGAGGACGGGCGTGAGGTGCAGGAGGGCGCGCCCGCGGAGGTCGCCGCCCGGCCCGCGACGGCCTACGTGGCGCGGCTCGTGGGGATGGACCGGCTGACCGGGCGGGACGCCGACGGGCGGCCGGTCGTGGTCCTCGCGGCGCCGGCCGACTTACGGCTCTCCCGGGGGCGCGACGGCGCCCGCGACGGCGATGCCGCGTCCGCCGCCGCCGGCCACGTCGCGACCGGCGAGGTCCGCCGGATCGAGGGCGTCGCCGGCCGGATCCGCGTCACGCTCCGCCTCGCCCCCGACGACCCGTCGGCGCTCGCGGGCGACGTCACCGCCGAGCTCGACGCCGCGTCCTTCGCCGCGCTCCGGCCGGTCGCGGGCGAGCGCCTCACGGTGTGGATCCCGCGCGGGGCCTGATCAGCCGGCGTCGGGCCCGTCGACGGGCACGCGCTCCCGCTCCCGCCCGAGCCGCCGCCGCACCCGGGCCGGCACGAGCCGCGCGCGCCCGTCGGGCCCGAGGCGCACGAGCGAGCCGACCACGACGACCACGAGCGCCGCGACGAGCGCGATCTGCCACGCCCACAGGTCCGGCGCGAAGAGCCGCAGCGCGAGCGCGGCCACCACCGCGAACCACTCGCCGCGGCCGGACATGGCGATGAAGGGGATGAGCAGCAGCGCGTACCAGGGGTAGCGCGGGCTGACGGCGAGGAGCGTCACGCCGATCATCACGACCTGGCCGAGCCACGGATCCGCCGGGTCCGTCCTCCACCAGACGAGGCCGGCGGTGACCGCGAGGATCAGCCCGACCGCGACCAGCCCGTACTGCCCGGGCACGACGAGCTCCACGAGCGGGAACCGCCCGCCGTCGTCGTAGCCCTCCTCCTGTAGGTAGCCGGGGAGGTAGCCGACCACCGCGATCCCCGTGCTCACGACGTACGGCACGTAGAGCAGGGCGAACGTGACGACGGCCGCGGTCATCACCTTCCACGGCTGCCGACGGAGCAGCGCGGGCGCCGCGATCACCGGGATGAGCTTGGTCGCGATGGCCGCGCCGAGCGCGATGCCGCCGCGCCACCGCATCCCGCCAGCGACGAGGAGCGACGCCGCGAGCGCGAGCAGGGCCCCGAGCGCGTCCACGTGCGAGTTCGTGACCACCTCGCTCGCGACGAGCGGGCACCACGCCCAGAGCGCGGCCCACCACACGGGCCTGCCGCGCTTCCGCAGCGCGCGGACGAGCAGCAGCGTCACGGCCGTCATGATCAGGAGCCCGGCGGCCTGGAACGCCCAGTACTGGGCCGTCACGGGGACGACCACGCGCACGCCCGCGAAGAACAGCTCGGCCATCGGCGGGTAGATCGTGGGGACCTTGGGCCGGTTGAGGGCCGTGCACATCGGCTCGTGCGTCTCCTCCTCGCGCACGCCCATGATCCGCTTCCCCTCGCAGGTGGCGGCCCCGTCGGATCCGACGACGGTCTTCGGATAGAGCCAGTCGGGCCGGAGATCGCGCAGCTCGGGGTCGGCCGGGGTGTACCGGTAGGGCGACTCGCCCGCGTTCTGGACGATGCCGTCCCACGCGTAGCGCGCGGAGTCGGTGCTGGTGTTCGGCGGTCCGGCCATGGCGACCGCGCCGAGGCCCACGGATCCGAGGATGATGAGCGCAGCGGCGGATCGGGCCGGCAGCTTCCGCACCAGGAGGACCGCCGCTCCGAACACCACCCAGATGACGACCACGAGCCAGAACAGCGGCGCGGCACCCTCGCGACGGAAGAACGCCTCGTCGTCGGCATCGCCGAAGAGATCGAACGCGACCACCGACCACCCGGTGAGCGCGGCCATGACGGCGAGGACGAGGGCGGTGAGGGCGGTGCGCACACTCCATCATGGCGGCGCGCGGCTCGACGACCGCCGACCGGCCCCGACCCGCCGTCTCCCGGACGAAGGACGACCCCCATGCGGACGCTGATGCACGAGGCGCGGCGACGGCTCGCGTCGCCCGCGCGCACGACCCGGCTGGCTGTCGTGATCGGCCGCCTCCTCGGCCTCGCCTTCCTGGTCTGCTTCGCGACGGGCCTCTACAGCCACTTCCTGCAGGACCCGCTGCCGTGGATGCGCTTCCCGACCGCGCCCGTGTCGCTCTACCGGGTGACGCAGGGGATCCACATCACGGCCGGCATCGCGTGCGTGCCGCTCCTGCTCGCCAAGCTCTGGATCGTCTTCCCCGAGCTGCTCACGTACCCTCCCGTCACCGGGGTCGTCTCGTTCCTCGAGCGTGCGTCCATCGCCGTGTTCGTCGGGGCGTCGCTGCTCGAGGTGACGATGGGCCTCCTCAACACGTTCCAGTGGGTGCCGTTCCCCTTCTACTTCCGGCAGACGCACTTCGCGCTGGCGTTCGTGGTGATCGGATCCCTCGCGATCCACATCGGCGTCAAGCTGCCCGCCATCGTCGGGCACTGGCGGCGCGGGCAGGCGGACGAGTCGCCCATCGTGGAGGACGCGCCCGCCGCCGACGCTGCCGACGCCGACGTCACGGCGGGGGCGCCGGCCCGCGCGCCCCGTGGCGTCACCGGCCGCGTGCTCGCCTGGATCGACGACACCCCCGTCACGCCCACCCCGGTCGCCCGTCGCGGCTTCCTCGTGGCGATCGGCGCGTCCGTCGCCGCGGTCGTGGGCCTCACCGCGGGGCAGTCGTTCCGGATCCTCGCCCCGTTCAACGCCTTCGGCCCGCGCGTCATGGGCACCGGCCCGCAGGCGCTGCCCGTCAACCGCACGGCCGAGGCCGCGGGCGTCACCGAGACCGCGATGGACGCCGGGTGGACGCTCACCGTCTCCAACGGATCCGCCTCCCGCGCCTTCACGATGGACGACCTCCGCGGCATGGGGCTCGTCACCGCGACGCTCCCCATCTCGTGCGTCGAGGGCTGGAGCCAGTCGGCGACCTGGCGCGGCGTCCGGCTCATGGACCTGATGGACGCCGTCGGCGCCGATGCGGGCGCGCGCCTGCGCGTCACGAGCCTCGAGAAGAGCGGCGGCTTCCGGCGCACCGAGATGGGCCCGGAGTACGTGCGCGACCCGCTCACCCTGGTGGCGCTCGAGCTCGACGGCGCGCCCCTCGACATCCAGCACGGCTACCCGGCGCGCATGATCGCGCCCGGGCGTCCCGGTGTGCTGCAGACCAAGTGGCTCTCGACCCTGGAGGTCATGTGATGTCCGGCACCCGCGGACCTGCAGCCCGCGGCGTCCTCGTCGCCCGCGTCGCGCTCATCGCGGTGGGGGTGGTCGGCCTCGCGGTCGGCGCGCTCGTGCTGCTGGACTCGCAGCGCCCCGACCAGGTCGTCGGCGTCGCCGTGTTCCTGCTGATCGCGATCCTCGTGCACGACGCGATCCTGTCGCCCGTCGTGTTCGTCGCGGGCCTCCTCATCCGGAAGGCCGGGCGACGCCTGCCTGCCGGATCGCTCGTGATCGTGCAGGCCGGCGTGGTCGTGATGGCGGTGATGACCCTGGTGGTCGTCCCCGAGATCCGCGCCCGGGCGATCGGCAACGAGAACCCGACGATCCTCATCGCCGACTACGCGCCGCGCCTCGCGCTCGTGTGGGTCGCCACCGCGGTGGCGACGGCCGTGATCGCCGCGCTCTACGCGCGCACGAGGCGGCAGAAGGACCGGCCCTCGGTCTCCCAGCACTGAACGAGGTCGAGTCCGGCGTCGCCCGCAATGCGCGCGATGGCGTCGCGGCCGACCTGCGCCCACGGGAACGGGTCGCTCGCGCGGCCCTGGCCGTCCTCGACCGTGCACTCGAAGGTGCGGTCGCGGGCGGGGTCCGGGTGGGTCTCCACCACGAGCGCGCCCTGGTCGTCGACCAGGTCGCCGCAGCGCGCGAGGAGCGCGGCCGCGTCGCCGCCGATGCCGATGTTGCCGTCGAGGAGGAGGAGCGTGCCCCAGCCGCCCTCGCGGGGCAGGCGCTCGAAGACGGAGCGGTGGAGCACGGGGAGTCCGAGGCCCGCGGCCATCTCGACCACGGTGGGGGAGACGTCGATCCCGAGGGCGCCGAGCCCGGCGTCCATGGCCGCGCGGACCATGCGGCCCGGGCCGCAGCCGATGTCGAGCACGGGGCCGGCGGCGTCGGCGAGGAGGCTCGCGTCCACGGCGTCGGCGTCGGCGCTCCAGCGGCCCAGGTCCATGACCTCGGCGCTGTCGTCGTCGGAGGCGAGCGACAGGAAGAGCACCTCGCCGGAGTCGCGGAGGGCCCGGGCGTAGGGCTCGCCGCCACCGGATCCGAAGGTGCGGACGCGCGCGGAGGCGCGGTCCTCGGGGTGGTCGACGGCCAGGCTCATGCGGGGTCCCTCTGCGATGTCGCGGGTGCGGTGGTGGCGGCGCGGGTGCGCGCGCCGGTGTCCAGAGTTCGGAGCGCGTGCGCGAAGCGATGGGCGGGCGCCGCCTCGGCGGCCTCCCGCGCGTCGTCGACCGTGTCCACGTCGGTGAGCTCGGGCAGCATCGCCACGTCGAGCCCCGCGTCGATGAGGCGCGACAGCTGGACCGCGCCGGTGTCGTCCCGGGACATGGGCACGCCGCGCACGAGCGCGCCGTCCGGATCCCGGAGGCCGAGCGCCCAGAAGCCGCCGTCGTCAGCGGGGCCGAACCAGGCGTCGGGGCCGCGCGCGCCGTCGGCCCAGGAGTCGAGCACGGGGCGGAGGAGGTCGGCGGTGAGCTGCGGCGTGTCCATGCCGACGAGGAGCACGGGGCCGTCGAGCGCGTCGAACATGGCGGCGAGCCGCTCGTCGAGGTCGCCCTCCACCTGCGGGATCACGTCGTAGCCGGCGGCCTCCGCGGGCGGGGTCGTGCCGTCGAAGAGGAGGACTCGGCGCGCGGGCGCGGCGTCGTCGACCGCGGCGAGCGTGTCGGCGAGGGCGGCGGACGCGAGCTCGGCCGCCTCCTCGAGCGTGAACGGCGGGTGCAGGCGCGTCTTGACGCGGCCCGGGATGCACTCCTTGGCGATGACGACGACGGCGGTCATGCGTCTCCTCCCGGGGTGCGGTCGGCGCCGGCCGCTGCCGCTCGCGCCTCGGCCAGCACGCGCGACATGTCGCGCACGGCCGTGACGGTCCCGCGCAGGGTGCCGGTCACCTTGGACCGCCCCACGCGCGGCGCGTACGGCATCTCCACCTCCAGGATGCGCCACTTCGCCGCCGATGCCCGCAGCAGCATCTCCAGCGGATAGCCGCTGCGCCGGTCGAGGATGCCGAGATCGAGCAGCTCGGTGCGCCGCCCGCAGCGCATCGGGCCGAGGTCGTGCAGCGGCACGCCCGTGATCCGCCGGAGCCGTCGGGCCAGCTCGAGGTTCGCGATCCGCGCGTGCAGCGGCCAGGCGCCGCGCGTCGACGGGATCCGCCGCCCGAGCACGAGGTCGCGCTCGCCGTCGCGGACCGGGTCCACCACGCGGGGGAGGAGCGCGGGATCCATCGACGCGTCGGCGTCGCAGAACGCCACGAGCGGCGCGGTGGCCGCCTCGAGCCCCGCGTGCGCCGCCGCCCCGAACCCGCGGCGCGGCTCTGTCACGACGAGGGCGCCGTGCGCGCGCGCGACGTCGGCCGAGCGGTCGGTGGATCCGTTGTCGACGACGATCGCGCGGTACCCCTCGGGCAGGCGGGAGAGGACCCAGGGCAGGGCCTCCTCCTCGTCGAGGCAGGGGAGGACCACGTCCACGAGCGCTGGCGTCATCCGTCGAGCCTAGGAGGCGTCGACCGCCTCCGTCCGCCACCCGCCCCGCCGGGCCCGAGGGGTGACGGCTCGCTCGCAAGCCGGGCACTCCGCGGGTCCCCGCCAGGGACCGCGCATAGTCTGACCGGGTGAGCCCCACCTACGATCCCGCGCGCGCCGACGCCGGGCGCCCCGACCCCGCGCGGCCCGACCCGTCGCGGCCGGATCCGCTGCGCGGCCGCCGCATCCTCGTGGTCGAGGACGACCCCACGGTGAACGAGGTCGTGTGCCGCTACCTCAAGGCGTCCGGCTTCCAGGTCGAGACCGTCGCCGACGGCCTCGAGGCCGCGCGCGTCGCCACCGAGCGCATGCCCGACCTCGTCGTGCTCGACCGCATGCTCCCCGGCCTCGACGGCCTCGAGGTGTGCCGACGGATCCGCGCCCACCACCCCGAGTCGCCCGTCCCCGTCGTGATGCTGACCGCGCTCGGCCAGGGCGAGGACCGCGTGAACGGCCTCGACGCCGGCGCCGACGACTACCTCGCCAAGCCCTTCTCCCCGCGCGAGCTCGTGCTCCGGGTCCGCGCCGTGCTCCGCCGGACGGTGCCCGAGCCCGTGCCCGAGCCGCCCTTCGTCGCGGGGCCGTTCGTGCTCGACCTCGGCGCGCGCGAGATCCACCAGGCGGGCGCCATGCTGTCGCTCACCTCCCGCGAGTTCGACCTCCTCGCCTTCCTGTTGCGCAACCCGCGCCGCGTCTTCGGGCGCGACGACCTGCTCCGCTCGGTGTGGGGCTGGGAGATCGGCGACCTCTCCACCGTCACCGTCCACGTGCGGCGCCTGCGGGAGAAGATCGAGGCGGATCCCGCGCACCCCGTGCTCCTCGGCACCGTGTGGGGCGTGGGCTACCGCTTCGACCCGGACGCCGCGACGCCCGTGGAGACGCCCGCGCCCGCCTCGGCCGATGAGGGCGACCTGCCCGCCCCGCCCGCCGGGGGCGACGCGTGACCGCCGACTCCTTCCTCGTCGTCGTCCTCACGGCGCTCGTCTGCGCCGCCGTCGTCGGCCTCGGCGCGAGCGTCCTGCTGCGCCTGCTCCGCCGCCGGTCGCTCGTGCTGCAGATCTGCGTGGTCGCGCTCGCCGCCGTGCTCTCGGTCGTGGGCGGCACGGTCGCCGTCACCGCGAGCATGCTCGTCGACGACGCCGGCCTCACGGCCTTCCTCTCCGTGGCCGCCGTCTCCGCGCTCGTCTCGCTCGTGATGGCCGCGATGCTCGGCATGACCCTCGTGCGCGGCAGCCGCGAGCTCGGCCGCTACGCCGCGTCCATGGGCGAGGAGGCCGCGGTCGAGCCGGGCCGCCCCACCAGCACCGAGTTCGCGCAGCTGGCCCGCGAGCTCAGCGCTGCCAACCGCCGCCTCGCCGACGCCCGCGACCGGATGGAGGCGCAGGAGCGCAGCCGCCGCGAGCTCATCGCGTGGATGTCGCACGACCTGCGCACGCCGCTCGCGGGGATCCGCGCCATGGCGGAGTCCCTCGAAGACGGCATGGTCGACGACGAGCACCGCTACTTCCGGCAGATCCGCGTGCAGGCGAACCGCCTCAACGGCATGGTCGACGACCTGTTCGAGCTGTCCCGCATCAACTCGGGCAGCCTCGAGCTCGCCGTCGAGCGCGTCTCCCTCTACGACGTCGTGAGCGACACCGTGGCCGAGCTCGGGCCCGTCGCCCAGGCGCGGCAGGTCGACCTCCGCGGCGTGACCGCGCACGACGACCTCGTGGTGCAGGGCGACCCGCGGGAGCTCTCCCGCGTCGTCGGCAACCTCGTCATGAACGCCATCCAGCAGTCGCTGCCGGGCGGCCGCATCGTCATCTCCGCGCACCGCGACTCCGGCAACCTCGCCGTCCTCTCCGTCGAGGACACCGCGGGCGGCATCCCCGAGGCCGACCTCCCGCGCGTGTTCGACGCGGGCTGGCGGTCGACCGGATCCCGCACGCCGCGCGCCTACGGCAAGAGCGCCGCCGAGAAGGCCGCGCTCGGCCCCGACTTCCCGGCCGCGCCCGTCGAGGCCTCGCCGCCGGATCCGGCTCTGCAGGCCGAGGGCACGCACGATGGCGGCTACGCGTCGGGCGGCGGCGGCGCGGGCCTCGGCCTCGCGATCGTCCGCGGCATCGTGCGCGCGCACGACGGCGACGTCACCGTCCAGAACATCGAGGGCGGCTGCCGCTTCGACGTGATCCTCCCGTACAGCAAGCCGGTCGCCTCGTGACCCGCGCGGCCCTCCGCTGGTGGTCCGCGTTCCTCGGGGTGGTGGCGGCGCTCGCCGTGCTGGCCGTCGCCGAGATCGCCGCCGCGTTCGTCGCCCCGGCGGCGAGCCCGGTGCTCGCGGTGGGCGCGCTCGTCATCGACCTCGTGCCCGCGGGCGTCAAGGACACCGTGATCGCCCTGTTCGGCACGGGCGACAAGGTCGCGCTCCTCGTCGTGCTCGGCCTCGTGGTGCTCGCCGCGGCCGCGCTCGCCGGGATCCTCCAGGTGCGCCGCCCGCCGCTCGGCGTGGTGGTGCTCGCGCTCTTCGCCGGGATCGCCGTGCTCGCGGCCACCACGCGCGCCGGGGCCACGGGCGCCGCGGCGCTCCCCACGATCGTCGGCATGATCGCGGGCGTCTTCATCCTGCACCGCGGCGCCGACCGCCTCCGCGACTGGGAGGATGCGGCCGAACGCGCGGCGACCTCATCCGCCGCGGTGGCCGAGCCCGTGCGCGGCATCACCCGCCCGGCCGCGCGCGCCCCGCTCACCCCGGGCGCAGCCGCCCGCGTCGAGCGCCGCACCTTCCTCCTCATGACGGTCGTGGCGGGCGTCACCTCCGTCGTCGCCGGATCCGTGGCCCGCGGCCTCAACGCCGCCGCCGCCCGCGTGGACGACTTCCGCCGCACCCTCGTCCTCCCGCGCGCCGCGACGCCCGCCGCCGCGATCCCCGCCTCCGCCGAGCTCGGCGTGCCGGGTCTCGCGCCGTTCCTCACGCCCGCGGACGACTTCTACCGGATCGACACCGCGCTGCAGGTGCCGTCGGTCGACGCGGCCTCCTGGAAGCTCCGCATCACCGGGATGGTGGAGGAGGAGGTCGAGATCACGTTCGCGGAGCTGCTCGCCCTGCCCCTCGAGGAGCACGTGACCACGCTCACCTGCGTCTCCAACGAGGTCGGCGGGGATCTGATCGGCAACGCGCTGTGGCTCGGCTACCCGATCCGGCTCCTGCTCGAGCGGGCGCGCCCTACCGCGGACGCCGACATGGTGCTCTCCACGAGCCAGGACGGCTGGACCGCGAGCACGCCGCTCGAGGCCCTCACCGATCCTGACCGCGCGTCGATCCTCGCGGTCGGCATGAACGGCGAGCCCCTGCCGCAGCAGCACGGCTTCCCCGTGCGGATGGTCGTGCCCGGCCTCTACGGCTACGTCTCGGCGACCAAGTGGGTCACGGAGCTCAAGGTCACGACCTTCGCCGAGGACGTCGCCTACTGGTCGACCCGCGGCTGGACCGAGCGCGGCCCCATCAAGACCGGCTCGCGCATCGACACGCCGCGCTCCGGCGCGCGCGTCGACGCGGGACGCACCGCGATCGCGGGCATGGCCTGGGCGCAGCACACCGGCATCGAGAAGGTGGAGGTGCGCGTCGACGAGGGCGACTGGGTCGAGGCGACGCTCGGCGACGGCGTGGGCACCGACACGTGGCGGCAGTGGTCGTACGCGTGGGACGCGACGAGCGGATCCCACAGCGTCGAGGTGCGCGCCACCGACACGACGGGCGCGACGCAGACCTCCGACGAGGCGCCGCCCGCGCCCGACGGCGCGACGGGCTGGCACCGCATCAGCGTCGGCGTCGGCTGAGCCGGGCAGGAGTCCCGCCGCCGTCCGCGGGCAGCCGGCCAGCACGCGCGGAGCCCGAGCGCGTACCGTCGATGCACGGCGCGTCCGCGCCGCATCGACGAGCGAAGGAGAGCACCGTGAGCGACATCGAGAACCCCCGCGACCCCGCCGACCGCGACCTGGACGACACCGACGTCGACGAGGAGGAGCTCGTCGGGGCCGACGCCCGCGACGCGTCGGAGGCCATCGACGCCGAGCGCGTCGTGCCGCTCGACGACGACCCGGTCGCCGACGACGAGGACGCCGACGGCGGCCTCGGCATCGACATCACCGAGTCGGACGGCCCCGACCTCGAGGCCGGCGACGACCTCGACACGGGAGCGGCGATCCGCTGATCCATCCGCCCGCGCATGACGACGGCCCCGCATCGGCGGGGGCCGTCGTCGTGCGTGCGGGGCTCGAGGCCGCGCGGATCAGTCGGCGAGGATCGCGTAGAGCGCGCGTCGCGTCTCGTCGAGCTTCGCCGCCGCGGCCTGGCGCTGGGCGTCGGTCGCGTCGTGCATGAGGGGCTTCACCACGCCCATGAGCTTCATGAGGCTCGTCTGGAACGCGTCCTCGCCCTCGGACTTGTCGGTGGTGGCGGCCCAGGCGGCGTCGATCTCCGCCTGGTGCTCCTCGACGTGGGCGCGGCCCTGGTCGGTGAGGGAGTAGACGCTCTTCGCGCCCGTCTCGTCGGCGACGATGAGGTCCTCGTCGACGAGCTGCTGGAGCGTCGGGTAGACGGATCCGGGGCTCGGCCGCCAGGCGCCCTCGGTCTTCGTCGCGATGCCGGTGATGAGGCCGTAGCCGTTCGAGGGCGCGTCGGCGAGCAGGGAGAGGATGGCGAGGCGGACGTCGCCGCGGCGGGCGCGACCCCGTCCGCCGCGTCCGCGACCCGGGCCGAAGCCGGGTCCGCCGAAGCCGCCCATGCCGGGGAAGCCCGGGAACCCGGGGAAGCCCGGGCCGTCGCCGGGGCGGAAGCCGCGGGCGAGGGGGTGGCCCGGCATGATGCGCGGGCGCCCGCCGCGGTGGTGCTGCATGCGGGGCTCGTGGCGGTCGGCGGGGACCTCCGTGGAGGAGGACGAGAGGTGGTCGTCGTGGTCGTGGGTGCGCATGGAGCGCTCCTTCCGGTCAGGTGATGTCGGGGATCGCGGCGTGCTGTCGCGATGTAGCGACGATATATCGGCGACAGTCGGGTGTCAATAGGCGGGTGCGATCGTCCGAACTGCCGATCCCCGTCAACCCGGGGATCGGCGCCCGAACCTGGCGTTCACCTGGGAAAGGAGAACCCGCCCCAACCCGTTCGGCGACCGCGCCGAAGTCCCTGTGTCGCCCGGGAGAACGGGCGGATCCCCAGTCCACGCAGCGAAGGAAAACCCATGCGCAACCTCACCAAGTCCGTCTTCGGCCTCGCCACCGCGGGCTTCCTCGTCGTCGGCCTCGCGGCCTGCTCGACCCCCGCCGAGACGCCGTCGTCCTCGAGCTCCTCCAAGCCCGCCGCGACCGCCACCACCGAGGCCAACCCCACGCCGCTGGCGACCATCCCGACCCTCACCGGCGTCGACACCAAGGTCACCCTCGACTCCGGCTTCACCGGCGCCCTCACGACCCTGGGCCTGACCCCCGGCGTCATCGGCACCGCCACCCTCGACGGCTCCACCGGCACCCTCGCGTTCCCCATCACCGGCGGCAACGTGAAGTACTTCGACCCCGAGCAGTCCTACCGCCCCTACGTCCAGGGCGAGATCGACCACTCCGGCTCCGGCATCAGCCTCACCGCCGGCTCCACGGTCGTGAAGCTCACCGACTTCGTCATCGACCCCGGCACCAGCCGCCTCACCGGATCGGTCCAGGTCGGCGACGGCGAGGTCATGAAGGACGTCTACATCTTCAACCTCGACGGCACGACCCTGAAGCCGCTCCAGATGGAGGGCGACAACGCCGTCCTCGAGGGCACCACCGTCAAGGTCAGCCCCGACGCCGCCGCGCTCCTGAACAGCACCTTCGGCACGACCGCGGTCACGGACCAGCTCGTCGTCGGCATCGCCAAGATCACCGTCAACACCAAGTAGCACCCACCCCGGACCACGTCCGGGACGCACCACCTCGCGATCACAGCGGAACGCATCGACGGCCTCGTCTCCCTCTCCGGGAGTCGGGGCCGTCGGCGCGTCCGGGGGCTGGTTGCGGCGGCGTCCTCCGTGACGCCCGGAGTCCCAAGTGCCCCCAGACGGGGTCTGTGCGCAGGCTTACACGGCGGCCAGGCTGACAAGGTGACCGCGACTGCGCCTGCATGGTTCCCCGATCAAAGCGATCCCGACCTCGAGGCCTACTGGGATGGCTCGAAGTGGACGGGCGAACGTCGCAGTGTGCAGCGAGGGACGACGTCGAGCGCTGTCCCCATCGCACATGACGCGGACGCCCTCCTGCCGCCCGAGGGGCAGCGCGAGGCCGTGCACGACCCCGCACCGGCGCGCCCGTCCACTGGAGCTCGGGTTTTCTTGCCCTCTGCCTTGGCGTTCGTCCGCTCCGTCCGGGGGAAGTGGATCAGCGGCGGCATCGCCTTCCTGCTGATCTCCGTCGCGGTGGGCATCCCCCTGGTCGTCGGAGGAATCGAGACTCAGCAGAGGGAGCAGGCGATAGCTCGGGAGGAACAGGCGCGCGCTGCCCGTCTGGCGAATGACGCACGGTCCGACGCGCTCGTCTCTCGCGACGAGACGTTGACTACGGCCCGTGAGTTCCTCCTCACGGATCTCAGCTATGCCCCGGAAGACACGACCGCCGATCTGGCGAAGGCCGTCAAGGAGCTCGAGGACGTCTCTGTCACCAACACCGACGCCATCAACTCGGCCGTGATGCGCGTGAAGAACGGCATGACGAACGTGGGGAAGCCGTACACATGGTCGATGTCCTGCACGGACGCGGCGTACAAGTCACATGAGTTCGCCGACTTCAGGACGGTGTGGGCGTCCACGCTGCCCTTGAGCCGCTGCGAGGCCGGGACGAAGAGCGGCACCTTCTACACCGAGGCGCAGAGGGCCGTCCTCTCGTCAGGAGCCATCACCAGTCTCGACGGCAACGGCACGCTGCAGAGCATTTGCGCCTCGCTCGGTTTCGGGAGCTACGCGAACATGGCGACTTACAGCGCGAGCCAGGCCAAGGAGCTCATGGGAGCCCTCACCATCTGCCCGGACCACCCCAACGCGGCAGACGTCCGAGCGCGAGTCGACAGCTCCCTTGCTGAGGAAGCCGCTCTCGCTGAGGGGAGGGCGTTCGGCGCAGGAGTCAAGCGCATCGGCCAGGACGTCCAGCCGGGCACCTACGTCACCGAGGGGGAACTCGACGGCTGCTACTGGGAGCGGACGGACGCTGCGGGGGAGATCATCGACAACAACTTCATCAGCAGCGGCCTCCGTGCTGAGGTGGTCATCCGATCGGGTGACTACTCCTTCACCTCCACCTCATGCGGGACCTGGCGCAAGCAGTGACGCACGCTGGAATTCGCGCCGCGATGTGAAGGGGAGGGATGCGCCGAGGCGGCCGTGCGTCGCCCTGTACAGGTTCATCCGTCCTGCGCGCGTCGGCGCTAGCCGATCGTGACCTCGAAGCCGGCGACGCTGCGGGTCACCGTGCCCGTGGCGAGCTCGACGAGGAGGGTGATCACGGTCGTGTCGCGGGGCTCGCGGGGGTACCGGTCGCTGGCGCCGCGGGCGGGATCCGGCACCGTCTCGAGCAGGGCGAACCGGCCGTTCGGGGTGACGGCCAGGCCAGTGATGCGGGTCGCCGGGTTCGCGGGCACGTAGACGTCGCTCGCCGTCCCGTCGCGCACCACGACGAGGCGCTGCGTGGCGGTGCCCGTGGCGGGATCCAACGCCGTGCGCACGCGGAGCACCGCGCCGTCGTCGCCGGGCACGAACGAGATCGCGCCGTCGTACTGGAGGTCGGCGCCGCCGGTCTCGGTGGGCAGCGTCGTCTGCTGGGCCGTGCGCAGGTCGATCTCCGTCGTCGAGCCGGGATCCGTCACGGCGAGCCGGGTGCCGTCCGCGGAGAACGGCCCGAGCGTGCCGTGGCGGCCGAGCGGGACGATGGGCGAGGATCCGTCGACCGTCACGAGGTAGAGGTCGCCGTCCTGCCCGCGCGCGACGAGCTGCGGGCGGCCGGGCACGAAGCCCCAGGCCTGCGCGCTGATCGGCTGCCCGTCGAGCCCCAGCACCGGCGTCGGCGCGGCGCCGGCCCCGACGTCGTCGACCATGAGGGTGTCGGCGTACGGCCCGCCGTCCGCGCTCGTGAAGCGGAAGCCGATCGTGGTGCCGGTGTCCTCCGCGTGGAGGTCCTGGAGCGTGCCGCGACCGGGGAGCGGCAGGTCGACCTGGCCGGATCCGTCGAGGGCCGCGATCACGAGGCCGTTCGTGCCGTCGTCCTGGAGGGTCGCGACCACGAGCGAGTTCCCGACGACCGCGTACTCCTGGATCTTCGTCGCCTGGAAGACCACGTCGCTCGCGCCCTCGCCGCTGCCGGCGACGCTCTGCCGCACGATGCGGTCGGCCTGCTGCTCGCCGCCGCGGACGAGCACGTACATGCCCGGGTCGCCCGTGCGGAACGCCGTGCGGAGGTCCGACGCGGGGCCGCCGCCGACGCCCTGGACGCCGTCGACGGACACCGTGTAGTCGGCGTCGTAGGCCAGCGGCCGGGCGAAGTCGATGATGATGCGGTCGGCCTGCGTGTCGACGGTGAAGTCGGCTCCCGGCTCCATCCGGATGCGCGACGCGTCGACCGGCTGGATCGGCCGGTTCGCGGCGAGCACGAGTCGTTGCCGGGACTGCTGCACGACGGCGAGCGGATCCACGTCGGTGCGCACCAGCCGCGGCCCCTGGCTGCCGGCGACCGCGAGCAGGCCGCCGCACGCGAGCACGAGCACGAGGATCACCGCGGTGAACGCTCGGCGGAAGGCGCGCGGGGAGGCGGGGGCGTCGGTCACGGGCGGCTCAGTAGACGTACGGGTCGGCGGGCTGGTCGACCTGCTCGACGCCCTGCGGCATGACCGCGAGCGGCTGACGGCTCTTCGCGCTCGGGTTCGACGCGAAGGGGCCGGTGACGCGCACCCACTCGTCGGTCTGGAGCGTCGACCTCCAGCCGGGCTGGTAGACGGGGACGCCGACGGGCTGGGCGTCGACCGCGCAGCAGGTGACGACGAAGCGGGTCACGTAGAAGACGTCGTCGGGATCGTCGGGGTCGGCGCTCACGAAGCCCGTGATATCGACGGACTTGGAGGTGAAGAAGGTCGGATCGGTGGTCTGGGCGAGCAGCTGCGACCAGTCCTTCACGCCCAGCGTCGAGAAGTCGCTGGTGCCGAGGAGCTCCTGGTCGGGCGCGGCGTCGGAGGCGACCGTGCTCGAGTTGAGGGCGCGCTGCGTGACGGTGCTCTGGGTGAGCGTGCGCGGCGGGAGCACGAGGACGGCGACGACCGTGATCGTGACGACGGCGGCGACGGCCACGCGGGAGACGCGGGCGCGGGCGGAGGCGCGGGCGGGCACGGCGGCGGTGTCGTCGAGGGCGGCGGATCCGTGGTCGTGGTCGTGCTCCTCCGCGGCCTCGGCGGGGCGGAGCGCGAAGCCGGCGACCGTGGCGACGAGGCCGATGACCGCCATGATCCCGGTGAAGACGAAGTAGCGCGGGTGGATGTAGAGGCCGAGCCGGCCCGTGATCGTGAGCCACAGCGTCGAGACGATGCAGGCCGCGAGGAGCACGAGGCCCACCGTTGAGGAGGCGCGGCCGCCCGCGGCGCGGCGGCGGCGGGCGCGGCGGCTGCGGGACGGCATCCGGTCGTCAGGCGATGGCATTGACACCCCATCCCAGCGCGAGGCTGATCAGCGCGACGACCGAGGTGATCATCACGAGCGTGCGGGTCGAGTACGTGGTGCGCATGAGCGCGAGCATCTTCACGTCGATGACGGGCCCGAACACGAGGAAGGCGACGATGCCGCCGGGCAGGAACACGGATCCGAACGAGAGCACGAAGAACGCGTCGACGTTGGAGCAGACGGAGACGACGAACGCCAGGAGCATGAGCGCGAGCACCGAGAGGATCGGGCTGCCGCCGAGCGTGACGAGCACCTCGCGGGGCACGGCGACCTGGATGAGGCCGGCCAGCAGGGATCCGATGACGAGCGCCGGCATGATCGTGGTCGCCTCGCGGCCGAACAGTGAGACCGACTTGCGGACGCGTGCGCCGCCGTGGGCATGCGGGTCGGGCAGGGCGCACTCGGCGCGGAACTCGTCGGTGAGGAGGCGGTCGGGCTCGGGGTGGAGGCTGAACAGCCAGCCGACGACGTTCGCGATGAGGAAGCCGCCGACGAGGCGGGCCACGAGGATCCAGCCGTCCCACCCGAACGCGGCGTGCGTCGTGATGATGGTGATCGGGTTGAGGATCGGCGCCGCCAAGAGGAACGTGATCGACTCCGGCACCGTGAAGCCGCGCACCACGAGGCCGCGCGCGAGCGGCACGTTGCCGCACTCGCACACGGGCAGCGCCATGCCGAGGAACGAGATGCAGGCGCGGCGCGCGAACGGGTTCCGCGGGAGGCGTCGCTCGATGACGCCGGGCGGCACCCACACCTGGACGACGATCGACAGGACGATGCCGAGGATCACGAACGGCAGCGACTCGACGATCACGCTGACGCTCAGGGTGACGAGGTCCTGGAGCCGGTCGGGCAGGACGCTGTCGCCGAGCGCCGGGGAGACGGCGCGGAGGGCGAGGAGCAGGAGGACGAGGGCGAGGCCCGTCGCGAGGCCGGTGCGGATCCCGGCGGGGGAGGGGCGCGGGGTGCCGTGGTCGTGCGGGTGGTCGTGGGCGGGTGCGGCCGGCGGCGGCGATGCGGCGAGGGTCGTGGTCGTCGTGCCGGGGGCGGTCGCGGGCGCGGATCCGGCCGCGTCGTGCTCCGCGCGCCGGACGCGGGTCCGCTCCCGGCGAGGACGCGGCGGTCGCGCGGGCCGGTCGAAGGGCGATGCGCCGTCGTCGTCCGGGCCGAAGGGGCTTGGCTGGTCCGTCATCGCGGACCGGTGGCCGGGGGCCGGGGTCCGAGAGGGGCGCGCACGGCCTCCACCCTAACCGCGCTGAGAAGCGTCCTCAGCAGGCGCGGCAGCGGGTCAGCGAAGGCCGGCGGGGGCGCTGGGGCAGCGGGACTCCCGCGACGCGACGGTCTCGGGCGCCATCGGCAGCACTGCACCGCCTGCGCGGATGCCGGCGATGAACGCATCGCGGTCGGGGAACTCGCCCTCGTACGGCTCGCCCGCCGACGCGGAGCAGGGGAGGAGGAACTCGACGTAGTGGTCGTGCAGCCAGCCGAGCGCGGCATCCGTGAGGGGGCCCTGCGGCGCGACCGGGAAGCGGACCTGGCAGACGTAGCGCACGACCGGATCCGCGGATTCGGTGCCGAGCCGCACGTCGTCGCCCGTCCCGATCACCTGCACGCGCACGCCGGACTCGCCGAGGCACACCGCCTGCTGCCGCACCCACTCCTCGCCCGCGAGGACCCGCTCCACCGGCACGTCGGGGCGCACCGCGTCCGGCCGCTCCTGGACGACCCGCTGCCACTCGCCGTCCGCGTCCTCCCGGAGCGCCGCGACGGTCTCGACGTCGGTGAGGTCCGCGTGCATCGCGCCCGGCGGCTCCGCCGTGAACGCGGGCACCGGCGTGCCGACGCGGGGATCCGGCGTGCTCGGCGGGCCCGGCATCGAGGTCGGCTCCTGGGAGCGCCGGCTGTCGTCGTCGGTGAGGAGCCCGGACGCGGATGCGGTGCCGAGCCCGGCGACGAGCAGCGCGCCCGCGAGCACGGCGGCGAGCGGGCCGGGGCGGAGGATCCGGCGACGGCGCGGGGCGAGCGGGTGCGCTCCGGGAGGCACGGTGTCCCCGGCCGCGGTCGGGACGTCGTCCGATGCGCGCGGGGTCGCCCGCGCATCGGCGGAGAGCAGCTCCCGGCCCTCGCCGACGAGGCGGTGCTCTGCGACCAGTAGCGCGACGAGCGGTGCCGGGAGCGCGTCGACCTCGATCCCGGAGTCCCGTCGGATCCCGTCGGGCACCGCCACGTGCGGGGCGTCGCCGTCCTCGCGACCGTAGGCGGCGCGCCGGAGGGCGCCGAGGCTGCGGGCCGCGTCCGGGTCGTCTCGCAGCCGTCGACGGAGGGCGTCGGCGGGGGAGCCCGGAGTCGTCACCGGTACGCCGCGGGGAGCACCGGGCACGCCGCGGCCAGCTGCTCGTCCATGGCGTCGGGGAAGGGGGTCCAGGGTCGCTCGGCGCGCACGTCGGCGATGAAGTCGTCGACGGCGGGGACGGCGCCCTCGTAGGGCCTCCCCTCGGCGGCGTAGCAGGGGATCAGGTAGGAGAGGTAGTAGTCGTGGATGTAGGCGAGCTCGGCGTCGGTGCGCGGGCCGGCTTCGCGCGGGGGGAAGCGCACCTGGCAGGTGTACACGGTGACCGGATCCGCGTCGGTGAGGCTGTAGCTGTCCTGGCCGATCACCGACGCCGTGATCCCCGCATCCCGCAGGCAGGCCACCTGCTGCTCGACGTAGTCCTCCTCGCCGACCACCCGCTCCGTCCCCACGTCCGGCCGCACCGCGTCGGGCTGCTGCTCGAGCACCATGTCCCAGGCCCGATCGGCACGGACCCGCAGGCCCTCGACGAGCTCCGCGTCGGTCTGCGGGACCCGGACGGGCGGATCGGCCGTGAAGTCGGGGAGGACGGATCCGCGTCGACCATCGGGCGTGCCCATCGCCTGCCCGCGCGGGGTGGAGGGCGCGGTCGCCGCGGAGCCGACGTCGTCCGAGGACGGGGGCGACGTGGTGGGACGGCCGACGTCGAGGACGCCCGCGGCGGAGGCGACGCCGACGCCGGCGAGCACGAGGAGGCCTGCAGCGAGCGCGGCGAGAGGACCCGGCCGGAGCGCACGGCGACGGGAGGGCGCCGGGAGGAGGCCGTCCGTCGTGCGGTCGTGGTCCGACGGATCCGCGGCCTCGTCTGCGTGCCGCTCGGCCGCGAGAAGCGCCTGGCCCTCGTCGACGAGCCGCGCCTCCTCCGCGAGCAGGGCCACGAGCGGCGCTGGCAGCTCAGCCTCGTCGTAGCCGGTGCGCGCGCGGAGGTCGGCGGGGACCTCGACGAGCGGCGCGGTGGATCCGTCGCGGCCGTAGGCGGTGCGGCGCAGCTCCTCGAGGCGGCGCGCGGCCCCGGGATCGTCGCGGAGGCGCCGGGCGAGCGCGGCGACGGGAGCGGGGTCGTCGAGCGGGTCGGTCATGAGGCCTCCTCGTCGAGGGCCGGCAGTCGCGGCCGGGGCGGTGGTCGCGTGTCGCCAGGCTACGGCGACGGATCCGTCACGGCGAGGCCCCGTCCGGGTCACGGCGGGACGCCCCGTACCCTGGGCCGGTGGCCACCACCGTCATCGCCTGGATCATGACCGTCGCCGGTGCCCTCGTCTCCCTCGACGCGCTGGCCGTGGTGGTCGTCGCGCGCCGCGCCGGCCGCCGGACCGCCCGCCGCACATGGCTGCAGCTCGCGATCGGCATCGCCGGCCTCGCGCTCGGGGTCCCGCTCCTCGTCACGTCCTGACCGCGCCGTACGTCCTGACCGCGCCGTCGGGGCCGGATCGGGCCAGGATCCGGACATGACCATCGACGACCGCCCCGCCCTCACCGACGCCCAGCTCACGGCCCGCGACCACGTCCCCGGGCTCGTGCACCACGTCGTGCTCTTCCGTCTCCGCGACGACGCGACGCCCGCCGACCGCGACGAGGTGGAGCGGCGGTTCCGGGCGCTCGCCGACTCGCCGCACCCGGACGGCTCGGGGCCGTACATCCGCTCGCTGCACGCCGGCCGCCAGTCGAGCCCCGAGGGCGTCGGCCGCGGCTTCGAGCTCGGCTTCGTGCTGACCTTCTCCTCCGAGGGCGACCGCAACCTGTACCTCGGCGAGCCGCTGGTCGCGGATCCGTCGCGCATCGACGCGCAGCACGCCGCCTTCACGGAGCTCGTGGGGCCGCTGCTCGCGCCGGACCCGCACGGGGTGCTGGTGTTCGACTTCACGGAGCCGGAGGCGGAGACGGGGGCCGAGCCCGCGGGGGCGCCCACGGCCTGATCCCGCGCCCCAGATGCCGGCCGCGGATACATGTGGACGAACCTCCGCGACGGCACCGGCCTCGTCGTCGCCACGCTCGTGACCACCGCCCTCTTCCCGGCGATCGGCGTCGTGATCGAGTCCGGCCGCTGGATCGCGCTGACGATCGCGGGGGCGGACACCGGCGCGTTCACGCCGATTCCCGACGGGAACGACCCGATCGTGTACGTGCTCCAGCTCGGGTTGTTCGGCCTCGCGCTCGTCGCCGCGCGGCGGATCCCGATGGAGGGCGCCCTCCTCATCGCGATGGCGTTCCACGGGACGCAGCTGACGGTGACCCGGATGCTGCTGGGCGGCCAGCGCTGGGTGTCGTCGGGCTGGGACGTCGCGTTCGTGGAGCCCGGCCCGATCGCGCTGGTGCTCGTCCACCTCGCGCTCGCCGGCGTCGTCTTCGTCGGGGTGCGCTGGCGACGGGAGTGGCGGTCGCCCGAGCTGCGGATCCCGCGCGGAGCCCGCGTCCAGAAAACCGACCTACGGTAGGAATGTCAATGCAATCGCATGGATCGGTGGCTCCGCCCACGAGACGCGGGCCACCGCCCCACTCGTCAGGAGACCCCATGACGACCACCCGCTTCACCGACAAGGTCGTCCTCATCACCGGCGGAGGATCCGGCCTCGGCCGCGCCGCCGCCGTCCGCCTCGCCGCCGAGGGCGCGCGCCTCGCGCTCGTCGACATCTCCGAGGGCGGCCTCGCCGCGACCGCCGAGGCTGTCCGCGCCGCCTCGCCCGACGCCGAGATCCTCACCGTGCTCGCCGACGTGTCGCAGGAGTCCGACGTCGACGTGTACGTCGGCCAGACCGTCGAGCGCTTCGGCCGCATCGACGGCTTCTTCAACAACGCGGGCATCGAGGGCCGCCAGAACCTCTCCGAGGACTTCACGGCCGCCGAGTTCGACAGGGTCGTCGCGATCAACCTCCGGGGCGTCTTCCTCGGCCTCGAGAAGGTGCTCGCCGTCATGCGCGGGCAGGGCTCCGGCATGGTCGTCAACACGGCGAGCGTCGGCGGGATCCGCGGCGTCGGCAACCAGTCCGGCTACGCGGCCGCGAAGCACGGCGTCGTCGGCCTCACGCGCAACTAGGCCGTCGAGTACGGCGAGTTCGGCATCCGCGTCAACGCCATCGCGCCCGGTGCCGTCTGGACCCCCATGGTCGAGGAGTCGATGAAGCAGATCAGCGCCGACGACCCGCGCGGTGCCGCCGAGGAGTTCATCCAGGGCAACCCGACGAAGCGCTACGGCGAGGCGGAGGAGATCGCGTCGGTCGTCGCGTTCCTGCTGTCGGACGACGCGGCGTACGTGAACGCGGCCGTGCTGCCGATCGACGGCGGGCAGTCCGCGAAGTACTGACCGGTGCGGATCGCATCGGCCCCGAGGGCGGTCGGCGCGGTCCCCGCTGTCGGCGCGGTCAGCCGAACGGCGCCGTCGGGACCTGGCAGGTCACCGGCTGGCCCGGCGCGGCGGTCGAGGCCGCGATCTCCTTCACGCCGTCGACGAGGATCCGGCAGGTCAGCGCCTCCCCGTCCACCGGGGTGGCCTGCACGAACGCCCAGTCCTCGGCGGTGACGACGGACTCGACCGACCAGATCGAGGTCGCCGAGTCGTCGCCGGGCGCGAGGGCCGCCTGGCCGACCTCCTTGACGATCGACGGGCGCCCGCGGTGCGACGCCTCGGCGTACGACACGTCGGTGAGGCCGCTGTCGGCCGGGCCGGTTGTGGTCACCTCGTAGGTGATCGCGTAGATGTCGGCGAGATCGTCGGCGATTCCCGAGCAGCCCGCGAGGGCGAGCGACGCGGCGGCGACGGCCAGCGCGATGCCGGAGCGGCGGCTCACGTTGCGGGGCGATGCGGAGGTCATGCTCCCAGTGTGGCGAGCGGGCCGTGCGGATCTCATCCATCGCAGGTGCCGGGGTCGGAGCGCGACCAGCACCCGGGTACCGCGCGCGGGATGCCCGCATCGCCCGCCGGGCCGCCCGCGGGTCAGGCCACCGCCGCGCTCCGCAGCGGCGCCGTCGCGAACTCGCGCATGCCCTCCTCGAAGGTCATCCGCGGCTCCCAGCCGAGCTCGGTGCGCAGCCGCTCGGACGACGCCGTGATGTGACGGACATCGCCGAGCCGGTACTCGCCCGTGGTGACGGGCGCGGATCCGCCGGCCTCGCGCGCGAGCGCCTCCGCCATCTCGCCGATGGTGTGCACCGTGCCGCTGCCGACGTTGAAGGCGCGGAAGGACCCGGCCTCGTGGGTCCCGGTCCAGGCGAGCGCGGCGAGGTTCGCGCCGGCGACGTCGCGCACGTGCACGAAGTCGCGGCGCTGCCGACCGTCCTCGAAGACGCGCGGCGCCTCGCCGCGCGCGAGGGCCGAGCGGAACAGCGACGCGACGCCCGCGTACGGCGTGTTCTGCGGCATGCCCGGCCCGTAGACGTTGTGGTAGCGCAGCGCGGCGGCCCGGCCGCCGGTGGCGCGGGTCCAGGAGCTCGCGAGGTTCTCCTGCGCGAGCTTGGTGGTCGCGTAGACGTTGCGCGGATCCAGCGGCACGTCCTCGCCGATGAGGGTGGGGACGAGCGGCTCGCCCGTCGCGGGATCCACCGGGTCGAACATCCCCGCGTCGAGGTCGGCGACGCGGCGCGCCGGCGGGCGAACCGGGCCGTCGGCGCCCTGATAGGCGCCCTCGCCGTAGACGACCATCGAGCTCGCGAGCACGAGGCGGTCGATGCCGGCGCGGGTCATCGCGGCGAGCAGGATCGCGGTGCCGCCGTCGTTGGTCATCACGTAGTCGGGCGCGTCGAGGAAGTCGACGCCCAGACCGACCTTCGCGGCCTGGTGGCAGACGACGTCCACGCCGTCGAGCGCGCCGGCGACGGCGTCGGGATCCGTGACGTCGCCGCGCACGAGCTCCACGCGCGGGTCGAGCTCCGGCTCGCCGCCGTGCACGTCGGCCCGCAGCGAGTCGAGCACGCGCACGCGGCGGCCCTCCTCCAGCGCCGCCTGCACGATGGCGCCGCCGATGAACCCGGCGCCTCCCGTGACGAGGAGGATCCCGTCGCTCACGAGCGCGCGCCGGTCGTGCCGGTGACGGGCCGCGCGAGCACGGACGCCACGGCGTCCGGGTCGATGAGCGGACGCCCGCGGTAGTCGTCGGGGATCGACCGGACGACCGCCTCGATCGCCCGCACGATGCGCGGCTGCGCCTCCTTCAGGCGCGTGAACACCAGGTCGGCGGTGACGGCGTCGCCCTGCTCGCCGGGCAGCGGCGCGAGGCCGGCGTCGGCGTCGGTGACGAACGACAGGTTCACCGTGCCGATGTTGAGCTCCGACGCGAGCACCACCTCCGGGTACTGCGTCATGTTCACGATGTGCGCGCCCGCCTGGCGGAACCAGAGCGACTCGGCGCGGGTGGAGAAGCGCGGGCCCTGGATCACGACGACGGTGCCCGAGGTGCGCAGCGGGCCGGCGGGATCGGCGCGGTCGCCGCCCTCGAGCTCGACCAGCGCGGCGGCCGCGAGCGCGTGCAGGTCGGGGTCGAAGGGATCCGCCGCCGAGAGGTGCTGGACGACGCCGGCGTCGAAGAACGTGTCGGGTCGGCCCCACGTGCGGTCGAGCAGCTGGTCGGTGAGGACGAGCGATCCCGGCGGGTAGTCCGGCGAGACGCCGCCCACGGCCGACGACGACACGATGGCGGAGACGCCGAGCGACGCGAGCGCCCAGATGTTGGCGCGGTAGCCGATGAGGTGCGGCGCCACGGAGTGGTCGGCGCCGTGCCGGGTGAGGAACGCGACGCGGCGCCCGGCCAGCTCGCCGACCGTCACCTCGCTCGAGGTCGGGCCGAACGGCGTCTCGATGCGGTGCGACGTGCTCGTCGCGGGGTCGAGCAGGGAGTACAGGCCGGATCCGCCGATGACGCCGATGTCGGCGCGCGGGGCGGATGCGGCGGTCGCCGCGGCGGGGGTGTCGGTCACTTCGTGCTCCTTTCGGTGGGTGCCCAGTCAACCAGGGCGCGGTGGACGCGGGCTCGACCGTGCCCACCGCGCCCCGGTCGGCGTCGACGGGACGGGGTCAGTTGAGCGGCCGCGTCCCCTCGGGCAGCGTGCCGCCCGCGTAGAGGTCCTTCGCCGTGTCCTGCAGCGCGGTGAGCGCGACGCGCTGGGTCCACGGGCCGTAGGAGATGCGCCCGACGCCGAGCTCCTCGAAGCGCGCGGGGGAGAGCGATCCGGGGACGCCGATGACGGTGAGGCGCTGCGGGCCGACGGCGTCGACGAGGGTGCGCACCTCGTCCTCCGTGAGCGGGCCCGGCACGAAGACGCTCGTGGCCCCGGCGGCCATGTAGGCGCGCGTGCGCTCGACGGCGTCGGCCAGGATGTCGGACCGGTCCCGGTCGCCGCCCAGCACGTACGCGTCGGTGCGGGCGTTCAGCGCGAACGGCACGCCCTCGGCATGCGCGGCGGCGACGGCGGCCTCGACCGCGCGGATCGAGTCGTCGAGGGGGCGCATGCCGTCCTCCAGGTTCGCGCCGACGACGCCCATGCCGATGGCGCGGCGCACGGTCTCGCCCGCGTTCCCGTAGCCCGACTCGAGGTCGGCGGAGACGGGCTGCTCGACGGCGGCGACGATGCGGCCGATCATGTCGAGGTGGAGGTCGAGCGGGATCTTCTCGCCGTCCTCGTAGCCGAAGGTGGCGGCGATGGAATGGCTCGCGGTGGCGAGCGCCTTCGTCTCGGGGAGCGACCCGATGGCGGCGGCGGTGATGGCATCCCACACGTTCACCACCCTCAGGAGCTCGGGTGCGGTGTGGAGGTCGATGAGGGTCTGCCCGCGGGCGGCGATGGTCATGACCCGACCCTAGGACGGCCGGGCGCCGCGCGGCAGGGGCGGCTTCGGGGAGGCGGACACGTCTCCGTCGACGAGGCCTGGGGAGGAGCAGCGGTGGGATCAGCGCGCGCGGGCCGCGGCGGATCGCACGGCCGAGACGGCCAGGCCCGCGCCCGCCGTGAGGAGCGCGAGCGCCGCGACGAGCAGCAGGAGGCCGAGGTCGGGACCGTCCGTGTACACGATGACCCCGGCGACGCCCAGCGTCCGGGGCGGTGGACGACCGAGCGTCGGGATCCGGCGGCGACCGGAGACGACACGGCCGAGTCGGGGATGATGGGGCGATGACCCCCGACCGCCCCGCTGGCCGCCGACGACGCACGGTCGACGAGCACCGCGCGGCCGTGTCTGCGCTCCTCGCCCCGCTCGCCGACCTGCCCGCGGAGGAGCTGCCCGTCTCCGCCGAGGCGCTGGCGGCGGATCCGCACCGGTACGCCGACCGCGTCCTCGCCCGCGACGTCGTGAGCCCCCTCGACCTGCCGCCCTTCCGCAACTCGCAGATGGACGGCTACGCGGTGCGCGCAGCCGACCTCGCCGGCGCCACCGACGCGCGCCCCGCCGCCCTCCGCATCGCTCCCCGGATCCCCGCCGGCGTCGCCCCGGCACCCCTCGCGCCCGGCACCGCCGCCCCCTGCATGACCGGCGCGCCCGTCCCGCCCGGCGCCGACGCGATCGTGCCCATCGAGGCCGCGATCCCCGACCGCTTCGTCGACGAGACCACGACCGACGTGACCGTCTCCTTCGCCGTCCCCGTGGATCCGGGCGCCTTCGTCCGGGTGCAGGGCAGCGACCTCGCCGCGGGCGCCGTGCTCGTCGCCGCGGGCACGCGCCTCCTGCCGGCCCACTGGGGCGTCCTCGCCTCGGCCGGCGTCGCGACCGTCGCCGTGCGCCGCCGACCGGTCGCCCTCCTCCTCTCCACCGGACTCGAGCTGCGGGGGCCCGGCGAGGAGCTGGCGCCCGGGCAGATCCACGACGCCAACTCGGACGCGCTCGCCGCGGCCCTCACGGCCGCCGGAGCCGACGTCCGGACGATGCGGGTCGCCTCCGACGATGCCGACCGGGTGCGCGACGCCCTGCGCGACGCGGCCGCCGGGATCGACCTCCTCCTCACGACGGGCGGCGTCAGCGCCGGCGCCTACGAGGTCGTGCGCGACGTCCTGGAGGGCGGCGGCGTGGAGTTCGTCTCGGTCGCGGTGCAGCCAGGCGGGCCGCAGGGGCTCGGGACGGCGGAGGTCGGCGGTGCGCGGATCCCCGTGGTCGCCTTCCCCGGCAACCCCGTGAGCGCGCTGGTCTCCTTCGAGCTGTTCCTGCGTCCCGTGCTGCGTGCCCTCGCCGGGCACGCGCGTCCCGGCCGCCCGTCGCGCGAGGCGCCGCTCGCCGCCCCGCTCGACTCGCCCGCCGGCAAGCACCAGGTGCGGCGCGGGCGCCTCGACGCCGACGGCCGGGTCGTCGCGGTCGGCGGACCCGGATCCCACCTCCTGCACGCGTACGCGACCGCCACCCACCTCGTCCACATCCCCGCAGGTCTCGACCGGCTCGAGGCCGGCGAGCTCGTCACCGTCTGGAGCATCGATGACTGATCCCGCCACGAGCGCCGCCGCGCCGTCCCTCACCCACCTGCGGCAGGACGGATCCGCGCACATGGTCGACGTCACCGACAAGGCCGTCACGAAGCGCCGCGCCGTCGCGCAGGCCGTGCTCGTGACCCGGCCCGACGTGGTCGCGTCCGTCATCGCGGGCGACCTCCCCAAGGGCGAGGCGGTCGGCACGGCCCGCATCGCGGGGATCATGGCGGCGAAGCGGACGTCGGATCTCATCCCGCTGTGCCACCCGCTGCCGCTCGGCCGCATCGAGATCGACATCACGGGGGCCGACGACCGGCTCACCGTGGTCGCGGACGTGAGCACCACGGGCGTCACGGGCGTCGAGATGGAGGCGCTCACCGCGGCCTCGGTCGCCGCGCTCACGCTCTACGACATGGTCAAGGCGGTGGACGCGCGGGCCGTGATCACCGACGTGCTCGTGCGCGAGAAGCAGGGCGGCAAGTCCGGCGACTGGGAGCGGGCATGACCGCGGCGGATCCGCGCGGCCGGGCGGTCGTGATCGTCGCCTCCACGCGCGCCGCGGCGGGGGAGTACGAGGATCGCACGGGTCCCGTCATCGCCGCGTGGCTCGCCGAGCGCGGGTTCGTGGTGGGCGCGCCGGTCGTGCGCGCCGACGGGTCCGGGGTCGCGGCCGCGCTCGCCGAGGCCGTCGCGGGCGGCGCGCGCGTGATCCTCACCACGGGCGGCACGGGCATCACCCCCACCGACCGCACGCCGGAGGCGACGGCGCCGCTGCTCGACCTCGAGATCCCCGGGATCATCGAGGAGGCCCGCCGCATCGGCGTCGCGCACACGCCCACCGCGGTGCTCACGCGCGGGCACGCCGGGCTCGCGGGCGGCGCCTTCGTCATGAACCTCCCGGGCTCGCCGGGCGGCGTGCGCGACGGCCTCGGCCTCCTCGACGGGATCCTCGACCACGTGCTCGAGCAGGCCCGCGGAGCCGTGCACCCCGCGACCGACCCGGACGCCGACGCGGCACCCGCCGCCGGGAGCGCGTCGTGACCGCCGACCGCGTGCTCTTCGCGCGCATCGCGGGCGGCGCGATCCGCGTCGAGGACTGCGCCGACGCCGTGCGCGCCGACGACGCGGGCGCCGTCGTGACCTTCGAGGGCGTCGTGCGCGACCACGACGACGGCCGCGGCGTCCTCTGGCTCGACTACTCCGCGCATCCGGCCGCCCGCCAGGCGATCCGCCAGGTCGCGCTCGACGTGTCGGCGCGCCACCCCGGCGTGCGGATCGCGGTCGAGCACCGCATCGGCCGGCTCGGCATCGGCGACGTCGCGCTCACCTGCGCCGTCTCCTCCGCGCACCGCGCCGACGCCTTCGCCGCGTGCGGCCTGCTGGTGGACGAGGTCAAGCAGCGCGTCCCCATCTGGAAGCAGCAGGCCTTCGACGACGGCACGAGCGAGTGGGTGGCGTCCCTCGGCTGACCCGGCGATCCCGCGCCGGCGCTCGGCGGCGGCTTGCTACCCTCTCAGCATGCCCGCCAGCCTGAGCACGACCCTCATCGTCATGCCCGCGTACAACGAGGAGGAGGCGGTGGGCCAGGTGGTGCGGGAGGTCCTCGACACGCTCCCCGGCATCGCCTGCCTGGTGGTGAGCGACGGATCCAAGGACCGCACGGTCGAGGTCGCCCAGGCCGCGGGGGCCCGCGTCCTCGAGCTGCCGTTCAACCTCGGCGTCGGCGGCGCGATGCGCGCCGGGTTCCGCTACGCGCAGCGCCACGGCTTCGACAACGTCATCCAGATCGACTCGGACGGCCAGCACAACCCGGAGAGCGTGCCGCAGCTGCTCGCCGCGCTCGAGCGCAAGGACGTCGTCATCGGCGCGCGTTTCGCCGGGGAGGGCGACTACGAGGTCTCCGGTCCGCGCAAGTGGGCGATGAGGTTCCTGAGCTTCACCCTCAGCCGCATCGCGCGCACGCCGCTCACCGACACGACCTCCGGCTACCGCGGATCCGGCCCCCGCGCCGTGGCGCTGTTCGCGGAGAACTACCCGGCCGAGTACCTCGGCGACACCGTCGAGTCGCTGGTCATCGCGGCCCGTCACGGCCTCACCATCGAGCAGGTCCCCGTCTCCATGCGGCCCCGCGCCGGCGGCGTCGCCTCGCACAACCCGGCGAAGGCCGCCATCTACCTGGCGCGCGCGGGCATGGCGCTCGTGATCGCCCTCATCCGTCCCATCAGCCGACCCGTCAAGGCGGTCACCGCGTGAACCCCACCAGCTACGTCTTCACCCTCGTCGCGGCGCTCCTCGCCGTGGGCGTCGTGATCGAGCGCCTCCGTCGGCGCCGCCTCCGGGAGCGCCATGCCGTGTGGTGGCTGGTCGCGGGCATCGTCGCGCTCGTCATCAGCGTCTTCCCGCCGCTGCTCTCGGGCGCCGCCCGGTTCCTCGGCGTGCAGGAGCCGCTCAACCTCGCGTTCTTCGCGAGCATCGTCGTGATCTTCCTGGTCTGCGTGCAGTTCAGCGCCGAGCTGACGGACCTGGAGGACAAGGTGCGCCGCCTCGCGGAGGAGAGCGCCATGACGGACCTGCGCCTGCGCGACCTCGAGCAGGAGGCGCGGGCCGGCCGCGCGGACGCGACGCCCGCGTCGCCCGCCGAGCGGGATCAGCCGGCGGCGGGATCCGAGGGGCGCGGGTCGTCCGCATCGCCGGCGTCGCCCGACGCGCCGACCCCCGCCGCGTCCCCCGAGCGGTCCGCGAACACCCAGAACCTGTAGGCCGCGTAGTTCCAGAGGGTCGTGAGCGCCGTCGACACGAACTTGCCGACGATGTAGCCGAGGCCGATGCGGTCGAACAGCTCGATGACCAGCACGGTCGCGAGCGAGTTCACCGCCACGAGCACCCCGTACTTCCAGAGGCTGTGCCAGTCCGAGCGCTGGTCGCGGAACGTCAGGAAGCGCTGCATCACGTAGCTGACGACGAGGCCCGCCCAGAACGAGGTCGCGCTCGCGGCGGCCAGCGGCCAGCCGAGGAGGTCGCGGCCGACGATGAGCAGGCCGAGGTCGACGACGAAGGCCGCTCCGCCCACCGCGAGGTAGACGAACGGCCCGTAGAGGCGACCGGAGCGGAAGCGCGCGAGGCGGCCGGGGATCCCGGTGCTCATGCGTCGCGCGTCCCGTCGGCGGTCGTGCGGGTCGTCGCGTGCGCCTCCGGGACCGGGACGGGATCGGCGTCGGCGCGCGCCTCGGCGGACGCGGACACGATTCCGCGGCCCGGGTCGGGGGCGGTCGGCAGGCCCACGCCCGGG